>NZ_JAMHFY010000037.1 GCF_023897015.1 Desulfosporosinus nitroreducens | reverse complement strand
GTCCCCAACGATCCCCTCTATTACCTCTATGATGGGCATAACAGCGTAACCCAGATGATTAACTCAGCAGGGCATGTAAGGGATAAATACCGTTATGACCCCTTTGGTACTCCTATGCCTGGCGGGAAATTAAGCCCGAATACTAGACTATTCAACAACCCCTATGGCTACAACGGTGAGGCTCATGATATTGATTCCGGCCTGCAGTTCTTAAGGGCCAGGTATTATGACCCGAGCATGGGGAGGTTTCAGACTAGGGACAGTTATTTGGGAGAGATTATGAACCCGCTGAGTCTAAATCGGTATGTGTATACGGCTAATAACCCGGTGATGTATTCTGATCCGAGCGGGCATATACCAAATCCCGACACCTTTCAAGCATATTCATATAAGCCTACGCTCGCGGAACAGTTTTTACAATACTCTCCAATGAACTCTAGGCCTGAGCCTACGGTTATTAAGCCTATGACGATTACCGAAGTTATGCGTTCTTTTCAAAATCCCCACGTTGTTCCAGAAAATTCATCGGTTGGACCGACGATAAGTAATAGCGTCAGCAATAGTGTTAGAGTGACAGATTCTAAGTCATATGCAGATCAAGCATCTGCGAAGAAGCCGAATTATAATACGGTTCAATGTAGTGGGAAGGATATATCTTCTCAGGGGACGAGTGAAGCTGATTTAAAAAAATTAAATGAGCTTGCAAATTCTATGCAAAAAGATATGCAAGCTCACCCAATAGGGACTTTACAACCACCATTTTGTGATATCGTGGAGAGAATTGTAAATAGTAATCCCAAAGACTTAAACTTTGCCGAAAAGGTTATATATGGATTAGTTGTTCCACCAACATATGTGGACGAAAATGGAAATACTCAACAGTATGCGCTTGGGATAATGCCGTTTGGAGTAGGAGGTATCGGAAAGGGAGCTATTAAGGGGGCGGGTAATGCTTGGAAAGGTTCGGGTCCCGCACCAGGAGTACTGGGGGTAAATCCTGCTTCAGAATCAGTAGGTGCACTCAAAAACTATTATCCTAGAAACGGTAGTATAGAGTATGTATTCGATCCGAAAACGAAAACTTTCGTATCTGGTGCTCCAAAATCAGGAATGTTCACTGGTTCACCACACCAGCAGTTAGCACAAACAATTGGAGCGGACGAATCAAGTGTAGTTGGTGGAATGTTTAGTCGTGGAGCAAATGGGGAAATTATTACAAATGAGGCTAGTGGACATTATTGGCAAAACTGGACACCGGGAGTTAGAGAACAATTCCAAAGTGTTATGCAGAACTATGGTCTGCCAGTTATTCATTATGGGGGTAAATAAATATGACAAATAAAATAAAATCAATGTTTACCTCAAGTTCAACATCTGAAAAACTAAAAATTTCTAGCTTGGTTCCATCAAATGAAAAAGTAAAATGGGCACCTATAGTAAAATGTAACAATGGTAGCCTTATGGGATTAAAAGATGACGGGATGTGGGTAGTTGAAGGAAAAAATGGATTATTCTTACTAGATAATGAAGATGCGTTTATTTATGTAATGGTAATATTGGAACGACCTATAAATGATGTCCGCAAAGAGGTTAAAGAGTTTTTTGACTCAGTAGAATCCGAAATTGATGTTAATGAAGCATTTCCATTTGTCGAAATAGTCAAAGTTGGACTTGAGCAAGGTTCCCAATATTGGGCTGAATTAGCGTTTAAATGGCTTGAAGAAATGACTAATGAGATGAAGGGAAAATTGTTAGACTCACTAGTAAAAGTAAGCATAGCCAAATGGGTATCTCAGAAGATTCGCTTGAAAGCAAAAAAAGAGATAAAATTGCTTTCTAAGCTTAGCTGAAACGTTTGAAAGTAGACGAAACTAACTACAGAATATGATAATTCTGCAGCAAGTTTTACGGTACAACGATTCTAACAAACCGATGTAGCATAAGGGTCCAGCGAAAAGTCAGCTGGACCCATTTTCTTTTGCAGTGAATTCAGCCGCATTTTGTAGCGAGCAAGTCAATGAGGGCGCTGTCGAAGTTCAAAAAAAATTAGGAAGTGTTGCCCATTTTTGAGGACAACTCTTCCTAATTTGTCACTCGTCCACTATCTCCACGATCTCTAGTACCTCGTAGGTGTCCTTGTCCGCGATGATGTGGATGCACCGCCCGTCACCTACCGACTTGACTGGGAACGTGGTTACCAGCCGTGGTAACAAATTTAGTGCCGTTAAATTGGAATGATATACTTTTTGCAATTGAAAATAACTTTTTAGCACACCAAACTGCAATTGAACATGCCCTAGAAGCTGTACAAAAAAATGAGAACGTACCAGAGGAAGTTTTAGAATTGGCATTCATGTTACAGGGTGAAGCAAAACTTCCATATGATGTTTATCAACTTGTCAATAAATTGGCAACATCACATAACCCAGACAATGCATCCGATTCGAGAGAGAAATTTTTATATGTTTCATTAAACTGGGTATATGAACACAAGGATGATTATTGCAATCCAATTGAAGTAGTTGATATTTTATGTGATGAAATAAACTATCCTGATGAGGTAAAAAATCTTATTAGTTTCATGCCTACATCAGAATCAGAGACAAATTCATCAGATTCAACGACAGAACGGCTACTCGGCAGATTGCTGCGGTATTTAGAAAACCGGCGAAACCGCTGGGCGTAGACATACAAAAACTTGACCCTCGGAAAAACATAAGGGTCAGCAATGACTCCGACATGTTCCTTGATAAATGCGGATTTTCGCAAACCATAACCCCGGTTGTGACCCAAGGCAAGAAATCTGACCCCGAAGGAAATTTCTCTCAGACCCGCATTGCGGGGCGGTGTGAGCCGGAGCGTGGAAGCTCTGCGACCCCGCTCCTTTAACCTGCACGGTTTTCGACCCCATGGTTCACCCTGCTATTGAGGGAATAAGCCATATTTAGAGTCTGTGCTTTTGGGTGCAGGACGTCTCGCAGAAAGCCGCCAAATCCGATTTTATTTTTGCTGAATGGGCAAACACCTTAAGTCTGTTAACAAAACGCGACACAGCGGCACACAGTGGCTCACGTACCAGACAACAATATTAGCAAACTTGCCATTGGCATCAAACATTTGTGTGCCGGATAACGAGGGCATACATGAAACGCACAGCTTCTGTAGACTGCCGGTAACGAACATATAAATCGGCTTGTACCCCATGGTTCATGGTGAACCATGGATTTACAGGAAATTTGTTCTGTGGTAAAATTTGCGCCAGAGGGGGGTATAAGGGGGTACGAAAATCCCCCGCTTTTTCTTTTCTGCAGTTGACAGTTTTGATATAAGCGCAGAAATGACTTGCAATACTTTTCAGACAGAGTTAACATCACACACCAAAGCAAATAACCTGTTTGAAACTGTAAGTCTTGCGGTAGATAGGCTGTCGCGCCCTTGCCCGTTCTGAGAACGAAGGCTATCATCTGAGGTTGCCGGTACTCGGGCTTTATGTGGATGGCAGGACAAAAGAAGGGATGATACGCAGAAAAGAGAAAACTACCTCTATGTCGGTATGGACTTGCATAAAGAAACCCATACCGCCGTAATGGTGAATTGCTGGAATGAGAAATTAGATGTAATTGTTATCGAAAACAAGCCCAGCGAATTCAATAAGCTGGCAAAACGAGTAAACAAGATGGCTGTAAAACTGGGACTGTCCCCGATTTATGGCTTGGAAAACGCCTATGGCTACGGCAGGAGCCTTGCCGTATGGCTGATTGAAAAAGGTTATACGGTGAAAGATGTAAATCCATCCTTAGCCTACGACCAGCGCAAAAGCGCGCCCATGATGAAGAAAAACGATGAGCACGACGCTTATTGCGTGGCAACGGTGCTGATCAACCAGCTGCATACCCTGCCCGACGCAAAGCCGGAGGATAACCATTGGACACTGTCCCAGCTTGTTAACCGCCGGGATACCCTTGTGAAAGATGGTATAAGGCTTAAAAACGCATTACATGACAGGTATCGGCTACTTACCCAAGCTACAAAAAATTCTTCTGTGAAATCGACCGGAAAACGGCATTATACTTTTGGAAAACCTATCCGTCACCCGGTCACTTGAAAAACAAATCAGCAGAAGAATTAGCGGGAGAACTGAAGGCTATCTCCCTAAACATTTTGAAAAGCAAGGCTGAATTGATTCTTGAATGTGTGCAAAATGATGGCAATACCATCCGCGACTATCAGGAATCAAGGGACTTTATCACCCAGAGCCTTGTCAGGGATTTAGAGCATCAGGCAGTTGAGCTGGCACAAATTGATACGGAAATTGAGAAAATGCTGGAAGCCTTTGATTACAAGCTGACCACTATGCCCGGTGTCGGTAACGCAATCGCCAGCAAGCTGATTGCAGAAATAGGCGACATACGCCGTTTTCCTAATGCTGATAAGCTAGCCTGCTTCGCCGGAATTGCCCCGAAAAGCTTTAGTTCCGCCGGAAAAGGCAGGGACGAGAGCAACAAGCAGGGCAACCGTGAGCTGCACGGATTATTTTACTTTCTTGCCGTAACAATGGTATCTGTTTCAAGCTGCCGGACCCTCATATTCAATAACTTTCTTTTATTTTGATAAGAGAAAGTCATTTTTTTCTCTTTGTTGGAGTTTTTCAACAATATAGCGTAACTTTCTCTTCTATATTTTAAAACAAGTTATTGCTTATTAAACCTTAGAAACAGCCATTTTCTAATTATTAGTCATTATCATTATGCCTTGGCATGATTATTGCATATATATTACAGTGTAATTACCGAAACATTTAGTCATGAAAGGGGGTTATAAAGTGAAGACATAGTCTTATCCTTAATCATTTCTAACAATTGCAAGGGCACCAAGGTCTCCTCTTAAGATCTCCATTAGTACAAACTTCTTACACTAACGAAACCTTTGTCATCTCACACTCACGTCATCAACCAGTTTGAGTAAATTGTATTGAGTTGAACTCTCAGGACCCACCAGGCATTCGTCACCGCCTGTATCGATGGACATTTCTAACAGCTCGTTTCTGTATGGAATGATGTCAGTAATCTGGCATACCTAGCCCACTAAAATACCTATTTAGTGGGCCAGGTTATATTTAAAACTTGATGATATCTATCCACCAATCAACACTCTTCATTAAATTAGCTACGAAAATCTTGTTTGCCACCCCAATTGCTAATGTTGAAGATCGAGAAAAAGGAAATAGTATTAATAAATTACAGTTAAACGATTTAGCACAACAGAGTTTTCACGACACTTCACCAATATGAAAGCGGTTGGGGTGCGTCGCATACAATCAGGACGTTATGTGACATTGCCGAATTGAGGTCAGTATGCGCTAGCAAGCTGCATCCTGGTACTCTTACACATTAATACTGCGCAAAGTCTAAAGGATATTCGGCACGTTTTTTACGCAACGCGGTAAAGTTGCGTAAAGATCTGGTAGAGGCACAGATTGGAAAAAAGCTTGCATAAGATTGGAATTAATGGTAGTCTAAAAATCACATGGGGGGTAGATCGAATAGATCACACGGACTCTAAATTCGTGCAGACGGGTGAAACTCCCGTACTCCTCGCCATTTTTATGTCTAAGTGTTTTGACAGGAGGAGTTCATCTCTTGAGTATTTCATGGTCGACGGTTCAATTACAACGGTTAAAAGAACTTAACGCATCCTCTGAACAACTAGATATGAACTTTATTGAGACATCAAACCGCGACCGCGCGTTTCAAGATGTTGAACATAGCTTAGTTAAGCATGGGAAATCACAACTTAAAAAATTACGTGATGAGAAGCATCGGCCTGCCTTACTCGAGCTTGAAGACCGATTGGCGATCGCATTATGCCAAAAGGGATTTGTTCAGGTCGTTACACCGACAATTATTTCAAAGACTTCATTGGCAAAAATGACGATTTCAGACGATCACCCGCTATTTTCACAAGTCTTTTGGTTAGATGCTAAACGATGCCTGCGACCGATGTTGGCTCCGAATCTTTATACACTGTGGAGAGACCTTATACGTCTTTGGGATAAACCTATTCGTATATTTGAAATCGGAACCTGCTATCGAAAAGAATCACAGGGCTCGCAACATCTGAATGAATTTACAATGCTTAACCTGACAGAACTGGGCACCCCGCTCGAAGAGCGATATCAACGGTTAGAAGAAATGGCTCAATGGGTCATGGAGGCAGCAGGAATTGAAGGTTATGGGCTTCTTACCGAATCGTCTGTGGTCTACGGAGATACTGTGGATGTGATGAAAGGTGAGCTCGAGCTGGGATCAGGCGCTATGGGACCTCATTTTTTGGACGAGAAATGGGGAATTTTCGATCCTTGGGTTGGCATAGGTTTTGGATTGGAAAGGCTTCTTATGATTCGAGAAGGTAAACAGAATGTTCAGAGTATGGCCAGGAGCTTAACCTATCTGGATGGAGTTAGGCTGAATATAAAATAGCTATGATAAAATCCTGAGTAAGTTTCATATGATTTAAGTCATGACTAACCATCAGTGAGGGTCATGGCTCTTTTTATATATTAGATTTACTTGTAATTGTTTTTTTCATAGAAAAATTCAGTTACACCTATTTTAGAAGTGAACACCATCTGAACTGTCAACAAAGGGTTACAGTTCGGATGGTGTTATTTTATTAAAAGAAACTCAACTTGTAAAGCCCTTCTGCTGTCTGGATTTTCTGAATTTTCATAAGGTTGGCATTGAACTTGCATATTTATATTAGTGTATACAAAGTGAAAGAAAAAGGAGGAATACAAGCATCTTCTAATAATAAGTCAGAATTTATAGAGCAAAAGTAAAGACAAGGAGGTAATATTATGGCGAACTTTGAAGAGTTGTCAAAAGCGGTATTAAGTGGTAATGATAATCAGGTAGTATCTATAACTAAATCCTTGATTGATAGCGGGACTGATCTTTTGGAAATTATTAATCAGGGTCTGATTGCAGGTATGGACATAGTTGGAGCACGGTTTAAAAGAGGAGAAATGTTTGTTCCTGAAGTACTCATGGCAGCTAGATCGATGTCAGCAGGTATTAATTTGGTTAAACCACTCATGTCTGAAACGGATATCCCCTCAATAGGTAAAGTGCTGGTTGGTACAGTAAAAGGTGACCTTCATGATATCGGAAAGAACCTGTTAGCTATGATGATGGAGGGCGCAGGCTTTACGGTCATTAATTTAGGTGTTGATATTTCACCAGAACAGTTTTTAGAAGCTGCAAAGGAACACAAAGCTGATATGATCGCTATGTCTGCACTGCTTACTACTACTATGGTAGCGATGAAAGACACTGTAGAATTATTTGTAGAAGATGGCCTAAGGGATAAGGTACGCATTATTATAGGGGGAGCTCCGATCTCTCAGGAATATTCTGATGAAATTGGTGCCGACGGTTTTGCACCTGATGCTGCTACCGCTTGTGACCTCGCAAAAAGTTTACTTGCTAAGTAACCTATCCAATTCAGGGCTTGGCATAAAACATATAATCTTAGAAAGGTGGAATGAAAGGTGACCATAAGAAATCCTCGGTCTAATAATCCTCAAAAGCATGGTTTCAGTCTGAACATGTTTACAGATGATGAATTAAGACAAATTCATTATTCAACTCTGGAAGTCCTTTGGCAGGAAGGGGTTCATATCAGTTCTAAAGAGGCCCTAGATCTTTTCCAAGATGCTGGAGCTATGGTAGATCGAACTGAATCTGTTGTACGTATTCCTGCGCACCTTGTAGAAGATGCGATTAGGTCTGCTCCGAGTACTATTACCCTTGCCGGTCGTAATCCAAAGAACGATTGTGTATTAGAGGGCAGCCGGGTAAGTTTTACCACCTTTGGTGCTGGAGTAAACATTATCGACCCTGTAACAGGTGCTTTGAGAAAAACAACCAAGGCGGACGTTGCTGGAACTGCCTTAGTTGCCGATTATCTGGATGGAGTTGACGTTTATTCTCATGCAGTTTCAGCCAGAGACTGTCCTAAAATATCGGTTGATTTACATGAAGCCGAAGCTTTTTTGAGTAATACTAGTAAACATGCTATGCACATTGACCTTACCTCTGGCGATCATGCCAAAAAATATCTTGAAATGGGTGCAATTATTGCCGATGGTTGGGATAATCTCAGGAAGCGGCCGCTTTTATCGGCTCTAACCTGTCCACAAAGTCCACTCCAGCTTCATAAAGAGTGCTGTGATATTATCACGGAATTTGCCCGGGCGGGTGTACCTTGCAATATATTGTCAATGGCTATGTCTGGGGCTACCACACCGGTAACCATTGCTGGAACACTTGTTGTGCACAATGCGGAAGTTCTCGCAGGGATTACCTTATCTCAGCTTGCTGCCAAGGGTGCACCTGTGATGTACGGCAGTTCCACTACGACATTTGACCTGCAATATGCTACTGCTCCAGTGGGTTCGCCGGAGCTTGGGATGTGTAGTGCGGGTGTGGCGGCTCTGGCTCAGTTCTACTTACTGCCGAGCTTTACAGCAGGGACGTAGGCAGATAGCAAATTATCCGATGCTCAGGCAGGATATGAAAAAACAATGACGGCTTTGTTGCCAGCCTTGTCAGGGGTTAACCTGATTTATGGGATGGGAATGCTGGAGTTAGGGGTAACCTTCAGCTATGCCCAACTACTTATCGATAACGAAATAGCACAGATGGTAAAACGAGTGATTCGTGGTGTGGAAATTAACGATGAAACCTTGGCTGTTGACCTAATTAAGCGGGTAGGCGGAGGTAGTGGTAAACACTATTTGTTAGAAAAGCATACCATGGACTTTGTGAAGCAAGAACAGTCTAGGGCATCACTCTTTGACCGCAAAATGCGCCTGATTTGGGAAGCGGATACCGGGGGCAAAGATGCTGCTGAGCGTGCTTCAGAAAGGGCACGGGAAATTCTTAACGAATACAAACCCGAACCGCTAGATAAGGAAGTACAACAAAAACTCAGAAATATCATCGAAGAAGTAGAAAAATAACCTTTATTAAAACCTCATAAAACCCAATGTGAGGCATTCTCGAAAGATAAACAGTGATTTGACTACTAGATTAGTGGTAGGTGCCATCTTATTTAGTGACCAAGACACTGGTAGAAAAACGGAGGAGATGTAGGTGCATTTCCTCCGTTTTCATCTTCTGTGGTCAAACGGTTCAAAAACTCTTGTCAGGAGGAGATAATTAATGGTTATATTCGGTAAATTGATGATTTCTATTATTATGGCCTGTTGTTTAGCGGGAGCTGTTGCGTCAGCTGTTAAAGAGGATTCTGAATTAGGACAGTCATTTATCAATGGTATAGAAACGATAGGAACTATTTTTCTTCCTATAGCAGGAATTATGATCTCTATTCCCTATCTAACGATCTTTATTGAGAAAGTTTTTGGTTCAATCTATAGTTTTATAGGTGCGGATTTGGCGATAGCAGCGACGACTTTTATCCCTAGCGATATAGGAGGATACGTCTTAGCCCAAGCCCTCGCTCAATCTCCTGAAGCTTGGATCATGTCTATGGTGGTGGGCATTATGGCTGCCCCGACAATTCTGTATAATATTCCTATTGGTTTAACCATGTTAGAAAAAGAAGATCACCAATATTTAGCCTTGGGCATGATGTCCGGAATGCTGGCAGTTCCTTTTGGGGTTTTTGTAACATGTATGATCCTCTTCTTTTCCCATATTCCGGTTCGAGAAGCTATTTCCACCAATGCCGATGCTACTTATGTATTATCCTTCGGATTAGTTAGTATTTTTATTAATCTTCTTCCTTTAATAATCATCTGCGTTTTATTTGCTCTGGGGCTAAAGTTGATACCTAAAAAGATGATTAAAGGCTTTATGATCTATGGAAAGATACTCATGGCAGCCTTAAAACTAGTGGTGGCTTTTGCGATCATTGAATACTTTACTGGGGTATTTTCCACAGTTTTAGGCGGATGGGGTTTTGATCCATTTATTGCGGATGAGGAAGAACGCTTTAGGGCATTGGAAATCACAGGTATTATTGGAATTATGTTGGCTGGAGCATTTCCCATGGTCTATCTGTTGAAAAAGTATTTGCAGAAACCCTTAACAAAAATCGGGACAAAATTAGGGTTGACTTATGCTGGTAGTGCTGGGCTCGTAGCAGCTTCAGCCAATGTCTTGGCTATGTTTGCCACGGTTAAAGATATGCCTCCTAAGGACAAGGTTAAGTGCATCGCCTACAGCGTTTGTGCTGGTTACCTTTTGGGAGATTATTTGTCCTTCACTGCAAATTTCCAACCAACCTTGATTGTCCCTGTATTCATCGGACAATTATGTGGAGGTATTATGGGTATTTTCATAGCAGATAAGTTATCGGTTCCCCAAGCCATCAGAATTGCCGAAGAACATGAAAGGAAGACCAATAAGGAAAATGGAAAGGAATACTGTGAAGGACTATAATTATTATTTATTAGTAATTCCCAATGCTTTAAGTTTATAATGTAAATTTTGCCTAGAAATACCCAATACTTGGGCTGATCTACTGATATTCCCTTTATTTCGCATTAGGGTGCTTTCAATTATACTTTTTTCAGTTTCCAACAAAGCACTCTGAAGTGTCCTATTATCAATTACTGTGCTTTGAGAGTCTTTATGGTTTTGAGTATCTTTAAGAAGAAAAAGTCTTTCTCCAAAATATTCAGGTAAATGGTGTAGTTTTAGTATCTTATCTTTATTTAGAACAAAGTTCATAGCACCTTCAATAAAGTTTTCTAATTCTCGAACATTGCCTGGCCAATCATATCGTTCAAAAAAATTGATTAATTCCTCTGAAATATCATTAATAAATAGCCCAAATTCAGTATTACATTTTCTTATAAAATGCCTAGCCAAAACTTCAATGTCTTCTTTTCTTTCCCTCAGGGGAGGAATATTTAGGGTAATGGTAGCTAAACGGAAGTATAAGTCAGAGCGAATGACTTGTTTTTTAACTGCCTCAATAGGATCCATATTTGTAGCACTTATGACTCTGCAATTTAGTGGTATTTGAACTTTGCTTCCAAGTCTCCGTACTGATTTATCCTGTAGTACTCTTAGTAGTTTTGCCTGCAGGGAAAAGGACATCGAATTAATTTCATCTAAGAAAATAGTTCCATCTTCGGCTTGTTCAAATAGGCCGGGCGTATCTATAGCACCAGTAAAAGCACCTTTTACGGTTCCGAAGAGAAGGCTTTCCAAAAGTGTATCTGGAATAGCCGCACAATTCACAGGAATAAACGGACCTTTCGAATATAAACTAGCATTATGAATCCCCTGAGCAAATAGTTCTTTGCCTGTTCCAGTTTCCCCTACGATTAATACCGGGGATTTACGAAAGGCAATTCTTCGTGCTTCTGTCGTAATCTTCTTCATCTTGCTGGTTATTCCTATTATATCGTCGAGAAGAAACATAGCTCCATCATGATGATTAGTTTCTTGTTTAATAAACTTTTTATGCATCTCTAAAGTTATGGCTATAAAATCACTCATCTGATTCATATTGCGAAAGATAACGTAAACTGCTATGATTTGACCTTTGTAATAAAAAGGATATGCACTAAAAATCATATTAGTTTTTCTTCCACAATTCAAGTTATACCAATAGGGCTGTTCAATTAGGGGTTTCCCTGTTTTTAGTATTTTTTTGGTTACTTCCTCTGAAAAGTAGTAAGGCTGTGCAAATACATCCTCTTCCTTTTTTCCCAAAATATCTTTCCTATCAAGACCTTCCATTTTTTCTGATTCGGTATTATACAAAATGATTTCATCTATTTCATTAACTACATATACAGATTCATGAACACTATCAATAACGGTTCTAAGCAATTCATTCTCTTTCTTTAAGTTTTCATTTTCCTTTTGAAGTTCTTCGATTTTGAAATAAACTTTCTTATCCACTAAAAAATCCTCCAAAATCAAGCTTTTTAAATGGTCGCTTTTCCCGTAGAGGCAGAGTTTGATAGATCTGAACTGTAATTATTTTTTTCATAGAAAAATTATATTACATTTATATAGAGTAAGTATCAACCAATTGTAAACAAACGTTTACAGATATGGATCAATTTTGTTTGGTTCATATTAAATAAACATCGAAACCCTTCTACTGTCTAGTTTTTAATGTCTTCATATAAATTGGCATGAAACTTGCTTTAAATTATATATTGATTAATACATTCAATCAAGACAAAATATTTCGACAACTTTGAATCTATTTCGACTATTCCTAAAATTATTTTAATTAATTACTTTATCAGTTAAATTGTAATTAAACGGAAAGGAGGAAAATACTTAAGTCGAAATTTGGTTTAAAGATTTCACGAGTTGAAAAAGCAAAAATGAAGAAAGTCTATGTGTAGAAGATATGGGAAGTGGGATAGGGTGAGGATATTATTTAGGGGGCGAATGAGATGTTAATTGTAGGAGAACTCATCAATGCGAGTCGAAAGGCAATTGGTGAAGCCATTCGGGCACAAGATGCGGAGGCGGTTAAAAAGGTTGCAGTTGACCAACGCGAAGCAGGTGCCAATTTTATCGATGTGAATGCCGGAATTTTCGTGGGGAAAGAAGCGGATTACCTCCAGTGGCTAGTAAAGACTGTTCAAGAGGCTACGGACGCACCTTGTTGCATCGATAGTCCGGATCCAAATGCGATTCTTGCGGCACTATCTGTACATAAAGGCACAGCCATGATTAACTCCATATCTTTGGAAAAGAGCCGTTTTGATTCCTTAGTTCCTGTAGTTGCTGGAACTGATCTCAAGGTCATTGCTCTTTGCATGAGTGATGAAGGTATGCCCGAGACGACTGACCAACGACTGAAAATTGCTGATCGACTCATCAATGGATTAGTACAAAACAATATCCCGATAGATAATATTTATGTCGATCCTCTGGTGCAACCTGTCGCGACAAATAAAGATTTTGGAATAGAATTTCTCAATGCCATTGAGGCCATTTCCAAGCAATTCAAGGGAGTCCACACCATGTGCGGATTGTCAAACATTTCCTATGGATTACCTAACCGTAAATTTATCAATCAAGCCTTTGCAATTATGGCCATTGCTAAAGGTCTAGATGGTTTAATTATCAATCCATTAGATAAAAGAATGATGGCAGGCCTCGTCACGGCGGAAACCTTATTTGGACGTGACAATTTCTGCATGAACTACCTTAACGCCTACCGTTCACTATTATTTGAGTTCTAAAAAGACAAATATAGTTAGTATCTCAAGTCCAAAAGACTGAGATAAGTAAAACACTAAAAAACTAACAAAGGAACGATCAACGTTCCTTTGTTAGTTCATATTAAAACTAAACAAAGAGTCATCTCCAATATCTCGAAAGTAAATGAGACAAAACATAAACATAATGATCATAATCAATCAGACGAAGCAAGGAGGCAGCTATAATGCAGGATTTTAAAATAGACGGGATTCTCGTCAAGGCGAGACAAGAATCTCCGCTTAGCCGTGAGGAAATCTTGAGATTACTAGATATAACCTCGGAAAATGAATTAGGTAAAGTTTCGCAAGTTGCGAGGGAGCTCCGTGAACGGTATTTTGAGAACAAAGTATTTCTTTATGGCTTTGTATATTTTTCTACATACTGTCGGAACGATTGTACCTTTTGTCTCTACAGAAAATCCAATCGAAACTATCCTCGTTATAGAAAAAATCGTAAAGAAATCGTGTCGACTGCTCACTGTTTGGTTGATTCTGGGGTGCACCTTTTAGACCTGACAATGGGTGAGGATCCCCTGTATCATCATTCAATCCATGGATTCAATGATCTTTTGAAAATAGTTAAAGATCTAAAAAGAGACACGAAAACGCCGATTATGATTTCACCTGGGGTCGTTTCTCCGGAAGTTCTTTGGAAATTCAAAGAAGCCGGTGCCGACTGGTATGCATGTTACCAAGAAACTCACAATAAGACGCTTTATAATCGATTACGCATCGAGCAGAGTTATGAGGAACGGATGAATCGGAAGATCCTGGCTAAAGAAATGGGATACTTAATTGAAGAAGGATTGTTGGCCGGAGTCGGTGATACCAATGAAGATATCGCAGATTCTATTCTGACAATGACAAGAATCGGAGCGGACCAAGTTCGGGTCATGAGCTTTGTTCCTCAGGAAAATACACCCCTAGCAAATTGGAAAACCAATTCTCACTTTCGTGAGTTGTTGATCATTGCTATCATGCGTTTGGTCATGCCCGATCGCTTGATTCCTGCGTCTCTAGATGTGGATGGTTTAAAGGGGTTAGAACAACGGCTGAATTCCGGAGCAAACGTCATCACATCAATCATTCCACCTTCAGCGGGTATGGCCGGAGTATCTCAGAGTACTCTGGATATCGATGATGGAAACCGGTCGATTAAGCAGGTGCTCCCTATTCTGAAGGCCAACAGGGTAGAAGCTGCAACATCTAGAGAATATCAAGCCTGGGTGAACTTCCGAAAAGCACACATCACTTCCCCCGAGAAAGGAGTAATTTAATGCGGGTAGCGATTATCGGAGGGAAGTTACAAGGGGTTGAAGCCACTTATTTGGCAAAGAAGGCGGGTTGGGAAGTCGTTCTATTTGATCGTAGACCACTTGCTCAAGCGTCACGTTTGGCTGATAGATTCTACTGTATGGATATTCTTACATGTTCGCAAGAATTCATTGCTTGCCTTAGAGGAATCGATTTGATTCTACCAGCGATTGAGGATATAGAGGTGCTAAGGGCTCTACAGGGAATTTCAGAAATGACCTCAATCCCATTAGCTTTTGACCGCGCTGCTTATTCCATTTCTTCCTCAAAACGTATTTCTAACCGATTATTTCATGATATAGACGTTCCGTCTCCCCTCCCATGGCCGGACTGTGACTTTCCGATTCTTCTAAAACCTTCGAGTCGGAGTGGAAGTGAAGGGGTTCAAGTAATTTATACGAAACAAGAGTTAGAAACGATCCAAACTAATAACCCGGATGAAGAGTGGATCATTGAAGAGTATCTAGAGGGGCCCTCCTATTCGATCGAAGTTGTTGGATTTGCTGGAGAATACCGGGTATTTCAGATTTCAGAATTAGAAATGGATGAGCAGTATGATTGTAAGCGGGTTCTTGCCCCGGCGGAGCTTAAATACTCACTAATCAAGGAATTTGAAGAGCTTGCTCTTAAAATAGCTCGTGAGATTACGCTAAACGGGATCATGGATGTGGAGACGATTCTCCATAATGGAAGGCTTAAAGTCTTAGAGATTGATGCTCGGTTACCAAGCCAGACTCCAACGGCAGTCTATCATTCGTCCGGAATTAATATGGTCGAGTGCTTGGGTAATACCTGTGTACAGGGAAGTCTATACTCCTCCCTTCCTAAGCAGGCTGTACAGAACGATCAATATGTCATTTATGAGCATTTTCTAGTGACTTCAGAGAAAATTGAGGCTTCCGGTGAACACATCCTGTCCCAAGTCGGCCCGTTAAGTTTATTAACTGATTTCTTAGGAACCGATGAGGTTTTGACTGACTATACTCCCGAAAAGAAGGAGTGGGTATTGACCTTAATCACTCGAAGTTCGGACTTCAAAGATGCTTGGAAAAAAAGAGAAAAAGTCCTTCAGAGGATTCAGGAGGAATTAAAAATCCCTATAGTGATAGATCCCTATCCTTCGAGCTTGAATAAGGAGCTGAATTGCTATGACTCGTTTAGAGGAAAACGATATCGATTTGATAGCACAACAAATGGAAGAGTACAACGAAGAGTTAGTGAGAAAGACCGGTCATACACTTTCCGAAATCGCTGCGCATGCTATTGGCATGCACTATACAGACGTTCCTGATCCAGGGCCTATTGCTGTGTTACCCATGACCTGCGGACAGGGAGTGATCGGCGGGTTTTCTGAAACTGTTGCAGGAATATTAAGTTTCCTTGGAGTGAGTACCTTTGTTCCTTCCTCCCCAGATGCTAAAGGGTTTGCAGAAGCCATGGAGCGTAAGGCGGAAATCGTCTTTATGGCTGACGATGACCGTTTTATCGCAGCACACCTGAAAACAGGGTACTGCTCAGATAATAGTGAGGCAACTGGGAAGGGATATGTAGCAGCTCTCGATTATATGACAGGAGGGCTTAAGGACCGGTGTGTGCTGATACTGGGCGCGGGTCCGGTGGGACGCTCTGCAGCCTTTTCTGTTCTCAACTTCGGAGGAAAAATCGCCGTTTATGATAAGGACTCAAAAGTAAGGGAAAAACTAGCCCAAGACATTTTTAGTCAGAGCGGACAATATGTTCACCTTGAGAAGGATTTTGATTCGGCTATAAAAAATCATCGAGCAATCGTGGATGCCTGCCCCGAAGCAGGGTTTATAACCCAGGACCATCTTTATTCTGATAGTTTTATTGCAGCCCCAGGAGTACCCTTAGGTGTCCATTCTGATGCTTTAGATCAAATCTCATCTCGTTTGGTTCATGATCCACTCCAATTGGGAGTAGCGACTATGCTTTATGAACTTTTAAACAAATAGCTGTTAAAAGAAACTTGTCGAATTGCATATAGAGATATATTTTAAGGAGGTGGGAATCAAATGTCCCAAGCGGCCCTTAAAGAAAAGAGAAGGTATTATCGTAAAAATGTAGATTTCTGTAATTTAGTAGAAAAAATTAAACTATGGCCCTCCCGTAGTGGCAAATTGCATGGGATCAAGTCTTTGACTCGAAGAGGGGATATGGCGGAGATTGTAACCCACTGTAATCGACGTTTTAGTATCTATAATTCGAGACATGGCCGGGCTGCTCGATGGATGAGGAACAAATGGTTTACAGGTGTTTGCCCGATATGTAAGGTTCCGGAATGGAAGCTTCAGAAGTATTCATCGACGGTGATGAACCAACATTATGGAGCACATCTATAAAAAAAAATTAATCCGCTCAGTTCACATAAGTTTAATTTTTGTGTTAATAGGGGTTGTGAGAAGAGCCCTTTCTGCGGTAAGATGTTCAAGCCGAACTTCTGATGTGTTGGCGAGCGGCCTGTTGAATCGTATACGTGTACGATTCAACAGGCCGCTCATTCCTTTCTAAAGACGACTTAGGAAGTCCATCCATGCTGCTGAGTTTGTTATTTGCCCAACTGCCCATCCTCAGTCAAATCTCCCAAGGATTCAAAATTATTATTTTAACGATATTGATAGCAGGAATTGCAGCTCTCCTGTTTCCTGTGAAGGAGGTTGCCGATGAGCGGTAATGTCTATCTCTATATTCTGGTAATGGCGGGCGTTACATATATGATCAGACTCATTCCTTTGATTTTTATGCGTTCTCCTGGAACACGTTCGGAGTGATAATCTAGTGTTTGGAAAGATCATGGATATATTAGACCCACTGACTGTTCGGATGATGGGTCCTCATATTAATCGGCGAACTATAGAAAATATTGATAAAGCGGGCCTCCGTATAAAAAGTGTTGAGGACCAACACCTTAAAATCCTAAAACTCATTATTGCTGAACCATAAGAAGAGTATGGGACTATGTCCATGGATGTAATGGGTTTAAAACAAAAAGAGCTTATCGATGGAGTAAAGATTGTTGGAATTAGCTATTACTTAGGTAAAGCTGAAGAAGCAAATGTAAATTTATGTATTTAAAAACTTCCAAAGAAGTCGAGACAATGCTTTTATGGCCGTGCACTTTTGAGGAGGATGGACATGCGGAGGATTCTATTCGCGGATGATGAAGCGAATATGCGCTGGGTTTTGGAACGGGCATTAAGTAAAGCCGGCTATGATGTGGAGACAGCGGAGGAGGGGCAACTCGCCTTAGATCGAGCCTTGGCGGAACACCGTTCTTGTGCGTAATTACCCCAGAGCAAACTATTACCGTGTGGCAAATATCTATCGATTAAAACAGGTTCTTAGAATTTGTTGGACAATGCCATTAAACATTCGGAAGCTGGGGGCAGTAGGCATAGAGTTGGGTCTAGATAGGCTTTCGGCACCGAAATCTTGCTTTCAGGTTAGTTTAAGTCCTTCGGTTATCTAGTGATAACCATTATTAGATATAGGAGAAATTATGTTCCCTTTCAATCAATAAAATATCTAGGTTACTCTTCTTTTAGCACACATTATCCAAAAAGTTGTTGACAAAATATCTAAAATCCGTATACTCATAGTTGAGAATGATTTTCAATACCTTGAACGCGTGCAAGATATTGAAAGTTTTAGGATTATGAAATAGTCACAACTTTGGGAGGAGAAACACATTATGAAAAAACGTCGCTTTGCAGGAATGCTTGCTGTACTTACTTTAGCCGGAGCAGTACTTACGGGTTGTTCAGCAACTTCATCGACTACATCAGTTCAAACGAAATCCAGTTCACCGCAAGGGGAAAAAACAAGTCAAGTTGTCAATATTTATTCTGACCGACATTATGAGACGGATAAGCTGCTCTTAGAGGAGTTCTCTAAGGAAACTGGGGTCAAGGTCAATGTCATCGAAGGGAAATCCGATGAATTGATTGAGCGTCTTGCTCGGGAAGGGAAAGATTCTCAAGCGGATCTTCTCGTGACAGCAGACGTCGGAAGACTTCATAGGGCAAAAGAACAAGGGTTATTACAATCTGCAGAATCGGATACCTTATCTAAAAACGTTCCTGAGAATCTAAAAGATAAGGACAATCAATGGTATGGTTTAACGGTTCGGGCGAGGGTCTTGGTTTATGCCAAGGATCGGGTAGACCCATCCCAATTATCAACGTACGAAGATCTGACGGATCCTAAATGGAATAAGAAAATTCTTGTCCGTGGTTCAGACAGTATTTACAACCAATCCTTACTCGCTTCATTTATCGCTGTGAACGGGGAAGAAAAGGCGAAAGCATGGGCTAAAGGAATTGTTGACAATATGGCTCGTACTCCCAAAGGATCGGATCGGGATCAAGCAAAGGCTGTGGTTGCTGGCGAAGGAGATGTCGCCATCATGAACACGTATTATTATGGCCTCCTCCTAAATTCTTCGGATTCTGAAGAAGTCAAGGTCGCTAAACAACTCGGGGTCTTCTTCCCAAATCAAACCACAACCGGTACTCACATTAATGTAAGTGGAGCTGGTGTAACTGCATCCGCAAAGAATAAAGAAAATGCGATCAAATTGGTTGAATTCCTTTCTAGCGAAAAGGCCCAGAAGCAATTTTCCGAAGCAAACTTCGAATACCCGGCTAACCCTGCTGTTGAGCCTTCAGACCTTTTGAAGTCCTGGGGAACTTTTAAACCACAGACTATCAATCTCACGAAACTAGGCGAGAATAATAAGAACGCTGTACAGATCTTTAGTCAAGTGGGTTGGAAGTAATTCTTTGAGTCAACGAAGGCAGCCTAGAGAGGCTGCCTTCGTTTGGTATGGTCAGTTATATAGTTAAGATTAAGGGCGGTGTAAATTTGAGGAGTGGTAGCAGTATCAAACGGAGCTTTAACCTATGGGGAATGTTAAGTGCGTTTTTCGCTGCACTGATTATCTTGCCTAATGTTGACTTATTTGGGAATTTGTTTGTTCAACCGAATGAAAATTGGTATCACATAAAAACCTATTTGCTTAAAGATTATATTACCAACACTTTGGTAATCATTGGTTTTACTGGTGTATTTACAGTTTTGGTTGGAAGCGGGCTGGCATGGTTGATCTCCGCTTATGATTTTCCGGGAAGAAAGATTATTAATTGGGCTCTGATTCTACCATTAACAATTCCGACTTATATTGGGGCGTACACTTATAATGGGATTTTAAACTATACTGGAGTCGTACAAAGGCTTCTCAGAAATGTCTTGGAAGTTCAAGTCAGTCCGAAGTGGTTGGATATTATGAACATTCAGGGAGCAATATTCATTTTCGCTGTCTTCTTATTTCCGTATGTCTATACAGTCACTCGTGCGTTTTTATCCAACCAATCAGCGTCTCTCATTGAAAACGCTAGGCTGTTAGGGAAGAACTCGTTAGAAATTTTTTGTCAGGTTGTTCTTCCTATTTCGAGGGGGGCTATCTTAGGTGGGATGACTCTCGTTATATTTGAGGTACTCAATGATTACGGAGTAGTCTCTTATTTTGGAGTGCAAACATTTAGTACTGCGATTTTTAAGGCATGGTTCTCTATGGGGGATATCGACACTGCCGTTAAGCTTTCAGGAGTTTTGATGACTATTGTCATTAGTGTATTACTGCTTGAAAGAGGATTGAGAGGGAGAAAAAAATACAGTTATACCACCTCTAAAGTAAGGCCAATTGTACGGACTCGGCTTAGGGGGCTGAAGGGGTTTTGGGCTTTTTTCGTCAGTTTTATGTTTCTTAGTTTAGGGTTCATAATTCCAGTCCTTCAACTCCTTGTTTGGAGTACCTTAACTTATAAAAAGGTTCTTAATATAGCATTTCTTAAGTTGCTCGGGAATTCGGTCGTTGTAGCGCTGGTGGCAGCGTTAATTATCTTGGGGGTTGCTGTGATTATTGCGAATTTTTCTAGGCTTCAAGAAAACTGGGTTGGGAAGCTTTTCTCAAAGGTCACTTTGCTTGGATATTCGATTCCAGGAGCCGTTATTTCTATGGGAGTGATTCTTTTCTTTGTAGATTTTGATCGTAAGCTAGAGTGGTTCTATAAAGCATTGAACCCTAACTCGATCACTTTGGTTCTCAGTTCGAGTGTTGTTATGCTAATCTTTGCCTATTCCGTTCGTTTCTTAGCCGTAGGATACCAATCCATTGAAGCAGGGTTTGAAAAAGTGGGGAAGAAGTTTTTTGAAGCCTCTCGTATACTTGGAAACGGGGTAACCAAAACGTTCTTTAGAGTTGACCTCCCTATGATTAAGCCGGCGGTTATCAGTGCTTTCGCTTTAACCTTTGTCGATATCGTTAAGGAGCTTCCGCTGACCCTTATCCTAAGACCGTATAATTTTAATACGCTAGCTACTAAAACTTATGAGTATGCCACGGATGAAATGATTCATGAGGCTGCGATTCCTGCCTTGTTGATTATTCTAGTCAGCATTGCTTCCGTGTATTTGCTAAATAAACTTGGAGAAAAGGAGGGAATCTAAATGTTTGCCGAAATACGAGGATTGTCCTTTAGATATAAGAATTCATCTGTAGATAACGTTAAGGACTTTAATCTAGAAATGAATCAGGGTGAAGTTACCTGCATCTTAGGGGAAAGTGGAAGTGGAAAAAGTACAGTTTTGCGACTTCTCGCTGGACTTGAATTTCCTCTGAATGGTCAAATGCAAATCAATGGAAAGATACTATTTAATGAAGATAAATTCGTGCTTCCGGAAAAACGAGGGATTGGGATGGTTTTTCAGGACTATGCACTCTTTCCCCATATGACGGTGGAGGAGAATATCCGGTTTGGTTTAACGAATTTGAGTAAACAAGAAAAAACCGAACGAATCCGTGAAATGTTGGAACTTGTACATTTAGAGGATTATGCTAAGCGTTACCCCTACGAATTAAGTGGAGGACAACAGCAAAGGGTGGCGATTGCCAGAGCGGTTGCTCCGAAGCCATCGATTCTCTTGCTTGATGAACCCTTTAGTAATTTAGATGCCCATTTGCGTCAATCGATTCGGGAAGAGTTAAACGGAATTTTGAAGGATACTGGGATGACTTCGATTTTTGTGACTCATGATAGGGAAGATGCCAAGAGTATCGCTGATCAGGTCGTGATTTTAGATAAAGGGGAGACGATTGGGAAAGGAAAAGCCATAATTATCTAAGTTCATTACTCCCAATTATCCTCCGTATTTCACTCTTCGATTAAGCATGCTATAATTATTCTGTCCCTTATTAACACATAATTTACGGGTCCTAGGACAATAGTAGGACCACTAACATGGGGGTATTTAGAGCGTCTGATTGCAACCTGTAAAATTTACATTAACAAACCGGGTGATACATTTTGCAAAATAGCTCGTGCCAATAACACGTCTCTTTCAGAGCTAATCGCTGCTAATCCAGACCTTGATTCCCAAAGTTGAGGATTGGTCAAGCAATTCAGCTCTATTCATCTGATTATATAAATAAAACCAGAATCGTGTCTAATATTTCATCAATACGCTCCTGGGTACCGGGCTTGCATACTACCTGTAAAGGCTGGATCTGCCTGAATTGATCATAATCATCTGTAGATGTCACAAATACTATGTTGCATGTTGACATGGAATCGGATTGCCATTTTTAACGAAAACTAGGCAAATAGGAGGATATTTCTCAAAATAATTGAAATACACAATTAAGGGTTTGAGAGAATCATACAAAGGCTAAATTGCTGGGATTTTTCCTAAGAAAAGAAAAGTGAATAAAGGGGGCCTATTGGAACATGGATAAACTAAGGTATCCCATCGGGCAATTTAATATTTCAGAAGAGGTTAGTTTGGATCAGGTTGATAACTTTATTGCCCAAATTGAGGCTGTGCCAAAATTACTTGCCGATTCAGTTAAAGATTTGTCTTATGAACAATTAAGTTCTCCCTATAGACCAGGAGGGTGGACAATTCAGCAAGTTATTCATCATCTAGCAGATAGTCATATGAACGCATACATCAGAGTTAAACTTGCCTTGACTGAGGACTTCCCCACAATAATACCGTTCAACGAAGCATTATGGGCTGAACTTGAAGATGCTCGTGCCTTACCAGTCGATGTATCCCTTAAGCTTATTGAAACTCTTCATTTTCGATGGGTCTTTTTATTGAGGTCGTTATCACCTGCTGAACTCAATCGTCAGTTTCGTCACCCTGATGCCGGTGATCTAAGTATTAGAAAGACAACAGCGTTATACGCTTGGCATGGCAATCACCACTTGGCGCATATTATGAATTTCAGAAAGAGTATCGGTCTTTAGCCATTAAGAATTGCTTCCAATCTGTGATATTTTGGACTTTTTAGGGCAGATAGAGCATCGTTTAGGCGGTGCTTTTTGTGTTTTCTGCACCTTTGTTAAATGATGCACCACTCTTAGGCAAAATTTCTACCTTTCGTTAAAAGGTTTTACTTCAAAGAAGGACTCTAAAGATTATTCAAAATTTGCGTTTAGAGAGAAATGTGTGCTTAAATATTAAAAGCCTTGAGATTAAGAAGTTTTGACTGTATGATTTTCATAATGAAGCCTAACCATGGAGAATATAATATGATTGAACTGAAAAAAGACAAGCCGTTTTTGCCGAAGGTATTGCCTAAGGAGGGATTAATCATGAATAGCAGTTCCTGCCCTTTAGATAGAGAAACTAGATATTGGATCATTCTTATGATGAGATTTTTGTCACTGATAAAGATGGAGTTACTATATATGTTAACCCAGCCTGTCAAAGAAACTACGGAGTAGTGCCGGAGGGATTGATTGGGCAAACAGCGGGACAGATGGCTTTAGAAAGGTATTGTTTCCCACCAATTACCCCCATAATTCTCCAGGAAAAGCAGAGGGTAACCTTAGAGCAGGAAACGATTACGGGAAGGAGGATCGTCACAACAGCCGAACCAGTCTTTAGCGAAAATGGAGATTTAGAGTTAATTATTATGAATGTGCGTGACATTTATCAAATAAACAAAGTAAAACATGATATAGCCCAAACTCTAGAATTAGTAGATAAGTATAAAGAAGAAGTAGAGCTGCTGAGGAGAAAGGAATTTATCAATCATAATCTTGTTGCCCGAGATAAAGCAATGCTAGATCTACTGGAACTAGTCCAGAGGATTGCCCCTGTTGAATCGAACGTTCTAATTCTTGGGGAGTCAGGAACCGGTAAAGGAGTCATAGCTAAACATATACATAAACTAAGCTCTCGAAAAGATGGACCATTTATCACGATAAATTGTGCGGCGATTCCCGACCAATTGCTGGAATCAGAATTGTTTGGGTATGCCTCGGGCACTTTTACTGGAGCCGACAAAAAGGGGAAAATAGGGCTAATCGAGCTAGCAACTGGTGGATCCCTTTTTCTTGACGAAATCGCAGAAATACCGTTGGGTTTACAAGCTAAGATTTTGCATGTAATTCAGGAATATAAATACAGCCCTGTTGGAGGAAGAGAATCTAAGAGTGTGGATTGTCGTATTATCGCTGCCACTAATTCAGATCTGAATGAGGCAGTGAAAGCAGGTAAGTTTAGGGCAGATCTTTATTATCGATTAAATGTGATCGAATTAGAAATACCCCCGCTTAGAAAACGACTGGGTGATATCCTGCCATTGATATACTTTTTCTTAAATAAATATGATAAAAAGTATAAAACTGCTCATCAATTTACTCAAGATTGCCTAGATGTGTTATTACAACATCAATGGCCGGGTAATATTCGCGAATTAGAGCACCTTGTGGAAAGATTGGTTATAACCAATCCGGAGGGTATTATAAAGCTTATGGATTTACCCAAAAGTCTCAGAAATGACTTGCATGGGGTTGATACCGGATTGAATATTAGAGATTTTTCTCTGGCGGGAGCTCTCCAAGAAGTAGAAAAGAACCTAGTGATTGACGCTTATAAACAGTACAAAACAACCTATAAAGTGGCAGAATCACTACAAGTTAGTCAATCCACGGCTTGGCGATTGATAAGTAAATATGTGCATGAATTACCCTGATGAAAATTCGGGGTTTTCCACATTTATTGGGTATCCATATTATTTGAGGTGGGTCAGTTTTTTTTCGGGCATGGTGGAGCCGGAAGAAGAGAAAACTAAAAATAATTCAGGATTGAATGAAAGTAATTCATATTTGAATTACTTAATTCTAGTTTAAGGGCATTATTTGAAATAATGTACTTCCTACTGCACCAAAATATGCCACAAAATATTGGTTAGGGGATTAGATATCCTTAAAAATCGGAGTTAATGTTTAAATTTTCTATTTTAAAAGATATTTTGGAATAATTAGAAAGTTGGCATCAGAATTGCTATTAAAATAATTTGTCGAAAAACATTATAAAATCTTGAGATGAACCACCCGGTTGGGTCCGGATTTTATGGGCCTTAGCAATGGGGGCACTGATCGTGGCCGCTGTGCCAATGATTCCTATTACCATGATGGTATTACTGAGTTTTCTGAAGTCCATTAAAAAAGATTGGAATTAGTAAGTTATTTGAAAGGAGAGAAGGACAATGGCATTAAGATCTAGACTTGAGTTTATTGGAAAAGAAGATTATACCAGAATCCATGAAGCATCTCTAAAGATTTTGGCGGAAACAGGAGTAGCTTTTCATGATGATGAGGCCGTGGAACTCTTTAAAAAACACGGGGCAAGAGTTAATGGTAAAGTGGTTTACATTACCCGCGAATTAGTGGAAAAGGCCTTGGCAACTACACCGAGCAAGTTTAAATGGTCGGCTAGAAATGATCAACAGTCTGTAATTGTTGGGGATGGTTTTATTCAACAGCCTAACGTAGGTCCTGTGTATATCCAGGATATGGATAAGGGACGACGCTTGGCTACCTTGCAAGACTATACAAATATCCAAAAACTATGTCAGGCCAGCGATGTGATCAATCTGGTGGGAAGTATTCCGGTAGATCCTAGTGATGTAGCCAGCGAAAATAAGCATTTGAGTATGATGTATGAGATTATCAAAAATACAGATAAGCCGATAATCGGAATGTGTACAGAAGGGTTACAGGCTAAGCATCAATTGGATATGGTTGCTATGGCTGTGGGCGGACAGCAGTTTTTAGCAGAGAATCCATGTGTAGGAGTATTGGTAAATCCCTTGAGCCCCTTAGCATACGCTCCGGAAACTATCCAAACCATGCGGGAGTACGCTAAACTTCGACAGCCTCTGTTGTTGGCCCCTTGTATCATGGCGGGAGTAACAGCCCCCATCAGCCTATTGGGGACTAGCGTTCTCCAAAATACAGAATTCTTGGCAGGTTTAGTCTTTAGCCAATTAGTGGGTCCCGGCACTCCAGTTGTATATGGCAACGCTTCCACTCGATCTTATTTCAAGCGTGCTAGCTTTTGTGCCGGTACTCCTGAAGCCATGATGATCAATACTTCTAACATCCAAATGGGCTTGGAATTCTACAACTTACCCACAAGAACTATGTGTGGTATTACCGAATCAAAGATCCTAGATGCTCAGGCGGGATATGAGTCGATGATGAGTCTAATGATGGGAATGATGAGTGGTGCTCATATTGCTGTTCAATGCTTAGGGGTATTAGATGCCATCATGGCTACTTCCTATGAAAAATTCATCCTTGATGAAGAGATGATTCGCAGAGTTTTACACATTTATAAAGGTATTGATACTTCTGATGAGGCTTTGTCAGTTGATATCATTCAAGAAATGGGTCAGAACGGATCATATCTAATGCACACCAATACCTTCGAACACTTCAGGGAAAGTTGGACACCAACCGTTTCGGAGTGGGGTTCTTATGATGAATGGGTAACCCAGGGTTCCGAGGATGTAGTTGTTCGAGCGAATAGAAAATACAAGGAAATCTTAAACAATGCTCCAGAATCCTTGATTGACAAGGATCTAGATAAAGATTTACAGAGGTATATCGAGAAGGCTTCCATTTAAACAAGATAATTTCTAATTGAAGATGCAAGGGCGATAAAAACATTTTTTTATAATAAATGGAGGATTTACTGTGAGTACACTAACCCAACTGGCAGATGCCGTGTTTAAAGGGGATTTTTTGGGAGTCAAGGATATTACCCAGCAGCTAATTGAGGGTGGCACCGATCCAATTGAAATTATTAATCAGGGTCTGATTGAGGGGATGAATATAGTAGCTCCGAAGTTTAAATCAGGAGAAATGTTTGTTCCTGAGGTCATGATGTCAGCTAGAGCTATGAGCTCCACCAAATAAGTACTCAATCTTTGACGCTCCCTTGTACTCATGTCTCCGTGTGCTTTTAATTTGGGCTTGACAAGTATAGCGATATATGAATACACTTAATAGAATTGATAGAGGTGCATCGTACAATCAGTACCCGAAGTTGTTAAGGTTTACGTAAGACCGTAGCTTCTGTGAAAGGTGTAGATGCCGAAGTTGGTCCCAATTACGTAGGGACTGGGCTGGTTGAACAAAATAAGATTTGTTCAACTGTCGCGTTTGCGGAGAGCTATCTATATTACAGATATGATTGGAAAATCATATGGTAATCTAGTAGCTGATTCCGTATCAGCTATTTTTTATATTAAGGAGATGTAGAATAATATGAAAAAGAACACTGTTTTCAAAGGTATTGCCACTGCTCTCATCACTCCTATGGACGAAACGGGAATTAATTATGAGCAGTTTGGCAAATTGATCGATTGGCAAATTGCTGAGGGGATTGATGCTCTGGTGATTTGTGGAACCACAGGTGAAGCGTCCACCCTAACTGATGCTGAGCACAGAGCAGCAATTACATTTGCAGCTCAGCACGCAGAAGGCAGAGTGCCGATCATTGCAGGCACAGGTAGCAATGACACCGAATACGCGCATGACCTTACTCGTAGTGCCGGCGAAGCAGGTGCGGATGCAATGCTCGTAGTTACCCCTTATTACAACAAGGCTACACAAAAAGGCCTGATTAAAATGTTTACTCAAATTGCCGACAAGAGTACTAAGCCTATCATTCTCTATAATGTGCCTTCAAGGACAGGTATAAACATTGAGCCTGCAACCTACGAAGTATTAGCTGAACACGAAAATATAGTAGGGATTAAAGAGGCAAATGGCAACATTTCTAAAATTGTTGAAACGATGGCGCGTGTGCATGGCAAGCTTGATTTGTATTCAGGCAACGACGATCAGTTAGTTCCACTTATGGCGCTTGGTGGAGTTGGCGGCATTTCTGTGCTTTCTAACATTATGCCGGCACAGACACGTGAGATTTGCACCCGTTTCTTTAATGGTGACATTACAGGCAGTGCAGAGCAGCAATATAAACTTTACCCCCTTATAGACGCACTGTTTTGTGAAGTAAACCCTATTCCGGTCAAAGCTGCTATGGCAGCTATGGGTTTCTGCAAGGATTATCTCAGATCGCCTCTCACTACAATGGAGGATATATACCGTGAAAAGTTATTCTCTCTTATGAAAGCACATGGATTAAACGTTTAAGGAAGGTCATTAGGGACGAGACCAGCAAATCAATACGGCAATAGGGTAGCTTAGTTATCTCTGGGGGGTTATGCCACTAAACAAAACATTTTTGTTGTCGTGTGGAAGGAACGTTAATTCTGGAGAGCCATCGATGTAATGAACCTAACCCCAAGGTGAAATAAATGCCCCCTATGATAGAATCATCTATTATAGGGGTTTTTTAGTGGGTAAAACGAGCAATGCAATAGTCTAGGGATTGTAAAAACTGCCAAAACAAATGTTATCCATTGTGATTTGGACACATTTAAGTCACATTATTAAGTTACACTCTTCTCAAAACGGTAAATTTGAAAAAAGGATTTTAACAATGCATAATATCCTAGTGAATTGTGAAAACAACAAACGATGAACAATAAGCATGTAATCTTTTGAAAGAAGGTTTGCCATGTTTCCAATTTTGGTTGTCGAAGATAATGAAAACTTACGTATGTTAATGAAAACCCGTTTGGAACAAGCCGGTTATAAAGTTTTACAAGCCCAAAATGGTCAAGAAGCTCTAAAAATCCTCGAAGATCAACATGTCGATTTAATTATT
Organism: Desulfosporosinus nitroreducens; assembly: GCF_023897015.1. Classification (GTDB taxonomy): domain Bacteria; phylum Bacillota; class Desulfitobacteriia; order Desulfitobacteriales; family Desulfitobacteriaceae; genus Desulfosporosinus; species Desulfosporosinus nitroreducens. Next base: position 8,961 of record NZ_JAMHFY010000037.1, on the reverse strand, counting down.
AGTGATATCATGATGCCACTTATGGATGGTTTCGAACTTATTGAAAGCCTTAGAGAAGCAAATTATAGCATGCCTATTTTAATGGTGACCGCTAAAGAGGGCTTTGAGGACAAGGAGAAAGGTTTTAGACTGGGTACAGACGATTATATGGTAAAGCCAATTGATATGAACGAGATGATTTTGAGAGTAGCGGCTCTGCTAAGACGAGCTAAAATTACCAATGAACATAAAATTGTGATAGGTGAAATCGTACTGGACTATGATAATTTGAGCATAAATGGGCCAGACCTTTATATTGAATTGCCCAAAAAAGAATTTCTGCTACTATTTAAACTGTTGAGCTATCCAAAGCGAATTTTTACAAGGCAACAGCTTATGTCTGAAATTTGGGGGCTGGATACGGATATCGATGAACGAACGGTGGATAGCCACATTAAAAAGCTTCGTAAGAAGTTCGAAGACAGGCCAGAGTTTAAAATCATAACGATTCGGGGACTTGGTTATAAGGCGGAGAAAATTTATGGTTAAGAAATTGTCAAATTCAATTCGGGCCAAAGGTACTTTGATTGCCATCGGAATCTTGTTTTTCTCTTGTTTTGTTTCTTTTTCTCTGATGACGATTCTTTTCTTAGTGCTCTATCATGGTGATCTGAGTATTAGCGAAGCGCATGCAGTTTTTGGAAGTTTCATGTTCGTGACATTGATCTTATGTGTAGCCTTGGGAGGCTCACTATTATTCTTCGCGATTCGGAAAATTTCTGACCCTATCATTCGGATCAGCAATGCAACAAAAGAAGTTGCTAAGGGTGATTTTTCAATCAAGATGGATTATAAGAGCAATGATGAAATAGGGGTTTTGACCCAGAATTTCAACTTAATGACGACTGAACTCGGTAATATGGAGTATCTCCGCAAAGATTTTATTAGCAGCGTGTCCCATGAGATCAAAACACCTATTTCGTCTATCCAAGGCTTCGCTGAAATGCTTCAAGATAAGGAGCTGTCGGAAGAAAATTTTCAGGCTTACACAAACATCATCATTGATGAGACCAAGAGATTAAGCCATTTAAGTTCAAATATGCTTCGACTTTCTAAGCTGGATCATCAATTCATCCCAGAGAGCACGAAACAGTTTTCTTTAGATGAGCAAATTCGGAGGACGATTGTCCTTCTAGAGGAAAAATGGTCTAAGAAAAACTTAGAACTCGACATAGATCTAGATGAAATAGTTTACACTGGTGACGAAGCCCTGATCCAACAGATTTGGTTGAACTTAATTGAGAATGCTATTAAATTCTCTGCTGAGTCCGGAACTGTTTTTATTCAAGCGAGAAAAACTTCGAACAAGGTCGTTGCCGAGATCAAGGATCAAGGTATCGGTATATCCAAAATCGATCAAGGACGAATCTTTGAGAAATTTTTTCAAGTCGATGAATCCCATTCCAAAGAGGGGAGCGGTCTTGGTTTAGCAATCGTTAAGAAGATCGTGGAAATCTACGATGGAGAAATAGATTTTACCAGTGAAATTGGACAAGGGACAACATTTGTTGTTAAATTGCCATTTAGAAATTAATAAAAACGGTCACATTGAGGACATAATCTTGATGTAAAAAGAGGAGGAGCGAAATTATATTATGAAGGGATCTGATGGTATGAAACGAAAAATAGTAATCGGGGCTTCACTAGTGCTTATGTTGGGACTTATTACGTTTGTAAAACCAGTGCAAACTTTAGCGCTAGATACTCTATCGATTTTCCGTGTAAACAATGTGAAAACCCTTGAAATTACAATTGCGGATCTGCAAGAAGGAATGCAAACCATTTCTAATCTGAAAGAAGATTTTAAAGGAAAGAACTTTGAACACAGCTCTCTGATCAACGTTGTTTCACACCCACAACATGAAGTAACAAAACTGCAAGAGGCCGAGGAGTTTGGTGCTTTTAAACTTCGTTTGCCACGGGAACTAGAATCTCAAAAGCCTGAGATCTCTGCGATGGATTCTAGCAAAATGACGTTCACGTTAGATGTGGATGCTAGCAATGTACTGCTGAAAGCGGTTAATAGTCCAAAACTGCTTTCCAGTGATCTAAACAATGTCGAAATGTCTATGGTATCTTCAGCTGCTGCCTACGCAAAATATGATGATGTCCTATTCGTAGCAACCCAGAAATCCTATTTAGATGCACCGCAAGCCGCAAAAAAAGAATTACGAGATGTCATGCTAAATTTGCCGTTAATTCCTACGAATCTTCGTCAACAACTTGCTGAAATCGAGGAAGATACTTCTGATATCTATCTTCCTGTCCTAGTTGGTTTCGGAAGAGAAGTGGATTTGGGAGGGAAAAATGGTTACGTCTACACTATGTCTGATTTAAAAGGATTTACTGAAACAATTCCTCAAGATATGATAGCACCAGGATCACATAGTCAAGCTCTTGAAGGATCAAATGGTAAGTCGCAGGTCGCAGCTATGGATGAAATGAGCAAAAAATTGATTAGCAAATACGGTGAAGAAAAATTTGCTGCTATGAAAGAAGCTCATAAAATCGCTGCAGAAGAAATGCCCAATATGGAGAACGCTTCTGTGCTGATTTGGACCAAAGATGGCAATTTGTATGGATTAATGGGTAATAAAACGGATGCTGAGCTTGCAAAAATCGCTAGGAGTGTTCGGTAATGATCATCGAAACACATGCTCTTACTAAAAAGTATGGCAATAAAACGGCATGTGACCAAATTGGCCTTTCAGTAGAAGCTGGGCAAGTTTATGGATTCCTTGGCCGTAACGGTGCTGGGAAAAGTACTTGTATTAAGATGTTAACGGGTCTTGTATTCCCGACATCCGGAAGCGGCACAGTACTTGGCAAACCCCTTGGTGATGTTTCTGCGAGAGAAAAGATGGGTTACCTCCCTGAGCTTTTCCGTTATCAAGACTGGATGACTGGTTTGGATTTGCTGAGTTTCCACGCCCAATTATTCAAATTGAAAAATAAGAAGGATCAAATTAGCAGGGTCTTAAAGTTAGTAGGACTCGTTGGGCAAGAAAACTACAAAGTGGGTTCATATAGTAAAGGCATGCAGCAACGCATCGGGTTAGCCTGTGCGCTGTTGCCTAATCCACAACTGATCTTCCTAGATGAACCAACATCTGCTCTGGATCCGTTTGGTCGTAAAGATGTCAGAGACATTATTGTTTCTTTGAAAGATGAAGGAACAACGGTCTTTTTAAACAGTCATCTTTTAAGTGAAGTGGAAGCAGTTTGTGACAGTGTTACCTTTATTCACAAAGGTAAAGTTGTTAAATCCGCGCGGATGGATGAGTTACTAATGACTAAAATATTGTTAACAATCCGGGCCAATGGCCTAACTGAAGAATTGTTTGCAAAGATGAATAAACAACACGAATCATTGCAAAAACTAGCAGATGGCAGTCTAACAGTATCTTTAAACGATTACGAGGAAATTCCTGCCCTTGCATCTAGTCTTGTCTCCAATGGTGTAACACTATATGAGTTAACGCCGCATCGAGAGACGCTTGAAACTGTGTTTATGCAGATTGTTGGCGAGGAGGGACAATCATCGTAGCTATATTAATCACAACGCTAAATGAAGCTATTCGTAAAAAAACGTTTATCATAATGGGGATTGTCACCTTTTTGTACTTGGTATTTTGGACATTAATGCTTAATTATTTTCCCAACACATCAGTGACTCATGGCATGGGAAATCAATTTAAGCCTTTTGCGATTCAAATGGTTACGAAAATGGGTTTTCAGTTTTCGGCCATGTTAATAGCTTTGCTGACTATTATGCTTGGATCGGGTGCAATTGCCTCAGAACTAGAGTCAGGACTCATTCAAGGGATTCTCTCTCGTCCCATTCAACGCTATCAGTATATCCTTGGGAAACTTGGCGGATTGGTTATTTTAGCCTGTACCTACGCAACATTGCTTTTCTCATTAATTCTGGTCATCGGAGCCTTTTTTGGGCTTAGCACGATAACCAGTCTAACGTTCTCTCAAATCATTACAGGATGGTTGTTGTATCTATTGCTGCCAGTCGCAGTCCTTTGCCTGACATTGTTTGGATCTGTGTCCTTAAAAGCAGTGTCCAATGGAATCTTAATGATCTTCATTTACATTTTAGGTAATGTTGGGGGAATGGTCGAGATGATTGGGCAGTACGTGAGTAACAACTCAGTCATTGGTACTGGAATTTTTATTAGCTTGATTTCACCGTTCCAAACGATTTATAGTACGATGGAACGGGTCATGGTTCCGAATTCTGAGCTGGCAGCAAGTGCAATGTCTGCTGCCAGTTTATCGGGCAGTGGCAAACCAGCAAGTCTATGGATGTTTGTCTATATAGCCATTTACATGCTCGGATTTGTGATGTTAGCAATACGGAAATTTTCTAGTAAAGATATCACTTAGAAAGAAATTCTAAAAAATTGAACAATAGCAAGCATGAGAGAAGAGTTCGATATCTCTTTAACTCTGCAATAATATAACTCTTTGCTATATTTTAAAGGCAAAGAGTTATATTATAATAGGTATAAGACTGGACGATAGAAAGGTAATTATGTTCACAAAACAGTTTTTAGTCATAGCATCAATTATCGTGTCGTTGTTAATGGTTGTTATCGTTAATTTGGTACGATTGAGAAACACAAAAAAACCTGCTGTAGCGAAAAAGATTATTTTGCCACCGCTTTTCATGGCAACTGGTGCGAGTATGTTTATCTTACCAATGTTTAGACCGACATTACCTGAGCTGATAAGTTCCGTTGTAATGGGAATGCTTTTCTCTATCGTCTTAATAAAAACTTCTAAATTTGAAATTCGGGACAACCAAATCTATCTCCAAAGATCAAAGCTGTTTATAGTGGCTTTGATAGGTTTAGTTACTTTAAGAATGATCGGGAAAATTATCCTTGCTGAGACCATACATATCGATCCTGCCCAAATGAGCGGCATTTTTTTCATCTTGGCCTTTAGCATGATCCTGCCATGGCGTATTAGTATGTATATTGGGTTTAGAAAATTAAAAAGACAACTCGACAACGCATAATTCTCTATGAGCTTACTCAAAGTGAAAGAGGGTTATTGCTGAGAGGAATCAGAAAAGCAACAAGTAAACGTGGCATGACTCTAGGAACCTTGGGTTAGGTTATGCCACTAAATATAACATTTTGTTGTCGTGTGGAAGGAACGTTAGTCTGGAGAGCCACCGATGTGATGAACCTAACCCCAAAGTGAAATAGATGCCCCCTATGATAGAAAATCATCATCTATTATAGGGGTTTTTTAGTGGGTACACCAAATACTATAGGAGTATTCCAAAATCCTCAAGCTTCATTTCTATATTGAAAGTTTCTATCGGCGGGTTAATTCTATTGATTCCTGCAATCATAGTGTTTATTGTTGGGGAAAATTCCACTATAAAATTGTGTAGTCTTGCCTTGGTAAAATCCTTGTCATGTACCAATTTACTATTCAAAAAGAGATTTAAGTCATATTCCTTGCTGGAAAAATATTCATCGAATTTTTCTTCGACTATGTCTGGTCCAAAGATGGCCGCTTCCCGGCATATGAATAACCGGCACAGAGGCGTTATGGCATCCCTTGGTAAGACACAACCCGAGTCACTTGCGAAGGGGCAATGGTTGAAGCCGGATTTCATTTCTATCATTATTCCGTTATATCCCTTAATTATATGACCTTTTTTTAAGATCAACTTATAAAACTTAGGGTAATGAAGATATAAAAATACTAAATCGAAAAGACAGAATTCTGGTTCATAAGAACAGCAGCCGATGCTTTTACTCCCATTCTTACTATTTCGGTAACAAACTGAACAAAGATTGGTACAAATACTAGGACGCAAGGGGTCATTAATAATTTTAAACTCCGCTAACATTTAGAAGCTCCTTTTTATTACATAAACTTCTTTAGGTGTCAAATTAGAGATCGAGAATATGGTCCTTCATTTATAGCTATTTCGTTTAATGTGGACTGTGTTTTAAAAATTCACATAACCATTATAGCAAGGAGGTCTGGCAACGGGAATATGGCCCAATAAATTTATAGCGCTATATGGTTACAGGGCTCATTGCGGTTACCTTATTGTGAGACTTCAATTAAATTAAGAATTGAGTAGATTAAATAAATCGTTAATCTTGTGGAACCAGAACTGCGGTAACTCCTTCAGTCGGACAAGGTGTCCAACAAGATCAGGATACATTCAGATGAATTTCAGTAAACTTTCAGGTAAGATTCAGACCAATTTCAGATTGATATTGCATAATAACATTGTACTCAATCATTTCGAGTGAAAGCGTTGATTCTTAGGTATGTTACACACATATACAGGAATCATCTCTGACAAATGGGTTGCTACATAAAGATTTGTCCAGCTCAATGATAACAAAGCTAAATTTAAGGAGGGTCTACCTAATGAAAAAAGTAAAATCAATTGTAATCCTAACTGCTATAGCAACACTTATGTCCACAGCAGGTGTTTATGCAAATCAGTCAAGCAGAGCCACTGTACCCACTCAAAACTTCTTAGCTCAAATACAGTCAGCCGCACCACAAGGTGGATTTGCAAACAACTTGGATAGTCTAGTAACAGCAGGAACAATAACACAGGCTCAGGCAGATGCGATTCAAACGGCTCTTGAAGCAGCAAAACCTACAGGTGATCCGGATAAAAGTGGACAGAAAAGAGGCAAAGGCGGATTTTCCAGTGTCTTGGATAGTCTCGTAACAGCTGAAACTTTAACACAAGTTCAAGCGGATGCGATTCAAACAGCCCTCAAGGCTGCGAAGTCCTCAGACTCAGACTCGGCAAGCTTCTTAGATAGTCTAGTAACAGCAGGAACGATAACACAGGCTCAGGCAGATGCTATTCAAACGGCTCTCGAAGCCGCAAAACCTACAGGTGATCCGGATAAAAGTGGAGATCAGAAAAGAGGTGAAGGCGGGTTTTCAAATGTCTTGGATAGTCTCGTAACAACTGAAACGATAACACAAGTTCAAGAAGTTGCGGTTCAAACAGCCCTCAAGGCAGCGAAACCCTCAGACTCAGCAAGCGTTTTAGATGGTCTGGTAACAGCAGGAACAATAACACAGGCTCAAGTAGATGCGATTCAAACGGCTCTCGAAGCAGCAAAACCTACAGGTGATCCGGATAATAGTGTAGATCAGAAAAGAGGCAAAGGCGGGTTTTCCAGTGTCTTGGATAGTCTCGTAACGGCAGAAACTATAACTCAAGCTCAGGCAGATGCTGTTCAAAGTTTGTTTACAAATGAAATGAAATCTTCGAAACAATAAAGTGGTTACCAAATACTCCATTATCCAATCCCTTCACATCGAGAGGGGATTGGATTGGATTGGATAGCTTTAAAAGCAAATTGTTAACAATCATGTTTTATCTCCTGTGATGTTGAGCATGGTTTGTGCAATTTCCTGCCCATTGAGCAGCAGTGCAATCCGATGAACTCCGGGGTAATGCCGGCGGGTGGTGAGTTCCGCAAAACTATGCAGGCGTGTTCCCGACAAGTGTGCGCCGCCGGATACGGTTTTATCCGATAACAGAAACAGCTTGAGAGATGGTTTTCCATTGGATTTTATAAAGTCGATACCGTATTCTAAACGGATATGTGCCGGAGCATTCCCAACTATGTCGAGTGAATAGTGCAGCTTACAGCTATCCCCAATTTGGAGCCCGTCCGGCTTAACCGACAGGGATGCGTTCTTAAATAGGGGTTTTTCCTCTGAAAAGTCCGTATAGCCAAAGAGCGTCATCGCTTCGGGATTGGCTTTCCGGATCAGGGTGCGGCAGCCTCGCCGTAGAATCCAGTCCGTATCCGGATTATGACCGATCCATCGTTGTGCTGTTCTCAAAACAGCATCCGGGTTATCTTTTGCAATATCATTCAGGTTATTGGCAACACTTTTGCGGACATAAAGGGAAGGGTCAGCTTTCAGGCGTTCCAGAACTTTAAAAACGGGTGACGGATCTTTTTTAAATATTGGAAGCCCGATACCCCAGGGCAGACGAGGCCGGCAGCCTTCACTGGAAAAACGCCGTACATGCTCGTTTGGATGTAATGACCACCGGAGCATATATTCCATGACACGTTCCGGTTCCCGCAGTAAAAACGGACGAATTGCAAACTCTGAAGATGACCGCTGTGTGAAACGTTCCAAGGAATTCATTGAAAGCTCCCAATATTCCTCCTGCTGCCCATAAGTGGCTGCAAAGTCAGGGAAGAACAGGTATGGGAACCCGTTGCAGCTCTCATCGATAGAGAATAGAATACGCAAAGCATCTTCAAAACGCTTGGGAAGATATTCGCCCAATATCTCTGCAATTTTGTGCATACGGGCTTTGAGCGGTAATTCATCCCATGGATGCGTCAGCACGGATACTACAAATTGTTCCGAATCAAAATCCTTATAAGCAGTGTGTACCTTGGCACTAAATCCATGTAGAAATTCTGCGGTATAGATATCCTTTAATGCATCACCCATAGATCTCCTCCAATCTCCTGATGAATAAATGGATAACTCAATAATCTTATCGTAATCTCCATCTACTTTAAAGGTCACGGTAATTCGTCTTTGTTTTGTTCCACTTCTCTAGGTTCTAGTCTTACGTTTGTTGCAAACTGGTATTCATCACTCCATTTTTTGATTGCTGATTTACCATGCCTTTTCTGTCCTTCATCCAGCACGACTGCATCCTCTGAAAAGTAATCTGAATTGAAACAATTTGCTGATCTGCATATCATCACCTCATGTAAAATTATAAAGTATATAACTCGACAACATTATGTCATAATATACTTTGTCAAGTTATTAGTGGAGTGCTTGATAGTGCTATATGTGCGACACGTTTCTAAATGAAAAGTTTAGACATTTGTAGAAATACAAAGAGAACTAACATCTTGATGA
>NZ_JAMHFY010000036.1 GCF_023897015.1 Desulfosporosinus nitroreducens | reverse complement strand
TCCCTGCCCGTACTGTTTTTTTTTGTGTCCTTATATTACCGGGGGGTTTTTCGTCCATTTTCGTTTTTTTGCCCCCAAAAAACCGCCGGATTTTTAAACGGAGTTCGTGATGGATGGGGAGAAGGGCTTTCCTTATCATGGGGCAAAAGAACGACAGAGTGTTGGCGAGATTTTTTTAATTACGAGGGGAGGATATTGAGGGAAAATGTGGAAATAAGCTATGACACATATATTGGAGGTTAACAACCCATATATAGCTTTATTGCAATCATGAGCTTACTTGCGGCGGCTATAGTTTATTTTATTAACTTTGCCTCCGAATGCAGCCGCAGCATCTGTCACAATCGACAGTTCAGCCTCGACAATCGCCTAAAACACAAGCTCACCTAGAATATAGTCAACAGGATTATGATGCATCTATTAGAGAAAGAGCACTGACCAAGGGGGAAAGAAGATGATAACCAAGCAAAAAATTCTTGGGGTATTGAAAGTTATAATATGCTTAATGCTTGTAATGATACTCCTCTTTTTGACACAGGGCTGTTCGGAAACCGGGAATTTGGGAGAATCGGCACAGTCTCAGATACCGGCAGCGCCAAGCGCGGCTCCAAAAGCAATCACTCTGACCCCATCGGAGGAGGCCGCCGCCATCGGCATCACAGCGGCAAATTATCCGCGCATCGACGGCTCGACTTCCACGCTGCCCCTCGTACAGAGAATCTACAAAAGGATGTTTCATACCTCTGACAACATGGAAGACAGGTGGCCGGGCCTTCCGGAAAAGGCCTCCAAAACCATGAAGTCATATGAGCTGCTCATCGCGGGAGACGTTGATTTAATCCTTGTCCCGGATCCATCAAAAGAGGTCGCGGAGGTTGCGGAAAAGGCCGGAACGGAGCTTGAATATATCCCTGTCGGCGCTGAAGCCCTTGTGTTTATCACACATGCGGACAATCCCGTAAGCAATATTGATGCCTCTCAGGTGCAGAAAATCTATGCCGATATGTCTATTGCCGACTGGTCCAAGCTGGGAGGTAAAGACGGGCGTATCGTACCGATTTGCCGCAACGCTGATTCCGGTTCCCAGGCTCAGTTGGAGAATTTGGTGCTAGGGGACAAAAAGATAAACCCTGCCGTCGAGGAGAACTATATGGAGCGGGACATGAACGGGATGCTGCAAATGGTGGAGGAATACCGGCATTTCGCGCATGACGGCGAAGAAAACGCATATACGTTGGGCTATACCCTTTACTACTACATACAGATTACCCAGAGTGTGATCGGCAAAATGAGTATCAAAACCCTCGCCTTTAACGGAGTCGCTCCGACGGCGGAAACGATTTTGGCAAAGGAGTATCCCCTTGCCATCAATTACTATGCAGTCATGCGGAAAGACCTGCCGGAGGACCATCCGGCGCGTAAGATTGCCAAATGGCTTCAAACGAGTGACGGTCAATGGGAGGTCGCCGTTTCCGGTCTGGGCTCTCTCAAGACGTTATACCAGCCGCCGCAATAAGCGAACTTGGCCCCTAGTACCAGCTCTGGCAAAATTCAATTTAATGCGGGAAGTTTTTGTGCCTTTAGATCTTCAAATAGTTTCCATTGAATATCCCGGAAAGTATCGATATGTAGGTCTTAATTCTCCTCCTATCAAGGATCTTTTTAATGCACATTTTTATATGTAACGATTAATAATTGGTTATTGGATCTACTCAATCTGGGTTTTCTATATTACGAATTGGTCATATAGAAAAATTGTTTATTAGCCACGCATTTGGAGGAAATTATGATTGATGAAAGTAATAAAGTAAATACAATCAACATACTGAACTTTTTTTTAGGAGTAATAATAGTAATATTTTTTACCTATATTTCATTTTGGATTCTGTTTGGTCATGCAAATAGAATAGGCGCACTTCTTTCCTTAGAACATTTTGATTTTGATAAGATACTCTTGCTTTTCGGAATAGGCATATCATTAATTCTGTCAATACTTCTATGGATTTTCTTAAGAAAAACTTTGTTGAAAAGAATATCTATTTTAAAATTATCAACAAACCTCTTTGTTGTTTTAGCATTGCTGTGTTCTATATCGCTTTTAACAGGCTTCTTAAGTGATCAATGGGCTAAAAAATTTACGACAGAAAAATGGAATACTTATGCATATATAAGAGAAGATTCTATATCTGATCTTCACAGCAAGTATAAAATTAAAGGAATGACTAAAGAACAAATGTTTGATCTTTTAGGAAGTAAAAAGATGTATATGAAAAATGAGGACGGATATGACGTCTACCATTATGTTGTTGGACAATTCCTTATTGCAACCAACTACTTTAGATTATATATGAAAGATAATATAGTAGAAAAATTCGATAGTTATACGGACTAAAGATTATCAGATGTTCTAACTTCTTATACAATACTTTAAAGTTACTTCACATTTTTCTTAAACCGTGACGCATTCGTAGGAAAATGTGTTACTACAGGGCTTGCATATTCCGTCATAAAATAATTAATGATTTCGTCTATATATACTGAGAGTGATATTTATTACTGGGGGGATAAGTTTGAAAGTCAAAAAAATATTTATTGTCTTCATGGTAATATTTTTAGTTCCTCTACTAATAGCAGGATGTTCAAATAGCCTTAAAATTGAAGGGAATAAAATAGTAGTTGAAAAACAAGATAATGGAACAGACAAATATGAACTGTATAATGAAATCAAGGATAGCAAGGAAGTTCAAAATGCGAAGGACATTCTTAATAGTATCAAGTGGGAAAACGCGGCAGTAAGTATGGCACATCCTCCTGAATACAAATTTCATTTTGAGGACACTAACAGTAAAACAAGTGGAGCAGTTTATGGATTATGGATAAGTCCTAATAAAGATAAAATAGAACTTGTTATAGACAGCGAAACTAAGTATGTTCAATTAAGCAAAGAAAAGTCAGAAGAGTTGTTTAACTTAATTACGGGTAAAAATTTGAGTGGGGAGTAACAGGTATATAGTGAACAATTTTTTGATATAGCGTCGCAAGGCAAATTCTAGTTATTCATAGCCAATTATCCGAAGTTAGCTACAAAAAAACTCAAGCTGTAGCAGCGCTTGAGTAACTTTACATCAGATATATTGAGGACTACTCGCACCTAACTTTGGATAATTAAAATAGCGCGAAATCGCGGTGATTGGTGCTCCTCATTATGGGGATTGAATATCTCATCTTCCGTCTAATTTAGATGACTTAATGAAAAACAAGTAGCAAAATGTATCAGAGCAGCGTTACATTTACCAAAAATGAGTATAGTTTCCCCCTCCCCATAACGGGGCATTTTTTTAAACGCATGAAGGTTTGGATAGTAGCACGGGGAGATTTGCCTAGACTCATAAATTGTTTCGGTTTTTCTGATCCGCAGTTAGGGCATTTAGCCAAATCTTTTCCGATCAGTTTCTGGATTATTTTTAGTTTCTTTGTAACTATGGTTATAGGATATTCATTATAAATATATTAGCTAGACATCATTCTCATTAAGCGTAGGGCACTCAGTATAAATTGCCTGGTTCCTATTATCCATATTCGGCTAAAAATGCGAAGTTAGCAAGAATTTATTCAAGGATAATCCGATATAAGCAACTATGGATTTGAGAGGCGGATAATATGATTGAAATAGTATTCAGCGACAGTGCTTGTGGAAGTTTTAAAGTAGCACAGCACTATGGCAAGGGGAAATATCAAGGTGGGTGTATTGGCGTTGGTATTAGTCATGCGGATGGAAGTAAGCCAACCAAAGAGGAAGTTGAAGCTGCCCGACGAGAAGCAGAGGAAAAGGCACGCTTAGCATGGGAGAGCGCTGTCCCCTTAGGTGGAAATACAGCAGACATCTATGGCTTCAACTTGATGATGAGCGTCGGAGATATTTCCGAGAATCAGCCCGGTATCAAGCGGAAGCAGACTTTGGAACACTTATACAGCGTTTTTCCCAATGACGTGGGCCGTCAGGCGGCTCAGGAAGTATTTAAAAGGGCAAAAGAAGATCTGAAAAGGGTTCAGGAACAGGCAGCAATGGGAGAATCCCTTCGAATCTGGTACAGCAATCAGCCTGATGAAATGTGTGGACTCTATTGGTTCATGGAGCAGTTGAATCAGTGGAAAGTGCCTAGCAAACAGATTGCTATTGTCAAGCTCCCGGAATGGGAAGCTGACGAAAAGGGAAATATCGTGCAGAAAAGCGGCTGGGGTGAAGTTGCTCCCGAAGAATGGCATCGGTATCTTGCCTTGCAAAAACCTGTGTTGCCGGTATTTGAACAAAGCTTTGCATCTCATTGGCAAAAGCTGCAAAAGGAGAACGCACCTTTGCGGGCCACGCTGAATGGACAATTGATCAGTGCACCGGAAACCCTCTATGATGACTTTATCCTTCGTGAAATCGCAGCAGAAGGTGAGGAATTTCAGGAGGTAAAGGTTATTGGGCGGGTGCTTGGTAAATATCAACTTGGAATTAGTGATTCCTGGGTCGCATTTCGTATCGAAGAAATGATTCGTGAAGGAAAACTCGAGGCAGTGTCTGAGGTTGCTGAAGATATGCCCGTCTATCATCGAGTGTTGAAAAGATGTACTTACAGATTATGAGCACACTGGACATTGAAAAACTAAATAAAAATATTCGGCGGAACAACTTTGGAGTTGTCATTTATTGTTGTTCCGCGTCGGGTCCAGAAGTTCTCTGAAACTCGTTGCGGAGATGTTCAAAAAAGCTAAAGAGATTGTTTTTGCCAGCAATCCAGGTCAAGAATTACTTCTCCTTTTGATTTATGCTATATTTCGGGAGGTGAGAAAATGAATCAGGTTGAAGCAATAAGGGCAGTGCAAAGAATGCAGGATTATATTGAGGACCATATATCTGAAGAGATTACCCTTAAGCAACTCTCCAATGCTGCCGGTTATTCTCCCTGGCACTCAGCGAGAATTTTTAAAGAGATAACTGGGAGAACCCCCTTTGACTATATTCGTGCATTAAGACTAACCAGAGCAGCCCTGGTTCTTCGTGATGAGGAACGAAAAGTAATCGATGTTGCCTTGGATTATGTTTTTGACTCTCACGAAGGCTTTACCCGTGCTTTTGCCAAAGAGTTTGGCTTACCCCCTAAAAGATATAGTCAAAACACTCCGCCCATTCAACTTTTTATGCCTGAAAAAGTTTTCGATACCTTCCGAGCATTGCATAAAGGAGGAATAACTATGAGTGAGAAAAAAGCAACCAAAACCGTATTTGTGCAAATTATTGAACGTCCTGCCAGAAAGGTACTTCTAAAGCGGGGACTCAAAGCAACGGATTATTTTGGCTATTGCGAGGAAGTCGGCTGTGATGTGTGGTCAATGCTTTCAAGTGTTAAAGAAGCAATTTATGAACCCATTGGAATGTGGCTGCCGGAAAACCTGATAAAAGATGGTACTTCCCAATATGTACAGGGCGTGGAGGTGCCCCCTGCCTACAACAATGATGTTCCGGATGGATATGATCTGATTGAGCTGCCGCCATGCCAGATGATGATATTTCAGGGAGAACCTTATAACGATGATGACTTTATGGAGGAAATCGGCGAAATTTGGCAGCACATTGAAAAATTTGACCCTAAAATTTACGGATTTAACTGGGCACCTGAAGCAGCACCGAGATTTCAACTTGCCCCGATGGGGTATAGAGGGTATATTGAGGCCCGACCTGTTGTTGCTGTGAATTAACGCAAAAAAAACCCCGGCAATCGTGAATTGTGCCGGGGTTTTTTGCAATATCGTGTTTTGCGGCCAGTAGTTAAGCCGAAGTTTTTCTCCCACTCGGTCAATAAGGATGTGTTGAACTTCCTAGGCTTCTTATTGTGAGGCTAGGCAAAATTCCACATCTTTATGTCAGTAACACCCCTGATATCCTTTTCGTCTATATATTTGAACTTAGGACGGTCAACAAAAGTATCTAATAACGTGTAACGTGAGTTTAACCCTTAACAAATGTTGGTAAACACGATGACACTGAATTACTGTTCCTAGAGAGAACATGATTTCGAAAAACAAATAGCACCGAGCATCTACATAATGGACGCCTAGTGCTATGATTTATTTACATATGTTAAAGACGAACTTAATCTACTTTATTTGTGCTAATTCATTTGAAACTCTAGAAGATTAAAGTTCCTCGTTAATCTAAATCAAATGCTCCTTAATATAATTAAGTACTTTCTTCTCAATTTCACGAACTTGTTCACGTTAAGCCTTTTCTTATCATGTATAATGACAGAGAAGTTCTTTGAGAAAGCCGGTTTATTATTTTCAGAAAGTTGAGAGAATGTAAATTTCTTTTAAGGCAAGATGTGTATTAGAGGAGGGGCAAAAAATGAGTTCGAACTGCGAAAATTGCAAGATGCGTATTAAAGCAGAACAGAAGCCAAGTTCAATTTTAGCAAAACTATGGCGCTGGCATACTCGATGGTGTCCAGGTTGGAAAGCCTATCAGAAGAAGTTAACGGAAAAAAAGTAAGGTTAATTTTTTCTGCAATCATCGTTTGCAACAGCATTGTGCAGCGGTCTGTTGACTTTTTATAATATAAATGCCAGCCCGGTATCAACTCAGATAGTTAATTTCTTCATAATATCAGACAATAGGCCAACACCGTTTCTGATTACATCAGGTTCCAGATGTCCATAGCCCATAAGCAGCTTGCTTTGATGCCTGCCTTTTTCAAGGCAGTGGCTTTCTACAGGAGTAATATATATTCCGTTTTTTAGACAGCTGCTTTTAAACCCCTCGTCAAATCGCCTTCCTGGAAAATCTATAGCAACATGCAGCCCGGCGGAATCTCCATAAGCAATCCACTCGCTGCCAAAAGCTTCTGCCAGCGAATCCAACAACACTTGCCGGCGCCGGCCATAAATTTTACGCATCTTTTGGACATGCCTGTCAAGCTTGCGTGTTCTTAAAAATTCTGCCAGAGCAGCCTGCTCTAAGGGTGGATTTTGTACATCCGTATGAGTACGCAGATTTCGCCAGCGCTCTTGAAGCTGATAAGGCAAAATTACATAACCTATTCTCAGTGCCGGAAAAACTGCTTTACTGAAGGTGCCGACATAAATCACACGTTGCGGGTCCAAAGTGTAAAGGGGAGCAATGGGCTCGCCGCTATAGCGGAATTCGCTGTCATAATCGTCTTCGATGATATAAAGATCCTTTTCTCTGGCAAAGCGAATCAGCGCGGCACGGCGTGAGGCGGGAAGAATTCCGCCCAAGGGAAACTGATGAGATGGCGTAACATAGATTGGGCCTGTGCTTCCGCATTTTGACAGGTAATCAGGTTGCATTCCCTCGGCGTCAACGGGGATTGGAATAATGGAGCAGCCCTTGTTTAGGAACGTGCCAAGCATTCCGAGATGACAGGGGTCCTCCATCAATATTTTTTGGCCCTCTCCACAGAGAATATCCGCAATAAGATGCAGTCCCTGGGTTGCGCCGGCGGTAATAAAGATATCCTCCGATGAAACCTTAAGCCCTCGACTTCTGAACAACCAAGCCGTAATTTCCTCTCGAAGGACAGGCAATCCCTGGGGTCCGGTATAACCAAAATCCTCAAGGGGCAGTTCTTCGGAGGCCTTATGCAGCAACTGCTGCCAAAGAAACCGGGGAAATTGTCTTAAGTCGGGTCTGCCCGTCCGAAAACTTACGGAAATTGACCGGACTGCCTTGCTTTTTAGCTTAGGAGAGGATGCCGGTTTAACCGGTTCAAGGCATAAACCCTCCGAAACCCGTGTGGAGGCTCCCTGACGGCTGATGATAAAGCCTTCGGCAATCAGCAAGTCATAAGCCTCGCAAACTGTATTGCGGGAAACCTTCAGCTCCTTCGCTAATTCCCGTGTGGAGGGCAGAGCTTCTCCCGCTTTCAGCTGCCCGGATAGCATCAGTTCCTTTAAGTGCTGGTAAATTTGACGCCATAACTGCAATTCATGGTTCCGGTTCAATTCAATTCCTAACATAATGCCTCCAACTGGCTCCGTAAAATCTGCTCTATACTGGCTCTTTAACAGAACCAGTGATCTGGGTAGAATTATACCATCAGGTTAAAAGAATGTAATGCATTTTTGGAGAGATGTTAGAATGGATGGTTTGAGCGGGAAATTATATTTGATTTGCGCTTTTTCCCTGGCAGGAACCAGCGTCATATCGGCCAGGTTCGTTACGGGAAAGCTGGGCACATTTACAATCACGGCAGTAAGTCTGTTTTTTGCCCTCGTGTTTTTGCTTCCATTATGCAGAAAACAACTTGTCCGGTATCTTCGATTAATGTCCTTGCGCAATTTTCTCTTTTTGTCACTTCAGGCCTTATGCGGTATTTTTCTGTTCCGTATGTTTTTACTATGGGGTCTTCATTATACCGGCTCCGGAGAAGCGGGCATACTCACCGGCGCGACGCCGGCCATAACAGCGCTGCTGGCTATGATTGTATTAAGGGAGCCGGTCAGCGGCAGAAAACTTGCCGGAATACTCTGTACTGTGGGAGGTATTCTGATCATTCAAGGAGTATTAACGCCGGGAAAGGGTTTATCTTTAGAACATATCGGCGGGAATCTGCTCATACTTTGTGCGGCGGCTTGTGAGTCGGCCTTCAATACGCTGTCACGTATTTCCGCTGTCAAGGCGGCGGCGGACTTGAAAGAACCAGCAAGTCCTCTTGCTCAGACCGCCATTGTATCGGCAATTGCTCTGATTCTCTGCCTGATCCCGGCCTCCTTTGAGCATCCCCTGAAGGAACTTGCCGGAATCGGCATTATGGAATGGACGGCTCTTCTTTGGTATGGCGTATTTGTAACAGCTCTGGCATTTATCTGCTGGTACTCTGGCATAAAGCGCTGCGGCGCGTTCACAGCTGCGGCTTTTTCAGGCATGATGCCGCTTACTTCCCTGCTGCTGGCGACTGCAGTGTTGGGCGAAAGCGCCGGTTACCAGCAGTGGTTGGGCGGTCTTCTTGTAATCCTCGGCATGTTCCTTATCGGGACTGAGGGATTGTGATAGAATAGTAGCATGAAAAGGGAGGGTCTGCTTCATGCATAAGATCCTGATTGTTGAAGACGATGCCGTCATTGCCAAAGCGATTAAAAACCATATCGGGACCTGGGGGTGGGAAGGGGAATGTGTGACCGACTTCGAGCAGGTGATGTCTCTGTTTATCTCTTTCAATCCCCAGCTTGTGCTCCTGGATATTTCACTGCCTTTTTACAATGGCTACCACTGGTGCAGCGAGATCCGCAAGGTGTCCAAGGTACCGATCATCTTTATTTCCTCCGCTGCCGATAATATGAATATCGTCATGGCCATCAATATGGGCGGTGATGATTTTATTGCCAAGCCTTTTGACCTGAGTGTCTTAACGGCCAAGGTGCAGGCCATGCTGCGCCGGACCTATGATTTTGCCGGACAGACGGATTTGTTGGAGCACCGGGGAGCCATCCTTAATACCAGCGATGCTTCCTTAACCTATAATGACAGCAAGGTCGAGTTGAGTAAGAACGATTATAAGATCCTGAAAATGCTGCTGGAGAATAAAGGGAAGGTCGTGGGCCGTGAAGCAATCATGGCCCGCCTGTGGGAAACGGACAGTTATATCGACGAAAACACTCTGACGGTCAACATGACCCGGCTGCGCAAAAAATTAGAGGCGGCAGGGCTGGCCGGATTTATTGTGACCAAAAAAGGGATAGGGTATATGGTGATGTGATATGAAAGAGATCAGCCTTGGGGCAGCGGGGAAGCAGTACCTCCGAGGGCAGAGCCGGGGAATTCTTTTGTACTGCATCTTTGCCGGTATCTTTGCCTTGGTGTTTTATCTGTATCAACTGCCGGCGGAAGCGGTGCTTTATGCCGCTTTGCTCTGTGCCGTCCTGGCTCTCCTGGTCCTGACGGCGGATTTCCATGGCTATTATCAACGCTGCAGAGTGCTCCGGGATTTGCAGAAACAGATTATGTTCAGCCTGGAAGGGCTCCCTGAGGCTAAGGGATTATTGGAAAAGGAGTATCAGGAACTGATCACCGCCCTCTACCGAGATAAGATCAGGCTGGTTTCCCGGGCGGATAATGAGCGGAGGGATTTGGTGGATTATTATACCCTATGGGCCCATCAGATCAAAACCCCTATCGCCGCCATGGGCCTCCTCCTCCAGTCCCTCCCCTCGGCGGAGGACGATGGGAGTACTGCTCAGAGTATGGAGCAGAACAGGGAGCTGGCCATGGAGCTGTTTAAAATTGAACAGTATGTGGAAATGGTGCTCCAATACCTGCGGCTGGAGAGCCCTTCCTCCGATTTTGTGCTGAAACGCTATGCTTTGGATGATATCGTCCGGCAGGCGGTGCGCAAATATGCCAAGATGTTTATCCGTAAGAAGATCAGCCTGGATTTCTCCCAGCTGAACTGTGACGTGCTGACGGATGAAAAATGGCTGGTGTTTGTCATTGAGCAGATCTTGTCCAATGCTTTGAAGTACACCAACCGGGGGAAGATCTCCATTTATCTGGAAAGGGACGATGCCAAAACCTTGGTGATCGCCGATACAGGGATAGGCATTGCCGGGGAAGACCTGCCTCGTGTCTTTGAAAAAGGCTTTACCGGTTATAACGGCCGAAGGGATAAAAAGTCCACAGGGATCGGTCTCTATCTGTGCAAGCGGATCCTGACCCAGCTGTCCCACACCATGGTGATCGAAGCGGAGCCGGGCAAGGGCACGAAAGTGAAGATCGGCCTGGATACGGTGGATATGGTGATGGAGTGAATCTAAAGGGCACTGGGGTAGCTTGTCAAAAATAAGTCGGTTTTGATTGAAAAGATGAGTAGTCGAATAGGCCTATCCAAAAGATGATGTGGAAGCTGATACCAATTGAAATAAGGAGCTGAGACTATTTGCTTCTTTTTAAAGATCTTATGTGGTTTTTTAAGCAGGAGAAAAAGGGCTATATCTTAGGGATCATTGTCTTAGTCCTGGTCGCCTTGCTAAATTTATTACCTCCCTATGTTGTTCGTGTTATTGTTGATGAAGTCAGCCGCGGGGCCCTAAGGTCGGAATCCTTGCTTTATTGGACGCTGATCCTTGCCGGGATAGGTTTGGCCGTTTATGCTTTGCGCTTTTCCTGGCGGTTAATGATATTTGGGGCGGCAAGCCGTTTAAGCAGGTTGCTTAGAAAGCAGCTTTTTGATCACTTTACCCTGATGTCCCCGCAATTTTATCAAAAGCATCGCACCGGTGATTTAATGGCTCATGCCACCAATGACATCCAAGCCGTTGAAATGACTGCCGGCATGGGGGTCTTGACTTTTGTGGACTCCATAACAACCGGGGGGTTAGTGGTTTTATCAATGGCTGTATTTATCAGTTGGAAACTAACCCTTATTGCCCTCTTGCCAATGCCCCTGATGGCTTGGTCTACCAGCCGTTATGGGACAATGCTGCACAACCGGTTTCACCATGCCCAAGCCGCCTTTTCTGATCTTAACAATAAAGTGCTGGAAAACATTAATGGGATGAGAGTTGTCAAAGCCTTCGGAAAAGAAGAGGCAGAATTAGAAGCTTTTCGCGGGTTATCCGAGGATGTGGCGGCGAAGAACCTGGCTGTTGCCAAAGTAGATGCCCTCTTTGACCCGACAATCCAGCTGATTATTGGGCTTTCTTTTTTTCTGGCCCTTATTTTTGGCTCAATTGACGTGATTCATGGAAAATTAACCTTTGGGCAGCTGACTCAGTTTACCATCTATTTAGGCCAATTTATCTGGCCCATGCTCGCTTTCGGCTGGCTGTTCAACATTCTTGAACGGGGCAGAGCCTCCTATGACCGAATAGAGAAGTTATTGAAGATTAAGCAAACAATCCAGGAAAAGGAGGAGGCCCTTACCTGCTTCAACAATGGTGATGTCATCTATAAAGGAGCTTCTTTTACGTATCCCGAAAGCAATACACCCGTTTTGCAAAATATCAATGTCCGGGTGGAGCAGGGGCAAACCCTGGGGATTGTCGGTAAAACAGGGAGCGGGAAGACAACCTTTCTGCGCCAGCTTCCGCGGGAGTTTGACCTTAACCAGGGAGATCTGCAAATAGGCAGCACGTCGATTTACGATGTAACCCTGGAATCTTTGCGCAGTAAAATAGGTTATGTGCCTCAAGATAGTTTTCTTTTCTCCACGACCATTGCTGAAAATATTGCCTTAGGCAAACCGGAGGCCTCCATAGAGGAAATTCATCAGGCAGCAGAAATAGCCGACATCCACGCAGATGTGCTGAGTTTTCCCGAGGGGTATGGCACCTTGGTTGGTGACCGAGGGGTCACACTTTCAGGAGGGCAGAAGCAGAGGATATCTATTGCCCGGGCCCTTTTGCTGGAACCGGAAATTCTCATTTTAGACGACTCATTATCTGCAGTTGATGCGAAAACGGAGAAAACGATTTTAGAGAGCCTGGGGAAAATGCGGGTCCAAAAAACCACCTTTATATCCTCTCATCGCCTTAGCGCTGTGGAAAAAGCAGACCTAATCATTGTGCTTAAAGACGGACAAATCACGGAACAAGGTTCCCATAGGGAGCTGATGGCTCTTAAGGGCTGGTATGCCGCCACCTATCGAAGGCAGCAGTTGGAATCCTTGCTAGCAGAGGGGGAGGAGCATTGAGATGGTGATCCGACGCTTACTGAACTATCTTATCCCTCATCAAAAAGCCTTGACCTGGGCTTCGTTTATTCTGATCCTGGCTACCTTTGCCGATGTTATAGGTCCTGTTCTGGTTAAGGTTTTTCTCGATCAGCACTTAGTTCCCCGCTCCTTTGACCGGGGGGCCTTGATCATTCTCGCCTCAAGCTATCTGGGGCTGAACATACTGTCGGCAATATTACACTATTATCAATTAGTCAGCTTTAACGAAATTGCCCTGAAAATCGTCCGGCAGCTGCGAATTGATGTTTTCTCTCATGTACAAAACCTGGAGTTTAAGGTTTTCGATAATACTCCTGCCGGTGCCTTAATTTCGCGCATAACCAATGATACGGAAGCCATTAAAGAGCTGTTTGTAGGGGTTTTAGCGGCCTTTGTCCAGAATATGGTTTTCATGCTGGGTGTTTTTGTGGCTATGTTTTATTTAGATGTTCGTTTAGCTTGTTTTTGTCTGATCTTGCTGCCGATGATTATCATCCTGATGATTTCCTACCGCAAAGTAAGTACCAAGGTTTACCGAAGGTTGCGCCAGGAACTTAGTCATCTTAATGCCAAACTGAATGAATCCGTCCAGGGAATGAATATCATCCAGGCTCTGCGCCAGGAGAAGCGCTTTCGCCGGGAATTTCAGACCATCAGCAATAATTACTATCGGGAAGAGATGGTTAATATTCGTTTAGAAGGCCTTTTTGTCCGGCCGGCGGTTGACCTGATCTATACCTTGGCCTTAGTCATGGTTTTAAATTACTTTGGGTTCCAATCTTTGACGGAGCCCATTGAAATAGGGGTGCTTTACGCTTTTATCAACTACCTGGACCGTTTCTTTGAACCTGTCAACATGATGATGGAGCGTTTGACCCAATTCCAACAATCTTTCGTTGCTGCCGAGCGGGTTTTTGAATTATTGGATGACCGGCGCATAGCTCCCAAGGGCAGCTCTGTGGATTCTCCTGGGATCAGTCAGGGAAAAATTGAATTTAACGATGTCAGTTTCTCTTATGATGGCGACAAGGGGGCAAAGGTCTTAAAATCAATCAGCTTCACCGCCTACCCGGGTCAAACTGTCGCCTTAGTCGGGCATACGGGCAGCGGTAAGAGTACCATTGCTAACCTGCTCATGGGCTTCTATCCGGTCACTCAAGGAGAAATCCTTATTGATGGAGTTTCCCTTTCCCGGCACTCCCATCAGGAGCTGCGCTCAAAAGTAGGGCTGGTAGCCCAAGATCCCTTCTTATTCGTAGGTACTATTTCCAGTAATATTGCCTTGGCCAGATCTGAGATTACAGAAAAGAAAGTTCGGGAAGCTGTTTCTTTTGTTCAGGCCGAAGACTTTATTGGCAGGCTGCCCCTGGGACTTAAAGAGCCGATGGGAGAACGGGGGACAACGTTATCCAGCGGACAGCGCCAACTTATCTGTTTTGCTCGTACTATGGCCGGCAATCCCAAGATACTTGTCTTAGATGAAGCAACAGCCAACGTGGATACGGAAACAGAGGAAGCTATCCAAAACGCTTTAAGAAAGATGCGCCAAGGCCGGACAACTATCGCTATTGCTCACCGGCTTTCAACCATTCAGGATGCCGACCTGATTTTAGTCCTTCACCATGGCAAAATTGTGGAGAGAGGAACTCATGCCGAACTTTTGGCTCAAGAAGGGTTATATTATAAGATGTTTATACTGCAGCATGGGAGTAAAGAAAAAGAATAAGAATAGGACAGGGGTGCTTGCCGTGAGGCGAGATCTGGGATTTTAGACACTATAGAGGAGCTGCAGGACTTTGCGGAAATAGGGCCTCACATTAGCAGGAAATAGAAGGGTATTAGTGGAATTAGCATATAGCAGAGAGTCAACTAATTAAGAGTTTCACATGTGGGTAAAATAATCCTAAAATAATGGTTTACGGAGGGAATTACAGCATGAAAAAAGTGGTCGCTTTTATGGGGAGTCCAAGAAAAAATGGCAACACGGTCACCCTTGTTAAAGAAGTTATTCGTGGAGCACAAGAGGCTGGGGCCGAAACAACTATTTTTGATCTGTATGATATGAATCTTAAACCCTGCAAAGGCTGTTTAGCTTGTCGCAAAACCGGAAACTGCGTCATGCAAGATGATTTTCAGAATATGTTCAAACATATTATCGATGCCGATGTTGTGGTTTTTGGATCCCCCGTCTATCTTTGGCAGATTACAGCTCAAATGAAATTGTTGTGGGATAGGCTCTGCGGCTTGTTCGATGAAAACCATAAGCCCAGGTATGCTGCTAAAAGCCTGATTATGGTTTATTCCCAAGGTAATCCCAACGCCCAGGCTTTTCAGACATCCTTTCAGAGCTATGAAGCTATGTTTAAGATGTTTGGTTTGAATGTAGTTAATACCATTTTACAAACCGGCGGCACTGACCCCAGCACTGCAGCTAATAATCAAGAACTCTTATCTAAAGCTTATGAAGCAGGAAAGGCCATTTAGTGAAATATAATCTACCTTACAAAAGGGTAAGCTTAAACTGGAAAATGTAAGCCAAAGTTATGGCAGGGCATTTTCCAGTTTTGCTATACTGAACCTACTCAGCAAAGGAGGTTCTTTTTTCATGACTATTCTCGAGGTGAATAATCTTAAAAAAGTCTATACTACCCGCTTTGGCGGCAGCCCTGTTCAGGCCTTAGCCAATGTGTCCTTCTCCGTAGAGGAGGGTGAATATGCAGCGATCATGGGTGAATCGGGGTCAGGGAAAACGACCTTGCTCAATATTCTGGCCTCCCTGGACAAACCCACCAGTGGTGAGGTGCTGCTCAAGGGGAAAGGGCTCAGCACCATTAAGGAAAAGGAGATTTCCGCCTTCCGCCGGGAAAATCTCGGCTTTGTGTTTCAGGATTTTAATCTGCTGGATACCTTCTCCTTGCAGGATAACATTTTCCTGCCCCTGGTGCTGTCCGGCAAGTCCTATGAGGAGATGAGCCGGCGGCTGGAGCCCATTGCCCGCAAGCTGGGCATCGGTGATATCCTGGCCAAATATCCTTATGAAGTGTCGGGAGGGCAGAAGCAGCGCTGTGCCGTAGCCCGCGCCCTGATTACCAAACCCCAGCTGATTCTAGCGGATGAACCCACCGGCTCCCTGGACTCCCAGGCCGCTGAGGGCTTGCTCCGCCTGTTTAAAGAAATCAATCAGGAGGGGCAGACTCTGTTAATGGTGACCCACAGCGTGAAAGCGGCCAGCCATGCCCAACGGGTACTGTTTATTAAGGATGGTGAGGTCTTCCACCAGCTTTATAAAGCCGGAATGTCGGATGAAGCCATGTACCAGAAGATCTCCGATACCCTGACCACCATGGCCACAGGCGGTGGGCGCCATGAGTAGATTCTTTTATCCCAAGCTGGCCGCCACCAATCTGAAAAAGAATGCCCAAACCTATCTGCCCTACATCCTGACCTGCATCGGTACGGTGATGATGTATTACATCATGGTTTTCCTGTCTGAAAACGAGGGCTTGGGGAAAATGGCCGGCGGATCCCAAGTACAAATGATCCTTAACCTGGGATGCTATGTGATTGCTATTTTCTCGGCGATTTTTCTCTTCTATACCCATAGCTTTCTGATCAAACGGCGCAAAAAGGAATTTGGCCTTTTTAATATCCTGGGGATGGAGAAGAAGCATATCGCCAGAGTATTAGCCTTCGAAACCCTGTATGTGGCGGGGATCAGCCTGGGGGTAGGCCTGCTGGGCGGGATACTTCTCTCCAAGCTGATCTTCATGGTTCTGCTGAAAATCCTCAACTTTGAGGTGCCCCTGGGCTTTGACGTGTCCGGCCCCGCTCTGGCTGCCGTGCTGTTTCTGTTCGCCGGAATTTTCCTGTTGACCCTCCTCAATACCTTGCGCCAAATCCATCTGGCTAAGCCTGTTGAACTCCTGATGGGCGGTCAGACAGGGGAGAAGGAGCCGAAAACAAAATGGCCTTTGGTGGTGATCGGAACCTTGAGCCTGGGCGGGGGGTACTATATCTCCCTCACCACCCAATCTCCTCTGGACGCCCTGACCCAATTTTTCTTTGCCGTCCTCCTGGTGATGGTCGGCACCTATTGTTTGTTTACCGCCGGCAGCATCGCAGTGCTTAAACTGCTGCGCAGGAACAAGGGGTATTATTATCAGACCCGGCATTTTACCACAGTAGCGGGGATGATGTACCGGATGAAGCAAAACGCCGTAGGGCTGGCCAATATCTGCATCATGGCCACTGCCGTGCTGGTGATGGTGTCCACCACCGTGTCCTTGTACATTGGGCTGGAGGACGTGCTGCGCACCCGGTATCCTCAAAATATCATGATTTCCACCCCCATGCCTGCCCAGCAATCCGTGGAGGGATTGCAGACGTCGGTAAAGGAGGTCTTGGCGAAGCACCGCCTGGAGGAGAAGGATAGGCTGGACTACAGGTATGCGGCCTTAGTCGGCAATCAAGAGGGGGACACGGTGATCACGGATATGAGCAACATCTCCAACGCCTCTTCTTCGGTCAGGGAATTCTATCTGATTCCTCTGGAGGATTATAACCGGCTGGCCAAGAGAACGGCCAGCTTGGGGGATGATGAGATTCTGATATATTCCAGCGGCAGCAAGTATGAAGAAGATACCCTGACGGTATTAAACCGGACATTCACAGTCAAGGAAAGGCTGGACTCGTTTTTTGAAAACAGTCCGAATAGGGTATCCATCTCAGGCAGCTATTATGTCGTGGTCAAGGATATGGATGTGGTCAAAGCCATGGAGGAGGCCCGGGCCAAAGAAAATAGGGATGATCCCTCAGGGTATCGATATTATCTGGGCTTTGATCTGGAAGCCGACGAGGCTGACATCTCGGCTGTTTACCAGGACATCCGCACTGCCTTGCGCAGCGATTATCCCAGCAGCTGGATCGAATCCCCGGTGGAGGCCAAGGAATCCTTTTTCGCTATATATGGAGGCTTGTTCTTCCTGGGGATTTTCCTGGGGGCGCTGTTCATCATGGCCACCGTGCTGATCATCTATTACAAGCAGGTCTCCGAGGGGTATGACGATAAGGCCCGCTTTGAAATCATGCAGAAGGTGGGAATGAGCCGTGAAGAGGTCAGAGGCTCGATCCGCAGTCAGGTCTTGACCGTATTTTTCCTGCCCCTGGTTACCGCCGGGATCCATATTGCCTTCGCTTTTCCCATCATTACTAAATTGCTGGCAGTACTGAATCTCACCAATGTGGGGTTGTTCGCCTGGTGCACAGCGGGTACCATCCTGGTTTTTGCCCTGTTTTATGCTGTTGTCTACGGGCTGACGGCCAAAGTGTATTATCGGATTGTCAGTTGGGGGACGTCTGGATAAGCCTTGGAGAAATATAACCTCCAAAATTACAATTTCAGGCAGAAAAAAACAAAGGCATCAGGACATCAAATCTTGATGCCTTTGTTTTTTATACAGGTCAAAAATGAAGTGAGTTTCAGGTGCCGAATAAAAATTGGCATATAAGAATAACTCAACTTTCTGTCGCGAAAGTTACCTCTAACCTAAGACGTCATTATTACATTTATCTGATTCCTGTCATAGCCAGTTATATATGCCTTGATCTACCTCGGGCTAGGGCGTAAAAAACTGCTTAAGACTAGATTAGAGATCCGGAATGTCGTAATTGGATTTGGGAATTCGAGGGACGTTTTACTCTTTACATAGGTAAATATTTCAATTAAAATAGAAGCGAACAAATGTTTGATGCAGTGGAGTTACATGAAACTGTCACAGAGATACCCGTTTTTAATAACTTGTACGCATTTGGCAATTAAGACGAAAAAGTAAGAACTACAAGTTTAGATTTGAGGCGAGGGTACATATGAATACTGATTTTGTAAACATAACAACAGAAAACCTTGTCAATGAGCATTTATGCTGCATTATCCGCAGTAAAAAGCCCCATCAAGGTATTGACGCCAAGCGACAATGGCTTTCAGACCGGCTAAAGGACGGTCATGTCTTTAGAAAGTTAAATGCAAGGGCTACGGTTTTTATTGAATATGCTCATCTTGAAACAGCTTGGGTTCCCATAATTGGTGACAACTATTATTATCTGTATTGCTTATGGGTTTCTGGTAGTCACAAAGGAAAAGGGTATGGGAAATCGCTGATGGAGTATTGTCTGGCTGATGCCAAAGAAAGGGGGAAATCCGGCATTTGTATGCTTGGAGCAAAAAAACAAAAATCTTGGCTTGCTGACCAATCATTTGCGAAGAGGTTCGGCTTTGAGGTTGTTGATACTACCGATAATGGATATGAATTGCTTGCACTTTCTTTTGACGGAACAACGCCAAAGTTCGCACAAAATGTTAAAATCCAAGAAATTGAAAGCAAAGAGCTAACAATTTATTATGATATGCAATGCCCCTATGTCTATCAAAACATTGAGATGATAAAACAGTATTGTGAAATGAATGACGTACCTGTATCTTTAATTCAAGTGGATACGCTACAAAAAGCAAAGGAATTGCCTTGTGTTTTCAATAACTGGGGTGTGTTTTATAAAGGAAATTTTGAGACAGTGAATTTGTTAGATGTCGACTACTTAAAGAGAATACTCAAAAAATGAAGAAAAACAGGGAGATGAGCATGAATATTCAACTCAAGCCTTTTACAGACAGTGACCTGACGTTGTTTGTCAACTGGCTTCACAGCGAGCATATTCAGCGCTGGTATGCGCCTGTGGAAGCCTGGATCGACGAAGTAAGCAAGCGGGAAAGCGAATACAGCTGGATACGGCATTACATCATTTTGGCCGAGGAAACACCCATTGGGTTTTGTCAGTATTACCCCTATTGGCGAAGCGGAGAGGATTGGCAGGGCAGCATTCCAGTCGAAGAGACCTACAGTATTGATTATTTAATCGGCGAAGAGGATTTTTTGCGTAAAGGCTGTGCCTGTCAAGCCCTGAAGCTGCTTCAATCCCTCATTTTTGCCCTTCCCAATGGGCAAAGAATTATTGCCCAGCCCGACGAGGATAACCTGGCCTCACGCCAGACGCTGCTGGCGGCGGGGTATACCTATGATGAAGAAAATGAATTGTTTATTGTCAACAGATAAAATGAAGTGATCGTCGAGTATTCAGTGAACAGATCGAATAAGTGATTGCCCATCGGAGGTGGTTTTACTTTAAGTAGGAAAGAGACACTCGAAAAACTTATGGGAGAAGGTGTAACCCATAATATATTTAAGCAACTTTTCATTATCTAAGGAGACAGTAAGTAATCCGAATATTTATCCATATAATGTATTTGTTGATAAAATAGAGAAATCATTATTCTTCAGATCAATTGCAGTTTTATATGGTAATAATGCATCTGGAAAATCTACGCTGCTGAATATTATTGCAAATAAGTTGCAGATTGAAGGATATGAGTATGCCTCCTGCAATAAGTACGGAATTACACCTTATTTCACAAAATTCGTAGATGAATGCAGTTATACTTTAGGTGAAGATGAAGGCGGCAGGCAGATTGGCAGACTTCCTCAGAGAAGCAGGTATATTAAAAGCGAAGATATTCTATATGAAATAAAAAAAATACAACAGGAACAGATTCTAGGTGATGGGTACATATATGAACATATTAGGAGAGGGATGAATAAGGAACAAATAGAACCATTAAAAAACTCCGATAAAATGCGAAAACAAATGGAAATATTAAAATTTGCACAGGAAAAGTATTCGAATGGAGAAACAACTTTGCAAATGTTGGATGATTATATTGAAACTGATGCACTTTATTTGTTGGATGAACCGGAGGTATCCTTGTCGCCAGCAAATCAAACGTTGCTAGCTGAGAAGATAAATGAAATGTCAAGGTTTTTAGGATGTCAGTTTATTATTTCTACGCATTCACCATTTATGCTGGCGACGTTAGATGCAAAAATCTATAATCTTGATTCAAGGGAATTAGAGGTTGTAAATTGGGCAGATCTTGAGAATGTGAGATATTTCTATGATTTTTTTCAGAGGCATAAAAATAAGTTTGAATAAGTTTAAATAAGATAAGCTCCCCTAAAGGGATACCAGATAAGTACGACGTTTTATTGACTACTCAAGGCACGTTGAGACCACAAAAAAATATACTAATGGGTTTGCCCTACATAAAAAACGGGAGAATAATAAAAAGACCCCCTCTTTTCTACGTAATAGTGCGTTCTAGTCAAATTCACTGAATTAGATAAAGAGAAGCATACCAATGATCGAGAGGTGATAGTATGGCAACAACAACAGATTTTATTGAATATGTTTGTGAACAGATCAGCGGCGTTGGTGCTGTTAGATATAAGAAAATGTTTGAAGAATATATGGTTTATGTGAATGAGAAGCCTATACTTCTCGTCTGTGATAATATGGTCTTTGTGAAAATACTTGACTGTATCAGTGAAAAGATGAAAGATGCAGAGACAGGCTTTCCGTATGACAGAGCAAAAGAACATTATATATTGGACATAGACAATTCCGTATTCAGCAAAGAAGTCATCACTTTATTGGAGCCGGTTATTCCGATTCCAAAACCTAAGAAGAAAAAAATCGACCGGCTTTGTAATATCCCGTAAACCATTTTTCGAGTTCTGAACGGTATTGTTAACATTTATAAACCCTGCCGTTATCCTGGGAGCCAATGGTATGTCAAGTAAACTCTCCATGACGAGGGATGCTTATAAGACCCTCCGAATATGGAATAAGAAAAGCATTCCGGACAGAGTACTTTTCTTATTCCATATTCCCTCAAAATTACAATTTCAGGCAGGAAAAAACAACGGCATCAGGACAGCAAATCTTGATGCCGTTGTTTTTATATACAGGTCAAAAAAATGAAGTGAGTTTCAGGTGCCGAATAAAAAATAATGTATGCTGTATTGTAACAAATCCAAAGGATTTGACACTAATCTTCTGAAAGGGGGAAACGTATGGCAAAAATAAACATCCAAACCATTTACGAACAGAATAAACAGGATGTATATTAGACTTAATCATCATGTCAGCTTGGTGGTCTGGGGTATTTGCAGCGTTTAGTGCCGTGGGTGTTCTGATTGCAGGACTATTATGCTATGCATTTAAGAAGTAAGAGGGTGAGATAAAATGAATTTAAAAATGAAAAAGATATTGGCTGGAGCCCTTGGATTTGGGCTTATTATCTTATTGCTGCTTTTTGTAAACAGCTTTGCCGGCAATCCTGTATCTAATGCCTTAGCCAAAAAAGCCGCTCAACAATACATTGACACAAAGTACAGTGATCTGAATCTGAAAATTGAAAAATCCAATTACAATTTCAAGTTCAGTTCATATTTTGTGTTTGTACAGTCTGGTACGAGCGAGGACACTGCCTTTAGCATCTATGTTGACAGCTATGGAAATGTCATACGTGATGACTACGAGTACAAGGTTGCTAACAACTTTACCACCTTTCGGAGATTGGATGAAGAGCTGCGGGAAATCGCGAAAGATATGATTGGCGGTGAGCTTGATTATGACTTTGATCATATCTCACTTCCTTTTGTAAAGGAGGGAGATTCAACGAAACTTGAGCGGGATATGACATTGGATATTCACAATCCTCCGCTGCCACTTACGATTGATGTGACATTGTTTAGTCATGATGTTTCCTTTAGCAAAATTGCAGAAGTCGCCAAAGCTTTAGAAGCTGTCTTACATGAGCGGGATATTCCTGTCCGTGAGTATAGCATTCGTATTTTGCCCCTATCTGATAAGCCGCAAAGTGAAAATCAAGCAGTCTCATGGGTCAATTCCCTTTCTGTTTCTTATTTTCCTACAGAACGAATGGGGGAGGCAAATTTGCCGCAAGTTATGGAGCAGTTTGAGACCGGTCGAGTTGCCGAGGTGAATGCAAAGGATAAAAAATGAATAATAGCCGACAGCAACTCGTATCTGAGTGGTTGTCGGCTAAAGGTGGGCGAAAAAAACTGCTTAAGACTGGATAGAGATCCTGAATGTCGTAATTGGATTTGGGGTTACTACAGAGCGATGGATTCCTAGGAGCTAAGGTTTAGCCGGTGGGTATAAAAAAACCCGAGAACAATTGAAAATTGTTCTCAAAGGCAAGTGATAAGCATCTGGTCATCGACGAAATGCAGGATTACACGCCGATTCAATTCTACATTGAACTTTCCATATTCCCTACGCAAGAGCCGCGTTGAATCGTTGATGTATCCCTTTCCTTTTGCTCATATACCGGACGCGGATCAAATTTGGCATAGTTTTCAGCGGGCTTCGTCTCAATTCCCTCAAAGGAAATGGGCAATCCTGCCGAGGCAAGGAAGCTTTGGCCATCCTGAATTTGAAAATGGATGTGAGGCTCAGTTGTATTGCCGGAGTTGCCGCATTGCGCGATGGGCTCGCCGCGCTTTACCTGCCGGCCCGCCTGGACCTTAATGCTGTGGGGCAGAAGGTGAGCCATCAAGCTATACTCTTTTGCCGCGTGCCTGATTACGATGTAATTGCCGCGAATGTCTTTGGCGGCATGATCCACCGAACCGTTGCCATAGGTGCGGGAATCAGGGTATTTGTCGATTGCTTCCACAACAACTCCGTCAGCCGGAGCCAAGACTTCCCTGCCATAGCAATAGTAGTTCGGCAAAAGGGTTTTGTCGCCGGAACAGCTTTGACCGCTGTCATCCAAGATCAAAAAGTCATAGGCGTAGCGCTGGGTTAAAATGCTCCAGGAATGAGAGGTTTCCTTGTCCGGGCCGCCGTTGACCGCTGTCCATTCCCCGCTGAAGGGCAGGGAATAGCGTATGGCAGGCTGATAGTTATTTTGATCCGGCAGTCGGAAGCCATGGGAAAGATAGATATAGGGTATAGCAATCAACTGCTGTAAGGACTGCACAAAAATTGAGAGAGAGGCGAAAATTTCCACAAAAGCAAACAGCCAGAATAACCAAAGGTATTTCCAGATCGGCGCATCCGAAAAGAACATTGGCAGGCCCAAAAGACCTATATATTTAAGTTTGCCGGATATAGAAACAATTCGGTTCATATAAACCTCCCGGTTGAGTACTTTCTTTTCCATTATAACATAAGTTTGTTAATTCAGAGGCTGGATCTAGGCCATAATGCTCTGCAGGAAAGCTAAGAGCAAGAAGCCCATTTGTTGGAGGGCTTCTTGCTCTTGAGAATTTTACTCTCTATCTGACAGGTCGATATTATATACAACCTTCTAAAATTTCGGAAATATCGAGAGCTTTTAAGGCTACTCCCGCTTCACGAGACGCTATTCCGTCGACGATCATGGTTAAGCAGAAAGGACATGCGGTACCTACATAATCTGTCTTAGCGGCAATTGCTTCGTCGGTACGCATGACATTGATGCGGTTGCCTTCATGTTCTTCTAGCCACATTCGACCGCCGCCGGCCCCGCAACAGAAGCTTTTTTCACCACTATGAGCCATTTCTTTTATTTCAAGGCCAGCAATTTTGAGCAATTCACGGGGTTGAGCATATATCTGATTATAGCGGCCTAAATAACAAGAATCATGATAGGTAATTGATTTTCCGGAAATATTGTTTAGCGCAAGTTTTCCGGACTTTACGAGCTCAAGCAAGAAGGTTGAATGGTGCACAACTTCGAAATTCCCATTGAATTGAGGATACTCATTTTTAAGAGTGTTGAAGCAGTGAGGACATTGAGTGATAATTTTCTTAACCCCATATCCCTTCATGACTTCGATGTTTTCTGAGGCTAACGTATAAAACAAGTATTCATTTCCTAATTTACGGGCAGAGTCACCACAGCATTTTTCTTCGTTGCCTAAGATTGCAAAATGAACACCAGCCTTTTGTAACAGTTTGACTAAGGCAGCGGAGACTTTCTGGTTACGTGCATCAAAGGCACCTGAACAGCCAGGCCAATATAAATATTCAGCTGTAGGATCTTCTGCGCAGGTTTTTACTCCTAATCCTTTTAAAAAGTCGGCCCGTGTTGTCCAACCGATGCCCCAGGGATTCCCGTTATTCTCCATATTTCTGAAGGCTAACTGAGCCTCAGCAGGGAACCTGGTTTCCATTAAGACTAAATGTCGTCTCAGATCAATCGTTTTATCAACATGCTCGACGAAAACTGGGCATTGCTGTTCACAAGCACGGCAGGTAGTACAGGACCATAAGTCTTCCTCAGGAATAACTTCACCTATGAGAGAAGGTACCGGCAGTTCGACGGTCTCTTCGGTTGCTACGGTTTCGGCTTCCGCTGTTTGATTGGCTAAAGCGTCTTTCTGTGCGGCTTTAACGGCCGTGCCTTCTTCTTCCATTAAAACCCGCATATCCTGAATGATCTTTTTGGGATTTAAGTGTTTTCCACTTAAATAAGCTGGACAGTTATCCTGACAACGTCCACAACGCAAGCAAGCATCCGTATTGAATAAAGTTTTCCAAGAAAATTCGCGAAGCTGACTTTTCCCAAAGGTTTCCAGACTTTCATCTTCAAAATTTATAAGCTCAGGGATTCCGATGGGTCCTCTGTTACGGAAAACCATATTTAATGGACCCAATAGTACATGGAACAGCTTCGAATAAGGGAAGTAAGCGATGAACGACATTGCTAAGAGTAGATGGAACCACCATAAAAATCTATGCAAGGAAAGTAACTGTGCCTGGTTGAGATAGGCTTTGAGGGGAATTGATATCCATTGGCCAATAAATCCCCATCCGGCCCAGGGATCAGGTGCTGCCGCAATCCGAGCTCCTTCAATTAGGAAGCCGGTTAGCAGTATTACAAATATTAAGGCTAGTGTAATTGCGTCATCCGTTTTATTGTCTAGGCGGTCGGGTCTTTGGATATAGCGACGATATGCTGCTATTAGGATACCGAGGATAGCCGCCAAGCCAAAGAGATTTGCGGTCAGCTTTATAAACAGATAAAGCCAGCCGTGGAATATTTGTAAGCCAAAATCAGCTTGCAAAGTAATTATTGCTGTGGCAAAGGCTAAGAATACAAATCCCCAAAAAATACAAAGGTGCATAATTCCCGGATAAGAATCTTTGAGGATTCTCTTATGCCCGAATCCATAGACAATAATATCTTTTAGGCCTGGCCATAGATTCTTCCAGCGATTCTCAGGCTGACCTAATTTCCAAAGTGACACTCGTTTGTACACTCCGTAGCCGAAGAAAATAAGGGCAATGATGAAGAACAAATAGAGCCAATGCTCTCCTTCAATGTTCCAATACACTTGACGTGTGGCCATGCTCATCTCTCCTCATTTGATCTGCGAAGCACCTGAACAAGAGCTTTGCAGATTGAATTTATGTTTTAGAAGCTTCTGTTTTTGTTATAGCTAAGGGTAAAAC
This sequence comes from Desulfosporosinus nitroreducens, assembly GCF_023897015.1. Taxonomy (GTDB): domain Bacteria; phylum Bacillota; class Desulfitobacteriia; order Desulfitobacteriales; family Desulfitobacteriaceae; genus Desulfosporosinus; species Desulfosporosinus nitroreducens. The sequence goes on along the minus strand of NZ_JAMHFY010000036.1, from coordinate 13,353 downwards.
ATACTGTGGAGTTCATGTTTATCTCATTTCCTTTTTATCACAAAGATCACAAACCCCATCAATTTCGAAGGTGTACTTTCCAAGTAATGGCTCGGGTACTATTAAAATATCCAGGGGTAAGACCATTGACAATGCTCTTCTTTTCATTATTTAGTAACTCCTTTCCATAAATATAGACTATGATGACAACGGCATTTTTTACTTTACAACTATTAACTTTTTGATGAATAGAAGAAAGCGATCGCCAAAAAAGCCCTGTTTTAAAGGATTATATCATATAAGTTTAATTGTTCTGATAATTCAAACTAGTTTTACTGCGTTTATTATACCCTCAGGCATAATAAACTTCAATGGCATTTGGCGCTTTTAGAAAGATTCTACAAACGAATATTCGTATTTGAATATTATTAATATTTATGGCGATCGAGCATTACCAAAGCTATTTGCGACAAAATTCAACTTGTTAATCTCTTAAATATACTCCCGTCCGGTGATGAGGAAATAAGAGTCCGGCAGGTGACATCGAGGTTGGAGAAAAAATTATCTGGTGCTATTCAAAAAAGCTCCTTTATGATGAAAAACCCACTGCCGGCAGATGGACGCTACCGGCAATCGGCTTTTCAGTCGGAGAGCAGGAGGTAACCTGCGGGCTTGTACCAAGAATCTTACGTGCGTAAGATTCTTGGTACAAGCCCGGGAGGAGTCTCTCACTAATTTTAGCGACAGTGGTTCCCAGGGCAATTACAATCCCAATTTAAACATTCGTTAACAGGATCAAATCGGTTACCTGGCGGCTCATTTCAAAATGATGGTGGAAAAGATCCGGGAGCAGATTGCCGTCATTCAGCATGACAAAGACGTTTTGGAGCAAGTCCAGCAAGAAAATAAACGCTTCTTTGAATGTGACCCATGAACTCAAAACCCCATTACCACGATTGCCGGTATACAGGGGATAAACCTAAAGCCTATGAAGTAAAGAGAGGGTGTAACCCGGGAGTATGCTCCCGTCCTTCGGAAAATTGAAGGACGGGAGTTATTATTCAATACGGTTGTTTAGCCGTCAAACTGTGATTAAATCTGTATTATATTAATTAAATACGATGTCAAATCGAAGGTTCGCGTCAAGCAAACCCGTGAAGAGCAGAATAGTGCGTTGGAAAATGAGAAGGGGTATGCTATAATGCAAATGTAAATATTTGTCTTCAGGAACAGGGGTGCTATATGGAAAAACGTATACAGGACGAGCTTGAAACCATTAAGGGTATTATTATAAAAACTGTTCCGGTAGCAAAGATTTATCTTTTCGGGTCATATGCCGCCGGTGTACCCAATGCTGATTCAGACCTTGATTTGTATGTGGTGATGCCGGAAAGCTCGGATATCCGTGAAATTGACGCGATGCGCTTAATCCATAGAGCAATCCGTGACAAAAAGACCATGCCCGTTGATATTGTCGTTGGGAAGGAGAATATATTTAATAAGCGTAAAATAGCCCCTACCATTGAGAGAACAATCATGGAAGAGGGGGTTGTTTTATATGGACAATAAAACAGGAGCGCAGGAGTGGTTCAATCTTGCGGTGATGGATATGCGAAGCGCAGAATACTTAACCAACATGAAGCCTGTTCCCATTGAAATCATCTGTTATCACTGCCAGCAGTCCGCCGAAAAGTATCTGAAGGGCTATCTTGTCCTAAACGGGGTCAATCCTCCGAAAACGCATGATTTAGATCAGCTTAATAAGCTTTGTTTAAAGTTTTCCGACGCCTTTGCGGACATCGCCGACCATTGCTCAGACCTGACGGCTTATGGCGTACAGCCGAGATATCCGATGGATTTGGCGCTGGAGGAAAACGATATGAATCATGCGTTAGCCGGAGTGAAAGCAATACATGATTTCATACTATGCCAAACAATATGAGCTTTGTGATTTAACGGTAATTGGACTCTGAAAATTAAATAATAGTTCATGGTCGAAGCCGGTTGCATTATGCAATCGGCTTCTTCAGTGAAAAGCTTGCCTCAGAGGCTGAACAAGCTCCTGGCTAAAATGGGTTCCGCTACACCCAGTATGTCAATTTCATGATAGAATAGTATCGTAAAAAGTAAGGGACTGCTTCATGACTGCTCAAAGTATGGAGCAAAGTAGCGAACTGGCCTAGACCTGTTCAAAATTGAGCTATTTTAGAATTTAACAGGGATTCCAGACTGAACGATTGGGGGGACCTTTAATGGGCTATGAAAGTACAGAGAGCCAGAAGCCAGGAATTCTTATGAATGAACTTCGAGCTGTGCTTGACTCAATCTACAGTGGAATTATCGCTGTTGATATCAATGGAAAAATAACCTATATCAACGAAACTGCCAAGAAGTTTATGGTCTGCGGTGAAGAAATTATTGGGCGTGATGTTAATGAACTTATTCCTTTGTCTAGGATCAAAGATGTTTTACATAGTGCTAAGCCCCAATATGGGGTTAAGCTGCAGATTGGAGACAGAACAGTATTAACCAATCGCACTCCCATTATCATTAATCGGCAAATAACCGGAGCAGTAAGCTCTTTTTTAGATATTACTGACCTGGAATTGGTCTCTCACCAAATACATTCTGTTCAAGAACTGAATAGCGAACTCAGCGCCTTGATCGATTCTTCGGCTGATGGTTTAGTAATTTCAGATGGTCAAGGCTGCATAATCCGCATGAACAAGGCCTACCGATTAATGCTTGGTATTCCCCTTGAAGAGAATTTTACAGGACAACCTGTAACAGAACTTGTCACAAGAGGTTACTTATCAGAACTTGTCACATCCAAAGTCCTCCAAACCCTTAACTCCGCTACTATGATTCAAGAAATTAAGGGCAGAGAAATTCTGTTTACAGGGACCCCTGTTTTCAATACTAAGGGAAAGGTAGTACGTGTAATTGCCAATATACGAGACCTCACTGAACTAAATTCCCTAAGACGAAGTCTTCATAAATTTACTCAAGAGATGGATAACTATCGCTCTGAACTATCCCGCTTAAAGATAAAAGCACTTGAGGAGGGCTTTATCTTTAATAGCCCAGAAATCCGAAAAGTTGTGGAATTATCCATTCGTGTGGCGCGAGTGGATACAAATGTACTAATCACTGGGGAATCCGGCGTAGGCAAGGAAATTATAACTCGGATGATTCGCGAAGCAAGCCAACGATCTACCGGACCTTTTATTAAAATTAATTGTGGAGCTCTCGCCCCGAGTCTGATAGAGTCTGAACTATTTGGTTATGAGGAAGGAGCCTTTACAGGGGCAGCCAAGAAGGGGAAGCCTGGAATCTTTGAACTTGCATTAAATGGAACCTTATTCCTCGATGAAGTGGGTGAACTTCCTCTTGACCTTCAAGTCAAGTTACTAAGGGTGATTCAAGAAAAGGAGATTACCCGCCTGGGTGGGACGCAGAGTATTTCTGTTGATGTGCGCTTGATTACAGCGACAAACCGAAATTTAGAGCAAATGGTTAAAGAGGGGACGTTTCGCCAGGATCTTTTTTATCGCTTAAATGTTGTCAATATTTATGTCCCGCCTCTCCGCGAACGTGTAATCGATATTCCTATATTAGTGGAGTACTTCATGCGAAAATTCTCTAAGAAATATAACCTTAATCGCAAAATTTCTCCGGAAATCATGCAAGCCTTGACGGAACACGATTGGCCGGGAAACATTCGTGAACTCGAAAATACCATTGAACGCATGGTAATTTTAAGCCCTGATGAAGGGATCGATCCTTCTTTATTTAAGGGCAATGGCTCTAAAGAAACAACTGCTGCAGATCCGCCTCCGCTTAGTCTTTTAAAAGATGCCTTAGCTGAAACAGAGAAGAAAATGATCTTACAAGCCTATCATTTGACCCAAAGTACCAGGAAAGCTGCTTCAATGTTAGGCATTAATCAATCTACCGTAGTGCGCAAGCTGAAGCTTTATAGAAAAGAGACTTTGGTGATGCCGAGAGACATCACTGATTAGCTGGTGCATCAGGGATTGCCGGTAAAATGACCTGAAGCGATGCAATAGAGCATCGCTTCTTTTTATTTAGCTATAATTGTCTGAAAATCTCAATAAAAATGCCCGCAATATTATCTGAATATTTAAAATATAATGGCATATGTTTTGCATTAAATCTAGATGAGCGCTCTAAAGGTCTAAAGGAACAGGCAGACTCGTCTCAGCAAGTTGCAGTTGAAAATGGGCGAGCAGAGGGGATTTAAAGATCAGGACGAAAGGAAGGTAAGCCATGAAAATTAAAGACAGAGTTGCTCTGGTAACAGGCAGCGGTCAGGGATTAGGAAAAGCAATTGCTTTCGCCTTAGCAAATGAGGGGGCTAAACTGGCAATTAACGATATCTCCCTGAATGAAGTAAAAGCCCGGGAGACCGTCTCAGAACTTCGTAAAATAGGAACAGAGGCTGAGGTTTTTCTCGCAGACGTGACTCAAGAAAGTGAAGTCAATAAGATGGTTGAGGAAATCCTAGCACGTTTCAGTCGTATCGATATCCTTGTTAACAATGCCGGTATTAATCGTGACGGTTTGATCCATAAAGGCAATTTACAGAATTGGAATGATGTAATGAATGTAAATCTTACCGGGCCTTTCATCTGTACAAAAGCTGTATTGCCTAGTATGAGACAAAATAATTATGGCCGAATTGTCAATATTTCATCTCTTACGGCTAGACTAGGTATCTCTGGGACTGGGTATTATGCGTCGGCAAAATCGGGTTTAATCGGCTTAACCAAAGTTACAGCGGTTGAGAATATGTCCAAAGGAATTACCTGTAATGCCCTGGCCCCCGGTTATATTAAAACGGATATGATGATGAAATATCCTGAAGAACAACTTCAGGCACTCATTGCCAAGATTCCTGCCGGCCGTTTGGCAGAACCGGCTGAAATCTCAGATGTCGTGGTGTTTGTCGCGGCTGATTCTGCATCCTACATGACAGGTGCGGTTATCGATATCAATGGAGGGTATTTTATTTAGAGATCATTCAAAAGCATATTTACAAAATTGCTATTGGAGATGCAGAGATGGAAAAACTTATTGAAGGTTTAATCCAAAAAGATCGCATAGCTCTTAGTAAGCTAATCACAATGGTCGAGAATGATAGCCCTAAATCCCTGGATATTATGAAGGCAATCTATCCCCTGACAGGTAAAGCGTATGTTCTCGGGGTTACCGGTCCTCCCGGCGCAGGAAAAAGCACCTTAGTTGATAAGTTGATCCGTAATTTTAGAAGTAAAGATTATAGTGTCGGTGTGCTCTGCGTAGACCCTAGCAGTATTTTTAGCGGGGGAGCTTTTCTTGGTGACCGGGTGCGAATGGAGTGGGCTTATCAAGATGACGGTGTCTACTTGCGGAGTTTAGCCACCCGTGGAGCGCTGGGCGGTTTGGCTCCCAGGTTAAGTGAAATTATTAAACTGATGGATGCCTTTGGGCAAGAGGTTATCATTGTCGAAACCGTAGGAGTAGGTCAAATAGAAGCCGATATCATTCGTTATGCTGACACAAAGATTGTGGTTTCTGTTCCGGGATTGGGCGATCAGATGCAGGCCTTAAAAGCCGGGATCTTAGAAATTGCCGATGTTTTAGTAGTCAATAAAGCTGATCTTCCAGGTGCTCGGGAGGTTGTCGATGACCTGCAAATGATGCTCTATTTGAGGAAAGACAGTGACTGGACTCCGGAAATAGTATTGACGGAAGCCCTCAATGACCGAGGGATCTCAGACCTCGATGCAGCCATTCAAAGGCATAGAACATTTTTAGGTCAATCGGGATTAAAAGAACAACAGACCCATCTGCAGCGTAAACATGCCTGCTATGGAGCTATAGAAGAAAGATTGAAGAACTACTTGCGTGAAAGTTTTTTAGAAGTTGAGGAAGTTAAAAATATTTTAGTAAGAGTTCAAGAGGACGGTTTAAATCCTTATCAGGCCGCGGATGAAATTCTGCAATTGTTTTTTACCAAGACACATGAGGAAGGTGACTAATTATGCAAAGTGAGCAACAGAAAACAACCTTAGAAATACTTAAAGAGACTATGAAGAAAACTGAAAATTGTCAAGTCTATGACCCAACTTATCTGGCCAAAGTTCAAGAAGGTCTTGAGCAATGGAAAAAAGAAAGGGTTAAACCCCAGGATCTCGCCAATTGGGAAAATATTCCCTTAACAGTTCTGGGTTCTGAAATTCCACGGGAAATGATCTATACTCCATTGAATATTGCTGATACGGATTACTGTGATCAACTGGGAAATCCAGGCGAAGCTCCCTTTACTCGGGGAATTCATAGTAACATGTATCGCGGCCGTACCTTTACCCAACGTCAATTGGTCGGTTTTGGCGGTCCGGAGGACACGAACCTTCGCATAAAGTATTTGCTGAATCACGGAGCTACAGGAATTAATCTCCTTTTTGATATGCCAACGATTCAAATGTATGATTGTGACGACCCAATGGCCCAAGGTTCTGTCGGGTCCTGTGGAGTCAGTGTCAACCATGTTCCTGACTGGGAATTGCTTTATGAAGGGATTAATATTGCTAAAGAAACTTCCTCCATCGTTACCCACTACCCTTCCAATACTGCCTGTCTCTTTCCCATGTATTTGGTCATGGCCGAAAAAAGAGGGGTACCTTGGGATCAACTTAAAGGCAGTTCACAAAATGATATGACCCTTGAAGAACTCGTTCGTAATTCTTCTGAATATATTCCACCTAAAGACTGTTTCCGGATTGAGTGTGACAATATTGAATTCATCCGCAAGAATGTACCAAAATGGAATTTCATTACGCTTAATGGTTATAATTTCCGGGAATTTGGGACATCCGGTGTCACAGAGATGGCTGTAGCAGCAACTCACGGGATGGCAATCTTGGATGAAATGATTCGTCGCGGTTACGAAGTGGATTGGGTAGCTGAGAGATTAGCCTTCTTCTGGTCCGGAGGGATGGATATCTTCGAGGAGGTCTCCAGACTACGGGCGATGAGGAGACTTTGGTACAGAATCCTTAAGTATAAGTATAATGCTAAGAAGGATCGGTCAACCTGGATGAGATGTCATCTACAGACTTCCGGTATAAGCTTAGTAAGGGAAGAACCCTATAACAATGCTATTCGATCGGCTTTTGAGGCGCTGGCTGCTGTTCTTGGCGGGGTCCAGTCTTTGCATGTCGATTCCTATGACGAGGCAATTTCGGTTCCTTCTGAGGAAGCATCCCTGCTTTCTTTACGGACCCAACAAATTATTGAACATGAAACAGGAGTTACCGCTGTTGTTGATCCATTGGGAGGTTCTTATTACATAGAGGCTTTGACCAATCAGATGGAAGAGAAAATCTTAGCAGAGATCACAGAGATTGAGAACCAAGGGGGCTATGTAGAAGCTATTGCCAACGGCTATCTCAGCCGGAAAATATATAATTATATGTACAAAGAACAAATGAGAATTGAAAAAGGTGAAATTAAAATTGTCGGTCATAATTACCAAAAAAGTGGTGAAGGAAAAGATTTTGAAGCCTTCCATTATCCTGAGGAATGTGAGGCCAGACAATTACAACGCCTTGAGGATCACAGAAAGAATAGAAATAGTGCCGAGGTTGAAAAAGCCCTTAATGAATTAAGGATAGCTTGCAGAGAGGGTAAGAACGTCATGGAATATACTGTGAATTGTGCTCGAGCAGGTTGTACGGTCGGTGAACAATGGAAGATTTTTAAAGAAGTTTTTGGCCTTTGGAAACGGCCGGGTGTATTTTAAAGGAAAGGGGTGGACAACATTGGATGCTAAAAGAATTAAAGTTTTAATGTGTTGTCTCGGACCCGAGACACATAATCGCGGAATCATCGTCGTGAGTACTATTTTAAAAGAAGAAGGTATGGAAGTTGTCTATATGGGCAACACCACTGCAGAAAATGCAATCAAAGCAGCCATGGAAGAAGATGTACAAATTATTGGTGTCAGCTCACTATCGGGAGCTCATTTGCGTACAGGCAAACACCTTTTGGAATTAGCCACAAAAAAAGGCATTGCTAAAAGTATGGCCTTTGTCATTGGTGGAGTCATTCCGCCGAATGATGTTAAAATTCTTAAGGACATGGGTTTTTATGATGTGTGCGTTAGCGGCACGAAAAGGGATGAATTAATAACCGTCATAAAAAATGCCGCTAATATTTTATGATGATCCAGCCATTACAGATGCAAAGCAGTGTTTATATGAGCTTGGCAGGCGAAAAGGGAGGGGCTTTCAGGGATAGATACGGAACGAATCTCCGGTGGCAGCTAAGGCATCCTTTTTCGCTATATATGGAGGCTTGTTCTTCTTACAGCAGGTTTTTGATTTAGAAAAAGACCCTTTATAGTGAAGAGGACTGCCGGCAGCTATAAGGCTGCCGGCAGTTTCTTTTTCCGTTTGGACAGTTAAGACTGGGGAGGGTCATGGTTCTTAATTTTGCAATTCACTTGGATAAAAATTCTCATACATATTATGTTATCATCGACGATTGAAAAACCTCTGCTTCTCTACTCAGTGGGGAAAATACAGCCGCCCTTGGGGCAAAGTATAACAATAACACATTGGATTTTTACCCATTCAACTTAAATATTGGATAATTTCGTCATACAAATGTGTCCTGTATTTCAGTTTTTGCCCGCCATAAATGTATTGACCATTTTTGTAAACAAACAGGACGGAATGGTCATCGATAAAGAATTTGTTTATTAAAATGTTTGAACCTAAAACAATTGGTCTATTATAAAAAAACTCGATGCCATCAATCTTATTTGGTTCTGACGGTGCTGCACATTTGAGTTTCTCCAAATTGACAGTATTAAAAATATATGCACTTTCGCACAACTTCTAAAATCAAATTATAAGTATTATCCGTCTTAGTAATTTCCTTGGTTATGCCACCATGTGTAATTATTATCTTATCAGGCTGTGGTACATAATTTAAGATTCCAATTAACCCCACTATACTTATTATAATGAATAAGAGTCTGATTTTTTTCAATAATATTCCCTCCTGAAATAAATTTTAGCGTTTCAAAACAACCATTTATGCATTGAATCTCGGATCATTGTTATTTCCCTATATCCCTTGTTTGCTGAATCTTCTGTATTGTTTTCCTTCCTACTATTCAAGGAACTGAGTATTAAGGCAGACACTCTTTTGTTTTTGCGTAGAGGAAATGCTCCATGTTTTTTCCGTTATAATGCTTTATAAAGGTTGCCTTTTTTTCAAAGCCTGCTGATTCAGCAACAGCTATGGAAGGGGCGTTATTTGTTTTGATCTGGGCATAGACCTCAGGCAAACTTATTTCTCTAAAAGCATAATTTGTCAGTGCCCGGACACCCTCTAAAGCATAGCCATAGTGCCAGTACCGGTGCTTGAGCATGTAACAAACTTCAAAAATACTTTGCTGATTGAATTCACAGCGATGGAGACCCATCTGGCCCACAAATGCCCCGGTTGTTTTTTCAATAGCAGCAAAATAGCCTGCGTTGTCTTGCCGGTAGTAGGATAATTGAGTTTGTATCCAATCATGAATTTGATCGTCAGTAAAGGTATGTTCCCAGGCGTACAAAACCTTGGGGTCAGAGAGCATTTCTTTAAGGGAAGCAAAATCTTCGTGGGTTATTTGGCGAAACTTTAAGCGAGCGCTCTCTAGAATATATCCGGATGCGTCATGATTATTGGCTGTTTTCTTCATATTAAAGCCCTTTCGAAAATTTGTATGCGATATTTCCTTCTATAATATTATAAACACAAGACCCGCTTTTCACCTACAGCAGGGCTAAGTTTAACCAATGTATGTTTGCTGGTCCTTTGCCATATTGGCACTGTACGTAATGGGAGGGGGGGGGTAAGCGGCCTGGCTTGTACCAAGAATCTTACGCGCGTAAGATTCCTGGTACAAGCCAAGGAGAAGGAGTTCGCGGAACTCAAAATGATAATTATTTTGTTCAAGTTTACCTTTATACTTTTCATAAATAGTCTCTCATAGTATGACATATTTAAACTTGTTTAAGGGCATACAGGGTGCATGTGCGGAATGTCTGGGGCGGGTTAATGGCACATAAAGATAGACTTAGCAGTAGTAAATTGCTAAGCCTATCAATTTTTAGGCTAAGGAGATCGCAACCGACGATCTCCCTGAAACACTATACCATTATTAATAACATATTGTATAAGGGTATTAATGTGACAGGGGTGATGGAGTTGCGCATATTACGTATAGGATCGACTGGAGAAGATGTTATTCAATTACAGTCCACTTTAAGTATCTTAAACTATAATCCAGGGATAACTGATGGGATATTCGGAGTAAAAACAGCGTCTGCCGTAATCCAATTTCAAAAAGACTACGGACTTGTTCCCGATGGAATAGTAGGGCCAATAACCTAGGGGTATCTACAACGCCAGAGTACTGCCTATAAAATTTACATTATCAAGCTAGGCGATACATTTTACAAAATAGCTCGTGCCAATAACACGTCCCTTTCAGGGCTCATCGCTGCTAATCCAGGCCTTGATCCCCAAAGGTTGAGGATTGGTCAAGCAATTCAGCTCTATCCTATTTATTTAACGGATCCATCTATACGTATCATCTATCCTAAGGATGGGGCTATGCTTCCTTATGGCGATATCGAAATAACCTGGACTCCTGTTCCAGGTGCTACCAGTTACACTGTGGATGTTGCAGACCTGGATACTGCACTGTTAACACTTGGAACTAGTTGATAGAAATCCGGATAATTTAGGAAGAAGAATGGAAACAACACATAGATGGAAGCGATGCATTGGGTTGTATGAAAGCACTTCGGAAAGGTGTTCAGACGAGGATTTTGCAATACCCTTTGGGCTGGCGCTTATTCCATTTACAATCTGGGGGATATTTGAGTTTTTCAAAGGTAATAAAGACTATTTTGGGTTAGTTATTCTAATCATTTCACCTGCTTTGGTCTATTTTGGAACAGCTAGTAAGTTGGGAGATGTTCAAATACAAATCGAGAAGGAAAACAAAAGATTAGAGTCTATGACTTCGAGAGAAAGGTTAATGAGGAACATCTTAATATACGGATTTTTAATTGCTGTTATGTTTCTATGTGCCTTACTCCCCATGATTATACTTTAAATCAATTAGTAGGATAATGCGCAGTAAAGCTAAAGTTATTATAGAAAGGATATTTATTCCAATGGGTCGAATACATACAAAGATAGGGGGCTAGAGTATGAATAATATTAGTTTCAATTTTGGCCTATTTGGTTTGGCCGCTACTTTCAACTTTTTATTATTGATTATGGGCTTTGTTTAATTCAGCTTCTACGATTTTTAACTAAGGGTATTAAAGCACTAGATATTTACATTACTAAAAATAAGTCGAATAAGAAAATCGAATTAAAAGATAGTCAAACGTCTCTTATCGATTCGGAAGAAAAATTGCTCTGATTGGCCGAACACTTACACATGGTTAAGTTTTATGAGATGGGTGCAATTGCCCCAATATTCAGTTCGTTAAATAGGGCTGAAATTAAAGAAAATTCCAATTAACGAGGAGTGAGGAAATGAAAAAAGCATTATCCTTAGTTTTTATGATATTTATACTGTTATTTGTCTCTGGATGTAATTCTCAAACTAAAAGTATTCCTGAAGAACTAAAAGGAGTTAAATTTAAACAACAATTTTCAATAACATCGGAAGATGATGAAAAATATATTGCGAAAATCCAGTTCCAAAATAGCACTAGTTATGATTTTTTACCGATAGCAGTTTCTGTTGAATACCAAATTAGATATGTAGAGAATGGGGTTGATACTATCAAGCCAAACCCAATTCAATTACAAGCTGAACAAATTACTGAACATACTAGTAAAAAAGAATTCATATATAAAGTAGAAATTCCCAAAAAGTTATTTGATGTTTACGAGCGTACAGATAAAGAAAACATTGTTGTAAACATTGAAGGAATATTTAGTAAGAATGACCGAATCGTACTAGGAACATCGGTAAGGAGTGAGGGAAGGTTGGTTAGAGACTGATACTCTAATGATGATTTAGCTTGGCATTATCCGTATGACGCATTCGTAGCAAAATGCGAATTTGTATAGGTTCGTAATTTTTGAAATACTATCAACCTCAAAGGAGGGAATAGATTTGTATAGCAAAGATGAAATTCTTAAAGCAATGGAAACATGCTTAGATGACCATGAAAAAGTTATCTTTAAGGCGAGGCATGGCGTAGAATTAGACCCAGCTACATTAGAACAGTTGTATTCCAATTTCAACATTTCTCGTGATGTATTAATCTCGATTGAAGGTAAAGTTTTACGTTATTTAAGACAAAACAAAAATCCGCACAATTAATACATTAACATAACTGCAAATTATGGGACATTGTCGCATCATTCTCATATTACGCCACAAACCCAACTTCCCATTCTTAAAACCATCAGTCTAAATGCCATCCCACCTGTGGACGCATTCGTAAGATTTGTCTTGTAAGAAATTAACCAACAATTTAGATATAGGAGAATAAATTATGTTTAATACAGGGTGTAGATGCGAAAAGCCAACAAAATTTCTGAGAATGGAGGCAGACTTCTCATCCGACCCAATATGGTGTGATATATGTAGCTCTAATCTTGATTTACCTACGTTACCTTTATCCTTTGAGCTAAAGAATGAGTTGATGAAGTGGATATTGGAATATGGGAAATGGTTAGATTTGAATACTGACAAATTAGTAAACCGTGCGTTTGAACTTCAGAGAGAACATAACGAGTGGGGCTTGAGGCTATTTCTCAAAGTTGAGAGTGAGCTAGGTAATCAATATTGCATTAGATTTTCTCCTTCCACATCTGTTGAAACATACATACAGAGAGATTTGTTCTAGGTGGCCCTATAAAGTGGCGATGCAATTCATTCTTTATAGTGACGGTTTGTTAAGGATAGAATGGGGGCAGTTTAATGTCAGAAATTTCTCATTGGCATATTGGATATTATGATAACGGTTATTGTATCGAAGCCATAGGATTTCAAAATGATAATGAGAGTTGGGATGTATATTATCCAACTGATGAAAAGGATAAAGATTTATTAAAGTTTAGAGAATGGTTAGAAAATGAATATTTGCCCGTTTTAGAACAGAACAAATTAAATGGGTAAGGCCCGCATTTTTAGATGACGAAAAAGACTTAGAATGGAAACCTCTTAATTGGGATAACTAAATAAAACTTAGGTCTTCCCATTGGTACTATAAAAGCACAAGTAAACGATCCGAATTTACGGGTTGGATGCTTGTGCTTATTTACTTATAATGAGGG
>NZ_JAMHFY010000035.1 GCF_023897015.1 Desulfosporosinus nitroreducens | reverse complement strand
CCTCTTCCCCTGCCTGCAGGAAAAAGCCTTGGGCTTCGACAAGTTCACATTGAAACAGGTCCAATTGCCCTCGGTAGGCAATCACCGGATGTGTCTTGGCAACTAAGGCCCCAGTACGCAAATGGGTCATGTGTTCGGGTTTAACGCCCGAAGAAATACTTGTTTGAGCTTGAGCAATAGCTTGGGTTCGAGTTTCACGAAGTACATTTGGTTCTTGAAAGGATTGCAGTCTGTTGCTTCTATCGATGCTTTGGTTTGCACTGGAAAAGGTTTTCTTATGAATGTCCTGAAGACCGTTCCCTTCAATTTGAACATCGATTCCCTTAGAACGGATAAAATCCCTTGCAGATGGGGTAATTACACTTCCGGGCGGCAAGATGATCAGCTTATCCTTGGTTTTATGCCAATTAGCTCTTAGTTCATACTCTGTGACGATCAAGTCCTCACCTCATTACAGAAGTCAGAGGTCAGAAGCCAGAGATCAGAATATTTCCTTTTACTTCTGGCTCGAACGTTTGACGTTTACTTATTTATCTCCATAACTTTTGTTATCACCGACTGGCAGAATGTACTCAACGTCCTGATGAGGGCGCGGTATAACATGTACGCTGAGGAGTGCTCCGACTCGTTGGGCTGCTGCAGCTCCGGCATCGACGGCAGCTTTGACAGCTCCAACATCCCCTCGCACCATGACTGAGACCAATCCACCAGAGACGTGCTCTTTTCCGCACAATGTGACATTGGCCGCTTTTAACATTTGATCAGCTGCTTCGATCGCCGGGATTAGTCCTTTGGTTTCTATCATTCCTAGTGCTATTACACTTCGATCTTGTGCCATTTTATTCCCTCCCATTTCGTAGTTCGATATTCGGTGTTCGTGGTTCGTGGCTTATGCGTTAGCTTTTCACTTATTTAAGTGTTGCATAACTTGTTTAATGATTTCTTGAACTAATTGGACATCAACTTGAGTTTGGGCTCTCTCATTGCATCCCCCAGAGGTCATGGGTTCGACAGGTTTACGGTCTGGTATTCCCAAATGCCAGGCAACCCGTTTAATGTTTAGCAGGTGCAGGGGCGTAACGTTTTCTGAGACGCTGGATCCAGCCCAGGTTCCACACCCTAATGTGAAGGATGGTGCTAACCCCGTAGTCGCTCCAACGCCGCCCATGGCCGCCGGGGTATTGATGAGCAAGCGGTTGACAGGTTTCTTGAGGGCAAACTCACGAATGATTTCTACATTGTTGCAATGCATAGAGAGACTGTGGCCCACTCCGCCCGCTTCCAGGAGTTGGAAGCAACGGTCGCATCCTTCATGCCAATCTGCAACTCGGTAAAAGCCTAAGACTGTGGTTAATTTTTCGTAGGATAAGGGCCACTGGGGTCCAACCCCCGACAAGGGAGCTATTAAGCATTTTGTTTGGTCTGGGATGTTGATTCCTGCGAGTTGGGCTATGAATTTTGGTTCTTTCCCCACAACCTTAGGATTTACTCCCCCGTTTGCTAACATAACAACTTTAGAGACTTTCACTACTTCCTCGGGGTCGAGGAAATGGGCTCCCTGACGTTTAAGGTGGGTAATAAGATCGTCGGCAATACATTCTTCAGCGACAATAGCTTGTTCAGAAGCGCAGATAGTTCCATTGTCAAAGGTTTTTCCCATAATGATGTATTCAGCGGCTTTGGCAAGATCGGCACTTCGCTCTACGAAGGCAGGTACGTTTCCGGGGCCGACGCCCAGAGCAGGTTTTCCGCTGCTGTAGGCTGCCTTGACCAGTGCACTTCCGCCGGTTGCCAAGATCATGGCAACACTTGGGTGTTTCATAAGTTCGTTAGTGGCACCCATTGATAGATTCATAATGCATCCTATGGCTCCTTCAGGGGCCCCTGCTGCGACGGCTGCTTGGTGCATGATTTTTGCCGCTTCATTCGTACAGCGTACGGCGCTTGGGTGCGGAGAAAAAACAATCGCGTTGCGGGCTTTGAGGGCGATCATGGCTTTGTAGATAACGGTTGAGGTAGGATTGGTGGTCGGGATGATTCCGGCGATGACTCCCACAGGTTCAGCGATTTCCCAAAGCTTTTTGTCATGGTCTTCTCGTATAATGCCCACAGTTTTCATGGGTTTTATATAGTCATAGAGGGTCCGTGAAGCAAAATAGTTCTTAAAACATTTGTCGTTGTAATTTCCCATTCCTGTTTCAGAGACTGCCATCATAGCCAATCGTGCTGCATTTGCTTCCCCTGCTTCACGCATCATATCAATGATTTTATCTACTTGTTCTTGAGTGAAATTCATCAAGGTTTCTTGGGCCTTTCGGGCAGCTCGCACTAAATTTCGGACTTCTTGTAAGGAACACAAGTCTCGGTCAAGTTCCATTATCAAGGAGCACCTCCCCTTGCTAGAATTTAAGACCATTTTCAACAACATCAATCACAGCTCTCTGAAAAGCATCACAAGCTGATTTGCAGGCACTTTGTGAACCGGTCAAAAGTCCACCCCCGAAGTTCGTTTCGGTTGGCGGTCCGTAGAAGGCTTGCATTGTGACTTCCGCAGCTTTTAAGGCAGCGTCTAAACCAAACATTGCCTCGATCGGTGGCGCAATCAGGTAGGACAGAGCTTGCCCTTCTGGAACCCCTGCTATTTTAGACAGGTAGCTTCCGGTCCGGGAAACAGTATGGGGAAACCACGCGGTTTTTCCTCCATCACAGGTGTAGAAGAAACACTCATTTTCAAGGTGGTCGATGCAGGCATCAACTCCGGCACGCACTTCGGCTGGGTTCGGACCGGCTAAGATTCCAATGATTTCTCCAGACAATGGACCTGAGGCTCGAGCTGCTCCGCAATAAAAACTTTTGGCATAGACAACCTCTACCTCAGCTTTTTTAGTAGCTTCATCTAAGGCTACGTAAGTTGAATCATCGATGTCAGCAGTGATCATGCCGATGGAACGCTGATAGCCAGTTAGTCCCAATTTTTCGGCGAGATCAGGGGCCACATTAGGTATTAATCTGACTGCTAATACTTTTGGCTTAATGGGCTCTATCATGGTTTCCCTCCCTATTAATGCCGGACATTTTCCTTAGTTCCGACGGTTTATTTTGTATTATCAACATTTTTCGTTTTAGCTTTTTCTTCGATTACGGGTAGCTTAGGTAAAATTGCTTCGAGTTCCTGATGTGGGCGCGGAATAACGTGACAGCTGATGAGTTCTCCGACTCGCTCTGCAGCGGCAGCTCCGGCATCCACCGAGGCCTTTACGGCTCCTACATCTCCCCTGACCATGACAGTGACTAAGGCTCCTCCTACTTTTACTTTCCCAATTAGGGTGACATTAGCTGCTTTGACCATAGCATCAGCCGCTTCGATGGCACCTACAACTCCACGGGTTTCCACCATTCCCAGTGCTACAAGATCTGCTCTTATAGTCATTGTGTTTTGCTCCTTTCACTAATCAATTATCTCTTGGAATACATCGTTGTTGCTCAGCGTCGTCTCTTGCTTTTACGTACTTATAGTACATACTCATCCTAATGCAAAAACTATGCCATTTTCATAAGTATCTTATTTAAACCAATCAGATCAAGAAAACCGCGGAAAAAGCATATTTAATCAAGTCATCTGTGACTTAGCGAACCAATTTTCACTTAATACCTCTATATCAGAACACGATTGAATCCAAATCTCACAATTAATTTCCGAATCTTGAGTCTGCATGACTTATAATAAGTCATGTATTACCCATAATTTTTCACCTACATCTCCATCAAACAAAAGATTCCTTGAAGGAGAGCATTAAATTGACAAAATGGCTAAGGAATCATCCATTAGCCATTTTTGAATAATGTACACTTGAAACTTCTAATCAATAAGACTGTTCAGTACCATCTCGAGCCGACCTCTCTTGATTCTATATCTAATCGGATTACATTCCTTGCCACTCTTTGGGCAAATAACTTAATCGTCCAGTCCCATAGTCCGTAATTCTATACTCATGTGTTAATTTCCCATTAGCACCAATCGAAACTTCCTTAATCTCAATAAGACCTACTGCTAACATAGATTGAAAGTGGTTATCGATACTGGCCTCTTTGAACTGGCCTTCCTGACCATACTCTGGTCTCAGTGCTTCCTGCATGGTTATTTCAGATAAGCTCTCATTTTTCGAAAGCAAATGCAGCATTCGAAAACGCATTGGTAGTTTCATCAATAATCCCCCTCTTATACTTTTCTTAATTTCAAGAGCTCTTTGGGATTTGCTGTGACCAAAATAGTTCCCAGGGTAATAATGACAGCCCCAACGACGAGAGTAACAGTAAGCTCAAAACCAGGAATTAATAGCCAGCTAAAGAAAACAGCCCACAAGGCGTATGTTACATTGAGAGCCATCGCTCGACCTACCCCGGTCATATTCAATGCCCTATACCAACAAACATAGGATAATGCCCCCAGTGCACCCGCAACTGCGACATAATAAACGCTAACTTCTTTAAAGGCATCCCAAAAAACAACAACCCCAGCCGCAATAGGTAATATTCCGATGAGATAAACAAAAAACGATGTAGCCTCGCGGATTCCAATCGCAATATCTGGATCTGCCATATCCATTCCATAGGTTGAAAGTACGCCTTCCATCCCCCAGCCTAATGTAGCAAGCAAAGAGAATGCAAGTCCTAAATAGAAATCAGGGAAATCACCTGCTGGTGGAACATATCCCACTACAACAGCACCACCAACACAAAGGATAATCCCAGCCCAAACTCTTGGGATAATCTTTTCTTTTAAAACAAAGACCGCAAGAATAGCTCCGACCGCAGGGTACATAGCCGTTATAGCCAAGGCATAAGAAGCTCCCGCCATGTTTATTCCTAACAAATATCCCGACATAGCTATTGGACCCCCAAAAAGTGCCGCTAAAACGACAACTTTTCCTGGCCGAGTACGCAACGTCCGGAAATATTCACTTGCTCTTCCGGTAAAAAGGTTATAGAAAAAGAGCCAAAAACCAGCAAAACCATCATGCATTGCTGCGCCTGCTAAAGAACCTGCATAAACAGAAAGAGTAGCTCCACCGGTAAACGGCGCCATGGCCAACGCCATTCCAAGAATAACTCCATCAAGCCCCCATGTGGCACCAGAAATTACGCCATAGATAAGTCCTTTTTTGGCATGACCAAGTTCCTGAGCTGTTTGCATCACTTGGACATTTTTCGCAGTATTTAACGCCATAAATTCCCTCCTCACGCATAATTAATACATTACGTACCTTTACCCGCCCGTTACGATAGTTCTAACACCTTGTAAACTACAATAGTCGCATCATAGTATGTTGATCTCATGGACTATTTTGGGTAAAATTGCCCCTCTCCCTTGTTTACATTGTTAGAGAATTAGGTTTCACCTCACCTTCACTACTCTCATTTACCTGACACCGATTGATAATTATATGAATAATGCAAAAACCATGCCATTCTTCACATGAGTATTAAATCCTGAGAAACTGCTTAATTATCAGATATTTGTGAAATCAGCCTACTTCATAGCAAGTCATGGTTGACTCGTTAAGTCAAATCTATTTATAGAATGATAAAATGCCAGGCTATGCTATGAGGATTTTTATTGTATAATTGAGATGTTAGTTATTATTTAAGGATTCAAGAGGATATTCTCATTTTATGACGAAATTAATGTTAGATTGTCAGAATCCATTACAGACTTATCTATCTGTATTTGAGAAGATTTTCTATCTATTCTATAACCATACCATGAACTCGAGTTTAAGGAGGTCATTAGTTTGGATTCAGGAACTACAGAACTCGATTTTAATACCTTAAAGAAAATCTTAGACAATTCCCATGATGAAATCTATGTTACAAATGCTATGGGTATTGTCATTTATGTTAACAATGTCTGTGAGAAGCATTATGGGGTAAAAGCATCTGAAATTATTGGTAAAAAATCTCGTGAGATATCCGAAAAGAAATATTGGGGTCCTCGGGTTAGTCCCATTGCAATTGATAAAAAAATGAGCATAACCCTTGAACAAAAAACATGTACTGGAAAGACGCTACTCACAACTGCAACCCCAGTCTTTGACTCTGAAGGTAACATCGAACTAATCATTGAGAATTCCAGAGATGTTACAGAGTCAGAAGGAATGAAGCATGAACTAGATAAAAGCATAGAGTTGCTAAAACGCTATAAAATGGAAGTGGAAGTCCTTCGAAAAAAAGAAATGAACATTCCCGACTTTATATGTCAAAGCCCAAAAATGGAATCTCTGCTCAAACTTGTCCGGCGCATTTCAGCCGTAAATTCAACCGTACTTCTGCTGGGTGAATCTGGCTCAGGAAAAGGACATATGGCTAAGTATATTCACAATCAGAGCCCCTACAAAGACGGCCCATTCATTACAGTTAATTGTGCTTCCATTCCTTCAGAACTCATGGAGGCCGAGATGTTTGGATATTCTAAAGGTGCTTTTACCGGAGCCAACGTCAAGGGCAATATAGGTTTAATCGAGTTAGCCAATGATGGAACCCTTTTTCTGGACGAAATTGCCGAACTTTCTCCAAGAATGCAAGCCAAACTATTACAGGTTCTTCATGAAAACCAATACTTTAAGGTAGGAGGCCGCGAGATTCAGCAAGTCCAGTGCAGAGTAATCGCAGCCACAAACCGTAACTTACAAGAGATGATTAAAAAAGGTACTTTTCGCGAAGACTTATATTATAGGCTGAATATCTTTGAACTTACTCTTCCTCCTTTAAGAGACAGAAGAGAAGAAATTATTCCCTTATCTCAATTTATTCTAGCTAAATTTAATAAGAAGTATAAACTCGAACATGAATTCAGTTCGAAATGCTACGAACTATTTAAACAATACCCGTGGCCTGGGAATGTTCGAGAACTTGAGAATATTATTGAACGTCTTACTGTAGTAACCCAAGACAAAGTCATTGATGAATGTGACCTCCCCCAATCCTTCCAAACCATGGCGGAGCCTCAAGCAGAAACTTTCCCTCAGAAGCCTAGGCAACCACTTTCCCTCGATGATGCCATTTGTAATGTTGAGAAGAACTTGATCATTCAAGCCTATAAGAATTTTGGAAGTTCTTACGAAGTGGCTAAGGTTCTGGACATCAGTCAAAGTAAAGCGAATCGTCTGATTCGGAAATACTGCCCATCAGCGCACAGCGAGCTTAACTAGGGTTTGCTAATTTCTCGAAAGCCCAGATTTTGCACGGATTTACGGCCCAAAGTCTGATTTGGATATTGAGGCAGAAACTAATAAAACAAGGAGCTGGTGAATACTCACAGCTCCTTGTTTTTTGCTTAGAATTTGGGTTTTCGCGGTCTTCTTCTAGCTTCTTTTTCCTTCGCCTTAATCTCTGTCGTTTCTGCTTCTGCTTCTAAGACAATTTCCTTTAACTGGCGTTGGATATCTTCCGGAAGAGGATTTTGATTTTCGTAGTTCTCAAGAATATCAATCGATTTTGCATAGGAAGTTTCGACAATATCCTTACTGCCAGCTGCTTCCCAGTTCTCTCGATTTCTGCGATCTAACAATTCCGTTTTAGACAGCTCTTTGAAATGTGCGTAAGTGTGATCATGGCTAATGAATTCTCCGCCGATACCTACCGAACGGACAACTTCCAAGGCCATTTTCTCATCACTTATCGGAATTCCTTTAATGGTATGCATAATCATGCGAGCCATTTCATTCTGCATAGCCATTTGAGCGTAGTCCCAAGTTAAGCCACCTTCGAGCATCCCTAGACCATATATCATGTTAGCGCCTGCTAACGCTGGTAATAAAGCGGTCAGGGTAAACTCATGAGCTGCTTGGGCATCCGGTACTTTGCTATCCGTCTATCCACCGGCTACCCAGACAGGAATATTATAGAATTGTGAGAGTTTGGCACAGGCTGCGCTGAAGAGAGCCAGTTCTGGAGTTCCGACGCAAGCAACGGTTGTTCTCAGATCCATCATGGTTGTGGAAGTTCCATAGACCATCGGATACCCTCTTTTTTCAAGCTGACCCAAGACAAACATGCTTAGAATTTCGGCGTTATGTGTCACTAGTGTACTTGCGAGGTGTACACAGGTTGTTCCGCCAGCAAGACCCATAGAGTTAATTTTAGCTGGGACGCCCAAGCGAATTGCTTGAAGCAGTGTATCTGTTGCACCCTTAGCATGAACAAGGGGAGCCACTGGATCTGTACTTTGTGAGAAAAGGGGCCTTTCACGGAATTTATCTTCTCCACCAGAAACAACATAGCCCATTTTTGCAACTGCGCGCATGTTTTCAGGGCGATTCATACCGATATAGGCGTGCTTCGTCGAAAAGTTATAGAAGGATTCTGCAATATGCACTTGAGCAACATCCGGATCAACTTCTGAGGGCCCTAAAGCTCTTTCAAAGACAATAATCTGATCCATTGCCTCACAGAAACGAGTGACATCATCAACGTCTTTTTTGAATGGTTTTCTCAGTTTCCGAGTATAAGGGTCAATCATTCGGATAGCTTCTCCAAAGTTAACAAAACCTGTCCGATTTCCTTCATTCAGCCAATCATTTTCGCGCTTTCTTCCACAAGCTCTAAATGTCTTAGGTATTGAACGAATAGCATCCTCTACTAAGTGCGCTGGTATTTTGACAATGTTTGTGTTCCTGTCAAGAGTACATCCGGCACTATAAAATATTTCACGTGCCTCTTCACTTTCAACTTTTACCCCGACATCCCAAAGCAGGTCTAGTGTAGCCAAATGGACATCGTACAGCTCATCGTTGGTAAACATATTCAGCCCGATTCCATCCATTCGGGTGGAACCAGCATGTATACCTCTGAATGTCAAAAAAATCACCTCCATATATTTTAAGAGCTCTAAGATACAAGTTTGGTATACCTGAAACTCTAATTGCGCGGAGAAATCACCCCCTTAAATACCCATTTATCAATTATTGCTCCTATTTATTTGGATGCCAAAAGTCTCTTGCAAAGTTCAACCGCCGAGCCTGCATCCGGGGCATAACCGTCCGCACCAATCGTGTCAGCATACTCCTGAGAAACCGGGGCTCCCCCAATAATTACTTTTATTTTGTCTCTGAGTTCCTCTTCTTGTAACATTTCAATGATATCTTGCATAGCTGGCATCGTTGTAGTTAGAAGAGCGGACAGGGCAAGAATATCGGGTTCATGCTCAATAATGGCATCAATAAAATCTTCAGCCGAGATATCTACTCCCATATTAATAACTTCAAGACCTCCACTTTCAATCAGCATACCAACAAGATTTTTACCAATGTCGTGCAGGTCCCCTTTTACCGTTCCCAGCAGAATTTTCCCTTTGCTTTTTTGGTCGGCAGCAGCGATTAAGGGTTTAACAATCTCTAGTCCGCCTGTCATGCTTTTAGCTGCCATGAGAACTTCAGGAACGTACATATCCCCAGCTTTGAATCGAACCCCAACAACATTCATTCCAGCAATTAAACCCTCGTTTACGATTTCTAAAGGACTGTTACCTGCTGCAATTAGATTTTGAACATGTTCCTTTACCTTATCCTTTTGACCCTCAATAACACTTTGTGCAAGATCCGCATAGTTAGACATTCCTTAATTTCCTCCTCTTTTTCAAGTAATAAGTACCATAAACAAAGAGTTAGTCCCTGAGAAAAACCTTCCGCTGTATAGGTAAGGCTTTTATAATAAAGCTTGCACTTTAACTGATGGATAAGAACAAGCATTATTGTTGTTAAAACACACCCTAAGACTGACCTCTATAAGCGCGATCCATAGTTTTGATTAACATGGGTTGAGGAATATTTTTCTAATTTCCACCCTGGGATTTTACAGGCAGTACAGGCATGAAAAAACAATTTATTACGAAGACAACGTGCTGCACGACTATGTTTAGAATTATAGATCTGAAACTTTTCATTGCAATGCGTAACGATTTCAGCAGTATTTCCTCTGATTGTCATAGTTTTAACACCATGCAGAATTCCACTTCTGGACGGCCATAACTTAAGCCTCTCAACGAATTTGAAAAAATCTACATTCTTGCGATAAAAACGCTTCTTTTTTGATGCATCTACTGTCACTGATCCCACTCCAATCAATCCAGCAATTCATGTGATACGAGTTAAACAGTTTAAGCGGTGCTAAGCTCTGTATAGTCTGACTAGACTTTAGGGGAGCAGGACTCCACCCTAATAAGTCACCTCTGTAATACGTCGAACATCATGGTAGACACGCCTATTTGCAAAGGATCATGAAGCAATCTGGCTGAAACCTGCCCGACCCCAGACGCCTCGACTCCAAGGGGTATTCCCGGAGCTGCAATCATAGTTTCTTTGGTAATATATTTCGTTAAAATGACATCTTGGGCAGGACAAGCATCTAGAAAAATGCGATAGTGATCTAAAGCCTCATATAAATTCGTTTCGATCTCAACGGTATATCCCAGTTTCTCTAAATCCTTGGATAACCTTTCGCTTGATGATCCCTCAATGTCATAAACACCAACCTCAGCTCCCAAACGGGCAAGGGCTGTTGCTGCACCATGTCCCACTGGGCCTGCCCCAATTACCAATACCTTTTTGCCTTCTAACCCATTACACATCCGTTCTAGCCCTGTCGCGTACCCTCTTCCTGTTGCATCACCATTATCTGAAACCTTACCCGAACGCACATTGACGGCAACGAAGCGTTCATCATCCGCCATGAATAAGATTTCTGAACCACCTTGTACTGCCTCTGCAACTCCGCCAGCATCCCAGCTTTGAGTAATTACAACATTAAATCCTAAATAACTTATAATACTTGCTACGGACTCCGCGAATCCCTCAATGATTCCTTGACCACAGGACATCGGAATCACTGCTACTTTTAAGTGGTGATGAGATAACTCTCCACTGACTCCAAGCCCTGCTGCACGGGCAGAGATTTCTCTTAAAGAGCAACCTGTTTTTCTAATCAATTCTAAGTTGTATTCCTCCAACGTCTGGGGGATTTCAACGACATCCTCCACCTTTAGCCGCGTCAATATGATCAACTCCCTGAGGCATATTTTATATCAGTGGTTTCCTCATCCATTTCACATCTGTCATAGTATTTTCGGATTCCCCATTCATTCCTAATAGCTTGGATAACAACCTCTTGTTGCTTCCAGGCAGCTTGAAGGTTCTTTCCACTAATTATTAAAGTTGCTACCCAATCAATTTTGCCAGGTATATAGTTGGAAAGTGCTTCATCTGCTCCAAAGAAGTCCGGATACAGGTGGAGTGGACCAGAGTCGGTCATAATATGTTCGCCGCAAACCTCAAGGCAGTCATTCCAGACATGGATGTGTTCGTAAATCACTCCACGTTTATCACTAACCTCAAACTCTTGCCAAGGCTTACCTTCGACGAAAGCCTGACCAAGGATCTCCAGCATATTAATTCCCGTTGCATGAAAAACAGACACTGGCGTCTGGCTCGGAAGACGGGCATCAATTTCTAGGACTTTTAACTTGCCTTGATGCAGAATTGTCTCAATATCCATAATCCCGTTCAGTTTGAGGTTACGGGCCAGATTTATTCCAATCTGTTCAAACTCTTCTCTAAGTTGAGCTGGGAGAATTGCTGAACCGATAACACGTTTACAATCGTATTTCTCATCCATATGGAGTTCTGTGATATGCAAGACTTTATAAATTCCTGAGAAACCGATTACCTCTAACGAATATGAAGGTCCTTCCAGATACTCTTCGATCACTGAGTCGGTTAAACCCATTTCAAATAGGTCCTGAAATTCTGCAGCACTTCTTACTTTATGTACCCCTTCACTCCCGCTAGCTCCGGAAGGCTTAACGATGATAGGAAAACCGCACTCCGGCCATGGGGTTGGAGCGGGAACCCCTGTACGAGCAAACATTTCGTTGGAACTGATTTTAGAAGAAGATATTTCATAAGCATTCTTATCAAA
Organism: Desulfosporosinus nitroreducens; assembly: GCF_023897015.1. Classification (GTDB taxonomy): domain Bacteria; phylum Bacillota; class Desulfitobacteriia; order Desulfitobacteriales; family Desulfitobacteriaceae; genus Desulfosporosinus; species Desulfosporosinus nitroreducens. The sequence goes on along the minus strand of NZ_JAMHFY010000035.1, from coordinate 34,310 downwards.
AAGCATGGGAACACCTGCATATTGTGAGCTTCTTACTAAGCTGTCTAAAGCTTCTTGATTCTCTAAAGCGGGAATGATCAGATCTATGTCCCTTAAGAAGGGAATCCAGTTGACAACTTTTGTGACATCGAAAACACAGAATTCGTCACATAGTTCTGCCGCCGGCACCCAATCGTTGATATCAACAAGGACAACTTCCCATCCTGCTTTCTTTGCTAGATAAACTGCCTCTACCCCTTGCAACTTTCCACCCACAATTGCTACTCGCATGCACAGGCTTCCTTTCTCGAAATACTAAACTTATTCTGACGCATAAGAATCCAATCTTTGTAGTCCTGACGGCTTGCCATAACAAGCCCACACTTCTCCAGGATGGGAGTAATCTTACTAATTGTCCGATTCCCGTCTTCAATATCTAACGAATGATTAGACACCCCAGCTAAACCAGACTCAGGGGGTATTATTGAAGTGACGACATTAGCTCCAGCGTTTAGACGTTCCGCTAGGCCGTTCAAGCCATCCACATCCAAGGAGGCAGGAATTAAACGATCCGGAAATACCAGACGCATGATTGCTATTACAAGTAACTCGCGCGCTCGAGGTACTGCAGAAAAGTGTTGCATTGGGGTGTCTTTCTGAGGGATAAAGCTCATTACTCGCAGTTGGTCTGCCCCCAGCTTTTTCATTTCCTCAAACGAATTAACCAAATCTTCGTCCGTATCCCCCACTCCGGTAAGTAATCCCTCTTCTAGGAGAAACCCCATCTTCTGCGCGTCTGTTTTTCTATTCATTCGTTCGTCATAGCTTTGACCAAGTCTAAGCCGACTGTACAATTTGGGGTTATGGGTTTCTTGATAAGTAGCATACCAATCGACGCCAGCCTCTTTAAATTCCGATAGAACATCTTCTGGAAGAACTCCCGCTGAAAGCATAATTGGAATACTTGTGCTTTTCTTAATCATTTCCACAGTTCTAATCATATGAGCAAAACCCGAACCTTGGTTTTGAAAAAAGTAAGAATCTTCTCCCATGGTCAAATCTATCAAGTGAACTCCTGAATCTATCAGACTAAAAGCAGTCTTCATAATTTCCAAATCCGTTTTACGGTAACGCTGCAACGATTTGTTTGACTTACGGTAAAAACAAAAGGCGCATTCATTTCGACAATAAGTTGAGAAATACACAAAACCATAACTGAATACCTTATTAAGGAAGTAACGAGTCCGAAGTAGCCTAGCTGCTTCAAACACCTGAGTTAATTCTTTTTCATCCGATACTCTTAATAAAGAAAGAAGTTCATCTTGGTTTAAAGGGATCTCCTTAGTAGCTTTGATCAATATTTCATCTAATTTTGGGTTAGTCGCCGAATTCACTGCCATTAAGTCACCTTCTTTTTCATCGAGTATTACATATTATTGGTCATGTACTACTATGGTTAGGCTATGAGTTGATACATTATAATTTAATAAATTCAATATTCAGCTTTGAATCTAATATAGTTGCAAGTTTTATGCCAAGATAAGCATGCAATATTTAGATACTGACATTATCCTTGCGAACTCTGTGAAGCCTTCTGTTATAACGGATATCTCTCATTTTCAAAGCTTCATTCATGCCTGGATCGGGCGTCATTTTATTCATGACAGGTCGAAAACATCCGTAGTCAAGTCGGGTAGCACTCCTCTTAAGTCATTATTAACTCATATCAACTTATCTTGTACTTAATCATTTCATCAAATAAAAAGAGACCCGGTAAATAACACCGGGCCATTAATAAATATCAGAGGAATGCAGTAAATGAATGTCTATATTCTACCTATTGATTAGCTTTGATAGCTCGGTCTAAGCTTTCATTGTGAATTAGGGCGTAAGCTCGATTAAATCTGTTTAAACCATATGGCCAATACTCTTCTCGAGATTTACCCATAGCAATTTGCAGTACTGCCCAATAGGACCATAATGCATCGCACAGAAATTTATTAATAATAAGAGAGCCCAGTTGTTTCTCTGTCAAGTCCCCGCCATAATATTCCTTTAAGAAAAAGCGTTCTTGCTCATCAGTTAGTTCTGCTTCAATCGCCAGTGCTCCTAAATCGAACAACGGATCGTTCATTCCGCCGTATTCCCAATCAATAAGATAGAAATTCTTTTTATCGTCTAACCAGTTTTCACAAAGTGGATCATTGTGACATGGGGCTTGAGGAGGAGGATTATTCTTAAAGAGTAACTTAATTTCTTCAACTTTTTCCTTCATGGTTTCGGCACCTTCATAAAATTCAAAGTTTTTCTCTGCTAATAATTGAATATAAGCATCAATTTCTTTTAAGGGGTTAAAAACAGAGATAAATTCCTTCTGGCAATCATGATACTTTTTAAAAACATGGGCTGCCATACTAAGATAACGTTCTTCCTCTTGGAAGTCTTTAATATGTAACGTAATACAATCATCTATATACTTACATACTTGGTTTCCTGTTGTTTCATCATAGTAAATAATGGGCGCACTGATTTGAATATCCGCCATAAGCTGTGCGTTATGCTTTTCAGCAGGACGATTCAGGTATTCCATAGTGCCTGCTCCGGCAAGTCTAACCGCATAGGTCACTTCACTAATTGTTACCTTATAGTTGCTATTCGTTAGTCCACCGGGCAAGATTTCAATTGCACTAATTCTGCCCTCATTAAAGAAAGGAATTTCACTGATCATTTTGTAGATGCGTCCGATATGCTCCATCGATATGGAGGGTTCGATCATAATTGGTTCAGTCATAAAATTATTGATCCTCCCATTCAAATTAGAATTTTCTCTAAAACACTTAGTCAATTCTAATGCACCGATCGTAAAGCCTTACATCTGTATCTCTCAGTTCATTAGATATTTAACCGCACACCATTAAGATAAGTAAGGCTTCTACCCATGCTTTGGACATTCTGGGAACCTTCCTTAATCATTAGTAAACGTTCTAAACCAAATCCTATTCCAACCCATGGATCAAAAATTCCCCATTGATCATCAAGCGCATGTGGACCCATGGCACTTGAACCTAATTCAATCCCTTTAACAACATCTAAAGTATCTCCATAAACAACGGATGATTCTGATTCCAACTGATAATCGACAATCCCCGCGGTATCCATGACCAGAGAAGCAAGCTCTTCCAATCGTTGATGCCTCTGATCTTCAGGCAAGCCTAATTCCGTCAGGTTAAGCATTGTAAACTCATTCAGATGTAAGGCACCCTTGGATTCCTTCCTGTAGCAAGTCCCGATCTCAAAGATACGGATTGGCTTTTCCCATAAACGCAATAGATCTTTCCATAAGGTATATAGATTAGGGGCCAACATCGGACGTAAACATCGTTTAGAATCCAGCCAAAAGACTTGAGAAAAAAGCGGATGATCATCTGACACTGACATCTTTGCTAAGGCTGTTTTTGAGATAATCGTTGGAGTGACAACTTGAACGAATCCTTTTTGTGTTAAAGCTTCTACGAGTTGTTGTTCAAGTACACTTAAAGCAGGACGTCTTGTAGTTTCTAACAGTTCCAGTAACTTCTGTTTTCCTCTAACCACCAAAAGATGCTCTTGCTCTTGATAGGCTCGATCCCGTTCATGCTGAGACTCGAAACACATCTCTTGCAATATTTCACTAGCGTTTAGTTCTTGTAAACGTTGTTTTTGGATCATTGTCCATGTAATGCTCACTAAAGCATACCCCCTGAATTAATTGGCGAGGAGTACGGGAGTTTCACCCGCCTACGCGGATTTAGAGTCCACGCGATCAATCCGATCTACCCCCCATGTTTGAATGACTTCAAGTCTCTAATGAACTACATTTTGATATAATGCAAATTCAATGCCAAGAGTGGATTAAAGTAGCTCTTAAATCATCTCTTGAAGCATAATTTCAACTGAAGTTCTTTAGAAGATAGCCAAACTGCATTTATCTTGAACTTTTCTTGATTTGTTTTGGATTTTTTCAAATAACTTTACTCGTTTTGTTCTAAATTTCTGAAGATCATTTCTCTGCTCAATGTCTCACTTAATTTATCTTTTTTAAAAAACTAAGTCACGAAGGACTTTTGTCAGTCATTCGTGACTCAAATAATTCATTTTGCTTTATACACTTCCATCGACATTTTAGACTCACTGCCCTAAAGAAGGCAATACTATAACGAAAACTACAGCCTGTGAACGATGCTCCATAAATCTAAGATCTCAGATTATTCTAAGCAGTAAAATTCAAGTTTAACTGTTTATAATTGTACCCCCATTGATGTGAAGCACCTGTCCAGACATATAAGAGGAATCAGCCGAGGCCAAAAATACATAGGCTGGTGCAAGCTCTTTCGGTTGCCCTGCACGTTGCATAGGAGTAGTACTTCCGAAAGTCGCCACATGGTCTGCTTGAAAAGAAGCTGGTATTAATGGCGTCCATATTGGACCTGGCGCGACACCATTAACCCTTATCCCCAATTTACAAAGTGATTCTGACAGAGAACGGTTGAATGAAACCACTGCCCCTTTAGTTGCAGAATAATCAATGAGTTGGTCATGCCCTTCATACGCGGTAATGGAAGCAGTGTTGATAATCACACTCCCCGCTTTCAGGTAGGGCAAAGCGGCTTTAGTTAGATAAAAGTAACCAAATATATTCGTTCGAAAAGTTCTTTCGAGTTGCGCACTTGTGATGTCTAACAAACTGTTTTGCGGGTGTTGTTCTCCTGCATTGTTGACTAGGATATCAAGTCTCCCAAAGGTTTCAAGCGTCTGCTTGACCACTTGCTGACAAAAAAGTTCGTCCCCAATATCCCCTGCCATAATAATGCAACGATGACCCAATTGCTCTATACGTGCTTTTGTCTGATTAGCATCATCATGTTCATTCAGGTAGACAAGTACAAGATCGGCACCCTCTTTGGCATAAGCTATGGACACTGCACGACCAATTCCACTGTCTCCCCCCGAAATAATGGCAACCTTTCCGTTTAACTTATTGCTGCCGACATAACTTACATCCTCCGCCACAGGTAAAGGATTCATTAAGGATTCAATTCCCGGTTGTTGTTCCTGATGTTGTGCTGGAAACGTTGGTTGAGGTATTTTAGGCATAAGTTATTCCCCCTCTTCTGCTATTTCACTATTAAAATGACCTTTTTAAGGATTTATACTCATAATATTTCCCTAATACCATTCTTTTTAAAATACTTTAATTCATACTGTTGGGCTTCTACCACCCGATTGGTGTCACGAATTTTCTTCCCAGTATGTAAAAAGACTCGTTGATGCCGTTCAAGACGAGGGATTCTTTATAGTTTTACAGACAATCTGAAGGCATTTTTTGATACTCTGGCAGAATTCAACCAAAATGAACGTCACTTCTTAAAAGCAACTCTTTTCATTTTCTATCATTGCTTTAACTAGTTTTATTCAAAACCAACATTATAAAGGACCGGGGCGAAATAATGCCTCGGTCCTTTATACATAAGTCATGTTCCCCTTTAATGGTAAATCTTTCAGTTTAAGAAACCACAGAGAACACTTTACATATTGGACAAATGTGATATCATATTAATATCGATATGAATTCAAGGAGGAATTAAAATGATTGAAAAGAAAGCATGGGCTGTCAATGGTTATCTTGCTCTGATTCTTATGCTTGCCCTTCTGATCGGTGGAATTGCCTTAGTTGTCCAGGGAAAATTGGCGGTGGGTATCCCTCTAATTATTCTGTCCCTCTTCCTGGCGACTGGAATTATCGTCGTTCAACCGAATAAGTCCTATACCCTGGTCTTTTTTGGAAGCTATCTCGGTACGCTCCGCGAACCTGGCTTATGGTTAAGTGTTCCATTAGCTATACGCAAAGGAGTTTCTTTACGGGTTCGAAATTTTAACAGCAAAACTCTCAAAGTCAATGACATTGAAGGTAATCCAGTTGAAATTGCCGCAGTCGTCGTCTTTCGGGTCGTTGATACCGCCAAGGCAACTCTTGATGTTGAGAAATATGAAGGATTTGTAGAAATCCAAAGTGAAACTGCCTTGCGCCACGTAGCAACGCGTTACGCATATGATAATTTTGAAGGTAAAGGTTTTTCTTTAAGGGGTAATCCTGAAGAAGTATCCACTGAATTGATGAACGAACTCCAACAACGACTTAAACTTGCGGGAGTGGAAGTGACCGAAGCTCGTCTTACTCATTTAGCCTATGCGACTGAAATTGCAGGCGCAATGCTCCAACGACAGCAAGCTACTGCCATCCTCTCTGCACGCCAAATTATTGTCGAGGGCGCCGTCGGTATGGTTCAGATGGCTATTGAACGAATCGAAAATGATGGTGTTGTAAAACTTGATGAAGAGCGCAAGGCCGCTATGATTAATAACCTGCTCGTTTCCATCGTTTCTGAACGTTCAAGCCAACCTGTCATTAATACTGGAACCATGTATTGATGTGAAAATTTGCTGCACTAAGCGACTTATGCATTCCGACAGTACAAAGAATTTGCAGCTTGATATTGGATGTGGATAACTATGGCAACAAAAAAACAATTCCCCTTACGCCTTGATCCTAAACTTTATGCAGCTTTAGAACGCTGGGCAGCCGATGAATTCCGAAGTGCCAATGCACATATCGAATTTTTGCTCCGGGACGCAGTCCGACGGGCAGGACGTTTACAAGAGCATAGTAGCACTGAAGATTCGCAGACGTCAAAAGAGGTATAAGAAAAAAACTGGAGCGCTTAGCAGTGTTCCAGTTTCTTTTTGCTTATACGGATATGATAATATGATACTAACTACTCTACATTGACAAGCTTCTTCATACTCAATTACCTAGGGAATACCCTACTTATTAACACTTTTTATTAAGCTTTGGTTTTTTACTTAGTATCGTCGAATACTTTATCTACAGTAGCACTTATAGTCTCGTTGCTTAATCCTAGACCCTCTGGCAGACCCTTTACGTCAATGTTAAGGTTCTTGGTTGTCTTAGCATCGAATGTGTTTGCCTTCATTACATCCATAAGGTCAAACCCAATCGTTTCCTTTAGGGACTCTGTTACTGCCTTAAGTGCTCCCACTGTGTATCTCGATACTTCAGATGTTCCATCTGAACCGCCGCCGCCACCAATGATTGTGATTTTATCAATTCTAGATAGAGGCTCAGCGACTGCTCTAGCGATTTCAGGAAGTTTCTCAATAACCATCTGGAGTTTACCAGCCTCGTTCATTTTTGCAAGTGCTTCAGCCTTCTCCGCAAGTGCATCAGCTTCCGCTAACCCCTTAGCCCTTATGGCGCCAGCTTCCGCTTTACCCACAGCTTCAATGACACTAGCTTGAGCCTCACCCTCTAAGCGGAGTTTTTCCGCCTCGGCTTCGGCCGCTTTAACTTGCTCAAACTTTCTCCCTTCTGCCTCTAATAGTTGTTTTTGTCTAGCTGCTTCAGCAGGCTTAACAACTGTCTCTGATAGCTCAGCTTCTTTTCTCTCAGCCCTCTTTTTAGCAAGCTCAATGTTCTTTTCTTCAGTGATGATCAGTACCTGTACTTGTGCTTCAGCTACTTCTTTATCACGTTGTTTTTCAAGCACAAGTGCATCCATTTCAGTATTCTTAACTTCTTTAGATGTAATATTACTCTGAATCTGATAGGCCGCATCCGCTACGGCTTTCTGTGTTTCTTGGTCTCTCTTGTACGCAAGTATTTTTAACTCTTTATCTTTTTCTGCCTCAGCAATTTGGGCCTCTGCCCCCAGCTCTGCCTGTTTACCCAGTTTACGAGCCTCTGCCGTTTTAATTTGCTGTTCTCTAAGAGCGTCTGCCGTACGAATTTCACGTTCTTTAGCCGCTTCAGCTTCAGCAATAGCCGCTGTTGATTTAACCTTTGCGATTTGTTCTTTACCTAGAGCCTCAATATATCCTTCATCATCCGTAATATCATTGATCGTAAATGATTTGAGCTCAAGACCCATTTCACCCAGTTCAGTTCCCGCTACCTGTTGTACTTTAGCTGAAAAACTTTCCCTATCATTGTAGATATCCTCGACACTCATGGATGATACAATTTCACGAAGCTTACCTTTACATATTTCAGATGCCTGGGTTCTGATTGTCGTTAAGGTTTGTTCTTCTTTTGCAGAATTAAACTGTTGCACAGCTGCTAAAATACTATTTTGATCATTTTTAACCTTAATTACAACGATGCCCTCTGCATTAAGTGGTACCCCTAATGCCGTCTTAGTTTGTCTGATTTCTACTGGAAACATAATGTTCTCTAGTGTAATGACATCCATTCTCTGTATAATCGGGATTACCATAGTACCACCACCAGTAACTACCTTAGGCTTGCCTAACCCTACAATTACAGCCGCTTTGTCTGATGGTATCTTTTTCCAAGTGCTCAATACCGCCACGATGATCAAAATAAGACCTAACAAAATTATCCCTACAACCCCAATGACCGAACTAAACATTAAATCTACCTCCACTTCATTTGTCTATTCATATAACGGATGCACATAATAAATATTTGCAACTTTATCAACCCCAGTGATTACAACTTCTGTTCCTTGGTCTATCCTCCCAGTATCGTCAAGCTTATAGAAATCACATACCCTAGCCCTGTAGGATATGGAGGCTCCTGTACTATCCAAAACTGATACAACACCATCACTGTCCTTTGTCACCCTCAACGTTAATTTCCCTACAGACCCTACTATATCATCACTCGTTATTGCTAAAGGATTATTACGTTTTAACTTAACTATCACATATTTGTATAACACTCTATAAGCGACAAATGATACTAACGCTAACAACGTAATAATTACTACTGTGAATAACGTATTGATCATGTATGGCGCAAACAATCTTCCGAGTGACCCGAAAACAATCAATGCAAAACAAGTAGACATTAAATTAAATGGTACGAGTCCATCAAAATCATGATCTGTATCTAAGTCAAAATCCATATCGAGTATTGACCCGAATACACCTGTTAACAGACTTAGAATTGGTACAGCAAACCCCGTTAGTAAACATATATTGAATAGGATTGTCATGGTATCAATATTCAAGGCACCTCCTCCTCCCTTGTAAACGTTTCGTATTATTTGTGTTTAGAATAATCGAAAAAGTAAAACCAAATAATGCCCTTTATGTATCTGGGTCTGGCCTTTTTTGATACGATGGAGCCAAAGTTCATGTTTCTACCGTATCAGTCCTAAGCAAATCAACTGTCACTCAAACCGATGTCTAGCCAATTGTAACTGTCATCCCAATCTTTTACAATTGGTAATTCGTGTAAAATATCACTTGGTAATCGTAATATGTTCCAATCATCTTATTAAACATAGAATTCAACGCTTTTCCTAATTATTCCTGCTATAAATACAAATTATTATAAAAATACCAGAGCGTAATAAAAAGACCCTGGCGAATACAAATCAAATATATTTCCCTATACGCTACATACTCAAAGACTATATGCCTTCTAAACTCTCTGATATCAAGATTTCAGTCAACCCGTTACAGAGCTATTACTGTCTTCACGTGCCCTGTCACGATGAAAGAGCTATATTTTTTATAGTCATATTGCCATGACCAGGGTGCCTTGCGTGTACAATAATAATGCTGTTTGAAGCTGGTAGTCTATGGCCGGGAGGGTTTTTTTTGAATAATCATCTTCCAATCTCAAAGTTTTTTCTACCACCTTTTACCTTTAAAGTGTCTACGTGATCATTATAAATGTTCCACAACCCAAGCAAAAACCAAATCAAGATATATTTCAACTCAGTATAAGCACTCTTTCTTCTCTTGTTAAAAAATAAAAACCTGCAGCAAAAATAGGCAGGTTTTGGACACAGTGAGTTTCGCTTAAATATCCGTTAATTATTTGCGTTTATAATTTCCTTCAAGGTTTCATTTTGACTTATGAACCTAGCTTTGCTTCGAGAAATCTATGGTATAGATGTTTCAGACGGCACCATAAGCCGGGGTACAGATAAAATCTTACCGGTGGTTAGGAAATGACAAAGCCGAAGCTACTTTCACATTCAATGATTAAAGATGCATTTTATTTCATTACCAAAACACTTGGTGCAAGAAATACATTTCGCAGGTGTCCTATTTCCACTGATCCAACGATTAATCAGCTCAGGTTCCCGTATGAAAGGCCTACTAATCGAAATATACTCAATTTTTGTTTGATTTATAATATCTGTTAATTTGTTAAAGTCTCGATTTCCACCCACTAATAAAACCGGTATATCGATTTCTTCTGCAATTTCTGCTGCATATTGTTTGAAATATGATTCAGTTTCCGAAGTGATTTTCCTAATCGTTCCCTCATTATGCCTGGATGATGCGAGGCCTCCGCTTATTTCTATAGCGGACACTCCTGCTTTTTCAAACATTTTGCACACATACTTGCATTCTTCAAAAGTCATTCCTTGGTCCATAAAATCATCACAGTTGATTTTAACCAGAACAGGGAATTCTACTCCAACAGCCTCTCTAATACGTCGATAAGTTTCCAGTACTGCTCTTGTCCTATGTTCCATACTACCGCCATATTTATCTGTTCTTCGATTGTAATATGGAGTTAGAAATCTGCTCAAAAGATATCCATGAGCGACGTGAATCTGTATACCATCAAAGCCCGCTTTTTTAGCCCTAATAGCTCCATTGGCAAAAGCATCTTGCATACCAAGTATATCCTCTTTTGTCATTTCCTTTGGTACTGTTCCGAATACCAAATCCGCCACTGCACTTGGTCCCCACAATAATCCATCGGCAGTACTGGGATTTTGGGCACCATTGCAAACGAGTTGAACAATGATATTTGTATCATGCTTGTGAACTATGTCAGTTAATTTTTGATATTCACCAATAAATGAATCGTTGTAAATTCCCATTTGTCCTGGCACTAACTTTTCTACATCAGTCACATTGGTTAGTCCGGTTATAATGGTACCGACCCCTCCTTTTGCAAGATTTTCATAACCATGTAGTAGTTTTTCTGTTGTGTGCCCTTGTTTATCTGACGCCCCATCATAGGTTGCCGAACGGACAAATCTGTTTTTCAGCTTCATTCCTGTTAATTGTGTTTGGTCAAATAATGTTTTCATTAAACTCGCTCCTTCGAATTATTTTTTTAAAACATATCTAAAAATTATATTTAGGGTCATGACATCTGACAAATCACAACCATAAATACACTCTCCAATTTTTTTACTCAAAGGTTCACAACGGAGTCTCCTAGATGAAATATGAAAAATCAATTATCTTGTAAATGCTAAGACTTGCTTACTGGAAGCTTTCCATAGTAGCATCTAAACGGTCCCCTTAGCGTGCCGATTATACAGAAATTGCATTGTATACATTTTGACTGTGTCTGTTTTCCTGTTTTGAATTTATTCACTAAATCTGATTCGATTATAAATGGCCTACACATGGAAACCGCATCAATTTTATCTTTAATTACGTCTTCTATTTCTTCTAATTTCGTTATTCCTCCTACTAGAATTACTGGAATATTTACAGCTTTCTTGATTGACATGGCTGCTTCCAAATTAAATAAGTTTTTCGGCTGAGGTTGTGGTAGTGTTTTTTTTACGACTATACCAACGAAATTTTTCATAAATTCAGGCATTTTATTTAACTTCTTATTTTGGGCTATTAAAATTTTCCACGGCACTTGCCCGCGAATTGTCGCCAGTCCAGCTTTTTCTGTTCCATTTGAGACTTCAATTCCGTCACATCCCACCTGCTCTAATAGTTTAGCAATTTTTATAGACTCTTCAATTGTCATACCATTTTTTAATGTTTCATATCCATTTAATTTTACAAGGATTGGGTAATCTCCAACTTCCTTCCTAGCTTTTTCAAATATCAATTTAACAATTCTAAATCTGTTTTCTGTACTTCCTCCCCACTCATCTTTTCTCCTGTTCATTCTGGGCGATACAAATTCTGAAAGTAAGTATCCATGCGCCACATGAATTTGTACACCATCAAAACCTGCTTCTTTTGCATTTTTTATTCCTTGAACAAACGCTTCTATTACTTCTAAAATTTCAGCTTTAGTTATTTCTTTTGCTTTATAGTCAGATATTTTAGAAGGTGCAACAACCGGCATATGGGTACTTTCTTCTTTTGTCTGACCGCCACAATGATTAAGTTGTGCAATAATAGGGGTTCCCATTTCATGCATTCTCTTCGTTAATTTTTTGTAGGCCTCAACATTTTCAGCTTTATCAAGCATTGACATATGAAAACCTGAAGACCTTCCTTGCTGACTCACTCCAATAAAGCCAGTAATAATTCCACCAACACCGCCTTTAGCTAATGCTTCGTACTTTTTTAATAATTGATCTGTAGGCTTGCCATTTTCATCGCCCATTCCTTCATAAGTTGCCGATCTAATAATTCGGTTAGGAAATGTTATACCTGCCAATTCAAATGGCTCAAATACCTTATTTCCTTTTAATTTTGTTTGGTCATATATTGTTTTCATTGAACTTGCTCCTACGCATAAATTTTTTCTTTCCATTATTACAGGCATCAATTACCCTTGGTCTGAGTCAGCATTTTAACAACGGGTTTGCTAAGCAGATTTAACATAAACTGGGGTGCAACCCGACTCACGAACTTCAGCGTACTTCTAAAACCCGGCAGGATCTCAAAGCGATCCTGTTTCAAACCCTTGATTGCGTATCTAACCATCTCACCGGCATCCATTGCCGCTATTCCTTTGAACACGCCGAAATCTAAATTTCCTCCAATTAATGAGGTCTAAGTTAATGGAGGTGCCAAGCGTGTTTTTGAGAACGTTCATTCTAATTTATATAAAAAAAAACCTCATTTGTTTAGTATTGCTAAGGAAAAGTCTGCTATACGATGTAACTTTTCTTTGTTAGCTGAGGTTCTTGCAAGTACCCGAATCCCAATCAAAGTATTGTTCAAGGTTTCTGCCAAAACTTCAGCATCATAATCACAAGGAAATTCACCTCTTTGCTGTCCTTTGCGAATAAGCTCCGCAAGAAAATGCTCTGTTTGCATAAATGCTTCTTTCGTCTTTTCATTTACAACATCATCTCGGGGAGCCAACTCAGTTGCTGAGTTTACAAATAGGCAACCCAATGGTCTATCTCCATTTCCTTCAATCACAAAGTCAAAGATATACTGTATCGCTTGTTTTGCCGTTTCTGCGCGTGAAGTTTCAGATATTAGTCTGGATTTTATAAATTCTCCGAAGAAATCTATCGTTTTTAAAAATAATGTATGCTTATCACCGAAGGTATCATACAAACTTCTACGATGGATTCCCATATGCTCTACCAGGTCGCTCAAAGATGTCTTTTCATAGCCTTGTTTCCAAAATAATTCCATGGCTTTCTGGAGAACTACACTTTCCTCAAATTCCTTGCTTCGTCCCATTACTTTCCCTCCTGTTAATAGTAATAATAACATTTTTAGAACGATCGGTAAAGAATAATTTTCATATTTCCGTCTCATAAACGACTGCTATATTTTGTGTAGGCCAGTATCTTATTAACCATACAGGTTTTTTTGTGGAATAAATGCGAGGAAAATTCAATGATAAGAAAAACGAGCTAACTCTAGAGTGTCCGTTTTCGAGAAAGGGTTACAATACCTTCCTCAGTCAATGAAGTTAACTCATCGATTAAAAGCTCTTATCCGCGAACGATGATTGGGTAGTCGTAGCTTCTATCATGTTCATTATACCCTGGCTCTGGCTGGCACTATCCATGCCTCAGGGACAGGATGTGACCTGAATAGGGAAAACTCACAAGGCTTAATTTATCTAATCGAGCCATTTCCTATTCTAACTTATTTTTCAGAGCTTCTTCCTCAGAATCCTTGATTTTGCGCTAAGCTGCTGAGAATCTGAGCAATACTTCACCCGTGGTATCGAGAGTATTGATGTTTTCAGTTTCAAAGTATACTGCAATATCTTTTCTTTTAATTGCCTGACCTAATTCAAACAGTCCATGGTATTTCTTGCAAATCTAGAAATGGACTTAGTGACCACCATGTCTATCTTACCAGCCTTACAGTCTTCGATCATTCGTTTAAAATCAGTTCGTTTCTCCGTACTCGTTCAACAAAACGCTACTGCCTTTAGGAATTCTGATGGTTTTTGCGAACATTTATTGACACTATCCTTGAGCATCATCAATATATGTAAACTCATCTGATAATTAATCTTGTTCTCGTTAATCATTAAATTCCTCCTCATAAAATAAGGGCTCACCTTTTTGGCGAGCCCCATTAATAATCTATAATCTTCTAGAATAAATTCTTTAATTGTACCTCAATTGTAGACTTTAATTTAACTGGAAACTACTATGTACATATGTCATTTTATGTACACTGTACATCATATAACATGGTTCATTATATTTCTAAAAAATCCAAAATCGTTCGTTTTGAGCTATTAGAAAATGACCACGACCAAAAATCGTGATCATTGTATTTTAACCAGTTTACTAATCTATTGATGTACTTTATAAAACTATAATCAAAGATCCCAAGGCCATGCGGAGGGTTAGCCATATTACCCCAATCACTGGAATTTCACCCCGAGGGATGATATTAGCTAGTTAAACTCAACGATTTTCAGCACTAAACTTAGCAGAAAAACACTTACATTGAAGTAACGCCAACGTGCCTTGTCACAATGAAAAAGCTATATTCCTTCATTCTCAAGAATCTTATATTTGTACATATAATCTTCAGCGCTTTTTAGGACTTTTAGGATATTCTCATTTGGTCTTATCTTTGTTGCCCAACCAAATGCAATACTTACACTTATACCATTAACGTGTTCATTTGAGGACTGGTTTTTAATTCTTGTAACTATTTTACCCACTTCATCCATGTCAGTTTTGGGAAGGAGAACGACAAATTCATCTCCTCCCCAACGGGCAACTATATCATCTGCCCTACACGCACTTTGAATAGCTGCTGCTGCTTTCTGTAAAAGTTCATCCCCTTTATCATGACCGAAGGTATCATTTAGAAGCTTTAGACCATTCACATCCCCATTTATTATAGAAATAGGAAGATTTCTATTGTTATCTAATCTTTTAATCTCTTCTTCAAAAAACCTTCTATTATAAAGTCCTGTTAGTTTATCATGATAGCTTAAATAAGTTATTTCTTGCTCTCTTTTTGTTCGCTCATTGATTTCTTCTTCTAGTATGATATTAAACTGTTTAAGAGCTGCAGTTGTCTCCTCTAGTTGTTGATTTAATCCAAATATCTCCTTTTGCAAGTAACTATTTTCATTAATTAATCTTTCGTTATCTCGTTTCATGTGTGTAAGGTTTTTATGTGTTTCTATGGGGGTAAAAACTTCGTGATAATTAGATGGTTTGCTACCAGTTTTAAAAACAAGTATAGTTGAAGTCTGGTTAATGTGACCGATATATTCCTCACCATAAGTAGAAAAACCTATCGTCGGTACACCGCTGAATAATTCTCCATATTCCTTAACTAAATTCTTTTTTTCTAATTCAAGGGTACGCATTATGCAATGAAAATTAATAATTCCTTCTATCTTACCAAATTCATTCATTTTCTTTTCTAAAGCATTCTTCGTATCTTCAATAATATTCGTTGATTCAAGTAATTTAACCTCCATCCCTTCCAGTATTTTGCATGCAAATTGTATACTGGTCCCATTCCTTAGTAGTGGGGTTCTTACTAAGATATTATTTTCTCCAATAACCAATCCAACAGGATTGGACATGAAATAGTTCTGTGCTTCTTCAACTGAAGATGCATGTACAGCACTTGCATAGGCCGATATCGCAGGCCTGTTATTAAATTCAATGACTTCTCTAGTTGCTTCATTAACTTTATTTGCGATTAAAACATGATCTAAGGCTTTAAAGCTTTGAGTTTTTATAATTCCAAATTCAGCATCAACGTTCATCTTTAATAAAACAAGGACTGCGGAATCGGTATAGGCTTTGCCATTTGCATAAACGAATGTTTTTGAATATTTGAGATCATCTCCTGCAGAGCCTCCGATAAAATAGACATTCGTCCTGTTACCAATTTGATCCATTACGTTTTCTTCTTTCATACTTATACCGTCAATTAATACTAACCCAACATATCTTGATGCTTCCATTTTATAGGAACTCTCCTGATAATATTGTTCGAATGATTTAAAGGCTGCTTCCACGCTTAGATTTTCGCTCATTTGTTCAATCACTTCCACTTTAGCATCCGAAAAAATTTTCGAATTGAAAGCCATTGCAACGACAGAGTTTTTTAAAAAATGTCTATTTACTATTTCACCTGCTGTAGAACATCCAAATACGATACAGTCCTTAAATGCTTTTTGCATTGAATTGCTCAGCCTGTCCTGGTCAAAGTTGGAGGAAGCAAAATATATTAGTAGTTTTACACCAATACCTTCTAACTGCTTTTTAATATCTAACACTGCTTCTTCTTCACTAGATTTCGCTGAAAACACAGATTTCATATTGCTTCTACTGCCCTCTATTTCTCTTGCATTTAATTGTCTGGCAATAGTAATAAGTTTCTCGATAATTACCGGATCATCTTCAGAACACTTACTAAACTTGTTTGGATTAACCCCTTTTAGAATAAATTTGGCTTTTGTCATTTCCGCAATAGCAGGATTACCTTTTGACCTTTCTTGAATGATTCTGTCAATTATTTCTTTTATTTTGCCAGCCAAGAATAACCACTCCTTTATTAACGAAATAACTAAGATGAATTCACTCCAAAAAAGTATTTGAAACGAAATTGTACCTGCCTTTATGTTCTAAATTTCTACAAATGAATACAAATTCCTCTTTAATTACTCTTAATATATAACAAAATGTAAATTCCAGGTCCAAGGATACTTGGAGCAGAGCATAGCTCCTGGAAAAGTAGGTCATCACAGGTAAAAAAACGAAGAACAATCTCTTACGAGGTAGTTCTTCGTTTTTTTTAATACTGTTATTCTTTTAATAAGTCCTACTTTGCCTCGGCAACCCCAAAAGCAAAAGCTCTCTGATTTAATTCCAGCAGCTTAGCTGGGATTCTTTCCACAAGGGCATTTCTCCAAGAATCTTCTGGGAAATCCATGTATTTAGAGAGGACCCCCATCAGCACAACATTCGTGGCTTTGGCATTGCCAGCTTCGGAAGCTAATTTTAATCCGTCCAATCCGATACAACGGCCTACTCGCTCTTTAAGGTCATCAAGGATATTTTCGGGGTAAGTTGTAGCTCCGATGAGTACTGTTAAAGGTACAATTTTTTGAGTATTAACGATCATGACGCCGTCTCTTTTTAAGAAATGAGCCCACCGATAAGCTTCTAACTGCTCAAAGGCCACGATGAAGTCCGCTTCCCCCGGTTCAATGACCGGAGAGTAGACGCCTTCTCCCATTCGGACTTGAGTTACTACTGATCCACCCCGTTGGGCCATACCGTGGATCTCTGACATTTTAACTTCGTAACCCTCAGCAATAGCAACATGAGTTAAAACTTTGGAGGCTAAAATTGTTCCTTGGCCACCGACTCCCACGAGTAAAACATTAATTATTTTAGGCATTATCATCACCCGCCTTTCGCAAGGCATTAAATTTACAGACATTAATACACACTCCACACCCTGTACATTGGGCTTGGTCAACTTGGGCTGTTTTGTTTTCCTGATCAAAGGAGATTGCTGGACAACCTAACTTTAAGCACATTTTACAACCGTTGCAGTCTTGGACTCGGAGTGGTTTTTCTGTATTTTTGATAATAAGAGCACATGGACGTCGGGCAATGATCACTGAGGGTTCGGGAACGGCAACTTCGGTCTTGATTGTCTCCTTAACTCTTGCCAAGTCAAAAGGATCAACCTCAGTAATTCGCTTTACTCCCAAGGCTTTACATAAGGCAACAAAGTCAACTTGAGGAGCTGGCTGACCCATGAGAGTCTTGCCTGTAGAAGGGTTTTCTTGGTGTCCTGTCATGGCTGTGATTGAGTTGTCCAGTATAATAGTAGTTAGATTTGCTCCATTATAAACTACATCCATCAGTCCGGTAATGCCCGAGTGCAGAAAAGTTGAGTCGCCAATCACAGCAACCATATTTTCTGCCATTTCTGGATGGGCCTTAATCATTCCCAGGCCTGCAGATATTGAAGCCCCCATGCAGATAGTAGTATCCATGGCTTCAAGTGGAGCCATGGCTCCCAGAGTGTAACAGCCAATATCACCGGAAACAATGAGTTTAAGTTGTTTCAGGGTAAAAAATATTCCTCGGTGTGGGCAACCGGGGCACATGACAGGTGGACGAATCGGAGAGTCAAAAGCAGGGGCCACCGTTATCCCGGGTTGGCCGCTGATCTTTTCTGATACCATACGAACGGAGAGTTCACCATAAGGAGGGAAGAGTTCTTTCCCTATAACATTGATTCCTAAAAGACGGACTTCCTTTTCCATATAAGGCTCTAATTCCTCGACAACATAAAGCTTATCTACCTTTGCAGCAAACTCTTTGATTAAGCCTGACGGTAAGGGATTAGTTAATCCTAATTTGAGGATGGACGCCGTGGGAAGAGCTTCTTTGACATATTGATAAGAAATTCCCGAAGTGATGATACCAATAGTCGGGTCTTGCAGTTCCATATAATTGACGGCCACCGTTTCGGTATAGTCTGCTAGTTTATGCATCCTTTCTTCGACCACTAAACGTCGTGCGCGTCCATTTGCCGGAAGCATGACGTATTTACGTGGGTTCCGTTCAAAGGTTTTTACCTGTCGTTCTAGAGGATCGTTCAGCTCTACTAGACTTTGGGAATGAGCTATGCGAGTTGTAATCCGGATCATAACCGGAGTATCAAAGGCTTCGGAAATATCCATCGCTAAGCCAACCATGTCCTTAGCCTCCTGGGAGTTCGAGGGTTCTAACAAAGGTATCTTGGCAAACGCCGCGTATAGTCTATTGTCCTGCTCGTTTTGTGAGGAGTGCATTCCAGGATCATCAGCTGATACCAATACTAAGCCAGCGCGCGTTCCTGTATAAGCCACTGTAAAAAGCGGATCAGCGGCTACATTAACACCAACCATCTTCATGGCAACAATGGCGCGAGCGCCGGCAATAGCTGCCCCAATTCCTACTTCCATCGCTACTTTTTCATTTGGCGACCACTGACTGTAAACTTCTGGGTATTTTGCAATATTTTCGAGGATTTCCGTGCTTGGTGTACCAGGATAGGCTGCAGCAACGCTGACACCATATTCGTAGACACCCCGAGCAATTGCCTCATTGCCTGTCATTAATGTTTTCATGCCTTCTCTAGTCTCCCCCCTTAGTGGAAATGATCAAAATTTTACTAAACCTTGTCCATGTAAGCATTTTAACTCAGATAACAAAAAAATGTAAGAGGCCAGATTATCTCAATAAGATAATGGTTCAATTTAGGGTATTGTTCGACTTAAAGCAGCCATAGTCAAGGCCATAAACTTGCTTCTTGGAGTGTCACTCCTCGATGTCAGTACAATAGGAACCTGAGCTCCAAGTATAATCCCTGCCATAGTCGCCCCGGCAAAATAAACCATCGATTTTCCTAATACATTTCCCACTTCTATAGTAGGAGTCAAGAACAAATCCACCTCGCCATTAATCTGACTGCTAATTCCTTTGTGTTTCAAGGCAACTGCGCTTACTGCTCCATCGAGAGCCAACGGACCTTCTACAATTGCCCCTGGAAATTTTCCAGCTCGACTCATGTCAGCTAGTGCCTGAGCATCCATTGTCGCTGGCATTTTTGAATCCACCATCTCATTGGCAGCCAAAAGAATTACATTCACCAAATCCATTCCAATACCTTGCAAGTATAATAGGCTATTTTCTAATATCTCCTTCTTCTGAGCTAAGCTAGGCGCGATATTCATTCCTCCGTCGGTAACAAACAATAACCGTGAAAACCCAGGAACTTGAAACGCTGCCAAGTGACTAAGTAAACGCCCAGTTCGAAGTCCTCGTTCTGAGCGAAGCACAGCGCGTAAAAAATCCGAACTGTTGATAAGCCCCTTCATCAAGAAATGTGCTTCTCCATCAACAATGATGTCAACTGCCTTGTTTGCCGCCTCCAATGCATTTGGCTCATCAATCAACTCGACACTTTCCAAGCTGAATTTGATTTCAACCGCCAGTTGTTTGATTTGTTCAACATCGCCAATCAGAACAGGAGTAATTAGTTCTTCTCTCACCGCTAATTTGATAGCTTCCATGACTTCTTTATCTGCGGCCGCAGCTACGGCAACCTTTGCCTTACCTAAACTCTTTGCTCTGTCGAATAAAGCATCAAACCCGCTAAAGCGCATTCTATACACCCCATTTTCATTACCCTTTAATAATTTATCCGATGGCTACAGCGACACTCAGTCGTCCATGGCCGTCAGGGGATAAGTGGCGCTAAGTCCCTAGATAAGTTCAGCTAAACTCCGCCTGAAGTAAGTTTCATTTATAAGTTAATGCTTGTTCTTCGCCATTTAGGACTCGCAACGCACCAAGAGCTAAGGCTTCCATTTCCTCTTCTCCAGGGATCACTGTAACTGAGGAAATAAAGGATACTCTTCGAATGATTTCTCGAGTGATGAACTCTGAATAAGCAAGCCCGCCAGTTAAGACGATTTGATCAACCTCACCCGCCAGCACCGTGGCCATTGCACCGATTTCTTTAGCAACTTGATAACATAAGCCATCTAATACCAGCTTGGCATACGAGTCTCCTTCATGCATACGTTTCTCAGCTTCTCGAGCATCTTTTGTACCAAGATAGGCGAACAAACCGCCTTCTTTAAGGATTTTTGTGTTCATTTCCTTTTCCGAATACTTTCCTGAATAGCATAGTTTGACTAGTTGAGAACAAGGCAAGGTTCCACACCGTTCAACAGAATACGGTCCTTCATTATTGGCATTATTCACATCAACCATTTTTCCTTTTCGATGGGGTGATACAGAAATTCCTCCGCCTAAATGGGCAACAATCAGATTCACCTCATGATAAGCTTTTCCCAGCATACAAGCGGCCTTACGAGCGACGGCCTTCATATTTAAAGCATGAGATTGGCTTAACCGAGCTAACTCCGGAAATCCTGAAAGCCTGGCTACCGGCTCCATTTCATCAACGGAAACGGGATCTACTATATAGACAGGGACATTAATCCTCTGTCCCAAGTGAAAAGCAATAATACCACCTAAATTAGAGGCATGCTCTCCTCTAGTCGCATTTTTTAAGCTATCAACAAGATATTGATCAACTAAGTAAGTGCCTCCAACAAGCGGGTTCAGCATACCTCCTCGGCCAACTATTCCATCAAACGATTCCAATGGAATTCCTTTTTCTTTTAATAATTTTAAAATGTGCTCGATTCGATATTCATATTGATCACTTACGTGTGAGAATGTTTGGATCTCACTGGTAGGGTGGTCAATTCCATATTTCCAAAGACAAGTATAATTCTCATAAACTGCGATTTTCGTGGATGTTGACCCCGGATTTATAGCAAGTACTCTCAAGAATCATCCTCCTATTTAAATCCATTTGTCGATATATCTAAAATAAACTGCTTAATTATATCATAAAATGGGAACGTCAATTAACCCTTATAACAAATACAGGTTAAACTAAAATTAACACAAAACCTGCGTCGATTACTTAAATATAAATATTATCTTCGAATCCAATCAATACAATACAATTACTCGAATGAATACTTTCAAGTAACGACAATTATTCTTTCCTAGACAGAAGAGTGCCTTGTTTTTATAGTTATCTCTCTAATTCAAGATAAAAAGAAAGCGATCCTGCTGATACAATATCACGCAGGAAACGCCTTCCTTCAAGTACTATAAGTTGAGCCCATTCAAATATAAACCTCCAAAGTTGATTTAATTGTTAAGGAGCGATAACACGCCGAGCTCCAAGATAACGTTTTGCCCAATAAGAACTAGTCATGTCATCGTAGGAAACCCCGCCAGAAGACGAATGTATCATCGTGTTATTTCCAACGTAAATTCCAACGTGGGAAGCTCCCGAAGAATATGTGGCAAAAAACACTAAATCGCCTGGTTTTAGATCTGATCGCGAAATCGAAACTCCATTTTTAAACTGTTGTTCTGAAGTTCTACTCAGTGATATGCCACTATTACGGTATACATATTGCACATATCCCGAACAATCAAAACCCGGTGAGGGGGTCGTTCCGCCCCAAACATACTTTATTCCTAAAAATTGAGAAGCATAGTTTAGTACTTGTTTTGCTCCGCCCGAAACAGTGACAGTACCAGCGACTCCCCCTCCGCCCGATGATGTTCCCGGGGAGTTCTTCTCTTTTTCTGCATACTCAGCTTCAAGTTTTTCCTGTTCAATTAATTGTTGTATTCGGTTAACCTTTGCTTTAGCCGATAAGGAAGCATTAAGGGCTGCTTTTTCTTCTTTGCTCAATTGATCAAGTACCGCTTGCTGCTTAGATAGAACTTGTTGTACAGCCTGCTGTGTTTCAGTCTTACCCTCAATTGAAGCCTGAATGGCTACCTTTTTTTCTTCGATTAGTCCCATTTGACTATTCATGGACTCTTTCAACTTAATAATTTCCTCTTGAAGCTTACCGTGATTACTGACAATCATCTGAATCTTGTCTGCCCGATCGATAAAATCCGATAAGCTGGTGGCTTCAAACAAGACAGCCAGATATGTAGTCATTCCATCTTCGTAGTTACTTCTTAAGACTTGTCCCAAAGCTTTAATGTGTTCCTGACGTTTAGTTTCTAATTTTTTTTGTTGATCTTCCAGATCTTTAAGATTCTTTTGTTCCTCCGTGAGTTTTGCCTGTTCCCGATCGATACTGTCATTTAAAACCTCAACGGATTGTTTTAAGGCCATAACCTCTGTCGTTGCACCGGCAACTTTTTCTTTTTGAGCCTTCAAAACCCCATTTAACTGATTGGCTTGTTGTTGAGACTGATTTAATTGCTGCTGTAAGTTGTCTGCCCGCGCAGGCATCGATGACGCAACTAACAGGAAGACTCCGATAATGCTGATTAAGGTTGTTTTATGCAGAGAGTTAATCCTTTTCATTTAACTTAAACCCCTTAAAAATACTTTAGTTTATAATTTCGCCAAAACTCGTTAAATTCCTTGTTTTGGTCAGGAATTAATTTGCCAATTTTTTCACTTATCCCCTCGTCTTCAAGGATTTTTGGCAAACAAAAAACCTTAACACATTAAAAACGTGCAAGGTGTTCTTTTGAGCGATTAAACATGAAATAAATCTTTTTTTGTGACCTTATAATCCGGGCTAATTTTATAGGTAGATCGAGCATCCAGAGTGCAAAGTGAAGTTTGTGGTTCTTTTGCTCCTGTTTCCGCCACTTGCCATTGTGCTAACCCAACAATTTCGTCAAATTCGGTCATTTGACTCCAATAACGCTTCGGCATAAAAGTCATTCGACACCGGGGGTTATTCCTGCCTTCAATGGCAATCGTTTTGTAGAATTGTTTCCATAAACGACGGTATTCAAGCTCTGCCGAATCAACATCCGGCAAGGTTAACTCTTCGACAAAAATCAGCTCTGCTTTTTGTGATTGAAAAATCAAGGCCATCCCATGGGTTTTATCATAAATCATAAACCTTTCGTTACGGTAACGATCACAGAAATGCGGTGACAAAAGGGGAAGAACATAGTTTTTGGGTTCAATTACCGCTATAAGTACTTCACCGTAGACGGAAAAGCGCACAAAGCCTTTGAACTTATGAGATTCTGACGTCAAGTGGCGTACTGCTTTTTGGAGGGAACAAACCGTATCATCGGTGAGCATCATCATAACCTTGCCTCCATGCTTAAACCCCAAACGCAAGAAGCGAAAGATTAGCATTTCTTTGTGGGGATCACATGTTAAAAAACCCAGTTTCACGAACTCCTGGGCTTGAGGAGATATCTTCATAGGAATCGAGTTATAAACCCTGTCTGCCTTCTGTTCGTCTGTTTCAATCCATTTCGCCGTATCAAAAAGAGTCTCTTGAACACTAGGGGGTCTAATGACGCTGGGAATTTCCTTTCGCTGGTAGCTTTCAAAGACGCAACACATTAGTCCCTCAAAGCTACCGTCATAAGCATATATCAAATCTGTCCCGTCAAGCATTGTTGCACATCCTCCCTAGTAATGAAAGGTTCGTTAAAAAATGATAGTTGCTCAGGGTATGGTGACGGGAGCTTATACTGATCGGCCATCAACGCTCTAATAGTTCCATCAGAAGTCACTTTCAGACCGTCCATAATCTTTCCCTTACAGGTTATAAAATACTGCGCACGTTTCAGTACAACACCAATCTTTTTAAGACCCGAAAAATCAATGGGACTATTTCTCCTGGCCATAAGAATTCGCTGGGCGCTGGTCACGCCGATTCCCGGTACTCGTAACAGCATCTCAAAAGGTGCCTTATTAATCTCTAACGGAAATTTCTCCAGATGATTGAGAGCCCAATTGCACTTGGGATCTACTTGCAAATTGAAATTGGGATTTTGCTCATCAAGCAGCTCTTTAGCTTCAAAACCGTAGAACCGCAGCAGCCAATCAGCTTGGTAAAGCCGATGCTCTCGCAGGAGAGGCGGTTTTGTATCCATAGAAGGCAATAATGAATTCTCTGCGACTGGCATGTAAGCAGAGAAAAAAACCCTTTTAAGATGGTATTTTTTGTACAGCCCTTCAGTGAGTGTTAAAATTTTATGGTCAGTATCGGGAGTTGCCCCCACAATAAGCTGTGTGCTCTGACCAGCGGGCACAAATTTGGAAGCATGTCGGTATTTCACAAGATCTGTACAGTTTTCCTGGATCTTAGCAGTAATTAGTCCCATCGGACGCAAGATTGATTCCTTTGTCTTGTTAGGAGCTAACAGCGTCAAACTCTCCTGAGAAGGCAACTCAATGTTAATACTCATCCGATCGGCTAAAAGTCCTAAGCGTGTTATAAGCTCGCTATCTGCTCCAGGAATAGCCTTGACATGAATATAGCCGTTGAAATGGTAAACACTGCGTAATAATTCTAGAGCTTTAATTAATTGTTCCGTCGTATGATTGGGACTTTTAATCACTCCAGAGCTTAGAAATAATCCCTCAATGTAATTTCTGCGGTAGAAATTAATCGTAAGTTCTGCTAGTTCATGAGGTGTAAATGCCACTCTTTCAATATCATTTGACAC
This sequence comes from Desulfosporosinus nitroreducens, assembly GCF_023897015.1. Lineage (GTDB taxonomy): Bacteria > Bacillota > Desulfitobacteriia > Desulfitobacteriales > Desulfitobacteriaceae > Desulfosporosinus > Desulfosporosinus nitroreducens. The sequence goes on along the minus strand of NZ_JAMHFY010000035.1, from coordinate 9,063 downwards.
GCGATTGACACAGTATTTGCAATCAAAGATGCAGACATTGGTCATGAGTACTTTCAATAGAGATATGCACCGTCCATCAGCAGAAAAGCTGTGACATATACCCGCTTTCGCCGCACTTCCGATACTGCCAAATTTCCCTTTTCTATCTACACCGCTAGAGGTGCAAGCCACATCATATTTAGCTGAATCAGACAAGACTGTAAGCTTATTATAAACATCTATGATCAACACCCCCTGACAATAATACTATAATATGAAACATATGTTCTTGTCAAAGGGAACTAAAAGCCGGGAATTGGAGCTAAATCAATTCCCGGCTTTCGATTTCGAACATAATAGACTGCTCTCCCTAGAAATGGAGAACTGCAAGATTCTAGCGTGAATAAAGATTCTTAAGGATTTTATATCAGCGAGGTACTAAAATATCTTTCAACTCTGTCAGGCAAAACAGTCACTATGTTTTTATCCGCGCCAAACTTTTGAGCCATTTTGATAGAAGCCCAAACATTGGCGCCTGAAGAAGTCCCTACCAGTATACCTTGAACTCTGGCCAGGTCTCTAGCGGTACTAATCGCGTCATCGTCTGTAACTTCAATTACTTCATCAATTAGATTTACATCGAGCACTTTTGGGATGAAGCCGTCACCAATTCCTTGAATCTTATGTAATCCCGGCTCATGACCCAGTAGTGCAGAAACATTTTTAGGTTCTACTGCAATTATTTTAGCCTTTGGGTTTCTTTCTTTAATAAATCTTCCCACTCCTGCCAGAGTTCCTCCGCTACCCAGCCCAGAGACGAAAACATCCACTTTGCCCTCCATTTGTTCCCAGATTTCTGTAGCTGTCGTAAGGTAATGAATCTGAGGGTTATCGGGATTTTCAAACTGCTGAGGAACAAAAATATTGGGATCTTTTTCTTTTTGTCGTTTAACTTCCAAAACTGATCCGCCAATACTTTCTTCCGCTTTGGTCAAGATTAGCTCTGCACCTAATGCCAAAATAATCTTTTTTCTTTCATCGCTCATATTTTCCGGCATAACAATGACTACCCTATATCCTTTTTGAACACCGACTAAAGCAATGCCTATCCCCGTATTACCCGAAGTAGGTTCTATTATTGTCATACCGGACTTCAAAACCCCTCTAGTTTCCGCCTGTTCAATCATATGTTTGGCAACTCTGTCTTTAATACTTCCACCAGGGTTTAGATAGTCTGCCTTAGCGAAAATATTTAACGCAGTAAGTTTTTTCAGACTAACCATTGGCGTGTTCCCAATAATATCCAGAATGGTTTCAATTATCATCATATCTACTCCTTCATTTATTTCAAATTAATCTTACAATTATTTCAATATATTCTCAATACCCTTGTTCTGATATTAACAAGTTCTGCCACTTTAAACCCAAAAGCTCCAAAAGACGGTCACGTTTCTTTTAGACATGAAAATGCTCCCCCGTAGGAGGAGCATATAACGCTGATCGTCTTTTTCTCGTCAATCTAAAACACAGCCCTTATCTACCTGAATCTGATGACCATATCGACTCGATTTTATTATTTTACAATATAAACTAATAAGAGCAGAAAAAAGTACTGCTCTTACTAAAGAGTATGTTCCTTATTGTTTATACTGAGGTTCCTGATTTTGAATGTATTGCTCTCTGCCTTTTAAGTCATTAAGAGCAGTATCAAACGTTTGGGCGAGCTGTTCAAATGTTTTTTTGGCTTGTTGATCCTGAGTTTCTAAAGAGAATGTCTTCATAGTGGCAGCTGCGTTTTGAACTGTAGCGATAGCTTGTTGCATCTGTGTTCCAACAGTCATATTTTCACCTCCTTTCATCTTCATTCGGGATTTTAACCTTTTGGTTTAAATATCAGCGCCCCCATGAAACTAAAAATTATGGCAGCAGATATACCGGCACTGGTTATCTGAAAAATACCGGTTAGGACCCCAATAATACCAGAGGATTCATATTCTTTTAAAGCACCCTTTACCAGAGAATTGCCAAAACTGCTGATAGGTACAGTAGCTCCAGCACCCGCAAATTTCACTAGTGGTTCATAAAGACCCAGACCTCCAAGTATCGCTCCCATAACGACTAATGTGCTGGTAGTATGGGCCGGAGTTAGCTTTAATCCGTCGAGCATTAACTGTCCAATGACACAAATTATGCCGCCCACAATAAAAGCCCACATAAATTTTTCCATTTAAACACATCTCCTTTAAATCTCGATGCATACAGCGTGGGCAACAGAAGGGATACTTTCTTTCTGTTGGTAGGACATCGGAGAAAGTAAAGCACCTGTTGCAATGACTAATATCTTCCTTAGCTCTCCCTTGCGCATGCGATTAAGAAAGTGCCCAAAGGTCGTTACTGCGGCACACCCACATCCACTTCCTCCTGCCATAACAACTGGTTGATCTTTGTTGTAAATCAAGATGCCGCAATCTGTAAAGATCTCTTCCGGTATGTTAAGGCCATGCTTCTTTAATAAGTCACCTGCAATTCTATGTCCCACTCTTCCAAGGTCACCTGTGGCAATAAGATCATAGTAACTAGGGTCTCGATCCAAGTCCCTAAAGTGTGCCTCAAGGGTATCTACCGCTGCAGGAGCCATTGCTGCACCCATATTGAAAGGATCAGAAAGGCCCATATCTATCACACGTCCTATGGTCGATGCAGTTACTTTAGGACCCTCTCCTTGGTCAGAAACTAGAGCGGCACCAGACCCCGTTACAGTCCATTGGGCTGTAGGCGGTTTTTGGGAACCATACTCTGTGGGATATCGGTATTGTTTTTCCGAAGCTGCATTATGACTTGAAACGCAGACTAAAGCATTCTTAGCAAATTTACTATCCACGAGAAGAGAAGCCAGTGACAAACCTTGCATGGAAGTTGAACAAGCACCATAAAGCCCTAGAAAAGGAACAGATAAAGTACGAGCAGAAAAACTGCTGGGAACTATCTGGTTGATCAAATCTCCACTCAGTAAAAATTGAACATCTTCCTTTTTCATATTGGCCTTTTTGATGGCTGTCTCACAGGCTTGTTCTTGAAGCTTTTGTTCTGCTTTTTCATAGCTGTCTTGGCCGAGTCGGATATCCCCATGAAGGAGGTCAAAATCTGAAGCAAGGGGACCTTTTGCTTCAGAGGGTCCGCCTACCGCGGCTGAAGCAATAATCGTTGGCTTTGTCTCAAAAACCCATGTTTGATGACCTTTTAACATTTACATCACACCCAATGCTCTTAAACTTATAACCAATAAAGAAACGACAAAGGCAGAGAAGACGCCATAAACGATGACCGGGCCTGAAAGTTTAAACATATTACCCCCTACTCCCAGAACAAAACCTTCGGTTCGATGTTCGATAGCAGCTGAAGCCATAGTGTTGGCAAAACCCGTAATTGGAATAACAGTGCCTGCCCCGGCATATTGGGCAATATGATCAAAAACACCGAACCCTGTTAGCAAGACCGTAATGATAATGATTACGGCCACCGTAGGATTTGCCGCACCTTCTTGAGAAAAATGGAAATACTTTACAAAAATCATTTGTATCGCTTGACCTAGAGTACAAATAAATCCCCCTACGAAAAATGCCTTAACACAGTTAAAAAGGATCGGCCGTTTAGGCTCTCTTTCTTGGGCAAATTGCTGGTATTCTTGCTGGATAGGTGTAAGCTTTTTTTTCTTTTTAATTGACATACAGCACCTCTTAATGCAATAAGTAAGGACGTAATTTATTAAGAAGATCTTCAAGGCTTTGGTAATTTTTAGAATACATTTCTTTAGCTTTCTCATCTTCTGTTTGGAGGTTAAAAGTTAATAGATCCGCCTGGGCTTTTTCAAAGGTAGCATAGAGCATTTCTTTCACCTTCGGTTGAGGGAGTTCCACTGCATCGTCAAAGAAGTCTACATATAAATCGCCCGATGAGTCAACTTGTCCGAGAAATACGTTCTCTAGGGAAACACCCATTTTATCAAGTTCAGTACTTAGCCACTGCGGGTTAAGACCTAAGGACGCCAGAGGCTCTTCTAACATATTTCCATCTAAAACCACAGTCTGAGGCTCAGCTTGAGGAGCGGACATTTTTTCAAGATCGTGCATTGTAACTGGTTTTTTGTCAGATTTAAAGTAGGGATTTATAGTACCGTTAGTCTCCATTACCGCAAATTCTACATCCGCCATATTAAAAGCGTTTTTAGAGCGAAGTTGCGCTAAAAGGTCTTCTCCCGTCATTCGGACACGCATGAGATTCTCTTCCATTATCTTGCCATGCTTTATCAACACGGCTTCTTTTCCATTGATTAACTGATGCATTAATCTGCTTTTGATTGAGAGATAATCGAGAGCAATTGGAAACGCAGCCCAAACGATTAATGTGATAAAACCAGTAGCTAGATTAATGAGATTTATTGACATTAAAGTCGCCACGATCGCTATTACAATATAGCTAATAAAGCTAAAAGGATTAATCTGGCTCATATTTCTTTTACCCATTAGCCTAACTGCCGCCCAAACCAAAAAAAACAAAGCGATTGACTTCAATATTATCTGCGTCAATTCGTTCATAAGTATACCTGCCTTTTTAGTTTCCTTTATATTGGGGCTCCTCAAATTCAAGAGTCTGTAATCTGTTTTCCAGATCCGCGATGATTGAACTGGTTACTACGATTGCATCTGTATACATAGACCTTGCTTCTTCCTCTCTCGTTTGGGTACTATACACTCTTAAAGTTCCACGTGCCCCTTTCAAACTTGCTAGAGTTTGTTTGACTTGAGAAGCAACTGTCATATTATCCACCTCCGTTTATCAGCAACTTTATTTATTATAACTAATAATCCAATTATCATTCCTCCATGTCTAGATAAATTTCTGATCAATCATTATTTAATAAATCTTCATTCATTTGTTGCCAATAATCAACTTAAATATGGGGTTTCACTTTTTATCAATACTTCTGTCTGTAGTTTAAACGCTTACCATCGAAAGTATGTGGCCCAGTAACTTCATTACAAAGTATCGCTAAAGCAAAAAAACTACCTCGTTAGAGATAGTTTTTTTTGCTTTAGCCAGCATTGTGTCACACATGACAACCTCCAGTGACGTACTTTAGCGCCGTCGCAGGATGAGTAATCGACGAGCCACATCCACCCACCATGCGGTTAATGCATGAGAAAGAGAATTAACTGCCCAGTATTTGTTCTGCGCAAAGCACTCCGTCCACCGCAGCCGATATGATCCCTCCAGAATATCCTGCTCCCTCTCCGCAGGGGTAAAGACCTTTAATGCCAATGGCTTCTAAGCTCTCCCCTCTTGTTATGCGCACGGGGGAAGAGCTGCGAGTTTCGGCCCCCGTCAGCAATGCATCCGGATAGGCAAAGCCAGGCATCCAGGCGCCCATCTCCAAAATACCTTGCCTTAGTGAATCAGTGATATATTCCGGTAAAAAGGAATCCAACACGGCGAACTCTGTCCCTGGCAAATAGGTAGGGAGTACATCCCCGAATGCCGTTGTTTTGCGCTTTTGGAGAAAATCTTCCAACCTTTGTACCGGTGCTTTATACCCTCCGCCGCCCGCTGTAAATGCTGCTGCCTCTATCCTGCGCTGAAAAGCGCAACCAGCAAGTGGATGTTCGCTCCCGAAATCTTCCTTCTCGACGGTTACCAAGAGCGCAGTATTGGCATTTCTACCGTCCCGAGCGAATTCGCTCATTCCATTCGTTGTCAGACCGTTTTCCTCTGAAGTTGCCGCAACTACCGTCCCCCCTGGGCACATGCAGAAAGTATATACGCCCCTTCCGTTTTGCAGATGCACTACCATTTTGTAATCAGCTGCGCCAAGCTCAGGGTGTCCGGCGAAGTCGCCGTACTGAATTTTATCTATCATCTCTTGGGAATGTTCAACACGTACTCCCACTGCAAAGGATTTTTGTTCCATATAAACACCGCTATTCAGCAAGCTCTCAAATGTATCACGTGCGCTATGTCCGATGGCCAGAACAACATTGTCTGTAGAAACTTCAGTTATATTACCCTCTTCTTCAAAACGCACACCTGTTACCTGTGCATCCTTGAACAGTATTTCTTTTACGGTTGCGTTAAAGCGCACCTCGCCCCCTAAGCGTATCACTTGCTCCCTAATTCCCTTAACAGTTTCGTTCAAACGGTCAGTACCGATATGCGGCTTGCTTAAATACATAATTTCAGGCGGCGCACCGGCCTGCACAAGTTCGCTGAGCACCTTCATCTTACGTGGATTTTTCTGTCCAATTTTCAACTTACCGTCTGAAAAGGCACCTGCTCCTCCCTCACCGAACTGCACATTAGTTTGGGTATCAAGAATACCGGTCCCCCAAAACTTTAAAACCTTTCTCTTGCGGCTATCTACATCGAGGCCCCGCTCTAGCAGAATGGGTCTTGCTCCCGCTTTGGCCAGAATCAATGCTGCGAACATCCCTGCCGGGCCGCAACCGACAACTACAGGACGCTCTTTAAGTTTTCTATCCTTTGGAACGGTATAATTCAACTCTATTTCTTTGGAGATAAATTTGTCCTTATTCATTGAAATTACTTCGTTTTCATCTCCTGAAACACATACGACAACGGTCATGTCAAAATGAATGTCCTGTTTGTTGCGAGCATTTACCGTTCGTTTTGCAATACTGATGCGCTCTATACGGCTATACTCAATATTCAACCTTTTTGCCACAATGTCTTCCAACATTTTCAAATCATACGTAAGCACTACTTTTAAGCCAGTAATTTTAATCAATTGGTTTCTCCTCACAGATTTAGTTGATGTCTTTAAAGAAAACTGCACGCGCCCAAGTCTTCAGGCCAGGCGGTCGTGTTAGTTGAACTTGCGCGCTTACCATGGCTCGAAGAGAGACGTTCTATAATTATAAAAATGTTTCGCTCCAAAGTATTTTTCGGGTAAGTTCTAGATAATCGCCTTCATAGACAAAATCTTTTGTGGAAATTAAGACCGCAATACCGTGTACCAAACCCCAACAGGCCAATACTAACGCATTTAAGTCAGTGATACTGCCTGCATCATTGCTTTGATTTTCCGATTGGTAGCGCACAATAGTATTATAGAATGTCCCGAAAGGCTGCACGTTATCTTTAAGGATTTTACAATTTTCATTATTCAAATGTTTTTTTAAGTCGCTTCGAAACAGCAACCTTAAATATTCCGGGTTTTCAACAAAAAACTTAACATAGGTATAACCCATTTCTTTGATTTGGCTTTTAATGTCATTCGGATAGCTATTAATTGCTTCCTGAAGGCTCGAGTTAAACTTATGCTCAGCCTTAAGTGTAATCGCAATGATCAAATCATCCTTGTTTCTAAAATGCCTGTACGGTGCAGTATGACTTACACCGCAAGCTTTTGCCACTTTGCGCAGTGAAAAGTTTTCATACCCTTCTTCATCCAAAAGCTTTAAACCATTCTTAATCAATTCCGATTTTAAATTTTCATGATGATAACTCTCATTTACCAAGGGGTTATACTTCCTCTCCAAAAACATAATATTATTATACCACAAAACAATAGGTATGTTTACAGCGGAAACATAGTGTGTTATTGTAATGTTGACATCGTAAACATTGTTGGGATTGAGGAGTGAGTTAAATGAAAGCCCTATTGATTTCGGATAAGGAGTTTCAAACTAAAACCTATCAGAATCTGAAAAGTCTCCTGGAAATTTTTCTGAATACCCAGGGTTTGGAAATCAAGATATTAGAGGTTGGAACGGATGACCTGGCCTTTTGCATGGGTTGCTTTGGTTGTTGGATCAAAAAACCTGGGGAATGTGTTATCAACGACAAAATGGCCCAAATCAACCGAAACGTTATGACTAGCGACGTGGTCATTTATCTAAACCCCATAATCTTTGGACAGTTCAGTGCAAACATTAAAAATGTTATCGACAGATACTTGCCCAATATGTTGCCGTTTTTTGAAATAAGACCAGATGGTTCAACGATGCATCCGCCCAGGTATGACACATACCCCAAGTCAGTTATTATTGGCTACGGTAGCATAATTTCCGAAGATGATAAACAGCTTTTTATTGATATTACAAAAAAACATCGCAGAAATATTGAGGTTATCATCTACGATGAAACACCTGAAACCATCATTGAGGCATTGACTAAAATGGAGCTTGGAAGGGTGGATAATCTATTATGAAAAATATCGTTTTAATCAGTGCCAGTCCTAAGATGAAAGATCAATCTGTCTCTACGAAACTCCTAGAAATGGCTGGCAACCGAATTGACGCAAATGCCTTCAATAAAACATTTATAGACGTCAGACAATGCATTTCACACCATCAATTGCTTGAGGCTTTCGAAACACTTTCAAAGGCTGACGTTATCATTATTTCTTTTCCTCTCTACTTTTTTTGCCTGCCGGGTATTTTAACACGGTTCTTACAAGATTACTATTGTTATTATACTGAAAACAAAGGGGTAAGAAACATAGTCAAAGTGTATGCTATTATTAACTGCGGGTTTCCCGAACCAGAGTTGAACCTTGAGGCTGTCAGAGTAATCAAGAGTTTCAGTCAACATATCAATGCCGAATTTTGTTTCGGCCTGCTGATCGGAGCAGGCCCCATGATGTTTGCCGCTAAGGATGCACCTTTTATGAAAAAACCTATCCAAAAGCTCAATAATGCTTTTTCAACAATTGCAGAAACCCTAAACCATGAGCACGTTACAAGGACGGATAATATCTATATTGGCCTCAATTTCACGTTTTCCAGACAACTTTTCATGTTCTTTGGCAACAGAAGCTGGGTTACAATGGCTCGAAAAAGTGGATTGAAAAAAAAGGATCTTTACAAGCAACCTTATTGTTAAAATGCATCTCGACCCTGGAGGCCAATAATCGGACGAGATTATCACCGTACTGTAGGTCAAATTCGTCAGCGCTGACGAATTTGAGCTGCCGCTGTCATCGCCGGAAGCGAACAGTTTATCTCCATATTCTTCAAAGAGCTGCACCAGCCTGTTGGCTGTACGCTGGGAATAGCTCACCGATTCCAC
>NZ_JAMHFY010000034.1 GCF_023897015.1 Desulfosporosinus nitroreducens | reverse complement strand
TTCCTCGATAGCTCAATGGTGGAGCAACCGGCTGTTAACCGGTAGGTTGTAGGTTCGAGTCCTACTCGGGGAGCCATGGCAGGGTAGCCAAGTGGTCTAAGGCAAGTGGTTCATACCCGCTCATTCGAGGGTTCAAATCCCCCCCCTGCTACCACACCTGCGGGTGTAGCTCAATGGTAGAGCGCTAGCCTTCCAAGCTAGTTACGAGAGTTCGATTCTCTTCACCCGCTCCATGAAAACAATCAGCCGTACCATTAGGTGCGGTTTTTTATTTAGAGTTTAAAAATGATAAATATCGTTATGATAATAGAAATCGACAGGCATTTAGCTATAATCGCCTGTCGATCTTTATTTCCTGTACGTCTTCTCTTAACCTCGAAGGAATATTAATTAGAAATATTATTAGTGATATTATTTTACTATGTTTAAATGGATAGAAATTGATCGCTGAATCAATACAATTAATACCGACTAATCTAATTAATGTAAATTAATTTGTCAAATAAAGTATGTTATATGATAGAATAAATGAAAATCATATTAAAGATTCACGAAGGGAGTGGTTTTAATGAAGGAATATAGGAATGAACATGTTATTGTACATTGGTTTCCTGAATTGTGTGCTCATCCAGGGACATGCTTGAGGCTTTTACCGAAAGTGTTCAATTTGGATCAACGCCCCTGGGTTAATGTTGAGGGAGCGGAACCGGAGGAAATAATAAGGGCTATCGATAAATGTCCATCAGGTGCCTTAAGATATTCTCTTCCTGAAGGTTCTAAGGTCGATGCACAAATCGCTAATGGGGTAGGCAGTATTGACTTTGAAAAATCATACCCATCTGCAGTGAAAATAAAGGTGAGTGCCAATGGACCATTACTTATTGAAGGCCCTACAGTTGTAATTGGCCTTGATGGAAAGCCCTTAAAGGAAGGTAGCAGGATTGCTTTGTGTCGTTGTGGACTTTCTGAAAACCGTCCCTTCTGTGATGGAGTTCATAGAAAAAAAGGATGGAAGCCTGATTAGGCATGATGTCGCACTAAAGTTACAGTGATGATCCCCTTCTGTTTGATGAAAGTAAATTATGATGTGATATTATGTAGCATAATGGAGATAATTTGGATTGAGGAATAAAAAAGTCGGGTAATATTTATAAAGTTGTAAGAACAAGAATATATCGGGAAAAGAGATGTCTTGGGTTCAAGGAGAAGGGAGTAAGATTATAATGCCCGTAATTACTATTGATGCAGGAAAAATGTCAAAGGAACAGAAGGCAAATTAGTTAAAGAATTAGCTTCAAAGGCAAGCGAAACACTCAACATACCAGTGGAAGCGTTTGTCACGATTATTAGGGAAAATGATATGGATAACATTGGTAATGGCAGTCGGCTTTTGTCTGATAAGTATGGCAAAAAGTGATAATCGGCGAAAACGAAACCCACAGCAGGTTTATTTGCGGTGGGTTTTTGAAACTTGATATTTGAAGATCAATCTTCGATAATTCTTCCGTCTGTTGAAATTGTGACGACACTCCAGGGTATCATTTTTCCGCTGTTTAAAAGGGCTTTTTTCGCAGCTTGAACAATACCACCACAGCAAGGTACTTCCATTCTTAAAATTGAGACACTTTTGATTTCATGTTGTTTTAAAATCGCTGTTAGCTTTTCCGAATAATCCGTATCATCCAGTTTGGGACAGGCAATTAAAGTGATCTTATTGCGCATAAACTTTTGGTGAATATTTGGATAAGCAAAAGCAGTGCAGTCGGCAGCTATTAGTAAATGTGCATTATCCAGATAGGGTGCGGACACTGGAACTAATTTTAACTGGCATGGCCATTGACCAAGCTGAGATTGTGAGTTTTCTGTTGAGAGATCAGGTGCTGCTTCCGGCTGTTTTTTGGTAAGTAGTTTCGCATGAGTACCTGGGCAACCGCAGGGAATAGCAGCCTCGGGCTGGGGCTTATTTTTCTCCAAGTGGTTCTTGTCCATATGCTTCTTGACTGCTTCTTCGTCATATTCAACTGTTTCTCTCTCCTCAAGGACTATGGCCTTGGTTGGGCACTCAGGCAGACAGTCTCCAAGACCGTCACAGTAACTTTCCGAAACCAGGCGGGCTTTGCCATCAATCAGCTTTAAAGCACCTTCATGGCAAGCGGTGACACAAAGACCACAGCCATTACACTTTTCTTCATCTATTTTTATAATCTTTCTTAGCATTGTTATAACCTCCTACTAATAATTTGTTTTGACAGGTTCATTATATTACAATGAAGGAACTAAGTCGGTATCTGAGGATACAGAATATGGCGGTAAAAGAGATGTATGAAAAATATTTGGAAGAAATCTCAGAAGTGAGCTTATTTCAAGGAATAGAAAGAGTAGATATAGAAGCCATGCTAAATTGTTTAAAGCCTATAGTAGGCCATTATAAAAGAAGTGATTATATTGTTAATGGTGGGGACAAATATGAAAGCATTGGAATAGTTCTCAAGGGTTCTGCGACGGTGAGTAAAGAAAATGCGGCGGGGAATAGAAGTGTAATGACACTTTTAAAACAAGGGGATATTTTCGGAGAAATAGTTGCATTTTCAAGTGTAATGACATGGCCTGCAACTGTTCAAGCACAAGAAGCTTGTGAAGTTCTCTTCCTACCGAGAGGTAAAATTATCGGCGATTGTGAAAGAATGTGCAGCTGGCACCGAATTTTCATACAAAACTTTTTGCGAATAATTTCTGAAAGAGCAATCTTGTTAAACAAGAAGGTTGAATACTTGACTATCAAAAGCATTCGCGCAAAAATCTGTGCTTATTTACTGGAACAATCTAAGAAGATTGGAAGCAAAAAGATAGTTTTACCGTTAAATCGAAATGAGCTAGCAGACTTTCTTAATGTTTCTCGTCCTTCTATGTCAAGGGAAATGGGTAAACTAAGGGATGAGGGGGTTATTGATTTCCACTTAACTGCAGTTGAAATTCTAGATTTTCAAGCTCTTAAGAATAATATGAGTGAATAATAGGCTCCCATAAATAATATAAGGATAAATAATTTTACTATACGAATAGAAAGATTGGATATTGACGGAGGGACTGTTTAGAAATATAATATGTTTATAATTATTTCAAAGTCATTCAAGGTATTGTTCGGCAAGAAAGTTATTCGATGGTGTTTATATAATAATGCCAAGAATTAACCTTAAAAGAAAGTAAGTTGAAGGAGTTTTAAGAATGAGTAATTTAAAAGGGACAAAAACAGCAGAAAATCTATTAAAGGCGTTTGCCGGAGAATCTCAAGCACGCAACCGTTATACTTATTATGCATCAGTAGCTGACAAAGAAGGTTATAAGCAAATTAAAAATATCTTTATTGAGACGGCTGAAAATGAAAAAGAGCATGCCAAGAGATTCTTTAAATTTTTACTGGCGGGTCTAGAGAGCGAGCTTCCGGCCGTAATAGAAATCAGTGCTTCCTTTCCTGTTGCGCAGGGTACGACTCTTGAAAATTTAGTTGCCGCAGCTGGTGGAGAAAATGAGGAATGGAATGAATTATACCCTGCATTCGCAAAGGTTGCTGAAGAAGAAGGCTTTCCCGAAATTGCAACCGCATTCAAGATGATTGCCGCTGCTGAAAAATGGCATGAAAAAAGATATAATAAACTTGCTGAAAATATAAAGAATGGTAAGGTATTTAAAAAGGAAGAAACCAAACTTTGGAAGTGTGGAAACTGTGGTTATGTTCATGAAGGAACCAGTGCACCGGATGAATGTCCGGCTTGTATCCATCCGCAGGCACATTTCGAGGTTTTTGAAGAGACTTATTAATTTTTACACAATCCTTCGGCCTTGATCAAATTGAAAACTGACATTACAAAACCCCCCTAAGAAAAATGGCGGTCTGAGCCTTCTTCTTAAGGGGGTTGGTTTATACTTATAGACCGTTTTTATTATTCAAAGTGAACGATAAAGTTTGTAATTCCAACGATGATAATAGATAAAATAATCGTTCCACCGATAATGATGAGATTTTGTTTCTTTGTATTAATTTTGTGCCACAGCAAAAGGATCCCTCCGTAATTCATCAAATCTTAGTACATAGTATCATTGACTAGACGTAAATAGTATAGACATAAAGCCCTAGGAGTCTAGGCTCAAGGTCCTATTCGCAGTGACAATATACGTCAAAGATACGTTGCTGTAACTGTGAAAAAAATCTATACTGGTAGATGAACTCATTTTAGATGTTCGATAGTCGTGTTCGAGACAGGAATTATTTTCTTCAAAAAAAGTAAGATTTAAGGTATGTGGATAGAAGGACAATTTAAAATACAGGCTAGTTTGAACTAAAGATAGTTAAAGGTTAGAGGAGAGATGGTCATGAATAATAATCTGACAAAACTTATGGAAAATGACAGGTTTGCAACTTTTGTTGGTATAGATCTGCTTGAAGTTCAGCCTGGATACGCTGTGGCTAAAATGGATATCACTGAGAAGCATTTAAATGGAGTTGATATCATTCAAGGGGGAGCGATTTTTACCTTGGCGGACTTTGCTTTTGCCGCCGCGTCTAATGCTTATGGGCAAATAACAGTTGCAATCAATGCCAATATATCCTATTTCAAAGCTCTCAAAGGGGGATCATTAACAGCGGAGGCCAGAGAAGTATCGGGTTCTCATAAAATTGCTAATTATAGAGTTGATGTATTTAATGAACATAGGGACTTAATAGCGCAATTAACTGTTACAGGCTATAAGAAAAATGAAAAAGCCGATTAGCACTTCGCAAGGAACCTGACAGAAGACAGAAACGATGGCGCGGACCGACTATCTGTAAAATAAGAACCGGGGGGTCGATTATGGATAAACACGAAGAAGTTCTAAAAGAGTTTAGCCGTGCGCGCCTAAATGAGGAAGCTGTAAACGCCGAGAAAGTCCATTTTTACAAAACAGACAGACGAGTTAATCCTAAGCAAGAGGACCCCTTTTGGTTGTCAGTTGGGGAACTGCCTATTTTAGTTTCTGCACCACATGCGGTTAGACATTACAGGCAAAAGAAGATTAAAATGTCAGATCAATTTACAGGCTCCATCGTATACCTTCTAAATAAGCTTACCGGATGTCATGCAATAGCAACAACAAAGCTTTATGGAGGGGATCCTAACGTTGATGATCCTTGTATCTATAAAGAGAAAATCTCTGATTTTTGTAATATAAAAAAAGTGAAGTTCGTGATTGACATCCATGGTGCTGCTCGTGAAAGGCTATTTGATGTAGATTTAGGTACAAATAGCGGAAAAAATCTCTTAGGTAAGGCAAGGGTACCGGAAATATTAGAACAAAACTTTAAGGACTTTGGATTATCCAGAACTTCTCACGATTACTTTCCGGCTTCCGGACCCAACACTGTCACTAATTATGTTGCGCGAGAACTGGGAATTCCAGCTGTGCAGTTAGAGATTAACAAACAATATAGGGTGCCTGCCCAAAATCCTCAAGGTTTTCATCGTCTCTTAGGGGCTTTAGTGAAAAGCATTAAAGAGTTAACTTGAGTTACACATAGAATCTATCAGTTTGTTTATCCATTTAGGATAAAGACAGAAGACGTATTCAAAAATTCGCAACATTGAGGGCATCACTCCTCATCCAAGAGCCGAAAGTGTGAAGAGCTATTATTTACTTTATTGAATGAAATGCAAGAAAAACGAAGAAAGGCTTTATCAAGTACTCAAAGATTAGGCAGAATGAATATCGTATCATATTTGACAAGCAAAAATATTTGGGGTACACTTATCTTTGTTAAGAGGGAGTAGTTGAATTACAAAAGCAACATACCCGGTAAGGTGACTTACCTGTTTTTGTAAACCGTTTGAGGTAACGAGACTTTTAACATGGCCATTATGGCTGTGTTAAAAGTCTTTTTTGTTACTTGAAATAAGTTGCAAGAACAAAAAGTAAGGAGTGGTTATTTCGTAAATACTATAGGTAAACAATAAGCTACCAAAATAAAAAACAAGGAGGATCATGTTGTGGACTTTTTCCAAAAGGAAGTCGAAGAAGTCATCTCTGAATTAAAGAGTAATGAAGAGACAGGACTATCAGCAGTTGAAGCTGAGACGAGAATCCAACGTTACGGAAAAAATGTTTTTACTCCAAAAGAGAAGGAAAGTATCTTTGTAAAAATAATTGATAGTTTGAAAGAACCTCTTATTCTTATTCTTTTAATTTCCGGGTTAATATCCTTAGCGATGGGTCATATCGCGGATGGTTTAGGGATTTTTGTTGCCGTCCTGATCGCTACATCAATCTCCATTATTCAAGAAGGTAAATCAGATAAAGCCTTTGAAGCCCTGTCGAAGTTAAGTGAAGATGTTCATGTGAAAGTAGTTCGAGACGGAGAAATTGTGTTACTTTCACAAAGCGACCTTACGATTGGCGATATTATCCATCTGGAAACGGGGGATAAAGTTCCTGCTGATGCTCGAATAATTCATGCATCAAGTCTTGGAATTGACGAATCTATGCTTACAGGTGAAGCCGAAGCGTCTTCCAAGAATTCTTTGAAAATCGAACGAGAGAATTGCCCCCTTGCAGAACGCAAAAATATGTTATATTCAGGTACTATGGTTATTGAGGGAAGGGCCATTGCCATCGTAATATCCATTGGCGATGGGACCGAGATGGGTAAGATTGCGGACGAATTAAAGGGAGAATTAAATTCCGAAACCCCACTTCAACAAAAACTAGCAGATCTCGGAAAGAGAATATCTATTATTGGGTCGATTGTGGCAGCAGGAATCTTTCTTTTCGAAGTCTTCAAGATGTATAACCAAGGGATCCTGGTGTTTGATAATTTAGGAGCCGCTTTGCCAGGCATCAAAGATGCATTTGTAACTTCTGTAGCCCTAATCGTTGCGGCAGTCCCTGAAGGATTGCCAACCATGGTTGCTATTACCCTGGCCTTCAATATGCAAAAGATGGCTAAGAATAACGCCCTGGTTCGGAAGCTTATTGCCTGCGAAACAATTGGGTCTGTAAATGTCATCTGTTCAGATAAGACTGGGACATTGACGGAAAATAAGATGACGGTGGTTGAAGTATGGGCCGACGGTAAAGATGTTCCAGTTGATCAGCTGGGCAATGATGAAATGCTTCAGAATTTCTGTCTAAACTCGACCGCGGATATTTCGAATAAAGATGGAAAATATGAATTTTTGGGAAATCCTACGGAGTGTTCGTTGCTTGTCTGTGCAGATAAGAATAATATCAACTATCTCCATTATCGAAAAGAGCATAGTGAGCCCGTTAGTGAATACAATTTTACTTCTGCCAGAAAGATGATGTCGACAGCTTATCAAATGGAAAAAGGCTACAGACTCTATACGAAGGGTTCACCTGAAAAGGTGTTAAGCATTTGTAATAGGATTCTTTATAATGGTGATGTTATCCCAATGACTCAAGAGCATATCAATGAAATTGAAGCTAAGATAAAGAAGCTTCAGGATAATGCAAGAAGAGTTTTAGCGTTTGCTTTTAATGATTTTAGTCAAGAACCACAATGGGAAGACATCTATAATGTAGAAAAGGATCTAGTCTTTACAGGTTTTGTGGGAATTGAAGATCCCTTGCGTTCAGATGTCAAAGAAGCAATTAGCCATTGCCGTCAAGCAGGCATAACGGTGAAAATTTTGACGGGAGACAATATTAATACGGCGAGAGCAATTGCTACTCAGTTAGGAATCGTCAAAAATGACTCATTGGTATTAGAGGTTACCGATATTGACGCCATGAGTGATCAAGAATTGAAGAGTAAACTTCCCAACATTGTGGTAATTGCTCGGTCAAATCCAACAGCTAAAATGAGAGTTGTCAAGCTCTTACAGGAGCTCAATTCTTCGGTTGTCGTAACTGGTGATGGTATCAATGACGCACCTGCCTTAAAATCGGCTGATGTTGGAGTTGCAATGGGAATAGCAGGAACGGAAGTATCTAAGGAAGCATCGGATATCGTTTTATTAGACGATTCTTTCTCCACAATAGTTAAGGCTATTAAGTGGGGGCGTGGAATTTACGAAAACTTCCAACGTTTTATTCAGTTCCAACTTACAGTTAATGTTGTCGCATTTGTAACGGTAATTTTAGCAGAAGTCCTAGGATATGCAATGCCCTTTACAACCTTACAATTATTATGGGTAAACATTATCATGGATGGTCCTCCGGCCTTAACGTTAGGATTAGAACCGCCAAGAGAGCATTTACTTGAAAAACAGCCAATTAAGAGAAACGCATCGATTGTTACTAAGGATATGTTGTTGAAAATCGTTTCAAACGGGTTATTTATTGTAGCAGCCTTGATAATGCTCATGGACACCCAGCTGCTCGGCGGTACCGCAGCACAACAATCGACTATCGTATTTACTTCGTTTGTATTGTTCCAGCTATGGAATGCCTTTAACAGCCGGGAATTCGGAGTTAGGAGCATTTTTCCTAATCTTCTTAAAAACAAAATGATGGTTGGGGTTGTGTTCTTAACCTTCCTCGTTCAGGTCTTGGTGACTCAATTCGGTGGAAATGTGTTTAAAACAGTTCCGCTTGACCTGACTATATGGTTCAAAATCATTGGTTTCACATTTAGCATTGTTATTTTTAGTGAACTGCTAAAACTAGTGATGAGAGTCTTTCAAGGGGGTTCCAATAAGGGGTAAACTTTAAAATGCAATGAAAAGTCCACAGTCCTGTTAAGGGATTGTGGACTTTTCTCGATAAAGTATTATAATCAGTATTTGGGGATAACAATAATTGATAGGAAGCTAATTATAATACACTATAAAGCAGTCTTAACTGAGGACAGAGACTGTTTTTAAAAGCTTGATTTGAGGAGGAAATAAAAAAGTGGTAATTATAAAAACTGCTAAAGAAATCGGATATATGGAAGAAGCCGGAAAGATCTTAACAGCCTGCCACCGAGAGATTCGAGACCTAATTCGTCCAGGAATAACAACCTTGGAAATTGATCAGTTTGCGGAGGAGTTTATCCGGTCACATGGGGCGACTCCCGAGCAAAAAGGATACAAAGGGTATCCTTTTGCTACTTGTGCTTCGGTTAACGATGAAATATGTCATGGATTTCCGACTAAAGATTCTCTGAAAGACGGGGATATTGTAAAAATTGATATGGTTGTAAATCTTCAGGGGTGGCTAGCAGATTCGGCTTGGACTTATCCAGTAGGTCAAATATCCAAGGAAGCTGAAAGGCTGATTAAGGTTACAAAGGAATGTCTCTACCTTGGCATAGAAGCCTCAATTATTGGTAATAGAATCGGTGATATTTCCCATGCCATACAAAGTCATGCCGAAGGGCAAGGTTTTTCCGTAGTGCGAGACTTTATGGGTCATGGTATTGGGCAAATCATGCACGAAGATTTGCAGGTTCCACATTATGGTAGACCGCACAGAGGGGAGAGACTTCGCGAGGGTATGGTCTTTACGATTGAACCCATGATCAATATAGGTTCGTATCATCTTAAGATAGATCCTAATAAGTGGACGGCCAGAACAACTGATGGCAGTCTTTCAGCTCAATATGAACATACTATTGCTATTACAAAGAATAGTCCCTTAGTTTTGACCGAGCAAAGGACGAGGAAGGTTTAAACTTTCCATCGTTTGCGAATAATTATGAACCTCAACATAAACCAATTTCTAACTTTAGTAATTTGCCATAGCATTTTTGAAAACAAACCCATTCTAAACAGCCTCCTTTTTATAAAGTTATAATTTAGTTTCCCCAAATTATTAAAAACAAGTCAGGCATATAATTTTAATGTTAGTAAAATTCGGAGTTCCACGTGCGGGAACGCGGACTTTAAGAAGGGAGTAGTTTCATGAGCTTTATTAAGGAATTTAAGGAGTTTGCTACTAGAGGCAATGTGGTAGATCTAGCGGTAGGGATCATTATCGGGGGTGCTTTCGGAAAAATTGTATCGTCTCTTGTTGCAGATATTATTATGCCTCCGATTGGGCTTATAATAGGAGGCATAAAATTTACGGATCTAAAAATAGGGCTTAAAGATGATGTTACCTTAAATATTGGCAACTTTATTCAAACAACATTTGACTTTATCATTGTTGCCGGCGCGATTTTTTTCATTATTAAGCTGATGAATTCTTTAAAAAGGAAAAAGATTAAAGATGAAGCAGTTTCTCCATCAACCCCTAGTGTTGAAGTTCAGCTTCTTACAGAGATTAGGGATTTGTTGAAAAAACAGCCATAAAATTTATGTTATATAAAGCATTGAGCTTCTGCCCATTAAAGTTTTACTTTAGGGTAGAAGCTCTTAATGCAGATATCAGTATGGTATTAGTCGATTATAGTATATAATTAAGAAATTAGATAAATATGACAGTTCAGTTATAGGTCACCTTCAATTCTTGAATATATCGTTCAATAACGTAAAGGAGTATCATATGAACGGGCAGAGCAGAAAAGATATTTACGCGGGAGCAACCGTTGATATCATTTTAAAAACAGATCAAAGAACAGGGAAACTGACACGTGGAGTCGTCAAAGATATATTGACAAAATCTCAGATTCACACGAGAGGCATTAAAGTCAGACTTGTTGATGGGCAAATTGGGAGAGTTCAAGAAATTATTAATTAGATTTTGAAATCTCGCAACTTAATTATTAACCCGCGAAGATCCTTGGGAAAGGGAGCGCGAATTACGATGGGAAGGCCAGTCGCAGGGTGCAGAAAGGCGTACATTGAAGAGTGTAAAGCATGACGGTCAAACAAAGTCTTTGTTCCACCGTACAGGTCATCCCCGATTAATGGATGCCCAAAACCTTCACAATGTACACGGATTTGATGGGTACGTCCAGTTTCTAAGATGAATTCAAGAAAAGTAGCGCTAGTATAGCGATGGAGGACACGGAAAAGTGTCCGAGCCGACATACCATCGGGATTGATCTGGCGTTTGATAAAGCTATTAGGGGCAAAACCGATGGAATCGTCGATAGCTCCTTGATTTTCCTGGACAACTCCCTCAACAAACCCATGGTATCGTTTGTGGATATGTCCTCGCTCCAGTTGCCAAGCCAATTGTTGATGGGCGAATTGATTTTTAGCAATGACGACGACTCCTGAGGTATTTCGATCTATCCTGTGGATTGGACGATACAGGCGATTTTCCCCCTTGCGCTCCCAATGGCCGATGACAGCATTACCTAAGGTGTTGGTGGGGTAACGTCGGTTTGGATGCACCACCTGACCCACAGGTTTATTAACAGCTAACAGGTAGTCATCTTCATAAAGAATATCCAGGGCTAAGTCTTCACCAGGAATGCTGGCTTCTTCTTCGGAAAAAAGCTGAAGGGATAACATATCTCCTTCTTTCCCTCGAGCAGTTAAATAGGAAAACTTCCCATTAACCCAAACCCGTTCGCCTTGTTTCAAGCGCTGGAGTAATTTTGCCGAAAAGTGAAATTTGTGGAGCAGAATAGACAGATATTTATGACCGGAGTCTTCTGGTTGCAGACGATATTCCCAAAGAGTAGGTGGTGTATTCATATTTCCTCCTAGCGGTTTTTGCAATTCATTGAATTCAAGGAGTAAAAACTAGTTGAGTGGAACATACTTTTAATATGATCAAAAGGAAAATCAATCAGGGTGCAGAATACTAATAAAAGTCTATTAATAAAGCGCTTGTAAGGAGGACCTAAAGTGAAAGATCCCCGTATAGAAGAACTTGCGGATTCCTTAATAACATACTCAATTGGACTTCAGCCAGGCGAAAAAATCCTCATAGAAGTAATTGGTCCGGATATTCCTCTCGCCCAAGCCTTGGTTCGTTATGCTTATAAGGCAGGTGGAGTGCCGTTTGTATCTACTATTAATCATACCCTACTACGAGAACTATTAAAAGAATTCTCTTTAGAACAAGCCCAAGCAATGACTCGTTGGGATTTGGCGCGCATGAAGGAAATGCAAGCTTATATCGGAATCAGGGGGGGAGATAATGTCAATGAATGGGCTGACCTTCCCGGTGAATGCATGAAAACGTATTCATCTAACTACCAAAAACCCGTACATACAGAGCAAAGAGTGCCACATACACGGTGGTGTGTGTTGAGATATCCAAATGCTGCAATGGCTCAGCTGGCAAATTCGAGCATTGAAGGCTTTGAGGACTTTTACTTTAAGGTGTGTAATTTGGATTACTCGAAAATGTCAAAGGCAATGGATCCGTTGAAAGAGTTAATGGAGAAGACAGACCGAGTGCGTATTGTTGGTCCCGGAACAGATTTGGAGTTCTCTATTAAAGGAATGCCAGCCATAAAGTGCGATGGACACCTTAACATTCCGGATGGGGAAATATTCAGTGCTCCTCTAAAAGATTCCGTGAATGGACGGATTAGTTATAATACACCATCACTTTATCAAGGGTTCACTTACAATAACATTGTTTTAGACTTTGAAAACGGAAAGATTATTAAAGCAACTGCCAATGACACTGAACGAATAGAGTCTGTTTTTAACACTGACGAGGGAGCAAGATTTATTGGAGAGTTTGCCATCGGAGTCAATCCATTTATTAGTACTCCTATGAAAGACACTCTTTTTGATGAAAAAATTGATGGAAGCTTCCACTTTACCCCGGGATCCTGTTATGATGAGTGTAATAATGGAAATAAATCTGCTATTCACTGGGATTTAGTATGTATTCAGAGACCGGATTATGGCGGTGGTGAGATTTACTTTGACGATACGTTAGTTCGAAAAGATGGGCGCTTTGTCTTGCCGGAACTTGAGGATTTGAACCCGGAAAATTTAAAGTCTTAAGGCTATCGGGAGCATTAATAACAGAATGAGTGCCACTCAACCGGATAGAATTTGGAAGATTAGTGGCACTTAGCTATCTATAAATCTGGATAAGGAGTCGATTATTAATTTCATGAAGGGTCAACGATTACGATTAGTCTATAACCCCTACGCAGGAAGACGAAAACTAACTGTGCAACTGGATACTGTCATTCGCATTTTTCAAGAAAGTGGCAATGAGGTGTGTGTACATCGAGCATGTTCCCCAGAAGATATGGAACAAATCGCGTCCCGTAGCAGTGATGTCGATCGTTTCGTTATTGCAGGAGGGGATGGCAGTATTCATCAAGCGGTCAACGGTCTATTAAAGATTCCAGAAGATCAACGTCCTGCACTTGGGATTTTACCTGTTGGAACCGCAAATGATTTAGCCTACGCGTTGCATTTGCCTAAAAGCATTCCTGAAGCGTGCAAGGTTATTGCTAAGGGAAATGTGTTTAGAATGGACACAGGTCAGGTCAATGATCGCTATTTCGTTAATGTAGCCAGCGCGGGGCTATTAACGGATGTATCTCAAAAAGTGGATACTCGTGTTAAAAATACCCTCGGACAACTAGCTTATATTCTTAAAGGCATTGAAACACTTCCTTCTTTTCGACCCTTTCGCATTGAGTATGAGAAAGATGGACAACAATATTCAGACGATGTCGTCTTATTTTTAGCAGTAAATGGCCACTCGGTGGGAGGGCTTAGAAAGCTTGTGCCAAAAGCTTCTCTTACTGACGGATTACTGGAAGTTTTAATTGTACCAGCAGCAGGTTGGCCTGAAACAATCAGACTGCTCTTAAATGTTTTGCGTGGAGAAAAAGTAAGTGCTGAAAAAATTAAAGAATTCCAAACCACAGAACTTATGATACTAACCGATCGCCCCATAAAATCTGATCTAGATGGAGAATATGGTCCAGAAAGCTCATGGCATATCAAGATTGGACCGAAAATTTCAGTGCTTTGTTAACTGGGCGCAGTCCTTCAAGGGCTCGCCTTTGTTACTTATTGAACGATGTTATATTTAGGAGTAGAAAATTACTCTGATGGGGAAAATATCTATGATTTTAAGCAAGTGAATTTTTAAGATAAAGCAGTTAGGGATTATGATCGGAGGGATTTCATGATCGGAACACCATTTCAACAGGAGGTCTTGAGAAGACTCAGTGATCTTAGCCCTGTCTATATTGTGGGCGGCGCAGTTCGCGATGCGCAGTTAGGAATTCCCTCAAAAGATGTGGATGCGGTTACGACACTTTCCCTTGAGCAGATTGAGAATAAGCTGTCTGATTGGGGATACACTCCCCACATTATTGGGGCTCATCAGCCGACGGTTAGCCTATTTCAAGAAAAAGACCGAGTAGATATATCGGTGTTTTCAGGAGACGTTGAAACAGACGCCCTGCGCAGAGATTTTACCCTGAATGCAATTTATCAAGATATTCAAACTGGAGAGTTAAAAGACCCCTTAAATGGCCTTAAAGCCTTGAGGGATAGAAGAATAGAAGCATGCGGACGGGCAGAGGCCCGTTTCCAAGAAGATGCGATTAGGATTTTGCGTCTTATTCGTTTAGCTGTCCGTTATGATTGTGTAATTGAGCCAGAAACTTGGCAGGCAGCATACAACAACATCTCCTTAATCCAAGATGTCTCAGTGGAACGAGTTACAGAGGAATTAGGTAAAATTCTTATTCTTGAAGAGATCGACAAGGCTTTAGGTTTCCTCGATGATTTGGGATATTTTAAAATGTATATCCCTGAGCTGGCTAGACTAAAAGGACTTGTTCAAAATCGATATCATACTAAAGATGCATGGGAACATACCCGGCATGTCGTGAAAAATACACCCGATCGAGTACTCTTGCGTTTAGCGGCCTTATTACATGATATGGGGAAATGGGAAACAGCCAGTCGGGAATGTTATGCGTGGGGAACAATTAAATCGACAACTCAAGGCTATATGGTTAACGAATTTAAGTTGGTTGGGAAAAACTTGGAGAAATGGATAGATAGAGAAGTAGAAGTACACGGGGGAAGATTAGATAATTACCAGGATACTATTGTCGTAAAACGCATTAAACTCGTGCGAGCTGCGCATAAGAAACAATTTGAAATGGTTCCAGAAGGGAAACGGCACTTTTTACAGCACGAAAAGGAAAGTGCCCGTTTGGTTAAGGAATTCTTGTCTCGTTTTCGCTGGACGATCGTTCTTCCAGGTGGGAGTAAAGGAGAACGAGAACTTCACTTTTTAGTAGGACATCATATGTTAGGGACATTAACCTTTATGAGTGAATTAAAAGGAGAAATGCATAATACTAAAATTCATCTGAAAGCTCGTCGCTTTGCCTGGGATGTCGGGTGGAATGGGCAGAACTTTAACTCGCAAAGGGTGGAGAATTTACTCGACTTATGGAAGGCAGACTTTCTTGGGGGTAAGCAGGATGCCGAAAAGAATTTAAGCCGGCTTGACGGGATTCAGGGTGAAATCCGAAATGCCTGTATTTTCTTGGCTGAGCGAGCCCGTCGTCTTGAATGGGGATTTTTCGAGGAATTTGCCCGTGAAAAAGGGCTTGAAGGGGAGCGGTTTGGTCATTTTAAAGAACAAGTTCGCAATAAGATTATGATGGATACTAAATATGTCTTGAATGATCCGCAATTTCTGGAAAAGGAATACAAGTTTTTTTGCTCTGGTCAGACTCCTTATACCGCTAGGTGGCACCACTGATACCTTGTCATCCCAGGGCGATGCTTTATCTACGTCCTTTTCGAGTCATGGCCTTCGGCGGAAGTTTGGAACCAGTCAAGTCTTCCAAGAAGCAGGAGTGGGATCATCATTAATATTAAAACGATTGATTGTAGCTTATAAATATCTTGACCTAAATGAATTATTAAGTTACAATAATTTCAACGAAGGACGGTGTTAATTAATGGAAAAACGTTGGCGTTGTACCATATGCGGGTATATACATACTGGGGAGAATCCGCCAGAAACCTGTCCAATTTGCGGTTATGATGCGAGTTACTTTGAACTAGTTACGGATGAGAAGGAAGCTAGTGCCGAAGTGAAATCAGTTCCTAAGCCGGTAACCGTTCAGCCAGATAAAGCAGCTGCAATTCGTCAAGCACTTTATCGAATTTCCTATGGTCTCTATATTATTACGGCTCACGCTGAAGGTAAGGATAACGGGCAATGTGCAAACACCTGTTTTCAAATTACATCTGACCCCGCAAAAGTAGCTATTGGGATTAATAAACAAAACTATACTCATGAGTTAATTCAGAAGAGTGGCAAGTTTGGGGTTTCAGTATTAAGTCAAACGGGTCATGACTATGCCCGTGGGTTTGGTTACCGATCAGGTCGGGATGTCAATAAGTTTGAGGGTGTTGCAGTTCATCGCGGAAAGTCGGGAATTCTCTTACTTGACGATGTGCTTGTAACCATGGAGGCAACGGTTACAGGGCAGTTAGATTCCGGAACCCATACGTTATTTCTTGGGGATGTTACGGCAGGGGAAATCCTGCAAGAAGGGGATCCAATGACCTATGCCTTTTTTAGGGCGTCTAAGTAAACTATCTGGCTTACTTTAAGATGAATACGGGATTTTCTTTAAAGCATAAAACCATTGTAGTTAGCGATGGTTTTATGCTTTTGTGTCAGATGTGTAAAAACCAGATGGTGATTGTTAATTTATGGTTTCCCAAATCTAAGGTATGGTATAATGGAATAAGGAACTTATTCGTCAAATCCCAAAAAGCCGTGAAGATCAAGAAAACGTACGTGTTTACGCAAAAGAAGTAGGGCTATAGTATTTGAGAAAATAGGTTGAGGAATTTGAGCATGGACAAAGCCTATAACGTCTCTCGTCTATTGGTCGCAAACCGCTCTGGATGAACTAAGCATTAAACATAAACGAGAAAATGTTTATTCTAGACAGAAGTGACTTAGAGCGCAATGAGAAACTTACTCGGGAAGGAAAGCCCATGGACATACTTGAACAGACAATGTGGAAAATGAACATAAAAAAATGGGCAAACGAATTGGGGTTTGTCTCAGTTGGGTTTACCACGTCTGAGCCCATTGATAGACTGGCTCACTTGTTACAAGTGCGAATTGATCAGGGTTTGGTGACACCTTTTGAAAGCAAAGAAATTCAACAACGGATTGATCCTCAGGCAGTCTGGCAAGATTGTCGGACGGTCGTTGCCTTAGTCTTTCCGCTTCCTTTAACGGTTCCCCCTCAGGAAGGAGAGGGTGTAATAGCACGCTCGGCAGTGGGGGAGGACTATCACCGAGTTGTTTTTCGGAAAATCAATCAGCTAATTGATACTATGGTTAAGAATGGTTGGCTGGGATCAACTCAATCACAAGTGGATACAGGACCTTTAGTTGAGCGTGCCTTTGCGACACGTGCCGGGATTGGCTGGATTGGCCGGAACCAGCAACTGATAATTCCAGGGCAGGGTTCTTTTGTGGTCCTTGCCCTGCTTCTTTTAGATCAAGAGATTATACCTGATGAGCCTTTACCCCCCGGACAATGCGGAAGTTGCCAAAAATGTGTTCAGGCATGTCCGGCCCAGATTCTAGGCAAAGAACCCTTTGCAGCCAAAAAATGTGTTTCTTATCTGACTCAGAGCAAAGAGGTGCTCACTCCTGAAGAGCAGCACCTCTTTGGGTTGCGAATTTTTGGTTGCGATACTTGTCAAGAGGTGTGCCCGCACAATCAAAACTGGCTGAGGAAGGAACACTTGTCTACAGATCTAACTGCCAGTCTATCTAAAGCCCCGATTCCACACAGTCGAGGGGTTAATCTACTCGAAACTCTTAATTTAACCAAAGGCGAGTTTATAAAACGTTATAAAGTGACCGCAGCAGGATGGCGTGGTAAGGGCGTTCTTCAGAGAAATGCCTTTTTAGCCTTGGGTAATGGTCAGGTAAATAGAAGCGATCAATGGTTGAAAGATCGCGAAAAGGATAGATCGGTTCCGCCGATGATTTTGCCATACCTTCAGGATAGTTCTGAAAGATGTGAGTAAACCTGAAGTTGAAGTAGTTGAGGAATGTACTTTAGTTTTCTCTTTTTACGTGGAATAGGAGGAGGCAACTTTCCTTTTAGTCAGCTTGTTATTTTGCATTACCGGATGTTTGATGGTCAGTGATGTCCATGGCGATTAATGAGAGATATTGTAATTAGTTTATCAAATTCTGATTCGGAATTTATCAGGCGCTAGACATCGTAGAGGGGAGTAGCATTTAACTCCCCTCTACATAATAATTCTTCGGTCTTTTTAATTCAATAACTGAAGTTTTTGGTTACCTTAGCCAGTGTACTTGTATTCAGCATCATAGAAACGGCTAAAGCTAATGGTTAGGATTCTTAGGCATATCTAGTTCACATATTCAGAGATCTGCCCAATCTGGATTTTCATAACAAGCCGGAACTATTGGGACAGTTGCATGCCCTGGGCGAATTTTTTGTACCAAGCTATTTGTTCTATCGCTTACCCTTTAGTTACAGAATAGGGGGTCAGGCTCGCGAGTGTGCTAGATCGCATAAAACAGCCTGTCCCAAATACGACAACGTTTTCGTATTTGGGACAGGCTGTTCTCCGTAGCGGGGTCCTTTTTGCGACAAGACTCACCCTATTACTTCTCTTTGATTTCCAGCTTCATGCCAATCTCATCTCGTAGATTTCTAAAAATATCTTGAGCTGCCTGTTAATAAGAAAAATAGAACAACAGCTAAAATCGTTTTGGAGGTTTTCAGACCTTAAGTTAGAGGCTGAATCGATAGATAGAAGATTAACGGATGGATGGTGAGTCATTCACGCATTCAACTTTTTCGCAAATCGTTCTATTTCCTCAACATTGATTTTAGAAACATCGCTGGTAACCCCAGCAACCTTTTTTACAATTTGACGCTCTATGAAGTTCATTTTGGACACCATAAATTCTCCACCAAACAACCCGTTCGCCTTAGAATGTTCTCGTAATTCTTTTGGATAAGTTGTTTCAAATTGTTGCTCGGCCTTTTCTCCCTCAAACATGCAACAAAGAAAGAGCCCAAGATGTTTGGTCATTAAACTTTTTTGATTCTGTTTAATAAATTGTTTTACTTTTGATTTGACAGAACCCGCATAGATAGAACTTCCGAGTATTACAGAATCATAGTCGGTAAGAGGAGGGTTTGATAACTTCTTTAAGTTTATTAATTCGACCTCTCCGTTAAGTTGTTTCTTAAGTAATTGAGCTGCTTTTTCTGTTGTTCCATGAGAGGATGAAAAGATAATTAGTGTTCTCAAAGACAATCTCTCCTTTGTATAAATAAAGGCATATTATTTACCATTATATAACGGTCTTAGATTCATTTACTAGCAAGATTGAGAGTTCATCACTTAATCGTGCGATTAAGTGAATGATTGAATTAGATATTGAAGAATATGAACCAAATCAATAATGCTCTTTACTTGAAAAACCAGGTTTATCCAGTGAAGATATAGAGAATACCCTCATATCATAATTATGACATGAGGGTATGAGGGTATTCTTATTTAGACGTTTTAATATTGTCCTTGACATAGGACCCATTTTAGTTAAAGGACAGTATGCCTTAATTATATTCAGAATTATATTCAGACCCTCAAATTCTTATAGATTGGTTAATCTCCGCTCCACAAAATGGGAAATGCGTTTAAGGGCTTCCTGAAGTTGCTCCATGGAATATGCGTAAGAACAGCGAATATGGCCTTCTCCGGAAGGGCCAAATGCAGTTCCCGGAACGACAGCTACTTGCTCTTCTATTAAGAGCTGTTCAGCGAATTCTTCTGAAGATAATTTTGTTTTGGAGATATCTGGGAAAACATAAAAGGCACCTAAGGGTTCGAAACAATCGAGGCCCATCTGTCGAAAGCCGTGAACCATAAGACGTCGTCGCCTGTCATAGGCTGTGACCATATCGTTTTTTGCTTCATTGGCAGACCGCAATGCTTCTATGGCGGCAAATTGCCCCATGATGGGTGCGCAAAGCATTGTGTATTGATGAATTTTAGTCATTCCTTGAACCAGATCAGCATGACCGGCAACGTATCCAATTCTCCAACCGGTCATGGCGTATGACTTTGAGAATCCACTCACAAAGAGAGTGCGGTCCCGCATTCCGGGTAAGCTGGCAAAAGAGACATGTGTCTCGTCATAGGTGAGGTCGGAATAGATATCATCGGCAAGGACAAGAAGATCGTGCTCATTCACGAAATCGGCAATGGGAAGCAAATCCTCGCGATTCATAATCGCTCCTGTAGGGTTATTCGGATAGGAGAGTACTAAGAGCTTAGCTTTAGGAGTATAGGCTCTTGCTAAGTCTTCTACGCGCAAGCGGAAATTTTCTTTGGCATAAGTTGGAACGTAGTTGACACTTGCCCCTGCCAATATGGCACACGGAGCATAGGATACGTAGGATGGATCGGGAACTAAGACAACATCTCCTGGTCCCAGTACAGCTCGCATCACGAGGTCGACGGCCTCGCTCGCTCCAGAGGTGATTAGAATCTCATGATGTGGGTCGTAGGAAAGATTTAAGGTTTTATTCAGATGGTGGGACAGCTCATCACGCAACTCAAAAAGACCTGCGTTACTGGTATACATGGTCTGTCCTTCTTCCAGAGAAAAGATGCCACTTTCTCTGACTGTCCAGGGAGTGACAAAGTCTGGTTCTCCAACCCCTAATGAAATGACATCTTTCATAGTCGCGACAAGGTCAAAGAACTTTCGGATTCCCGAGGGGGGAAGGGTTGCAACATGGGTGGCCAAATAATTATTCATGGTGACACCACCAGACGTTGGAGCGTCTCTTCTTCACCCATAAGCTCTATTCCGTCTTGCTTATAGCGGCGAAGCACAAAGTGGGTCGCTGTACTCTGAACATGTTCAAGAGGGGCCAACTTTTCAGCCACAAAAAGGGCGACATCTTGCATGGTTTTACCTTCGATAAGCAGGGATAAGTCATATCCTCCGGACATCAAAAAAAGCGCTTTGATCTCAGGATATTTCTGCAAACGTTTGGCGATCTTATCAAAGCCATAGCCCCGTTGGGGCAAGACTTTCACTTCAATCAGAGCAGATACCTTTTCATCGCCGGTCCGGTCCCAGTTGATCATGGGTTGATAGCCGACGATTACTTTTTCGTTTTCCCAATCCTTAATACGTTTCGTGATGTATTCTGGTGACAATCCGGTTTGAACAGAAAGCTCTTCAGGCTTAAGTCTACAATCTTCGGAAATGAGTTTGAGCAGTCTGCGATCCTTTTCACTGAGCATTAAATCCACTCCTCTTACTATATAACACATCATAACACGCATTTTATTCTTATAAAAGATCAAAATTAGGAGGACGATTTCGTGCCATGGTAATCCTTTTTTAGGTTGGTATTAACTTTACCAAAAACGAGACGAAACATCTAGGCTTTTCCTGTATGTATACAAAATATCTTTCTTAATTGTCTGTATTATCTGTTTCTATTTTCCCGTCCACATATTTTAAATAATATGTTCTCATGCTGAAGCTGATAGAGGTCCCGTAATTGAATCAGGGGCAAGATAATGAGTAGACTAAGCACATTAGGGAAAGTCTGTCTGATTTATCAAAATCTCTGCAAAGTGGCGGTGTGTAGCATGAAGGCAATCGGTGGGATAATTCTGATTTGCATAGGGATAGGATTCATAGGGTATACGGTTAAAGATATAAAAGGGTATGGGCTCAAAAAATCTTGGGTTAAGATGTTAATGTTTAGCATAGATGTTCTAGGAGAAGGGGGAGCTGCTGCAGGTTTGTTACTTATACTTGTAGGCTTAATCCTAATATTTGGCTAAGTAATTTAAGGATATTGCTTGAGTGACAAGTTTCGATAATATTAGGTTGGGTTTGTCAGAATTTCAGGTTATAATAGTTTGGATAGGATAAAAACCTTACTTAATCAATTTATTGTTCATGGCGGAGGGAGTCATTATATGCCAATCTATGAATTTGGATGTCCGAGCTGTGGGGGTGTCACCACGGAATTATGTAAAATAGGAGAAAAAGGGGCGCAACTCAGGTGTGAGGAATGTGGAAACACAGGGCTTATAAAACACATCTCAGGATTTGCAAGTCTGGGAGTACGCGGAGGGGCCGGGAGCGGCAACTGTTCGCCAGGGTGTAGTGGGAATTGTGCAGGATGTCATTGAAAGGGGACCCATATTCTTGAAGAAGCGACTGAATATTGTCTTAGTTGAACCAGAAATTCCACCGAATACAGGAAATGTGGCACGGCTTTGTGCAGCGACGGGAGCTGCACTCCATCTAGTTAAACCATTAGGTTTTAGCATTGATGACAAACAACTAAAACGTGCTGGTCTAGACTACTGGCATCTTTTAGATATTTATATTTATGAAAATTTTGCGGAGTTTGAAGAAAAGAACCCTGTTGGTCCTCGTTATTTAGCAACCACTAAAGGTGGGCGATCTTATACGGACATTTCCTATGAATTAGGAGGATACCTTCTATTTGGGAAGGAAACCAAAGGACTGGCTCCTGAAATTATTGCGCGCTATCCAGAAACGGCACTGCGATTGCCGATGCGTGCGGATGCTCGTTCCTTAAATCTATCAAATTCTGTGGCTGTTATCGTTTACGAAGTGTTACGCCAATGGGATTTTCCGGACCTTGTCTAGAAAGGGGCAAAGCACATGTTAACAAAACGCAATGCAAAGGCGGTTGAAGAACAATCATGATGAATGGATATTGGTTGACATTTTTAATGGCCTTAGTGATTGCTGTAATTGCTACGCCATTTTCTATGAAACTGGCAAAACGGTGGGGGGCAATTGCCTATCCGGGCGGGCGACATATTCACAGACGACCAATTCCACGTCTTGGCGGGTTGGCACTGTATGTGGCTTTTTGGATTACTGCTTTGGTGACACAAGCTTGGAGTGAAAATATCTGGGGCTTATTTATTGGAAGTACCATCATTGTAGCGGTAGGTATATGGGATGATATCCGTGAAATTCGCCCTTTATATAAGCTGTATTGGCAAATCGCGGCGGCGGCAGTGCTGATCTTCTTTGATTTTTCTATGAATTTCATTTCCCTCCCGTTCTTCGACAAACCTCTAAATTTTGCATATCATGGACTAAGTGCTGTTGGCATTATACTCATGCTATTTTGGGTAGTCGGATTGGTGAATACAGTGAATGTTTCTGATGGATTGGATGGACTGGCTGCCGGCATATGTTTTATCGTCGCTATTCTGCTGTTTTGGTCGGCGGACGGGATTAATCAATTTCCAGCTGCTCATCTTACCTTAGCTTTAGCCGGAGCGCTTCTCGGTTTTCTGTTTTTCAATTTCCCCCCAGCGCGTGTTTTCATGGGGGATTCCGGAAGTATGTTTCTAGGTTATATTATTGGAGGGATTTCCATCATGGGCCTCCTTAAAACTGCAACAATTCTTGGTTTGGTTTTCCCGCTCCTAGTTTTGGGCATGCCGGTCACAGACCTAACTTTTGCCATTATACGGCGAAAACTGCGCGGGCAATCTATTGCCATGGCTGATCGAGGGCATCTGCACCATCGTTTACTCGATGCTGGGTTCACTCAAAGGCAAGCTGTATTTTTAATGTATGGAATTAGTGCTTGCTTTGGGGTTGCTGCCGTACTTGGAGCAAAGGGACAATGGATTAGTGCCCTTGTAGTTCTCTTTGTAGTTTTTGCGATACTGATCACTATTCTAATGCGCCGAACTGAAAAGCTTGCTGTATTCGCTCGTCGTCAATCAAAGTAAGTTCCATCTAGAACACTAAAATATTGCCTTTGCCATTAGGCGCCTGCTACACTTCTTTTTCCCTCTATGCATATGATGGTCGGAAAGGGGGTATAAGTATGCCATTAAATGTATTTGCCTTTTATAATGGCTTAACGGAGCAAACGAAGGGTTATCCTTATTTAAAACGTTACGGGAACAGCATACAGGAACTAGCGATTTTTGAGGTGTCTATTCAGAGTAATGGAGCAATCCTTGGGCGTCCAAGTCGGCAACTTATTGAAGAGGCCCATACCATGGGGATGAAGGTATATTTAGTCATTAGCAATTTAACGAGGCAGGGTCAGTTTTCTACAGCTTTGATAGGACGTTTAGTACGAGAACAAGAATTAGCGAACCTCGTTTGGAGAAACATACGTAATGTTTTAGTTGAGTATCGAATGGATGGAGTAAATCTTGATTTAGAAAAAGCGGCTCCTGCAGATCGTCCGCTTTTTAGTCAATTAATTCAAACTTGGTCCGCCATGTTTAAAGAAGAAAATTTAGTAGTATCAATAGATGTTCCAGCTAAAACTTCTGATGACCCTCTGAACGCTTGGAGGGGGTCATTTGATTATAGACCAATTGGGCGAGCTGTGGATGAAGTAATTCTGATGACTTACGAAGAACATTGGTCGGAAAGCGAACCAGGATCGGTAGCCTCAATTCCTTGGGTTACTCAAGTATTAGATTATGCCATAGCCAATATTCCGCG
The DNA here is from genome assembly GCF_023897015.1 of Desulfosporosinus nitroreducens. GTDB lineage: Bacteria > Bacillota > Desulfitobacteriia > Desulfitobacteriales > Desulfitobacteriaceae > Desulfosporosinus > Desulfosporosinus nitroreducens. Next base: position 26,437 of record NZ_JAMHFY010000034.1, on the reverse strand, counting down.
TGACAAAATCTATATGGGAATTCCAATGTATGGGTATGATTGGCCAGAGAACGGTACAGGGAAAGTTATCGGTTATCAACGGGCTACAGAGCTTGCACGTCGATACGGTGCTCCGTTACAATGGGATGCAAGGCAACGCAGCACGTATTTCCGATACGAGACTAGAGGAGTTCGTCACACAGTATATTTTGAAGATCCAAGGAGCTTAAGAGAGAAACTGGAGCTTGCAACGCAGAAAGGCATACGCGGTGTTGCACTTTGGGAAATGAACCTTAGTTATCCTCAATTTTGGGAAGTACTGCAAACGTACATCAAACGTTAAAAAAATAGGAGGTTTCTCATGTATGCGTATTCATTTCCATGGACATGCTTGCTTTGAAATTGTAGGGGAAGCGGGAAGAATCCTTATAGATCCTTTTTTAACAGGTAATCCAAGCGCAACGGCTAGGCCTTCAGATTTTACTCATCTTGATGCGATTCTTGTCACCCATGGGCATAGTGATCATTTAGGTGATGCAATACATTTGTCTAAGCAGACCGGAGCTCCGATTATTGCTGTTTTTGAGTTGGCGAGTTATTGTCAGAGCCAGGGGGCTAAGACGCACGCTATGCATATTGGAGGAAAGCATCTGTTTCCCTTTGGATTGATTAAACTTACTCTTGCATTACATGGATCTGGGATACAAAGTCCCAACGAAGAGCATATGATCTATGGGGGTTTAGCCTGCGGATTTTTGCTTCAGATGGAGGGAAAATGGCTTTATCATGCAGGGGATACAGGATTGTTCGGGGACATGGAACTTATCGGCCGTCGTTATCCTATCGAGGTTGCTATGCTCCCAATCGGTGATAATTTCGTCATGGGAGTCGAAGAAGCGGTTCATGCGTCCCAATTATTGCGCCCTAAAGTGGTTATTCCCATGCACTATAATACATTCCCAGTGATTGTCCAAGATGTTGGAGAGTTCTTACATCTCCTGCAACGCAGAGTGCCAGAAAGCCGAGGCAAGGCACTAAGTCCGGGTGAATCATACGAAGTTTAAAACATAGTTGAAATCAATCAATCCCACTTGATGCTCAAGTGGGATATTTTTATGCAAAAATGGTCAGACTTAAAACGTGAGGAGAGATCATTATTAGTTTAGGAGATGAATTTAAATGACAAGAAAATTATGTGCGATGCATTGTCTTTATGGGATTGAAGGTCGTTGTCGTTTGGAACATATTATAGGTGAACGCGGACCAAATTGCCCTCATTATGAAGAAGGCTTTAACCTCATGAGCAGGGGGAGGATCTAAGAATGAAGCAGCAAAGACCAAAGGTAAGGCGAATAGATCCTTTAGAACCTCTGAAAATGGAGATCGCGGCGGAGTTGGGATTGCTCGAACAGATACACAGTAACGGATGGCATTCTTTAAGTGCTAAGGAAGCGGGGAGAATCGGAGGGCTTATGACTCAAAGGCGACGAAAAGATGGTTAGAAGATTACGAAGACATAGTTGAATATTAATTCATGTGATATAATAATAGTCCGATATAGTAATTAGTGGGGAGCGTATATAGTTGACAAAGCATCAGCAAATTTTAACCTTTATTGAAGATCTGGCAATTGGCAGTAAGGTTTCAGTCCGGTTCATTGCTAAAGAGCTGGACGTCAGTGAAGGAACGGCTTATCGGGCTATTAAAGAGGCAGAGTCCAAAGGATTTGTCCGTTCGATTCCTAAGGTTGGAACGATTCGAATTGAAGGAGTCAAAGAGAGGCAAATCGAGGATTTGACATTGCGTGAAGTTTCACAGATTGCCGAAGGTGTTGTTATTTGCGGCTTTGCACATCTCGATCGCTCCCCTAATAAGTTCGTTATTGCCGCAATGGAGTTAAATACCATGGTACGCTACTTAGAAGAGGGTGCATTGTGTATTGTCGGAAACCGTCGCGACGCCCAGATTGTTGCTTTAAATCATCATACATCACTGTTAATTACCGGAGGATTTGAACCTGATGAAGAGGTTGTAGCTTTAGCACGAAATAATGAATTAGTGATTATTCAGTCTCCTTATGACACATTTGCGGTGACTTCAATGATTAACCGTGCTCTCTATGATCGATTGATTCAGAAAGAACTCATTTTAGTTGAAGATATTATGGTTAAAGATGTGAGTTATCTAACTGCAGATGCTACGGTCGACGATTGGAGAAAACTATCTCAAAATACGGACCACAGTCGTTTTCCTGTTGTTGATGAGGAAATGAATCTGGTTGGAATCGTTACCGCTGTGGATGTCGCCGGAGCTGAGGTTAAGACACCTATCAAAGAGGTTATGAATTCTAATCCTTTTCTTGTCGGTCGAGATGATCCTGTAACCCATATCTCCCGAATCATGGTTTGGGAGGGGTGGGAAATAGCTGTCGTTGCAGATCAGGGAAAATTAATCGGCATTATTAGCTTACAAGATGTCATTGAAGCTTACCAGCAAGTTCAGAAACAACCACAGTTTGGAGAAACAGTCGATAATCTTGTGCTAAGCGGATTCCGATTTGTCGATGATGCAGAGCATCTCACTATTGAAGGGGAAATTACCAATGCCATGAGTGATGACTACGGTTCTGCCAGTTGTGGGGTTATCGTGACGGTTATGAATATGGCGGGCTATATTGGACTGCGCAAGAAGTATCGACTTAATGCGATTACCGAAAATTTTACCCTGTACCAGTTGCAGCCGATTGCAGTCGGAACTGAAATTAAGGTCACAGCAAGGCTATTATTAGTTGCCAAGAAACATTGCAATATTGAGGTAGAAGTGACGACTAATAATGCTATGGTTGCCAAAGGTTTAATGACTGCCAGGATAGGGGATAAGAAATTGGTTAGCGAAACAGTCCATTAATTTGCAAAGCCCCCTCATTCATGAGGGGGCTTTCTAAGGAAGGCAGGTGAATCCTTATAATGACTCAAAAGTCTCAGAATACGTGTGGCTTTGTTCACTTGCATAATCATACAGAATTTAGTCTGCTTGACGGAGCAGCACGAATCAAAAACTTAGTCCAGCGTGCAGTGGAATTAGAAATGTCGGCTTTGGCTATCACGGATCATGGAGTCATGTACGGGGTTATCGACTTCTATAAGGCCTGTAAGCAAGCCGGAATCAAACCGATTATAGGGTGTGAAGTTTATGTAGCCCCTAATAAGAGGACTGATAAGATACAAGGGAAAGACGACGCGAATTATCACTTGGTTTTACTTGCTGAAAATGAGCAAGGGTATCGCAACTTGATCAAATTAGTTTCTATGGCTCATATCGAAGGTTTCTATTATAAACCTCGAGTAGATAAAGAAATTCTTCGCAAGCATTCGGAAGGGATCATTGCGCTAAGTGCCTGTTTGGCTGGAGAAGTCGCTGAGCACTTGGTGCAGGAACAATTGGAAATGGCTGTTCAAAGCGCTCTTGAGTATGAAGATATTTTCGGTAAAGGGAATTTCTTTCTGGAAATCCAAGATCATGGGATAGAAGAACAGCGCAAAGTCATTATAGGAATGTGGAAGATACACGAGCGTACGGGGATTCCAATGGTGGCTACAAATGATGTGCACTATGTTAAGCGTGAGGACGCGTTCGTTCAAGATGCTCTGCTCTGTATTCAAACTGGTAAGACCTTAGATGATACAGCACGAATGCGTTTTTCCAGTCAGGAGTTCTTCCTTAAATCTGAACAGGAGATGTCTCTGCTCTTTGGGGAACACCCGGAAGTGTTGACGAACACGTCCCTGATCGCGGAACGTTGTCACATGGATTTTCATTTTGGGGATAATTTTTTACCTGTGTTCGAGGTTCCCCCAGGATATACCTTGGATGACTATCTAGAGGCAGAATGCCGCAAGGCCTTTCCCCGTTTCTATCCTCAAATGACGGAGCGGGAACGTGAACGATTAGATTACGAACTTCAAGTCATTTTCCAAACAGGCTTTTCTGGATATTTTTTGATCGTGGCAGATTTTTGCCGTTTTGCCAGGGATAATGGCGTGGTCGTCGGCCCGGGACGAGGATCTGCGGCTGCGAGTATGGTCGCATACTTACTAGGGATAACATCGGTTGAACCGTTGCGCTTTGATTTGCTGTTTGAACGTTTTTTAAATCCTGAACGTATCTCAATGCCGGATATTGATATAGATTTTGACCCGGAAGGCCGGGAACGTGTCATCCGTTATGTTACCCAAAAATATGGCGCTGATAAGGTATGTCAGATTATCACTTTTGGAACTATGGGGGCTAAAGCGGCTATCCGAGATGGGGGAAGAGTGTTGGCTATCCCCTTGTTTCGAGTCGATAAAGTAGCCAAGGCTATTCCTTCGGATCTGGGAATGACGTTGGAGAAGGCTTTAGATGTATCCCCTGATTTGGCCCGAATGGTAGAAGAGGATGAAGAAATAAAAAGACTTTATACTTTGGCCAAGTCACTCGAAGGAATGACCCGACATGCATCTACGCATGCTGCAGGGGTCGTGATCTCTAAAGATCCTCTTATGAATTATTTGCCACTCCAGAGAACGTCAGAAGACTTTGTCATGACTCAGTTTCCGATGAAGGCAGTTGAGGAAATTGGGCTCCTAAAAATGGATTTTCTGGGTTTGAGAAACCTGACAATTTTACAAGAGGCTGTGCTGCGGATTGAAGAGACCCATGGTTTAAAGCTTGATTTACCAACTTTAACCTTAGATGATCCAAAGACCTATGAGCTTTTGGCGTCAGGAAACAGTACGGGGATTTTTCAGCTGGAAAGCGGCGGGATGCGCGCGATTCTAAAGGATCTTAAACCAACATGCTTCGAGGATATTATCGCTGTCGTAGCCTTATACCGGCCTGGCCCAATGGAACAAATCCCAGAATTTATCCGCCGAAAACGCGGAGGTAACATTACTTATCTGCATACAAAGTTAGAGCCAATCCTTAAATCGACCTACGGGATTATTGTATATCAGGAACAAGTCATGCAGATTGCCCGGGATCTGGGGGGCTACTCTCTGGGACGAGCGGATTTGCTACGCCGGGCGATGGGGAAAAAGAAGAAAGAAATCATGGCAGAGGAACGGCAAAATTTCATTCATGGATTGCAAGATACTGATGGAAAATGGATTATTCCAGGGGCACTGCGCATTGGCTTGACGCTCAAAGATGCAGAAGAAATCTTTGACTTAATGGCTAAATTCGCGGAATATGGCTTTAATAAAGGGCATGCAACAGCTTATGCCGTGATTTCGTATCAAACGGCTTATTTAAAAGCAAACTATCCATTAGAATTTATGGCAGCTCTTTTAAGTACAGTGATGGGTTCGTCGGATAAAATATCGTTTTATATTCAAGATGCTCGAACTGGTGGGATTCAGGTGCTTCCTCCAGATGTTCAATATAGTCAAGTCGGATTTTCTATTGAGGAGAAAGCGATCCGCTTTGGCTTTGGTGCCATTCGTAACGTCGGCGTTAATGTTGTGGAGAAGATATTAGATGCTAGGAAGGATGGACCTTTTAAATCTCTTGATGATTTTTGCCTGCGTGTCGACCAAAAGGTCTTGAATCGTCGTGTTCTGGAAAGCTTAGTGCGCTCTGGTGCTTTTGGATCAATTTGCACAAGAGCGCAAGCTCTGGCAGTAATCGATCAAGTACTAGAGACGACTGGGCGTCGGCAAAAAGATCGACTTTCAGGGCAATTCTCTCTTTTCGATTTGGATAAAGAGATGGATGAAGGAATTACTCTGCCCCAGCTTCCTGATTTTAAAGAACGAGAGATCTTGGACATGGAAAAGGAGTATCTCGGACTCTACTTAAGTGGACACCCGCTTTCTTCTGTTTTACCTCAACTGAAGGATTATATTTCTTCAGATGTCTTAACTTGCCTGGAAGGGGAGGAAGAGAAGAAAGTTGCGCTTGGTGGATTAGTGACTGGTTTTCGGCAGAATGTTACTAAAAAAGGGGAAATGATGGCCAGCTTCGTTCTGGAAGACTTAACGAGCGGAATTGAGGTGTTGGTCTTTCCCCGTGTTTATGCTCAGACTAATACTTTTGCTAACGACGATGTGATTGTTGTGTCAGGACGATATAACATTCGAGACGACGAAAAGAAGATCTTTGCCGAGAAAATTACTAAGCTAGAGGACTTAAAACCTTCTGGAAATAATAAACATACTAGACAAGCCGCAATTTCCGAAGAAGTTCCAATCTCGATTACGAGAAGCAACTCGTCACAAGTTGCAGTTAAGCGACTCTTTTTAAGATTCTCTAACGAAGAAAGTGATTTAATGCAAACAGTATTGAGTATCTTACAACGTTTTCCTGGTAGCCAACCGGTTTATTTCTACTTTGAGGATAGTCAGAAAACCCTGGAAGGAAAACGGAAATTTTGGGTTAATGATAGAGATGAACTGACAAGCGCACTTTGGGAAGTGATGGATCAACAGAATGTGGTCTGGCGACCAGCTAAATATTTTGCCTAAAGGGGCTTGCCTTGCAGGAATCTTAGCTTTTAAGGCGAAAACCATCAAAACATCCTAAATGAAAAGGTGATAAAGTGTGCGTATTGCAATATATCCAGGAACATTCGACCCAGTAACTAAGGGACATCTTGATATATTAGTTCGAGCTAAAGAGCTATTCGATGGCTTGATTATTGCCGTTGCTGCCGATAGTAATAAGACTCCATTGTTTACATTGGGTGAGAGAATGGAACTTCTCACGGAATCAACCAAAGACATGCCTAATGTCAGTGTTCGTGTTTTTGAAGGGCTGACAGTCGAGTTTGCTCGCCAATGCAGGGCCATCGCCATAATTCGAGGGCTCCGAGCCTTATCTGATTTTGAATATGAATTCCAATTGGCCTTAATGAACAAAAAGATTGCCCCCGATGTGGAAACAATTTTCCTTATGACCCAAAGCGAATACTCCTTTATCAGTTCAAGTGCCATTAAATGGGCTTCCAGTTTACATGCCGGGGTCTCTGATTTTGTACCCGTACATGTAGAAAAGGCGCTTATCGCAAAGTATTCTAGTCTTCGTTCAGACTCTAATATGGAGGATTAGAATACCCCTTTGTTGCACAATTAGAAGGGCTATGGTATCATAAATCGATTTAAAAAGGGGGATTTTCAAAAATGTGGACGGTCATTTATATTGCTCCCAATAAATTAATCGCAGAGAAGTATAAGAAAATCCTTACGGATGAAGGGATGCTTGTCCAGCTTCGTCCGATTGGCTCGGCGCATCTTGGTGAACATGCTTCAGTCGAAATTCTTGTGCCAGAATCTGAAGCTGAAGAGGCGCATGAAATTATCACTGGCGCTATGGGGAGCTAGGCTATGTTTAAGGATATATTCAGAAAGACAAAGTATGTTACCATAAAATCTGGTCAGATGCAGAATCGCACTCCATCTGAGGTTTCTATGCAAGAAGAAGCTGTTGGTGTAAGTAAAAAAGAACTGCCTGATGGTCTTTGGGTTAAATGCCCAAAATGTGGGGAAGTTCTCTTCAATAAAGATATCGAGGAAAACGCGCGAGTTTGTACTACCTGTGAGCATCATTTTAGAATTTCTGCCAGTGCGCGCCTTGCGTTACTGGTGGATGAAAACAGTTTTGAAGAGTGGGATGCTGAATTAACAACTTTAGATTCTTTGGAATTTCCCGGCTATGAAGAAAAGCTCATTGAAGCCCACGAAAAATCAGGCATGACAGAAGGAATACTCACGGGTCGTGCCAGAATTGAGGATATTCCCTTTGTAGTTGCTATTAGTGAAGCGAGTTTTATGATGGGCAGTATGGGTTCTGTCGTGGGAGAAAAAATTGCCCGGGCGATTGAACGGGCGATTGAGTTAAGGTTGCCGGTGGTTATTTTTTCTACTTCCGGAGGCGCCAGGATGCAAGAAGGGATTCTTTCTCTTTACCAAATGGCCAAAACGAGTGCGGCTTTAGGAAAATTATCAGAGAACCGCCTATTATATATTTCCGTGCTTACAGATCCCACCTTCGGTGGGGTGACAGCCAGCTATGCTTCACTGGGAGACATTATGATTTCTGAACCTAATGCTTTAATTGGGTTTACAGGACCGCGTGTCATCAAACAAACGATGAGGCAAGAACTCCCTAAGGGAGCACAAACGGCTGAGTTTAACCAGGAACACGGCTTGATTGATCTGATCGTGGCGCGTACTCAGATGCGGTCCGTTTTAGCACGTTTACTACGGTACCATCAGGAAGGGGCTAAGTATGGCGCAACTGTTTGAATTTGAAAAACCAATTGCGGAACTAGTAGTTAGAATTGCAGAAATCCAGAAGTTTTCCGCGGATAAGGGGATTGACCTTTCTCAAGAAGTAGCCACCCTTGAAAAAAAAGTGGCACTCTTGAAGAAGGAGATTTATGGAAATCTTGAGCCCTGGCAGAAAGTTCAAATTGCTCGTCACTCAGAGCGACCTAACTTTTATGATTATGCTCCCCTGTTGTTTGAAGACTTCATAGAACTTAAAGGGGATCGGCTTTTTGCGGATGATCGCTCTGTTGCTGGTGGAATAGCACTTTACCACGGAATTGTTGTGACCGTAATTGCCCAGGTTAAGGGTAAGGATACGAAGGAAAATATTAAACGTAATTTTGGCATGCCACATCCGGAAGGCTATCGCAAAGCGGTACGATTGATGGATCAAGCAGAAAAGTTTGGACGTCCGATCCTTACGTTTATTGATACTCCTGGGGCTGCCTGTGACCTAGGAGCCGAGGAACGAGGCCAGGGTGAAGCAATTGCTCGATGCCTGCTTGCAATGTCAGGCTATCATGTTCCTGTGATCAGTACGGTGATTGGAGAAGGCGGAAGCGGCGGTGCACTCGCTCTTGGGGCGGGCAATGTACTATTAATGCTCGAGAATTCTTTTTACTCCGTAATTGCTCCAGAAAGTTGCGCTTCAATTCTCTGGAAGGATACAACAAAGGCGAAAGAAGCGGCAGCCGCTTTGAAATTTACAGCTCAAGATTTATTAAGGCTTGGGGTAGCGGACGAATTGGTACGGGAGCCTCAAGGTGGAGCTCACAATAATCTGAACCAAACTGCTGATGAATTATCGCAGGTCATATCAAAGTATTTGGTTCGACTGCGTTCGGAAAGTCCAGAGGTGCTTCGCGAGAAACGATATGAGAAGTTGCGGACCATCGGATTTTTTCATGAAACAGCTGATATAAATTTAACAAAAGACTTGACTTAGTCTTGGGATTAATGTTATTATAACTAGGCCGTCATGATTCATCTGACGGAATTATATATGGGCGAGTGGCGGAATGGCAGACGCGTCGGTCTCAAAATCCGATATATGTGAGTATGTGGGGGTTCAAGTCCCCCCTCGCCCACCACAGTAAAATCAAGGCCTTCGGGCCTTTTCTTTATGCCTAAAATACATGTGAATTTAAAAACCATTAAAATGGCCATGACCTTAAAAATAGCCAGATATGTAAAAAAGCGTGATTTATTTCACGCTTTTTCATGTTTTCATACTACGAGACATGTAGTAACTCAAGATCTGCATAACTGCGATAGACCACGAACCAGAAAGGTGGCTTTTTGTTTCCTTGACAAGTTTCTCTTTATTTCGCGAGAAAGTTATGAGATGATTACAGTACAATGCGGAGGGAGAACGATTGAAAGTATATTTGGAGGGATTGTTAATCCATGCATAAACGGGTTGTGATTTTTGATTGGGGTGACACTGTGATGCGTGATTTTTCTCAATTCAGGGGACCAATGGTATTTTGGCCTCAAGTTGAAGTCACGGAAGGTCTTGCGGAATCGCTGCCAGAAATTCATAGACTCTTTTCCATATGTATTGCTTCAAATGCAGGGGATTCAGACGCAATGCTTATGGCTCAAGCACTTGAAAGGGTTGAAATTAGGAGATATTTTGATTTTCTATACACTTCTAAGGAACTCGGTTCTGCTAAACCAAGTCCAAAGTTTTTTCAAGAAATTGTTGATAGAATTGCAGTTAGACCGGAACAATGTGTAATGGTCGGAAATGATTATGAAAAGGATATTATACCAGCGAAAATGACTGGGATGAAGACGATACTGTATCAAAAGAACTTGTCCTCAAGACCTTCTTTGGCAGATGCAACTATTCAATCAATGTATGAGTTGTTTCAATGTCTTAAGGATTTAGACAATTAGTTAGTTTCGAGGAAGAATGATTGTATAAGTATCTTTTGTGGCCACGCCCAGCATAAATCCTATATTATTTAGCTTGTTTAGTGAACTTTAGGTAAAAACTGGCTGATCAGATGTTAGTTAAATTTTGAGTTACGGTTACATTAAAGAAGAGATACTTATCTATCTGCTGTAATCTCTTATCATTGAACATGATTATATGGAAAAGGAGATGTTAACATCTATGATTACAGGATCTGAATCGATTACTGACGTTGTAGAGAAATACCCACAAACTGTCCAGGTCTTTGAGAAATATGGAATGCATTGTTTTGGTTGCATGGCGGCCCGATTTGAAAATGTTGAACAAGGAGCTTTGGCTCATGGAATCGATGTTGCAAGCCTAATTGAGGATCTGAATAAAACGGTTAATAATCACTAAAAATAGTGAAACTCGTGCCCTTATGTCTGATTGTAATTGACGGTCTGTCAATTGCAATCAGACTTTTTTTTATTTTTTCCTCAACTCAACCAATTCAACTCATTCAGCGAAGTTAATATAAACTAATAATGTGAAAGTGGATAGGACGTTCGTGTTTATCAATAAAATTATATTGATAAACAATAAAAAAATATTGATTAATAGAATATAATTGTTTATACTTAGATGTAAAATTGTTTTATGGGGGGATTTGGAAGCATGGTTATTTTAGATCAGAAAGGTTTTTCAGGCATAGTTAAACATATCTTGGACCTGATTTTTTTAGGCGGAATTGGTATTTTCTTAAGCTTGCCATTTGCTTTGAAATGGTATTTAGGACTAATGTATACTCGAACGAGTGAAAATTATAATTTCTTATTAGGTTTTCTCTTCATAACAGGTATTTTGGCTTTGGTGGTCGTCAATGAAATAAGAAAACTTTTAAAGAACTTAAATAAGAGAAATCCCTTTATTATAAATAATGTTCAAAGTCTCAATCGAATTGCTGTCTCATGTTTATTAATCGCAGCTTGTTATGTTATTAAAATAATTTTCTATAATTCATTTCTAACTATCATTGTAACTATGGTTTTTATTATCACAGGATTTTTTTCGATTATCTTAGCGGAAGTTTTTCGACAGGCCGTTGTTGTGAAAGAAGAGAATGATTTGACAATATAATGGAGGCTAAGATATGTCAATTATCGTAAACTTGGACGTAATGATGGCAAAACGAAAAATTAGCTCATCTGAACTGGCGTCGAAAATAGACCTTACTCAAGCAAATTTATCAATTCTAAAAAATAATAAGGCAAAGGCAATTCGCTTCTCTACCCTTGAGGCAATCTGTAAAGCATTACATTGCCAACCAGGAGATATTTTGGCCTATGAAGATGATGATACTGTATAAATTAATGGATTTTTTAAAGGGGGTTAAATCATGGAGGATTTAATGATAGTCCAAAACGAGGAGTCTAGCAAAACTAAAGTAAAAAAGGAAGATCTATACCTCCTAGCTTCTTCGGTCTTATTAGGCGTGATTTTTGACATTTTGTTTTATAAAAAACCGCTAGGGATTTCATACCCGCTTTTTGTTATTGCTTTTTACCTAGTTTTTTTAGGAAATCTACGTCGGAAGATAACCTTTAGATACGATTTTGGTTGGTTTTTGAGTATTCCTATTATGGCATTGTCGTCAGCCTATTTTCTCTTTTCTAATCAGATATTTGCAGTGTTTAACTTCTTAATAATTCCGATTCTAATAATCGCGCAAACGATATTGATAAATGGGGAGAACAAATACAAATGGTTTGATACAAGGTTTCTTAGGGATATCCTTTATGGAATTTTTAATCGGGCCTTTGGCAACACTGCGAAACCATTTATAGTGGGATTAAGTTCTATGCGTATTAGAAAGAGTAATGAAAAGCATGATGTTGTAAAGAAGGTCCTGATCGGTTTAGCGATTTCTATTCCGCTTCTAATGATCGTCATTTCTCTCCTTACTGCAGCGGACCAAGTTTTCAAGCATCTCATCGATGAGGTATTAAGTTCCTTTGGCAGTATAAACTTGAGTGATTTTCCATTACAGGGATTACTAGTGCTACTAATTAGTATCATTGTATTTAGCTATACATGGAGCTTTTTAAAATCCAATGACAGTATACAAACGCAGATACAACAAGGGGCACTAGAAAACAACAGAAATATTTGGGATCCCATAATCTCTATAACGATATTAAGTCTTATAAATTGTGTTTACTTAGTATTTATACTTATTCAGTTTGCCTATATGTTTGGAGCAATCAATAATGCTTTGCCACCGGATTTTACGTATGCAGAGTATGCCAGAAGAGGTTTTTTCGAGTTATTAATGGTTACCTTGATCAACTTTACACTTTTGCTGAGCAGTCTTAAATTCACCAAAACAGATGGGAAATTAGTAGCTAGGACTGTACGTATTTTGCACTCTTTGCTTGTTCTCTGTACCATGGTCATACTTTCATCGGCATTTTTGAGAATGTCACTCTATGAGGCGGCATATGGGTATACATATTTAAGAGTTTTAACTCATAGTTTCATGATTTTCCTATTTATACTGTTCGTGATAGCCCTTTACAAAATATGGAACGAACATGTTTCTCTCCTCAAGCCCTATATTGTGATTACTTTAATGGCGTATTTGATCCTTAATTTTGCGAACATTGATGTGTTGATAGCGAAAAATAATATTGAAAGGTATATTGAAACGGGTAAGCTGGATACTCACTATTTGAGGAACTTGTCGTATGACAGCATACCGGTGTTAGTTAAGCTCCTTGATGAGGAAAGTACTCCTTTTGATCTTAAACAATATTTATTGGAACAGCAAATTGAGTTAACTAAAGATCAAGAGTGGCAGTCATTTAATTTGTCCCAGCATAAAGCAAAAAAAGCGCTTACTCAAGATAACTATGATAACTAGATGCAAAAAATTGTGCCAATGCCTTTCAAGAATTACACTAGTACACTATTGTTTTTAATAAGATGGTTCTTGAATGGGGCGTCATGGTTTCTAACAGTTAAAGGACTGGGGATTGATAAATAACCGCTATGCCCTACACCGGATCAGCTAGGTGTAGGGCATAGCGGTTATAGTAAGATTATTTCTTTGATTTAAAACTTTTTAGGGCTCAGTGAAGTCTAATAAGTGAAGTCTAAACTCGAGAAAATGAGGAATCCAGACAGAGAGGTGAGCAATGGAAGCGCAAACCATTGTCGCAGCAATAAGAGGAGATGCTGAGGCTTTTTACGAGCTTATAAATCTTCATAAGCATCAGCTATATCGGATTGCTTTTCGGTATTTGAAGAGTGAACAGGATGCACTCGAGGCTATTCAAGAAATGACCTATCGTGCTTACCGCAGCATACATAAACTTAAGGAACCTAAATACTTTCAGACCTGGCTTATTCGCATCCTAATTAATGCCTGTAACGACGAGTTAAAACGGCTTAGAGTCCAACTCCCTTTGACTGGTGAGGTTATTCAGTATAAATTGACAGCCTTAGATGACTCAACTGAACCGGGGGGAAGGGCAGATTTGCAACGTCTGGATATTCTAGAGGCCCTCGATCGTCTCGATCTCAGATATCGTCAGGTTATTGAACTGAAGTACTTTGAGGATTTAACGATTCAACAAATTGCTGTGGTTTTAGAACGACCTGAAGGGACGATCAAAACCTGGTTATTCCAGTCATTTAAACTGCTTAAAGAATATCTTCAAGAGAGGGGGGACAGTCATGTTTGATCGAAAAGAACTTGATGAGAGCCATGAGGGGAAAAAGAGGATTTTAAGCAACTCAGAAACGATGGATGAATCTGTTAAGATGGATGAGTCGGATACAATGGACGACTTGGAAAAATTAATGAATGAGTTTAATGCTTTTCATGAACTTGAAGATGGAGTCAATCAAGTTCATGATCAACTGATTCAAGCTACGCCTCGGGTTGCTGACATGCCTATCCCCACTGAACTCGATGATCATATTCAAAAAGGTTTAACTAAGGGAATAAAAGCCCAAAAGGTATGGCATTTCCGCAAATGGACTACTCTCGTGGCATGTTTTCTGATGGTCGCCTTCATTACGACTGCTCGGGTTTCTCCAGCTGTTGCGGCTGTATTGCATCAAATACCAGGTCTGGGTTATATCGTTGAACTTATAAACTATGATAAAGGACTTCAATCCGCAGTGGAGAATGATTTTATCCTACCCCTAGGGGTCTCAGAAGAACATGAGAATATCGTGTTTACCGTCGATGGAATCATTATGGATGAGGCAAGCCTAGTCATATTCTACACGGTGGAAAACAAAAGGGGAGAAGGCACCTTTGATTTTTCCGAAGTTAGGCTCTTTGATGAAATGGGTGAGCCTCTGAAGGAGATTTCTATCGGTCACAGTAGCTCTGGTGAGCCTGATGAGGATGGCGATGGCAAGATTCAGTCTCGAATTAATGTCAACTTTTATGACAATACTGTGATTCCAAATCGACTGTCCTTAAAAGTGAAGCTTCGTGAAATATTCCAAGATGTTCCCTTCGATCCTTCCTCTCAACTTCCTTCAACTTGGGAAATCACAATTCCTGTGGACAAAGATAAGTTTGTTGGGATGAAGACGGTCTATGAAGTCAACCAGAGTGTAGTTATTGAAGGGCAAAGAATTACATTTGAAAAGGTTACTGTTTACCCGACGCGCATGGCCCTGAATGTATCCTATGATCCAGCGAATAGCAAAAAGATCTTTGCCTTTGATGATCTAACTCTCGTCAATGAAGAAGGGGAAGAGTGGGGTAGTATCATAAACGGAGTGAGTGGCAGCTATCCAGATGAGAACCGCGTGATTCTTTTCTTCCAGAGCACCTATTTTACCCAATCCAGAAAACTCTTTTTACAAGGAAAAAGTCTCCGCGCTATGGATAAGGAGAGTTTAAGGATTACTCTGGATCTTGAACAAGAAAGAATCCTTGTTGGCCCGCCAAACCTTGTGCTTGACAATGTAATTAAGAATTCCTCAGAAAAGGAAAAGGAGCTAATCTTCTCCCTGAAAACTAATCCTTTGTACGATGAAAAACGTGGATTTTGTGTATTTCCCTTCGAATTCATCGATGCGCGAGGGAATTCATTCGAGATTAAAGGGCAAAGTACAGCAACCCACTCTGACAAACCAGGGTATGATAAAACCTTATGGCTAACTCTCCCGGATAACCAATCTTACCAATCTCCGATCACATTCCAAATTCAGGATTATCCAAGTCGGATTACGGGTGAGTTTGATATTAGAATTAAATAGCATTGCGGAAGTTTTTTCTTAATTTCTGATGAATTGTGATTGAGAACACGCAAAATCTTGCTAGAAATGCTCAGTTTATTACTACTAGCCAATAAGAATATATTTGCAAACTTACTTTGTATATACTAATATACAAAATAACTATTTCAGTAACTTAATTATAGGAATCTTTGGGCAGTCTTAGATATGCGGATTGAAGGTTTATGATTCAGGAAACTTTCAGCTTTTCTTCAGTTTGAATTCAACCTGATATTGCATAATGATAGTGTTAGTTTTTCACAAATGTAAAGGAGCCTTTATGATATGCAGAAATTAAAGGGAATTAAACTATTGCTAGTCGATGATGAGCCGAATATTTTGCAATTCCTAGAAATGGGTCTTCAAGAGGAAGGGTTTGAGGTACAAACAGCTCAGGATGGAATGACAGCGGTAACACTGGCTAAGCAATTTCAGCCCCATCTAATTATTCTGGATGTCATGATGCCAGGCATGGACGGATTTGAAGTATGCCGAATGCTCAAGAAAACTGAGAATGTGGCTATTATTATGTTGACAGCTAAAGACGAAGTTGATGACCGAGTGAAAGGACTAACGATCGGTGCTGATGACTATATGATGAAACCCTTTAGCTTTGAGGAATTGCTGGCACGTATTCAGGCTAGAATACGGAACCAGTTTCCCAATCTAATAGGAGAGGTCGAACTAGGAGCTTTCCGAATTGACGATCGGCGCAAGGAAATCCTTTATGAGCAAAGGGTTTTAGAACTCTCAACCACTGAGTATGAGTTGCTTAAATTTTTAGTGCTTAATCATGGCTTGGTTTTAAGCAAAGCCAAAATTTTAGATAAGGTATGGGGCTATGACTTTGGCGGGGATGAAAATATTGTAGAGGTGTATATTCGGTCGCTCAGGGAAAAATTAAATGATAAAGAACACCGTTTAATTCGTACCTTGCGCGGAGCGGGATATCGGGTTGACCTGTAATGAAAACAAACTCACTTCGCTTTCAGCTCTTAGCTCGTTCGTTATTGCTTATGGCTGGGTTACTGGTGATTATCGGCTTATTCCAATATGTCTTCATGCGCGGATTTTTATATAAAAATACAGCATCGAGTATACAAAGTCAGATTCTGGCGATTCCTCCCGACGCCTGGGAGAGATCAGCGTGGGACATTAAAGATGAGGGTCCCGATAAAATGACTGGTAATGCAACAGGAGATGCTTGGGGTGACAGACAATTTGGTGACAGCCATGGTCGCAGTCGTACTCCCATTTTCTTCTTGCAAGACTCCATAATTGCCTTTTATGATACGTCCGGAACCTTATCAGTCCTTTCGAATGCTTCTATAGATGGTCAAGCCCCTCCTACGCTTGATGAAAAAGATTATCAAGCTGCCCTGGGTTCCAAACGTGAAGTGACATATAAAGTCATGGAACAAGCCACGTCAAACGAGCAATTGATCGTACTTCAGCCAATTAAGATTAGAGATCAATTGCTTGGAGTAGTTCAAGTTAGTTTAGAGACAAAACCTTTAAGGGATATTTTAACTCGGCAATTATTAACGTTTTTATTGATCTCCTTGCTTGCTCTAATAGGAGGTATGTTAGCATTTATTTCTGTACTTAGAAAAACGTTGGTTCCTTTGTCTAAAATGGTGGAGACTGTGGAACAAATCGACGCCGGAAATCTTGCTATACGTTTACCGAGTGATCAAGGGCAAGAAGAAATTGACAGATTGGCAGACTCGTTTAATGGAATGCTTGAAAGACTCGAAACGTCTTTTGAAGCCGAAAAAGAGGCAAAAGAACGGATGCGGCAGTTTGTTGCCGATGCTTCTCATGAGCTTCGTACTCCTTTGACCTCGATTCACGGATTTTTAGAGGTGTTGCTTCGTGGGGCTATGAACCAGCCAGATAAATTGAACAGATCTCTGACAAGCATGTATACAGAATCTGAACGGATGAAAAAGTTAATTCAAGATTTGCTTCAGCTTGCTAAGTTAGATCGCTCACCAAACGTCCAACTTATTGAGGGAGAACTGGACGAGATCATTAAGGGCATGGCACCGCAATTAAGGTTATTAGCGGGGGATCGCAAAGTCAGTCTAAAACTTACTTCAAATTTGAGATGTCGCTTTGATGAAGATAAAATGAAACAAGTTATCTTGAATCTTTTTCATAATGCCGTACAGCATACTGATCCTGAACAAGGAGATATCCAAGTTACTTTGGAGAATGCTTCGGGCGGCGTGGAGCTAAGTGTAAGAGATAACGGTTCAGGCATACCCTCGGAGCATTTGCCTAAATTATTTGACCGTTTTTATCGAAGTGATTCTTCTAGGACTCGCAAATATGGAGGAGCTGGATTAGGGCTTGCTATTACTAAATCACTTGTGGAGCTTCATGGAGGCGCGATTCGAGTGGAAAGTTTTGCGGAGGGTGGAACCGCATTTTATGTATGGTTTCCACAGCCTTGTCCAGAATAACGTCCTTGATACTTAGTCAAGAACCCACAAAAGGTAGCCGTGCAAATTGCATAGCTACCTTTTGTGGGTTACTCTGTTCTAATCTTAACCAGCCTTGATTAAATCATGGCACCGACTATATCTCGAACGTCCTGGTTAGAGATATAGTCGGTGCCTTTAGCTTTGCGTCAGGCAAGTTTTCATAGAACTATTTTTCATATCCATTGGGATGGCTCAGGTGCCAAGCCCAGGCACTCTCTAAGATTTGTTCCAGGGAACTGTGTTGTGGGCTCCAGCCTAAAAGGGTATTAATTTTATCGACTTTTGCTACAAGCCTATCAGGGTCTCCCGGACGGCGAGGGGATTCGACCACCGGAATCGTTCGGGCTGTGACTTGGCGGGCAGTTTCTATGACCTCTCTAACACTAAACCCTGAACCGGTTCCAACATTATAAACGCCGCTTTGAGTCCCTTTTCCCAGCGCTTCTAGCGCTAGTATATGAGCCTTTGCTAAATCGAGGACGTGAATATAATCTCTGATACACGTCCCATCGGGAGTAGAATAGTCTGTACCAAAGATGTTTATTCCCGGTCGTTGCCCCAGAGCCGCCTTTAAGATTAAAGGAATAAGATGAGTTTCAGGCATATGGTCTTCTCCTAGAGAACCGTCTAAAGCTGCACCGGCAGCATTAAAATAGCGCAGAGCAATCCACTCAAGACCATAGGCTTTCTCTAACCAAGAAAAAGACTGTTCAATCATGAGTTTAGAAAAGCCGTAAGGGTTAATCGGTATAGTAGGTGCACTTTCTGGAATTGGAATTTCTTCAGGAATCCCATACGTTGCCGCCGTAGACGAGAATATCAGTCGTTTCACTCCGGATTCAAGGAGTGTGCTTACAAAGCGGTTGGTCTTGGCAGTATTTTCTTCAAAATAAAGGTCAGGTTTTTCTGCGGATTCCCCAACCAAACTCCGAGCAGCAAAATGAATAACAGCACTGACGTGCTCTTGTTCTACTATTCTTCGAACTAGAAGTGAATCTGCGATGTCTCCCTGGAAAAAGAGAACATTGCTTGCAACCGATTGCCGATGCCCTGTCACTAAATTATCAAGAACAACGGGTTTGTAACCCTGTTCTAACAATGTCTTAACAGTATGGCTGCCGATATACCCAGCCCCGCCGGATACCAGAATGGACTCCATAAAAACCCCTCTTTTCATAACTAGCTTTCTTAGTAATGCAAACTAATATTTTACTGATTAGAACAATACCAAAGTTGAGTGAACTCGTTCAACTAAAGTTAAACATCGGGACTTGGGTGGGGGACTCTACCCCCACCCAAGCTGAGCATGGTGTCCCACGCCCATTTGTAGAAATGGGAGTCTCACGATTGGATCAAGATTAATCTGTACCTGAAGTATTGCTGAATGATTATGAACATTATAGCACTTCGCAAGAAATCTAGGAACCAAAGCAAATCTAAATGTTATGGATTGAATGAGCCATTTCAGCTGATTTTCAGGAAACACTCAATCAACATTCAGGTGGCATTTAGGTATGATTCAGGAGCGGGATTTATAGTAATACCGGGTAGTCGCTTATTAATTTTTGTTTAAAAGTTTAATGAAATGAGGGGAAGCAATAATGTTTCGTAAAATGCGCAATTTACACTTATGGATCGGATTAATCACTTCAATCATTATTCTCATGGAGGCTGTAACCGGATTAATGCTGGCACATCCTTCACTGATGGGAATGGAATCAAGAGCCCCAATTATCGAAGGGAATTCTAGGACCACTTCTTCAGGTAATGAAAGTATACCAACTTCAGATCAAGGTCCGACTACAGCAAATCAGAGCACATCAACGACAAATCAAAGTTCATCAAGTCAGAATTCTGCGGTTTCTAATACTCCAAGTTCTAGTCTGGAAGGGAAAACTCAATCCGAAGCGATTGCTCCGAGACGCGGAGGTTCAAGAAATGAAGCAGATAATGGTCTAATGGGCCTCGTGAAAGGGTTGCATGAAGGTAAACTTGGTAATCTCAACATCACGTGGGTGATAGATCTAGCGGCAATTAGTATGATCGTCCTGACCATTTCGGGGATGTATCTTTCCATTAGAATTTTGAGGGGGCAAAGGAAATCAGATTAACAAAGAATCAACTACTACATAGCAGCAACCCCAAGACATATTCAAGCAGGTCTTAGATTCTTTAACATAACAAATAAGGATTCTAGTCAAGGATTTCAAACATAGGTGAATTATCATACTTAACCTCAACAAGAGCCTTTTCTCACTTGATTCATGAGAAAAGGCTCTAAAATATGTATGTTAGAGTGAGATGCGAGAGTAATAAGTTATTGAAAGGTACCGTTACGGCCTTTTCGGAACAGACTAATTAAACTGCGTAGGAGCTTTCATAGAATAAATTTTCGATTCTGGCCGCGTTGCAAAATAAACTCCAATAATTACAATGGCAGCACATACTATTTTAATCAATGTAATCGATTCACCTAAGATTGTTATAGACTGGATAATCGTAAAGATAGGTACCAGATTAATAAAAACGGCGGTACGAGGAGCGCCAATACGTTGAATAGCGATGGCTTGGAAAAGGTAGCCCAATACGGAAGCAAATACGCTCATATACAAGATGGAGAGCCATCCCCTCGCTGTCGTTGCGGATAGGTAGGTGGATGGGTTTTCCCACAAAACGAAAGGTCCGGAAATAACAACACAGATCAAGAACGTATAGGCAGTGATCATGAAAGGAGTCAGTTCATATTGCTTCATGAAACGTCGACTAAGGAGGGAATAAACCGAAAAGCAAAGGACCCCAATCAGCATCAAAAAATCACCATGATTCACTTGGAATTGGGAGATCAACTGCAAATCTCCATTGGTAATGAAGAGAAAGACCCCACTAAATGAGAGGAAAATCCCAACTATCCTTAAAGGAGTTAATTTCTCGCCAAAAAACATGGCCGCCAAAAGGGTCGTGAGCATTGGATTGATGGCGCCGATCAAAGATGAATTGATCGCCGTGGTATAGTTTAAAGACGTAAAGAACAAGACATGATAACAAAATGTGCCAATGAATCCAAGTAGGAGAAGTGCCGGCCATTGTTTACCATGCGGGAAAAGGTTTTTCGGCTCTTTGAGGTACAAGATAGTAAAAATAAAGGGCAAGGCAAAGAGAAAGCGAAAGAAGGTCAAGGCAAAGGGTGGAAACTCCTGTACGGAGAATTTTCCGGTAATAAATGCGCCGGACCAAAGAAGACTGGTTAGCACCATGAGCATACGAACCTGTTTATCGGACATTAAAGTGTCCCCCTCCTTCTATGTTAACAACGAATGAAACATGAACCTGCACATAAGTCCATGACAAAACTTTGATAGGAATTATTTTTAAGAAGTTAAGGAGTTAAGGAGTAGGTTTATTTCTTAAGATTATATAATAGCAACTAACAAATCCTATCAATCTATGCTCTGAGAGTCAATCCCAAAAAACTTTGATTTGAAAATCAATCTAAACAAGACACCTCACATTCATAACTTCGGCAAGGGCAAAAACAACCAATACGAGCTTTTAACTCATAGATCTCGGACTATAAACATTGTCCTAAAAGTACTGCTATCGTTTGTTAGAAATTAGAGGGTGTGATATAGTAAACTGATAAAGAATGGGGGTTTTCAGGATGCCGCGGATGGTTATTTTAGACGGAAACAGTCTGGCAAATCGTGCTTTTTATGCTCTGCCGCCGCTTACAACGGCCGATGGACGACCAACGAATGTCCTGCATGGTTTTCTGACTATGCTCTTTAGATTAGAACAAGAGCAACATCCAGATTATTGGGTGGTGGCTTTCGATAAAACTAAGGCAACAGTTCGGATTGAACAGTACGCCGGGTATAAAGCGCAACGCAAAGAAACCCCGGAAGGACTGCGCCCACAATTTGATTACCTCAAAGAAATCTTAACTGAAATGGACGTACCTATGCTCGAGCTGGCAGGCTATGAAGCAGATGATCTGATTGCCGCAATAACCAAACAAGCAGAAGCACAGGGGATGGAGATTCAGATTTATACAGGGGATAAAGATGCCCTGCAACTCATTTCCCCTAGGACGAACATTTTCCTGACCAAAAAAGGAATCAGTGAAGTTGAACGTTATGATGAAACGACCTTATGGGAACGTTACCAACTGCGGCCCCACCAAATCATTGATCTTAAGGGTTTAATGGGTGACACTTCGGACAATATCCCTGGGGTTCCAGGAATCGGAGAGAAGACCGCGCTGAAATTACTCTGGGAATTTGAAACGGTTGAGGGTGTTTTGGCAAACGCTGATAAAGTATCTGGAAAAAAAGTACAGGGTAATTTGAAGGAGTATGCAGATCAGGCGATCCTCAGCAAAACGCTTGCGACGATGTTGACGGAGGTCCCGCTGGCGTTTTCGAGCGAGGATTTCGTTTATCGCCGTTCCCAAGCGGCCAAAGTGCTCCCCGTCTTGGAAAAATATGATCTCAGGAATGTGACTCGGTTATGGCATGAACGTCATAAGGACGATGAAGGCCCCCTTAGTGAAAGCCAGGAAGAGTCGTTGGAAAATTGGCCTGAACGTACCTTGACAGAAGAGGGATGGCTTGCTCAGATTGAAGAGTGGCAATCTAAAAACATCTCACTCACGTTAGCCTGTAGATATGAGGGAACGGGCTTACAAGGAGGGCGCTGGTTGGAATGGGGAGTAGCTGCCCAAGGAGAGACGTTCACGCTGACCCGTGAAGCGGCATCCGAAAAGGTCTGCGAGGCGTGGCTGAAATTGATGGGGAGTGATCAGGTCACTAAAATCTTGGCAGACAGTAAAACTGTGGCCTTACTACTCACTAACGAAGGCTTATCCTTGAAGGGTCTAACGCTGGATCTAAGCTTGGCATCCTATCTAATTAAATCCTCACGCCCAAAATTTGCCCCCCTGGATTTGGTCAAAGAATATGTGCCTAATCAAGCCGCTTTCGTGAACGTTGGGGAAGAAGCGGCAGCCTTAGCTCAAGTTGCTCCGAAGTTTGAAGAGGAAATTCAATCCCTGGGACTGGCACACCTGCTCCATGAAATTGAAGAACCTCTATGCATGGTGCTCGCTCAAGTCGAACATCATGGAATCGCCGTGGACTCCGAGCAATTGACGGTTTTTGGGGAAGGAATAAGTTTGACCTTAAGACAGTTAGAGCAAGATATTTATGCTTTAGCTGAGGAAACCTTTAATATTAATTCTCCAAAACAGTTGGGAGCAATACTGTTTGAGAAATTAGGCCTGCCTACGGCTAAGAAAACAAAGACGGGTTATTCCACAGATGCGGAGACATTGGAAGAACTTCGCTTAGCCCACCCCGTCGTAGAGAAAATTCTTGACTATCGGCAGTTGAATAAATTGATGTCTACCTATGTAAATGGGCTACTTGCTCAAGCGAAGAATGGCAAGATTCATACCACCTTTCAACAAACCGTGACGACAACCGGTCGATTATCGAGTACAGAACCTAATCTACAGAATATCCCAATTCGACTGGAACAAGGACGACTGCTAAGAAAAGTCTTTCATCCTACAGAACCTGGATGGGTGTTACTATCCGCTGATTATTCTCAGATTGAGCTTCGAATTTTAGCTCACTATTCGCAAGATCCCCTGCTTTGTGAATCGTTTGCCCTGGGACAGGATGTCCATACTCGAACCGCAGCAGAAGTCTTTGGAATTTCTCTCGATGAAGTGACACCGAACATGCGTCGAAGTGCTAAAGCCGTCAATTTTGGGTTGGTCTATGGGTTAACGGAGTTTGGCCTTTCAAGAGATTTAGGAATTCCGCGCAAAGAATCAAAGTTTTATATTGAGCAATATTTCAAACGTTATAGTGGAGTGAAACGTTATCTGGAGGATGTCGTTACACAGGCTAAAAAAGACGGCCAAGTTCGTACCCTCTTAAATCGCTTGCGGCGTATCCCGGAGTTGCTTCATGCTAACCGAGTTCAACGTCAGTTTGGAGAACGGATTGCAATGAACACACCGGTGCAGGGTACGGCAGCAGATATTATGAAATTAGCCATGCTTAAAGTAGCAGAAGGATTGAAACCCTTTCGGGCGACTATGCTTCTCCAAGTACATGACGAGCTTTTGCTCCAAGTAGCTCCAGAGGACCTAGAGAGTGTTGCCCACATGCTAAAGGAAAAAATGGAAACTGCTTATCCACTTTCGGTTCCGATGACGGTGGAATGTAAAGTCGGACCGAATTGGTATGATATGCAACCTTTTCACACGAATTAATTAGAGATTGTACAAAAAATTGCCCTCCCATGGCAGATGATTTTTCTACCATGGGAGGGCACTGTAGTGTTATGTGGGTTAAGGGGACTGCAAGATCTATGAAGTGGTTGGTTTTAGGCCTGAATGGTGATTGACAATGGGACATTGTATTAACTTATACGTTAAGCTTGTATATCAATTTTGTTATCGCTTAAAATAATAGTGTTAGTGTTAGTGTTAGTGTTAGTGTTAGTGTTAGTGTTAGTGTTAGTGTTAGTGTTAGCTTCTTGTACACTATTACTAGTTTGGGTGGATTGTTTTGCTTGTATTTGGTTTTGAATTTGAGTTATCTGAACTCGTAATAATTGGATTTTTTCCTGTTTTGTTTTATCATCATCCTTACTCTGAGTTTCAGTTTCAATTTGGCTTTCAAGTTGTTTGATTCGATTTAGTAGTTGTTTTACATCACTATCATTTCCGGAGGTATAAGAGTTACTAGATGTTGAAGAAACTGAAGATACATTCATTAATATGTAAGCCTCCCAAATCAGAATAAGTTAATGATACTTTACAATACTAAACTGAAACGAGGCTGAAACTAAACTGAAGGTTTGCTGAAAATTTATTTATTGTCCGGTTAATTATTTCTTAATTGTAGTAGGTGGATAGGTATGTAGCCTCAATTGGTCACTGCTTTTACTCTAAAAGAGACAATGGATTAAGGAATGAGGAAAGAATATGCCAGAACTCCCTGAAGTTGAGACTATTCGACGAACATTAGCAGAGCATGTTATTAATCTAGAAATCAAAGAAGTTAGACTTATATGGTCTTCTGCAGTCTGCAGTTGGGAAGATCAATCCTTTGAGGATTTAGTCACTGGCCGAAGAATTCAAACAATCGACCGTCGTGGCAAATACCTTTTAATTAGGTTGGATGAAGATTTGACATTAATCGCACATATGAGAATGACCGGGCGCTTAAATTACTATACTGAAAAACGAGAACCTGAGAAGCATACTCATGTAGTCTTTGGTTTGGAACAAGGGGAAGTGCATTTTACAGATGTGCGGAAATTTGGGCGTATTCAAGCTATACCCACCTCACTGTGCTTTAGCAACTCTTCCCTGTCTAAGCTCGGACCGGAGCCCTTGGAACTGGATTTCACACCACATGTCTTGAAGGAGCGTTTGAGGAAGAAAAAGATTTCTGTAAAAGCAGCCCTGCTAGATCAGCATGTCCTAGCAGGCTTGGGGAACATTTATGTGGATGAATCCCTTTTTCAAGCAGGGATATCTCCCGAACGCAGGGTAGATACTCTATCCGATGAGGAAATCTCAAAACTCCATCAAGCCATTCAAAACGTCCTCCAAGCGGGTATTGATGCTCAGGGAACATCCTTTCGAGATTACAGAGATGCCAACGGGGAAAAGGGCTCCTTTGAACGGGAATTACAAGTTTACGGACGGGGCGGGGAACCCTGTAAACTCTGTGGACAAGTGTTAGAAAGGATCCGTCTCGCTGGGAGGACCACGGTGTATTGTTCTAGGTGTCAGAAGTAGATTTGTTGGGATGAGACAAATAAGATACTTAGAGAATCCTGATAATGCCCCTGGATAGATATTTATTGGAAGTGGTTTCGCGAAAATTTAAAACTTTGGTCGAAAAATCCTTGATCGGTTTAATTGCTCACAATTAATTTATCTCAAAAACATTGATCTAGCAAAAATCATTGAAGGGCAGGAAAGCTCTCCCTGGCCTGTAGTGTATCAGATCGAAAAACTACGAAATCTTGTTGATCGAAACAGCAAAATCAATAGGAAGGTCGGTACCAAAACCAAGAGGTAGATTAATATTTGCATAGGATTGTCGAATGCATATTTTTTCCACTATAAATATTGTCTTGGTTTTGTGTACGCTCAAGAGGCCGCCATCTGTGGCGGCCTCTGAATCTTTAATTTCAAGTACCCCTTGATTTACAAGACTTTCTATAACTAGTTTATAGATTTCTTTTTGTTTAAATAAATGATTGTAGAAATAGGGGGTCCATTTTTTTATCAGACAAAGAAGGAGGTATGACAAGAAGGTAGAATATGGTAGTATGCATGCTCGGATACTTTACATAACTTCTAGAGATTTATGAGGTTCCTTAAAAGAGAAAAAGCCATTGATCAACATCAATAGCTTAAAGGTAAGCAA
>NZ_JAMHFY010000033.1 GCF_023897015.1 Desulfosporosinus nitroreducens | reverse complement strand
TAAAACAGAGTCAGTTAAATTTTGGCTATAGAGCCTCTTTTTCTAACTGTCTATTTTACAGGGTCCATTTTAAAAAGCGAGGGCCTCTTTTTATACTAAAAAGTATATCTTTATTTATCAGCACATACTCTTTAATAGAATCGCGAAACGGGGGAGTGCTGAATGCGATGGCCAAAAGTGATAATAGGAACTAAGTTTGCAATTTTGCTTGTCATTGGTGTTATGTGTACACTGGTACTCTCTGTATTTTGGCAAGGTTCAACTGCTGTAATCAGTCAATTTGAAAACCGTTATGTGGTAATGCTCGATCCGGGGCATGGAGGATACGATCCTGGAGCGGTTTCCTCTCAGGGTATTTATGAAAAATCGATAAATCTTAAAATTGCACAAAAGGTGAAAGAGATGTTGATGCCAAGTGGAATAAACGTATTTCTTACTCGCGAGGAAGATCTAGATTATGTTCCAAATGGGGTTAAGGGAAAAACAACAAAGAAACAAATAGACTTGAACCATCGTATTGAAATGGCTAAAGAAGAAAAAGCGGATATTTTTGTCAGTTTGCATGTTAATGCGACTTTAACGGGTCAAAATTCTGGTGCAGAAACGTTTTATCACTATAAGTCTGAATCTGGAAAAAGGTTAGCAGAATTAATTCAACAAGAAATGATAAAAATAAATGGAATGAATCGCAGGATTGCAAAACCGGGAGATTTTTATATCATTAAAAACACTAGCATGCCTGCTGTTATTGTTGAAGTCGGATATCTGTCAAGTACTAAGGAACAGAAGAAATTGCAACAAACTTGGTACCAAGAACAACTATCCAGAGCAATTGCCAAAGGGATTTCTAATTATTTTGAACTTCCATAATTAGCTTAAATAGGATATTAACGCTCTATTCTTAGATACATAACCTCTTTTTGAAGCGGGGAAGATAAAGTCAGTTACCGAATCTAGATTAAGGAGTTGAAGTGCGCATGAAACGGTTTCTGACTTTATTGGCGACTAGTGCCTTGGTTTTAAGCCTTACCGTGACAGGATGTACGAATGTACAACCACCGGCTGGTCCCGAAACACCACCGGAGCAAACGGCACAACTGCCAGAAGCCGAGGCAGGGGCAACACGCGAATCTGTATTGGGGCCAGAAAAGCGAGTTGTCATGGGATTTTATACTGACCAAGAGGGACCTGTACCTAGTTCAAAAGAAACTACTTTGAAAAATGGAAAGCTACTAAATGAAGTTGCGTTTTTCTGGTACTCTTTTGACGCAAACGGCAAAGTCATTCCGACAGGAGAAATTGATCTAAAAATCAAAGATCAGGTTCAAAAAAATGGAGCCAAGGCCTATGCTTTGGTGCATAACATGAAATTAAAAGGGACGGTTGGCTTTGATGAGAATCTAGCGCATAGTATGTTATCAAACCCAGGGAAAAGGTCAAACTTAGTAACAAACTTGGTTAATCTGACAACTAAAGATAATTGGGACGGAATTTCTATCGATATTGAGAAAACCCCTCCTGGAGACCGGGATAATTTTTCTGCTTTTGTCGCAGAGCTTAAGAAAGCGCTCCAAGCAAAAGATAAAGTCTTAAATATTTCTATCCCTGCAAAATTTGCAGATTATCCGTCAGATCTATGGTCGGGTGCGTATGATTATGCTGCCATTGGTAAATCTGCAGACCAAATTATTCTAATGACCTATGATGAACATGGACTGGGTACAACCCAAGGCCCGGTAGCTTCTGAGGGATGGGTTGATCGAGTTATTAAATTCGCAGTGGGAAAAATCCCTAAAGAAAAGATTGTGATGGGTCTGCCAGTATATTCATTTGACTGGGGAACAAACAAGCCCACAATGCCAGATTATCTGTCCTATGCTCAAACGGTTGAGAGAGCTAAAAAGCATGGTGTAGAAATTCATACTGACCCCAACGCTAAAGTCCCACAGTTTACCTATACCGCAAATGGGATACGGCACGAAGTCTACTTTGAGAACATCGCCAGCTTAAGAGCCAAGATGGACGATGCGCTTAAATACAAGTTACATGGTGTTGCTATTTGGCGTTTAGGTATGGAAGATCCTCAGATCTGGGATCAGCTAATTAAGACGTATGGAACAAATAAAGATACCCAAGAAAAGAAATAAACTTCTTAAATATTTAAAAGATATTTAAAAGATATTTAAAAGGCTGTAGCGAAAAAACTGTCAATTTATCAGTTTTCGTTACGGCCTCCTTTTTAATGTATAACGGGTCAGCCAAGTTTATAACCCGTTTATTTGAGTATTTCGTCATTCTCGGTTAAGATATAGGAGTTGAAAACGGAGGAATCAAGGATGATAAAGGAACTCATAGTTGTAGAAGGGAAAAATGATGCGCATGCGGTGCGCCTTGCCCTTGGGGAAGTTGATATAATTTGGACCGATGGTTTTGGGCTGACTAAAAAGAAGTTAGAGTACATTGCAGAAATGGCTAACCGACAAGGGGTAATTGTTTTTACTGATCCGGATACAGTTGGGGAGCAGATCCGAAATCGCATTCGAGCGCATGTTCCTAAGGCCAAGCATGTTTATTTGACAAGAAAAGTTGCAATAAAAAAAGGAGATATCGGGGTCGAAAATGCAGCCTTAGAGGAAATCCGTCGCGCCTTTTCTGATATTAAACAAGATCAGGGAACTCCAGACCAGAAGTTCACTATAGAGGATTTAGTGCATACAGGGCTTGTGGGGTTTGCGCGAGCCAGCGAAAATAGGTTAGCTCTTGGTCGCAAGTTGGGAATCGGGGATTCTAATGCAAAACAATTTCTCCATCGATTGAACCGGTTTGGAATTTCCCGTGAGCAGTTTTTTCAAGCAGTAGAGGAGGTGCAACGTGGAGACTTCAGCTGAATATACTCAACGTCTCGTAAAATATGGGGCACGTGCGCATAAATCAATGGGTCAGGTTTTTTTGATAAGTGATGAAGTAATTGAAAGCATTGTTTCTGCCAGTACATTGGAACCAGATGTTCCTCTAGTAGAAATTGGACCAGGTCTCGGAGTGTTAACTCGTGCTCTTGCTCCAAAGGTACCGAAGATGTGGGCAGTCGAGTTGGATAATCATAAGATTAGCATTCTCAAAAAGGAGCTAAAGGAACACCCCATAGAAATTGTGCATCAAGATGCGTTAAAGCTTGATTTGAAAGATTTATGGGGAGACAGAATGGGCTATTTGGTAGGAAATTTACCTTACTATATTACCAGCCCGCTGATTATGCACTTTCTAGATCAGGCAGATCAACTAAGTGGGATGACGATTATGGTTCAAAAAGAAGTGGCCGATCGGATCGCTGCGGGCCCAGGAAGTAAGACTTATGGAATTTTATCCATTGCTGTTCAGATTTCTGCCAAAGTTACTAAAGTTAGGGATGTTTCGCCAAGTTCATTCTGGCCGGTTCCAAAGGTAACATCAGCAGTAATTAGGTTAGACCTTCGCCCTTACCCAGGGTTCAATGTGAATAAGAGAGACTTCTTTCGAGTGGTTAAAGCTGCCTTTAGCCAACGGCGAAAGACCTTAGGCAATTCGTTGGCCGGCGGGCTGGGGCTAAAAAAAGAAGAAGTCATTGAACGTATGCAAGGTGCCGGAATTTCGGATGGCCGGCGAGCAGAGTCACTGAGTATTGAGGAATTTCAAGTATTAACAAAAGCCTTCCTGTAAACCGGGATTAATTCAATGTCTCCAAAAGCTCTCCAGGTGGAGGGCTTTTATATTTAACGGACAATATTTCGTCTAAGGGGCATAAAACAAGAGAAATATCCAAAACATAAATGGGGTTCATTAACGTATAGCCTAATTCATGGTACGAAGCAGACTTATGAGGTTGGTAAGATTAATGGAGGGTGAACTGAAGTTTGGGAAAAAGTATTAAGCATAGCTCAATAAAATGGTCGAGCGTTATTGGTACGGGAGCAACGTCTGTGCTTGCCATTACAGCGCTAATCACTGTCTACTTAACGGTTACCGCCTGGAAGGTTCAACAAGAGACAACACGTCCTTATTTTGTGTTAAAGGAGTCTCCAAAAGTAGAGCTAGGCGATGAACTTAGTTTAGAATTAAAATTCAATAACGTGGGTATACACCCGGCCATTACTCTCTCTAGTACGACTGTCGTCTTTGATGAGCAGTTATCAGCAGAGCCGATTTACTATGATGAGTCATCAATTGTCAATGAAATACCTAAGGATGCTGCCTCAAGTTTGGTTATGAACATACCTAGTGACGAGCTTTATCCTAAACAACTTAATATTAACGAGCATTACGTGGTTGTTGACTTACAGTATACAGATCCCATATTGGACAAATCGTATAATCAAACGATTTATATGAAGTGGAGTGGAGTGCGAGAAGGAAAACTGCAACCGACTGTCCATGTGCAAGTAGAGGAAAAGGATGAAATAGTTGATTACTTTCAAAAGCATAGTATTGATCCAAAATTAAGAACTCAATAAACTCCTTATCGACCCTCGGAGGAGTTCGAAATAGGAAGAGAGGATCCTGGAATAATGATATGTTGCTCATAAAACATGCCTTGAGACTTAAGGGATTGTTCCCAATACTCCAGGAGATCAAAACGTCTTTCCGGGTGATATCCCAATAAATTGTGTTTACCCAGTGAACGAGACGGGGGTTCATTTTGAACCAGAGATAAGCCCATTAGGCAATCTCCAATGATGGTTTCGGCAATCAGACGGGCATGACGCCGGTGTTTTCTAGGAGAATGGAGCGCTTCGTGGGGAATGGATGCAACTACCTTAATGGTTAAGTTACTTTTCTTAGCCCAATACAAAGTGAGCGGGGGAATTGCAATTGCTTCGAGAGGAAGACTCTGCAAGGCTCGTTCTGAAAGCGCATGAGGTCCGTGTGTGGGGGTTGCGAGGCCAAGACTTTTAAACAAGTCTAGTTCACGGTTGAGTTTGGCTCTGAATTTAAGGACGAGATTAGCGAGCTTTTGACGATGTGGAATGTAAGGATAACAATTTGTAAGAGCAACATCAATTCCTGACTCAATGGAAGCAAGGAGCTTAACCAGATTCTCATAGATATCTCCCGACATATCTCCATCGACAAATAGTACTCCTTTAACTCCTAGATGTCGCGCATAGAGTGCTCCAATGGCTCTTGGTATATCAATTCCCAGAGGGTCAGAGAAATAGAGAATATGAATTCGAGTATCAGGGATTGAACGGATAAGTTCAAATGTTCGGTCTGTGCAACCGTTGAGAACTAAAATGATGTGGCTGATAGGAAGGCGGAGAATGGTGGTCAGAGTTGCCAAGATGCTCTTTTCTTCATTTTTAGCAGGAATAATGGTTGCGAACATCGTGGGGGGCCCCCTTTAACTTAACTTGCTATACTATATGCCGTTTAATGATGTTCGACATAGTATATAGCAATAAAAAGGAAAAGGAGGTCAATCTATGGTTCAGGTTGGGGATATTGTTGCGCGTCTCTCTCATCAACAAGATATCTATTTCCATGTTGATAAGATACAGGGGAGTTTAAAAAGCAAAGGTTCGGGTTTAGTGATTCTTAAAGGTCTGAATTTAAGACTGTTAGCGGATGCTCCTATCTCCGACCTTGTACTAAAGAGTTCCGTTGAAGTTGCTAACTATGAGCGCGAAGATCATAAAATGATTTATCAGAAATTACACAAATTAACTAGTCAAAGGAAGACCGCTCAAGACGATCAAAGAGAATTTTTTGAGATACCGGGCCGGGTGTTACAGCTCGATGGGGACCAAGATTATTTACACCAATGTATCAAGACCTATCGACAAATGGGAATCGAGGCTAAGGGAATTTGTAAGTCGGAAATAGAACAACCAAGGGTTATACGGGAAATTCTGCAAGAAAATCCCGCGGATATCTTGGTGTTGACAGGTCACGACGGATTGATTTCGGGAAAAAAGGATTTTCATAACATGGATAGTTATCGCAGTTCTCGCTATTTTGTGGAATCTGTCTTAGAGGCTCGACGTTTTCAGCATAATCTAGATGCATTGGTGATTTTTGCAGGTGCCTGTCAATCAAATTATGAAGCAATTCTTTCCGCAGGAGCAAATTTTGCTTCCTCTCCGAAACGCATGCTAATCCACGCCTTTGACCCTGTTTTTATCGTTGAGAGAATTGCTTTTACCCCCACTGACCAAATTGTTTCGGTAAAAGATATCTTGACACACACGATTACAGGCACGGATGGGGTTGGCGGAGTTGAGACGAGGGGGCAGATGAGACGAGGGTATCCTCGAAGCCCTTATTAAGGTAAAATCAGGCAGACGACAGTTAGTTTTGATGCTTAGGGTGAAGTTAGACACAGGGCAGACGCGGGAACGGTTTTGTTGTCATTTAGACAAGAGAACCGTTTCCCGCGTCAGTTTTTGTTTAGAAGGCTACTTTTGAATGGTTACCAGGGTCCCAATTTCGACGGTTTGATATAGGTATTCAACATCATGGTTATGCATGCGGATACAGCCTTTCGAAACAGCCTGCCCAATGCTTGAAGGGTTGTTAGTACCGTGAATTCCATAATGAGGGATAGAGAGTCCCAACCAACGACTGCCAAAGACTCCACCAGGGTACTCCATTTTTGTGGCAATGGTGTAATGGCCCAGCGGAGTGGGGGTTGATCCTTTGCCTACTGCGACAGGATAAGAACAAATTCGTTGAGTCCCTTCATAGAGCTCAAGCAATCGACTGGCCGTATAAATAACAATTTGGCGGTTGGGCATAGAGCAGAAGCTCCTTTCTTTCTTAATAATTTGGTTCTATCTCATGCTATGTTCATGATTTCTGAATGTTCGTTGCATAATTAGACCTATTCTAGGTGGAGACTATAGGAGCTTAGTTCCGCAGAGTTTTTTTCATTTGGAAGTTAGTTGAGCTTATTCAGGGACGCAAGCGATATTCGATGTTCCGTGTTCGAACCACGATTTTGGACTGGAGGGATCAGTTTGACAGAACATGTGGAAGGAAAACTGCTTATTATTGGTGGAGCGGAAGATAAAAAGAACGAGTGCAAAATCCTTAAGCGTTTTGTCGAGGAATCAGGCGGCAGAGAAAGCCGTATTACAGTACTGACCGCTGCGACGGAATACCCGCTTCAAGTAGGGACAGAGTACCATGCCTTGTTTCTAGAACTAGGGGCCAAGGAAGTTCAAGTTCTCGATGTTTCAGACCGAATCCAAGCAAATAGGCAAGGCATTGAAAATGAATTTGAGAAGTCAACTGGGATTTTTTTTACAGGCGGTGATCAACTTCGGATTACGGGATTGCTAGGAGGTACCTTGCTCGGTCGGAAACTGCAACAGTTGTACCAAAACGGAATCATTATTGCAGGAACCAGCGCGGGAGCCTCAGTCATGTCGGATACAATGATTGTCGGTGGAGAAGCAGGAACGGCGAAGAAAAATACTTTGTCGATGGCCCCGGGACTTGGACTGCTTCGTTCTGTGGTAGTTGATCAACATTTTGCTCAGCGTGGGCGAATAGGCAGACTTTTATCTGCAATTTCACAAAATCCATATGTTCTTGGCGTGGGAATTGACGAGGATACCGCAATTTTAGTGCAGTCTGATGCAAGCTTTTCGGTCATCGGAAGCAATACAGTAACAGTGGTTGATGCATCCACTTCGACAACTACGAACGTCTCGGAAACAACTCCAGGACAATCCCTTGTACTAAGCCCAATTTTGATGCATGTTCTATCCGAGGGTTATGGTTTTGATCTAAAACAGAGGGTTTCCCTGCTTTAAGCAAAATGAAACTAATGAGGAATACCAAGAGGGAAAAAGGTTAAAACTAGTGAAGGATATTAACCCATCGCTTTTAAGGAGGAACAAAAACAAAATGGAGATTAGAGAAATCCAAACAATCGAGGGGGCTAATGTTTACAGCCATCGCCCAATTATTCGAGCGATTGTGGATCTCCAAGAATGGACAGAACGGTTTACTAATGAACTGGAAGATTTCAGAAAACGACTCGTCGAACATTTGCCCACATTGGATGAGCACTATTGTTCGCGGGGTAAACGTGGCGGATTTCTAGAACGGTTGCATGAAGGAACCCTTATTGGACATGTCGTTGAACATGTAACTATAGAGCTTTTAACTCAAGCAGGGCAAACTATTAAATATGGCAAAACCATGGCTGTATTAGATCAACCTGGTTGGTATGAGATCATCTTCAATTATGAAGTAGAAGCTGGCGCAATTGAGGGATTTAAACAGGGATTTTTGCTTGTGCAAACTCTTCTGAATCAAAACTCTTTTGATGTGTCAACAGCAGTAGACCAAATTAAGGCGGTCATGGCCAAATGTGAATTGGGGGTTTCTACGCAGGTAATTGTTGATGCTTGTAAGGAACGCGGAATTCCAGTCCATCGCCTTAATGAGGGGAGCCTGTTGCAGTTGGGGTATGGTCGGAACCAACGACGTATCCAAGCGACGATTACTGATGCAACATCTAGCATTGGGGTAGATATTGCTTGTGATAAAGAAATGACGAAAAAGATACTTAGTGAGGGCGGGGTACCTGTCCCTTGCGGACATATTGTCAGAACGGAAGAAGAAGCTGTGGAGGCTTTCCTTGATATGGGAACCACGGTAGTGATCAAGCCGTTGCATGGAAATCAAGGGAAAGGCGTAACTCTTCAGCTTACAAATGCGGCTGAAGTTAGAGCCGCGTTTAAAGTTGCGCAAACTTATGGAGAATGGGTTATCATTGAAGAATATATTGAGGGACAACATTATCGTTTGGTTGTGGTTGGAGAACATCTAATTGCCGCTGCCAAGAGAGTTCCGGCTCATGTAACAGGGGATGGGAAATCGACAATTGAGGAATTAGTTGTTCAGACCAATGCTGACCCATTGCGTGGAGATGATCATGAGAAGGTTTTAACGAAAATTAAAATCGATTCGGTAGTGCTTTTGAACTTGACTCTCAAAAACTTGACCCTGTCTTCTGTTCCTGAAAAGGGAGAAGTGGTATATCTGCGGGACAGTGCCAATCTAAGCACTGGAGGGATTGCCGAAGATGTAACCGATCTCGTACATCCTGATAATGTGGATTTGGCAGTCTATGCCTCGAAGTTGATCGGGTTGGATGTTGCAGGCATAGATTTAGTCATCGAGGATATTGAGGCATCCTATCGTGAGAGAAGCGGTCATATCATTGAAGTAAACGCAGCTCCAGGAATTCGTATGCACCATTTTCCGAGTAAGGGAAAAGCGAGAAATGTGGGTAAAGCAATCGTAGAGCAAATACTGCCTGCCGGAAATGGACGCATCCCAATTGTTGCGATCAGTGGCACAAATGGTAAAACAACAACTACTCGTATGATTGGGAAGCTACTTGCAGATCAGCAACTTTTAGTAGGAATGGCTTCTACAGATGGGATATATATTAATAAAAAGATGTGGGTTAAAGGAGATACTACTGGCCCGGAGAGCGCTAAAGCTGTCTTAAGACATCCCCAAGTTCAGGTCGCTGTTTTAGAAACAGCAAGGGGTGGGATTTTAAGATCAGGTTTAGGTTATGACTATGCGGATGTAGCAGTAATCACCAATGTTTCAAATGATCATCTAGGGCAATATGGAATAGAGACGCTAGAAGATATCGCTCATGTTAAAAGCCTCATTGCTGAGGTGGTTATGCCTCATAGTTATGTGGTCCTGAATGCGGATGATCCTTATGTTGTTCAGATGGCAAAGCGCACGCAAGGAAGAGTAATCTTCTTCAGTACGGAAAAAGATAACATTCATATTCGCAAACACTTGGGGAAAGGCGGAACGGCTGTTTTTGTACGGAGAGGTACGATTTTGCTTTGCCAGGGTTCAGAAATTTTTCGGATTTGCTCCGTAAAACAGATTCCTGTGACGTGGGATGGCAAGGCAAAGCATAATATCCAAAACACCTTAGCTGCAATCGCGTCAGGCTGGGCACTTGGAATAGGTACAGCAACCATTAGAGATTCTCTTCAAGAATTCTCATCGGATGCAGAGCATAATCGCGGACGACTTAATCTATATGAACTTGACGGGGTCCATGTGTTTATTGACTATGGTCATAATGCAGCAGGCATTCAAGAGATTGCCAAGACTCTTAAACAATTTAAAAAGAAATCTCTTGTAGGATGTATCACTGTGCCAGGAGATCGGCCAGATGAAACAGTTCGTGAAGTAGCGCGGATTGCAGCAAAGGGGTTCCAGCGGTTAATTATTCGTGAGGATTCTGATTTGAGAGGGCGAAAACCTGGGGAGATTGCTCAATTGCTTTATGATGAGGCGATACTAAGTGGAATGGCTCCCAAAAACATAAAGGTAGTACTGCCAGAAATAGAAGCTTTCTCTCAGGGACTTGACAGTTGCGTGCCAGGAGACACATTTGTGATGTTTTATGAGCACTTAGAGCCAATCGAAGAGGAGATTCGCAAGAGAATGGAATTGCAAAAGGCCTTGTCCTATATACCAACTCAGAATGATTGGGTTGTTGGTGGAGAATTCTAGGGCTTGAGACAGACAAGGGAAAGTTGGTATTAAGAGTTAGGAGGGGCGAGGATTATCTTCGCCCCTATTTGTTTGTACAGTCAGAAAGTATAAAACTCATCGTTATATACTTTCCAAGCATAAGTACAACTTTGGCAGCCGTCAGCCAAGTTTTCTAAAAGATTTTACCCAGAGAAGTGCTGGAACTTAAACCTAAAAATATGTATAATGAAAGGAAATACTCTGGCAATGTTCGGAAGAGGTAATGCAAATGGAAGGATCTTTTCTTACAACGTTCGCAAACGCGAAGATTAATCTGGCTCTAGCCATTCAAGGAATTCGAGAAGATGGGTATCATGAGCTTCAAAGTGTCATGCAATCCATTGTAATGCACGATATTGTTCGGGTTCGTCGTCATGGAGAAACGGTTGTATGTCGTTGTGGAGCATTAAGCGGCCCTAAGAATTTGGCTTATATGGCTGCGGTAGAGTTTTTAGAACTATGTGGACAATCCGAAGGAATTGAAATTGAGATCGAGAAACATATTCCGATTCAAGCCGGATTAGCTGGAGGGAGTACGGATGCGGCGGCAACACTGAGATTATTAAATCAGCTCTATGGAGAACCTTTGAGTAAGAAGGAGCTTCTTGCACTGGCGAGCAGGTGTGGGGCAGATGTCGCATTCTGTTTACAGGGTGGAACGATGTGGGCTACTGGACGGGGCGAGCGACTTGAACAATTGCCCTCAGCTCCCAAAATGAATCTTGTTTTAATTAAACCAATTGATGGGGTGAATACCAGGGAAGCTTACCGTCAGTTTGACGTGGGAGGACAGGGAGGATTGTTAAGGAAAATGGACTGGGAAAAGGCTCTAAGCGGGAATTCGGTTCAGCAAATCGCCGAATTGCTATATAACGATCTTGAGCCGGCCTCGATTCAACTAGTTCCTAATATCCTCGAATATAAGCAGAGTTTACTCGACTCAGGGTGTTATGGAGCCTTAATGTCTGGCAGCGGCTCGAGTGTATTTGGGATTGCACAAGGAGAGCAACACGCCATGAAAGTAGCGGAGAAGTTGAGAAAAAAGGGTTTTAAATATGTTTGGGTGACGAATACTATTTGACAGTAATTGTTTGAAAGGGGATAGTTTGGTGGAGAAACGATTGTTACCGGTAATACTTGATGGTTATAAACCGCTGCGGGAGATTGTTTTTGAATCTATGCGGGAGGCTATTTTGAGCGGCGTTCTCCAACCGGGAGAGCGGTTGATGGAGATTCAGCTGGCTGAAGAAATGGGAGTTAGCCGAACCCCGGTACGTGAAGCAATTCGAAAATTAGAACTTGAGAATTTTGTTGTAATGATTCCCCGCAAGGGTGCCTACGTAGCCGGCGTTTCGTCGAAAGATGTTGCTGATGTTTTTGAAATCCGATCTGCTCTTGAAGGATTGGCTGCAGGACTCGCAGCCGAACGTATTACGGAGGATGAATTGGAACAAATGGAAAGGGTCTTGTTTTATAAAGCCGGCGAGGGAGAACTGGACTTAGAGCAGATTGTAAAGTCTGACACAGATTTTCATGCCTTAGTCTATAGCGCGAGTCGCAATGAACGTTTGATTCAAATTTTAGCGAACTTAAGAGAACAGATTCAACGTTTTCGCGCTACTTCATTAGCTGTTCCAGGACGAAATAAACTTGCGATTGAGGAGCATCGAATGATTGTTGAGGCTTTAAGAAATCATAATAGCGAGGAAGCTCAATCTTTAGCGATGGCACATATTGTTACTGCAGAGAATGTTATGTTCGATGTACTCAGTATAAAGAATGATCCGGACAAGGTGGATTAAAAAACGTGGAAAAGATGAAAAGAGCGGAACGGATGGTAGCCATCACTCAAGTACTGATGTTAAAACCGAATGTCCTGACTCCGTTAACTTTATTTGCAGAACAGTTTCGAACGGCTAAGTCTACAATTAGTGAGGATTTGATGGCTGTCAAGGGGAGCTTACTCCTTTCAGGGCACGGTCATCTCGAAACCATTTCAGGGGCAGCCGGAGGAGTGCGTTACATTCCAGAGATCTCTAAAAAAGAAGCAACACAAGTCCTTAGTTCACTGGCTGAACGTCTGAACGATAAGGAGCGAATTCTTGCCGGGGGCTTCCTGTATATGACGGACTTATTGTTCGATCCCTCAATTTTGCGGCCGCTAGGTTTAATTTTTGCTGGTGCTTTTCGAGATAAGAAGCCTGATGTAGTAGTTACTATCGAAACAAAAGGGATCCCTTTAGCCCTTGTTACAGCAGAGGCGTTAGGACTTCCTATGGTAGTCATTCGCAGTGGCAACAAAGTTACGGAAGGTTCTTCAGTCAGTATTAAC
This sequence comes from Desulfosporosinus nitroreducens, assembly GCF_023897015.1. Classification (GTDB taxonomy): domain Bacteria; phylum Bacillota; class Desulfitobacteriia; order Desulfitobacteriales; family Desulfitobacteriaceae; genus Desulfosporosinus; species Desulfosporosinus nitroreducens. The sequence continues at coordinate 40,189 of NZ_JAMHFY010000033.1, read as the reverse complement.
TATGTTTCTGGATCATCTCGGCGTATTCAAACTATGTCGCTTTCTCGAAGGGCCTTAGAACCTCAGCAACGTGTTCTGATTATTGACGATTTCATGAAAGCTGGGGGGACGGCGTTGGGAATCAAAAACTTGATGGAAGAATTTGAAGCAGACGTTGTCGGAATTGGGATTTTGGTAGAAGCTCAAATAACTGCAGAGCCTAAGCTCGTTGAAGGGTATTTGTCTTTGTTGCAACTCAAGGAACTAAATCCATATTCAGGAAAGACAACGGTTGTTTCTATTTTTTAGTTTATACAAATCAAATAAGATAATTTTTATTATTAATAGAAATTTTCCTAAAATTGAAGCAGGATTTTTTTACCATACAGAGAATATTATTATGAATAGGCCCGGAAAGTGGAAGGGTGGTGATTCATAATGAATATTACCGATGTGCGGGTTCGGAAGATTAATACAGAAGGAAAGATGAAAGCGGTGGTCTCGGTAACCTTTGATAATGCTTTTGTAGTCCATGATGTCAAAGTCGTTGAGGGTATGAATGGTATTTTCGTAGCGATGCCTAGCCGTAAAACTCCTGAAGGGGAATTTCGTGATATCGCCCATCCCATTTCAGCTGTTGCACGAGAAGTAATTCAAACTGCTGTTTTGAAAGCTTATCAAGAAGCCATTTGAAGAGCTTATTTAGATATTTTAGGCGTGCTAAAGGGGACCTTGCAGTTAGGTCTCCTTTGGCACGCCTAAAAACTTTGGTTAAAGGAAATTTTATGATAAAGCCTCTTTAATACTTTCTGCCTAATAAAAAAGGATTCTTTCCTATTTTGGCGAATAAACAATTTTTAGGTATAAAAACGGCTATTGAAATCTTAGTTGCGCTTATGCCATCCGAAAGTTATACTTTACGGGTATATAAAATAAGTAGAGGTTAAACTAGAGCTGGAGGAGAATTAGATTATGTCTAATTTGGTAGCGGTGATCATGGCGGCAGGAAAAGGCACAAGAATGAAATCTAAGTTGCCGAAAGTCATGCATTCATTGGCTGGAAAAACTCTCATTGAACATGTCTTAGATATAGTGGGCCGAGCTGGAGTTGACCGCTCCCTAGTTATCGTAGGGCATGGTCGAGAGGGTGTTAAAGCCCTTATAGAGAATCGAGCGGAGATCGTCGTTCAGACAGAACAGCTTGGTACTGGGCATGCTGTTCTGCAAGCTATGCCTTATTTAGAGGGTGAACAGACCGTTCTTGTCTTAAGCGGGGATCAACCGTTGCTCAAATCCGAGACTCTAAATGAACTTGTTAAATTGCATCAAGCGCAAGGGGCTAGCGCAACAGTCTTGACATCCTATATGGAACAACCCTTTGGTTACGGTAGGATTATTAAAAAGGGTGAGAACCTCGTTAGAATTGTCGAGGAAAAGGATGCAGCTCCAGATGAACGGGAAATTAAGGAGATTAATACTGGAACATATTGTTTCAAGGGGTCTGCACTTAAGGATGCTCTGACAAAAATTACTACTCAGAACGCACAAGGGGAATACTATTTAACGGAAGTTTTTGATGTTTTACTAAAGCATGAAAAAACAGTATTGACGTATCGTACTGTGAACTCCCAAGAAGCATTAGGAATTAATAGTCGAGGTCAATTAGCTGAAGCTGAAGGAATTGTTCGGAAAAATATTCTGGAGCATTGGATGTCTGAAGGAGTTACGATTGTTGATCCCGCGTCAACCTTTATCGATGCAGAAGTAATATTGGCTCAAGATGTTACGATTCTGCCATTTACAAGGTTAGTGGGGAAAACCAAGATCGAAGAGGATTCAGTGATCGGTCCCCAGACAAATCTAGAGAATTGTACGGTTGGACGTGGTTCTGAAGTAACCTGCTCTGTTGCCAGAGATGCGGTGATCGGAGAATGTTGTCATATTGGTCCTTTTAGCTATTTAAGACCAGGCACAAAACTGGATGCAAGAGTAAAAGTAGGGGACTTTGTTGAAATCAAAAACAGTTGGGTTGAAATGGGGGCAAAAATTCCCCATTTGAGTTATATTGGAGACACACATGTTGGGAAATCCGCGAATATTGGAGCGGGCACAATTACCTGTAACTATGACGGGGTTAACAAACATCACACCAAAATTGGAGATCATGCTTTCATCGGCAGTAATACAAATTTAGTTGCGCCACTTGAAGTGGGGGAATATGCCGTTACGGGTGCTGGATCTACTATTACGAAGAATGTTCCAGCAAAGGCCTTGGTCGTTGAACGGAGCCAACAAGTGGTCAAGGAAAATTGGCATCGCGAAAAGATAAAATAGGGGGCAGAAAGAGGCATGGCAGCAAAAGAATTTAAAATTTTTTGTGGGAATGCTAATCGTCCATTGGCACAAGAAATTGTAGACTATTTAGGAGTACCGCTAGGTGAAGCAAAGATTAAACGTTTTCAAGACGGAGAGACTTGTCTTGCCATAGATGAAAGCGTTCGGGGGGCGGATATTTATGTTGTTCAACCTACCTGCCATCCAACGAATGATAACATCATGGAATTATTAATTATGATTGATGCTATTCGCAGGGCTTCAGCGCGTCGTATTACGGCAGTGATGCCCTATTACGGTTATGCTCGTCAAGAGCGCAAGACCAGAGCTCGTGATCCCATCACGGCAAAGCTAATGGCAAATCTAATTACAACCGCGGGAGCGGATCGTGTGGTAACTATGGACTTACACGCTCCAGCAATCCAAGGATTTTTTGATATCCCGCTTGATCACTTGCCTGGTGTCCCAATTCTGGCAGAATATTTTAGAGAAAAAGGTCTGGAAAACATTTGTGTTGTTTCTCCGGATTTAGGTGGGGTTACACGAGCTAGAGACCTAGCTGAACGAATTGGCGCTACGCTTGCTATTATTGATAAGCGGAGACCGGAAGCCAATGTTTCCGAAATAATGCATGTCATTGGCGAGCTGAAGGGCAAAACCGTGATTATGATTGACGACATAATCGATACAGCAGGAACTATTACCCAAGGGGCCCAAGCTCTTGTTGATCGAGGCGCGAAGGAAGTATATGCCTGTTGTACTCACCCGGTATTATCCGGGCCCGCTGTCGAACGTTTAGCTAATTCCGTTATTCGGGAGCTCGTTGTGACAAATACAATTCCCTTAACCCAAGAGAAAGTAATTCCTCAGATTAAAGTATTATCCGTCGCTCCACTCTTAGGTGAGGCTATTGTTCGCATTCATGAGGATCTTTCGGTGAGCAAACTTTTCAGCTAAAGAGAACTTGCTGGCCCCAAGCCCATCGGATGGCCGAGTGTCCTTGCAGTCAAGGACTTATGCTTCCAGAGAGTCACGTTTCTGATTAGTGTAAAAAAGGCCCCCGGGGTGTCACCCCAGGGGGTCTTTAGTTGTAGGTATTTCTGAAACAGTCTGTTCAGTTGGTGAGATAACTTCGGTTTCAGGAAAGATGATGGCAGCCTTCTCTGGAGCGGGTTGAGGTTTGACTCTTTCTTTCTTAAAGTAATTACTGATGGTGTGAGTTGTTTCTGAGGCCAGGTTAGATGTTGTGTGAATCAGATTTTTAAATGAATCACTGAGTCCTTTGTCAGACACGGTTAGTGCATTTTCGCTTCCTTTTTGGATTACAATAACATCATGGCCGATCGTCGTAATGTATTCTGCTGAAATCCATGCCTTACCATTTAGAAATCCTTCGAGTTTACCACCTGAGATTTCGATTTGAGTTATTTTTCCGGTGCTTGGATCGACGTAGTATTCGTCGGCAGTTCCAAGGGTTTTTCCTGTTTCCGTGACCATTTTTGTTCCGATGATGGTCAGTTTTTCTTTGACCAAATCTAACAATTCAGGTAAGCTGGAGGTCTTTTCAACATGAGATTCCTTGTTAATGGTAATTGCGTCATCGCCGACGCTAACAACTTTAGAATAGGGGATAATGCGCTGATCCTTAAAAAAGCCTTTAGGGTCTACGACGATTGCAGCAAGGGACTTTGTACCAGCATTTAGAATCAGGCTTTTTACATACCCTAGTTGTTGCCCTTCCTGAAGGGAAATGATAGGTAATGATAAGAATTTACGGCTGGGTTTCATAGTTCACCCCCTTTATTTAGTCTTGATCCGTTTTCTATTCTTAAAGAATGTATTCATTGCATCGAATGAATATGCTTTGGAGGTGATTAGAATGAAGGTTATTGTTGGTCTTGGAAACCCCGGTTCTCAATATGAAGAGACGCGCCATAATATTGGTTTCTTGCTGGTTAATTTGCTGGCAGAAGTTCATAAGTTGCAATTTCGTGCAAAGTTTCAGGGATCATTGGCAGAGGGGACTATTGAGGGGGAACGGCTATTTCTTTTAAAGCCTCAAACATTTATGAATTTGAGCGGCCGTTCGGTAAGTGAGCTTATTCATTTCTATAAAATCGCTCAAGAAGATGTATTAATAGTTCAAGATGATATGGATTTGCCGCTTGGCAAAATCCGTCTGCGTGATCAGGGAAGTGCAGGTGGACATAACGGAATCAAATCCATTCAAGCGGAATTAGGATCGGAAAAATTATGGCGGCTGAAGTTGGGGATAGGTCGTCCGCCAAAAGAGTGGGACCCGGCACGCTACGTGCTCGCTCCCTTCGTGGAAGATGAATTTGCTTTGTTAGATGATGTATTAGGGCGTGCGGAAAAGGCGAGCTATTTATGGATTAAAGGGGAATCTGAGCGGGCTATGAACTTATACCATCGTTAGGTTGAGTATAACCTCCTGTGCTAGGGGTAATTCTACTAGCAAAGGGAGGTGATTACAGGATGAAAATATTTAAAGTCTGCCATACTTGTGATCGAATTATTGGAGAGATTGAGTTAGATGACTTGACCAGCAATAACTCGGATCCTATAATGGATATTATTGGAAACGTGGCATACGCGCTTTGTACAGATTGTCTTAATGACATGAAAACAGAGCCTTGTAACGTATATCATTAAGGGAAGGCTTGGCATTGGTCTTTAAGATGGCAAGCAATGACTAGACGGGATCAATATCGATGAACGCCGCTGTGACCCTTATTTTGGCTTTAGGGGGCAGGCGAATGGGGGTCCGTACGGACGTTCATCTTTTTCAATTACCCGAAAGGATGGACATTTTGAATACTATTCACAGTTATCTTCGTCGGGGGCTCGATATTAAGGAGATTAATCAGTCCTTAAGCCATGGAGAGTGGCCCCAAATGATTTATGATTTAACGGGAAGCCAAAAGGCAGCCTTTGTCGCTCAGCTTTTCCAAAAGTCTAAACCAGGGTTGATCTTAACTTATTCGGAGGAGCAGGCTCAAAAGTGGGCCAATGATTTGCGTACTTGGTGTACTGATCAAACCATTCTGCATCTGCCGACAACGGAATGGCTCCCATTTGAAATATTGGGCAAAAGCAGAGAAACAACCGCAGAAAGGATTCGTGTTTTAAATCAGCTGGCTCACGATCGGAAGTGTACTGTGGTCGCCTCTGTTCTCGCCGTAGAACGACGGTTATTTTCAGTCGATAGATGGAAAAATTTTACACTTACCTTTGAAATAGGGCAAAAATATAACTTGTCCGAAGTGCTGTCTTTATTAACTACTGGAGGGTACGAACGGATCGAGACGGTTGAAGGGCAAGGTCAGTTTGCCTTAAGAGGAGGGATCTTGGACATTGCCCCCTTGGATGGGGAAGCGGTGCGGATTGAGTTTTTCGATGATGAAGTTGATTCCATTCGAACCTTTGATTTGGGAACGCAGAAATCAACGAGTTCCCAGAATAAGGTCTTGGTGTCTCCTGCTATGGAATATATCGTAACTAAGGAAGAACTTGGAGAATTGCGCTTTGCAATTCGGGCGGAAGCTCGTAAAACAACAGGCCGTCTTCAGCGTTCAGGGCGAAAAGAAGCTGCTGAACGATTACAAAATAAAGTTGATTTACTAGTGGAACGACTTGAGCAGGGTATTTTAGACGAAAATGTTTATCCCTTCTTAAGCTTAGTAAATACCCCGCTCGTTCCATTTTTCTCATATCTTACTGACGACCATTTTGTGGTTTTAGATGAGCCGCTTCGTTTAAAGGAACAATTAGAGTTTCAGGCCAATGAACGCTTACTTGAATTTACGCAGCAATTGGAAAACGGTGAAGGAGTTGTTCATCCCGAGTCGCAATTTATTGTCTACGAGGAGTTATTAAAGCATGGTGACCATCACCCCTTGATTGGGCTTTCAACTCTGTTGAGGCAGGCTCCTGGGCTTTCTCCGAAGAGGATATTTAACCTTAACGCTCGACCGTTAACGGGTTTCATGGGAAAAACAAGTAAATTGGTTGATGAGATTGTACATCGTAAGGATGCCGGAAATGTGGTAGCATTATTTGTCGGGGATGAAGATCATGTTGAACGATTAATTCAGGGCTTAAAGGATCGTGGAGTGACAGCATCTCGTAAGGAACTTCTGGATCCGATTGAGGAAGGAAATGTTTATATCTATCCATTTTCGCTTGATCAAGGATTTGAGTTGCCGCTCGGCAAACTAGTTATTCTTACCGAGACAGAAATCTATAAACGAGAGAGTAAGGCGATTGGCAAGAAGCCTAGTGCTCCTGCCCAAAAGAATATATTTATTGCGGATCTTAAACCCGGGGACTTTGTGGTGCATGTCCATCATGGAATCGGTCAATTTACTGGCATAGAGCGGCTGGAAGTGGGCGGTATAGCTAAAGACTATTTTGGAATTCGCTATGCCGGGGAAGACCGACTCTATGTTCCTTTAGATCAGTTGCATCTCCTGCAGAAGTATTTAGGGAGTGCTGGGGAAACCCTGCCTAAGCTTTATAAACTCGGGGGCTCTGAGTGGTATAAAGTAAAGCGGAAAACGCGAAGTGCTGTCAAGGAAATGGCTATTGATTTGGTAAAGTTATATGCTCAAAGGGAGGCCGTCCAAGGTTTTGCTTTTTCTCAAGATAATGTCTGGCAAACTGAATTTGAGGAGAAGTTTCCTTATGTTGAAACCCCGGATCAAATTCAGAGTATTGAAGATGTGAAGAAAGATATGATGCGCTCACGTCCCATGGATCGGTTACTCTGTGGAGATGTGGGGTACGGTAAAACCGAAGTTGCCCTTCGGGCAGCCTTTAAAGCTGTGATGGACAGCAAGCAAGTCGCGGTACTTGTTCCTACAACTATTTTGGCTCAGCAACATTTTAATACCTTCAAAGAACGTTTTATCGGGTATCCGATTACCATCGAAATGCTGAGTCGTTTCCGTTCTCAGAAAGAGCAAAAGGAAATAATTCAGGGCCTGAAGGAAGGGCGAATTGATGTTATTGTTGGGACGCATCGCATTCTCTCAGAAGTAGTTAAATTTAGTGATTTAGGCTTATTGGTAATCGACGAGGAGCAACGTTTTGGGGTTGCGCATAAGGAAAAGTTAAAAACGTTAAAGGGGAATGTGGATGTACTGACATTGTCTGCAACTCCGATCCCGAGAACTTTACATATGTCGCTCGTGGGCGTTAGGGATATGAGTGTCATTGAGACCCCGCCCGAAGGTCGTTATCCTGTGCAAACGTACGTTACTGAATTTAGAGCCGATGTGGTACGTGAGGCAATACGGCGTGAGATCCAACGCGGAGGTCAAGTGTTCTATGTTCATAATCGAGTTGAGGACATGGACAAGGTTACTAATTTCTTGAGTCAATTAGTTCCTGAAGCGAGGTTCGGGGTTGCCCACGGACAAATGCGTGAGAGAGAATTGGAACGGGTTATGCTTGATTTTTTAGAACACGAGATGGATGTTTTGGTCTCCACCACTATTATCGAAACTGGCCTTGATATGCCCAACGCCAATACTCTGATTATCGATGAAGCTGATCGTTTCGGGTTGTCCCAACTCTATCAACTGCGAGGGCGCGTCGGGCGTTCCAATCGTAAAGCGTATACGTATCTTTTGTATAAACCTCAAAAGGTTCTCACGGAAATTGCAGAAAAACGTCTGGCGGCAATACGAGAATTTACAGAGTTTGGAGCGGGATTCAAAATTGCCATGCGTGATTTAGAGATTCGTGGTGCAGGGAACTTAATTGGCGCTCAGCAGCATGGGCATTTATCTGCAGTAGGATTTGAAATGTATAGTCAGATGCTCAAGGAAGCGGTCCAAGAACTCCGTGGAGAAAAGCTCGAAGAGATTATCGAGCCGAGCATTGAGCTTCAAATTGATGCCTTCTTGCCGGATACCTACGTTGCGGATAATCAAACCAAGGCATCCTTATACCAAAGGCTGGCTATGGTGCGAAATGAGGATCAACTCAGTGAGATGGTGGATGAACTGTTGGATCGTTTTGGAACCCCTCCACGTGAAGTTGAGCATCTGATTGAAATTATTCGAATAAAATTACTGGCAAGTTCGTTGAAAATCGAACAAATTCAACAAGCCAAACAAAATGTCAGCCTTCGTTTCTTGGCAAATATCAATTTCCTAACGGGAGAACATTTGATGTCTGCGGCTTCAGCTTCCCCCTATCCATTGTCGTTTAGAACTATGCAAAATGGAAATCTAGAGTGCAAGGTTCGTATCCGTACGCTTGACCAAGAAGTGGCTATTAAGGCTGTCTACAGGGTGCTTTCGACATTTTGCGACATTGCTTCAAGGACAACTCCTTGATATACTATTCCCATGTCTAATTGAAAGGGTGTGTCTATATTGAAAAAGTCCCGCGTGGGGTTAATTTATGGAGTCCTGGCGTTGATGTTTGTGACCACGGGGTGCTCTTCGCTGGTTGGCGGTAAATGGGCTGTTAAAGTTAACGAAAGTTCGATCTTAGTAAAAGATTATGATGCCCGCGTTACTGAAGCACAAAAAATTTATGAAAAACAAGGTATGAAATTTGACACTGATCAAGGAAAGCAAGCATTGCCTCAAATCAAAAACCAATTATTAGATCGTATGATAGAAGGGGAACTGATTGCTCAAGAGGTTAAGAAGCTTGGACTTGATCCAGAGGATGCCAAAGTAAAAGAGCAAGAAGATATTATTAAAAAGAATATGGGCGATGAAACAACATTTCAAGATACACTGGTACAGCAGGGTATGACAGAACCTGAATTAAGGAATTTTTTGGCAGTATATGAGAAGGTCACCAGTGACGTCAAGGTAAGCGATGAAGATATAAAGAATTTTTATGATCAAAATATTTCGTATTACAGTCAGCCCGAAAGTGTAAAAGCACGGCATATTTTGGTTAAAACTGAAGATGAGGCTAAGGCAATTATAGCGCAACTTAGCACGGGAGTTAATTTCGAACAACTTGCGAAAGAAAAGTCCATTGAGCCCGGGGCAAATGAGTCTGGCGGAGATCTGGGAACGTTTACTAAAGGGAAAATGGTTCCTGAATTTGAAACTGCAGCCTTTGCTCAAGAAGTGGGTACCTTTTCGTCAGCTCCTGTAAAAACAGAATTTGGTTATCATGTTATCAAGGTTGAAGCTCACACACAGGCTTCATCACCAGACTTCGCGAAGGTGAAAGATCAAGTGGGGCAAGACGCATTAAATCAGGCAAAAGACACCAAGTTTCAGACGTATTTTGACGACCTTCGTAAAAATGCAAAAATAGAGTATTCTCAAGGATATAAGCCAGAAAGTTAATAAAACGAGCGTAAGAAGGCATTTAGAAAATGCCTTCTTATATTTTACCTTGGAAAATAATGAATAATTGGCAATCTCTAGATATATACTATCATTGAATTTAGCTCGCAAAAGGACAAGACGAAATATGTTTTCGGGAACGACAAAAGGAGGAATGTACGTCTATGAAAGCAACAGGTATAGTAAGAAGAATTGATGACCTCGGTCGTGTCGTTATTCCAAAAGAAATTCGTCGGACTCTTCGTATTCGAGAAGGAGATCCGTTAGAGATTTTTGTAGATCGGGAAGGGGAAGTAATATTAAAGAAATATTCTCCTATCCGTGAATTGGGAGAGTTTGCTAAGGAATATGCTGATTCTTTATTCGAATCTACTGGGCATATTACTTGTATCGCAGACAGAGATACGATCATTGCAGTCGCTGGTGCGTCAAAGAAAGAGTATCTAAATAAAGCGATAGGACCAGCTATTGAACAAGCTATGGACGAAAGAAAAACTATTCAAATAGGCGTTGCAGGAGAACATACCTCCTGTAAAAGTTGCCCTGAAAATGAGGATGAAGATTGTAAGGTTACCAGTGAAGTTGTTGCACCGATTATTTCACAAGGAGATCCAATAGGTGCGGTGATCCTAATGTCCAAAGATTTAAACATGAAGATGGGTGAATTGGAGGTCAAGTTAGTTGAAACTGCCGCAGGTTTCTTAGCAAAGCAGATGGAACAATAAGCATTAGCAAAGCAATACATAATAAAGCGGTCCTGCCGCTTTATTTTTTATACCCGGGCACCTTGCCATCCACCGCGATACTCTAATCTCTAATGTCCTGTTCGAGTCATGGCCAGCGCATACGTACAATTAAGACGTCTCCTGTCCTTAAGACCTTGGCGCTTGTCGAGTTTTCTTGTGGCGGTTAGACCCGCATGTTCCAGCCACTCTTCCTTTCTATGCCCGTTAGGCAGTTTGTGGTAAACTATTTTAGGAGGTGATACCTAAATGTCTGCGTGTCTTCATGTAATTGGGTTAGGTCCTGCCGGCCTAGAGCAGCTAACCCTTGGAAACTATCGGCGTATATGCAGTGCAAAGAAAATCTTTGCGCGCACAGCCCAGCATCCTTGCGTTCAAGAATTAATGGCTGAGGGTGTAAGTGTCGAATCATTTGATGAAATCTATGCTGCAGAAACATCCTTTGAGGCGGTATATGAAAAGATCACAGAGCAATTGCGTAACGAATTAAAAAAGAGGGCTGAGGTCATCTATACAGTACCGGGTCATCCCATGGTTGCAGAAAGGACAGTACAACTTATTGCGGAAAGACTTGCTCCAGAATATAACGTTGTGATTCATCCAGCGATGAGCTTTGTGGATGAGATTTTCAGAGTCTTGAAGTTCGACCCTATCGATGGAGTGTCAATACGAAACTATGATGCCCTCAAAGATGTTGAACTAACAGGGCGGGAATGGCTTGTTATTCCTCAAGTTTATAATAAGTTAATCGCCTCAGAGGTCAAATTAGATCTTATGAATGCCTATCCAGATGATGCATGGGTATATGTAGTCCAGGCTTTGGGAACTAAATTAGAACACGTGGACAAGCTTCCGCTTTACGAGATGGACCATAGAGACTTCGATCATTTAACGACGATTGTTTTGCCTCCTAACTCAGAGGTCATCTCTTTTTATAAGTTGGTCAAAGTTATGAGGACCTTGCGTGCAGAAGGAGGGTGTGCATGGGATAGAGAACAAACACATGATACGTTAAAGCAATATCTGATTGAAGAAAGCTATGAAGTTCTTGAAGCAATCGAAAAAAAAGATATGTATAATTTGTGTGAAGAGTTGGGAGACTTATTATTGCAAGTAGTTTTTCATGCTCAGATCGCTACTGAGGCCAGTATTTTTGAAGTTCAAGATGTATTGCGCGGGGTTATTCAAAAAATGATTCGCAGGCATCCCCATGTTTTCGGCGAAGAGCAGGCTGAAACTGCAGATGATGTCATCCTTACTTGGGATAGAATTAAGCTGAAAGAGAAGGAGAGCGATAAGAGAAGAGACTTCTTTAATGATCCCAAGGGGTTGCCGTCACTCATGTGGGCCGCGTCAACTCAACGCAGAGTTGCCAAGACAGGGTTTGACTGGTCAGATATCGAGGGGCCTTGGGGTAAGGTTAAAGAGGAATTACAAGAGCTGGAAAGTGCTTTAACTGATGGGATTGGGATCCGGGAAGAACTAGGTGATTTATTGTTCTCCATCGTTAATCTCTCTAGATTTTTAAAGCTTGATACTGAAGAGGTTTTAAGGGACACTATACATAAGTTTCAGAAACGTTTCCTAAAAATGGTTGAATTAAGCGAGAAAAATGATGTAGATTTTGAGCAACTTTCCCTTGATGAAATGGATATTTTTTGGGAAAAAGCAAAATCTCAAGAAAAAAGTGGCAATAAGGTGTAATATAATCTAAAAAAAGCAGGAGATTGGTTATTTATCGCGAAATATAATTTACGTAGTAGATCAGTTATTTAGGAGGGACTCATTTTGAATAAGGCTGAATTAGTTAGCGCAGTTGCGGAGAAGGCCGACATGTCCAAGAAGGATGCTGAAAAAGCAGTAAAAGCTGTTTTTGAAGTGATCGAGGAATCGTTGGCACAAAGTGAAAAAGTCCAACTAGTTGGTTTTGGGACATTCGAAGTTAAAGATCGTGCAGCACGGACTGGAAGAAACCCACAAACGAAGGAAGAAATCCAAATTCCTGCGGCTAAGGTACCCGGCTTCAAGGCAGGTAAAGCTCTCAAGGACGCGGTACAAAAATGAGTCTTCGGACTGGTGATAAAGTCAGGTTCCATTTCTGGAACCTGACTTTGTATATCCGTGAAAGTTAAACTATTTAAGTTTTTAAGGCGGGGTTGGTATGCGAATTGATAAATATTTAAAAGTATCTCGACTCATTAAGCGTCGAACGGTTGCTAAAGATGTTTGTGTGGGAGAAAAAATTTCAATTAACGGAAAAGTCTCTAAACCCTCGGCAGATGTCAAGCCAGGGGACCGTATCACTCTGGAGTTTGCAAATCGTTTGATTGAAGTCCAAGTGTTATCGACTCCGAACAGTATAAAAGCTAACGAAGCGCAGACACTCTACGAATTGATTCGAGATGAACGAAAGACAGAGTCTTAAGTAAAAGACTCTGTCTTTTCTATATATTCCTGGGTTTCACCAAAATTAAGTGAGGATCGTGCACATTTTCCGGATTACACTTCAGCTCAGTATCATTACGTAAGAGGCGCAAACAATGCCTCAGTGACCCTAACTCACGAACTGTTAAGGATTACCCTGTCCAGGGGAGGAACTAAGCTTAGAGAGCCGGTTTCGACTGAAATCGGTACGAACTCTAAGTGCGCTCTAAGAAACTAACTCCCAAGATGTCTAAAGTACAGGCCGGCTGAATAGGGTTATATGAAGAAAAAGAGTTAGGGGGATGGGGCATGGTCGATAAAGTTGCCAAGGGACATCGCCTTGTCATGCAGAATCGTGAACTTATTGAATTGACAGGGATCCTAAAAGTTCAGTCCTTTGACCCCAAGGAAATTGTTCTGGAAACAGAACTTGGGATATTGAGTGTCAAAGGGGATCAGTTAGGCATTAAATTGCTCAATCTTGAGGAAGGTTTAGTGGATCTTCAAGGATCAGTTGGTGCTTTAATTTATCATCGAAGTTCGAGCAATGCTGCGCGTCGAGGATTTTTGAACCGTGTGTTTCGTTAAAAAGCGAACGATTCCTCCATAGCTTGAAGAATGAAGAAAGAGAGGAGGAAGAACAATCTCAGAATTCGAGACTTTCTTTTGGGTAATCCTTGCTGGAGCAACCGTCGGTTTGGTTTTTGACTTTTATCGTTCTTTTCGTCGCTGGCAAGACTTTGGACAAATTTTAACCTTTATAGGGGATGTGATTTTTTCTTTAATTTCCATAGTGATTCTTTTTTACTTTTTTGAAAGAGCTAACGCGCTAGACTTTCGCTTTTACATTATTTGGGGAAGCCTGCTGGGCTTAGGGCTGTATCTGAAAATATTTAGTTATTTTACGTTACGTGCTTGTTTCGGATTCTACAGACTGATATCCTTTCTTGCTAAACTTATTCACAGAAGCATCAAGATTCCAATTAGGGGTTTGGTAATCATAATGAGACCCCCTTATGCGATATTGCACTGGTTGAGTTTGCTTCTTTATAGAATTGGAGAAGTTATTCTTTTTAAGCGAGCCAGACGTATTAAAAGAAGGCTCAGAGATTGGTGGAAGGGGCTTCTGCCACCAAGAACAAATGGTTAAAATTTCCCAGAGGTCTTGATTCCTTAATGCTGAGTGCTATAATGGAATTACCCGTTGGTTTGTAAACGGTTTGTAAACAGATTGTAGGTGATCTGTCCACAATCTATCCACAATTTGTGGATAACTTTTAAGCAAGGGCGTGCCACAGTGCAACTAGAAATTCGAGGCTTGGAAAAACTTAGTTTTCGGGAACGCCAAGCAGTGATTCTCAAGGAAAGTGGAAAGTCGCTGGAAGACATCGCAAAACGGCTTCATCTCAGTCAGAGTTCGGTCGCGACTCTATTAACCCGCGCAAGAAGTAAAGGATATGAAATTGTCTGTATCATTCCGGGCGGGGAACTTGGTATAGGAGGAGAGGAATTGGATGAAGAGGGCTCGTCTGAAGAGTAACCCAAAAAATCGCCAAAGGGTCCGAATTCGTCGCAGTTCTATTCTTATTTTGGTGGTGTTTATGGCGATAGTTGGGAGCTCAGCTTGGCAGATATGGAAACTCCGAACTCGGGTTGAGGATCAACTAGCTCAATTGAATCAAGAAAAGACCAAATTACTTCAACGGGAAAAGATTCTTAATGATGAGATTACTCGGTTAAATACACCAAGTTACATCGAACAGTTAGCCCGAGAACAGCTAGGTCTTGTGAAACAAGGCGAAATTCTCATTTCTCCCAAGAATTAGTACGCCACATTAGTCTACTTAACCTTGACAGGCATGAAATGTACTGCATATAATATAGAGTAAGTATAGATAGATCATCACAAGGAGGAGTTTGCTTCGTATGGCCATTGACGTTGGCAGTATTGTTGAAGGTGTCGTAACAGGGATCACGAACTTTGGGGCATTTATTGAATTACCGGATAGAATCACCGGACTTGTACATATCTCGGAAGTCGCTGATGCCTATGTCAAGGACGTTCGAGATTACTTAAAGGAACAAGATCATGTAAAAGTTAAGGTCATTCACGTTGATGAAAAGGGAAAAATTGGACTCTCGATTAAACAAGCAAATCCCCCTGTTCGCAATGTGAGTCGTGAACGCCGTCTTCCGCCAACAGTGTCCTTTGAGGATAAATTGGCTAAGTTTATAAAAGACAGTGATGAACGTCAGACTGAATTCCGTCGGGCCACAGACTCTAAACGTGGAGGCAGAGGATCAAGCAGATACTAGAACATAACCGCCGGAAAGGCGGTTTTTTTATTACAAAAAATAAAAATGCTGGCATATTTATCAGGCACATAGTGTTATCGCGAGATTTTAGTGAGATTTACTGTGAACAACGTCGAAAGTTGCTGTGCTTTATTGACTTTACTAGACAAGCTTTGCCAATAATTTGCGTTATAATGTTTCCAATAAATGGTTAAGAGGTGACATTATGGCAGAATGGGCAACATTAAAACTGGATCAAGGTCTGCGAAGCAGAATTTCAATTGAAAGTGCGTTTCTTCCTTTGATACTTGGGGGAGTGTTGGCGCGAGGAAGCATATTTGGGTTACATCCCTTTGGGGTGGCGTTCGGAGCAGCCTTGATACTGAGAGGAGAAAAAGGGTTTCCTTTTGGTTTGCTGGGTATTCTGATGGGTATGATTTCATTGAACGACATATCTTTCACTTTACAGGGTGTGGCTATGTTAGCCGCTTTAATGGTGATTGTGCCTTCTTTGCGTAAAAAGAAGCATCAGGGGATTTTTTTAGTTGCCTTAACGACTTTGATGACAGCCCTAGTTCCTTCTCTTTCTATTAGCTTCGCAAATCCTGATCTATATGCCTTTCTTATAGTTGCACTTCAGGGGATAATTTCTGGAGGATGCTCAATTATTTTTTGGTTTGCTTTATGTCATCAGGAGCCCATTTGGAGTGGGGAGTTCCAGAATGAACAAGGGATTGCTTGGCTTTTCATCCTTATTGGTGTAATTAGCGGTCTTCAAGGGGTTCAGGTTATGGGAATCAATTTCCCAATCGTCCTATTGAGTTTCTTTACGTTATTTGTATCGGAACGTTACGGAGCAGGGACGGCTGCGGGTGTAGGAGCGTTACTTGGTTTTATGCCTCAATTATCGGTAAATACTCAGAATCTCATAGATGCTGGAATATACGGATTAGCCGGTTTTTGCACGGGGGCTTTTCGGCGGTTAGGTAAACTGGGAATCGGGACCGCTTTTATTTCGGTGATGCTGATACTTACCGTCTTTTTGCGGCAGGAGGCAATATATTCGCAGCTCATTTCCTCTACAGCGGGTCTTTTCCTCTTTTTAATATGGCCAGGAGCAACCCCGGAAAAAGATTTCTTAAAACCTAAGGTAATTCCAGAGGTTGAGACCACGGTTTCCAAAGTCAAAGCATTGTCAGAGATTTTCGATCAAATAGCCTTAAGTTATCAAGCCGCAGAGGTAGAATCATTTGAGATGCGTCCAGAAGTTCCAGAATTAATGAATGTTCTGGTTGAGCGTGTATGTCATTCTTGCCCAACAATGGATGTGTGTTGGAACCGAGAGTTTTATAAAACATACCATATTTTCTTTGAACTTTTTGGATTGGTCGAAAAGCAAACAGACGTAAAGTTACAGGCCTTACCCATCGAATGGAAACGTCATTGCGGGAGATTAAAAGAGATGCTATTGGGAGTGCAGTTTATCATTGAGCAAGAGAAGAACCAAGAAACATGGCGTCGCCGCTTGCTT
Organism: Desulfosporosinus nitroreducens; assembly: GCF_023897015.1. GTDB lineage: Bacteria > Bacillota > Desulfitobacteriia > Desulfitobacteriales > Desulfitobacteriaceae > Desulfosporosinus > Desulfosporosinus nitroreducens. The sequence continues at coordinate 23,537 of NZ_JAMHFY010000033.1, read as the reverse complement.
CTTAATCAAGAAGCATTGTCTCGCCAATTTCTAAATGTTTCGCAGGTTATAGGAAACCTAGCCAAGGAACTTCATACACAGCATAACTGGGAAGTAGTAAAACCATCGAATTTAGCCCGTCGCCGCCGCTTTTTTCTTGATGTGGGGATAACAACATTTACGAAAACCGGAAATGGAATGAGCGGGGATAATTATGCTTCTATTGCTTATTCCACAAAGGAACATGCATTTGTTTTAAGTGATGGTATGGGTGTTGGGGAAAATGCAGCCAAAATGAGTGCGACGGCATTAACCCTTCTTGAGCAACTCCTGACAACAGGGTTCAAACCTGAAGGCGCGATCCAAGCCCTGAATTCGATTTTGGTACTGCGTTCTCCCGAAGAAAGTTTCGTTACAATTGATATGGCAATTCTTGATTTAGAGTCCACTAACTTAAAGTTAATTAAAGTGGGGGCCTCGCCCTCCTATTTAATCGGTCAAGATGGAGTAAAAGTTATTGAATCTTCAAGCCTTCCTGCGGGAATTTTAAACCAGATTGACACTCCTGTTATTGAATTGGAAATGCAGAGCGGGGAAGCCTTGGTTTTATTGACGGATGGGGTTCAAGATGTTTTAAAGGAAGGAACGGATTGGATCAAAGACTATTTAGAGAAAACGCCCTTAGTCAAATCTCAAGAAATTGCAGATCTAATTGGACAGGAAGCCCGCCGTTTAAGCGGAGGGACTTTAGATGATGATGGAATAGTTTTGGTCATTCGAAAAAACTTTTGGAATCAATAATTGATCTTAAGATGCCGCGCTGGTTTTAATTAGGGTTACTCAGGAGTGCAAAAATTTTAAAATGTGGGAAAACTCGCCTGAAAAGATTAGGTATGAAGAAGGATATCAGAAATGCGTGTCGAATCAAACTATTGTAATCAAATCTGAAAATGCCCAGCACCGGGAGTTTGTTAAACCGAAAATTCCAAAAAGTTAAGTTTAGGAAATACTAACCTCGGAGGTGTTTTTTATATTAAAAATACGTTTGTGGATATACTAATCACGTTTGATTAGTAATATTAAGGTATAGGACCTACGCTTTAATAATAGTTTAACTAATGGTGCGGGTAAGCTTTCCATATCTAAGTTACTGGAAAGTAGAAATTGAATTGAGGGAGCGGATTAAAAATGGCTTGGGATGCAACCAAACTTAAGGACTGGCAAATCGCCGAAGAGGCCGAAAAAAACATGCCTACTGTGGAACAATTAATCGAAACGTTGTCACTTAGAAAAGAAGAAATAATTCCATACGGAAAAACACCAAAAGTAGACTTTCTGAAAATGATGGAGCGCCTTGGAGATAAACCCGATGGCAAATATATTGAAGTAACAGCTATTACTCCAACGCCGCTCGGTGAAGGAAAAACTACGACGACTCTGGGTCTCATCGAAGGACTTGCTAAGAGAGGCAAGAACGTTGGTGGCGCAGTTCGGCAACCGTCCGGCGGCCCAACGATGAATATTAAGGGTACCGCTGCTGGTGGTGGGAATGCTCTCTTGATTCCTATGACTGAGTTTTCCCTAGGACTCACTGGTGATATAAATGATATCATGAATGCCCATAATCTATGCATGGTTGCCCTTAATGCTCGGATGCAGCATGAAGCAAACTATACGGATGAAGAGCTTGCTAAGCGCGGATTGAAACGCTTGGACATCGATCCTAAGAATGTTGAAATGGGCTGGGTAATCGATTATGCAGCTCAAGGCCTGAGAAATATTATCATTGGTATTGGCGGTAAAAAAGATGGCTTCCAAATGACATCTAAATTTGGGATTGCTGTTGGATCAGAGTTGATGGCAATTTTGGCTGTCGCTAAAGATCTCCCGGATCTCAGAGAGCGGATTGGCAAAATTATCGTTGCCTATAGTAAAACCGGCCAACCTGTTACATCAAAGGACTTAGAAGTCGATGGCGCAATGACTGCTTGGATGCGTAACACAATTAATCCAACAATTTGTTACACAGCTGAAGGTCAACCTGTCATGGTTCATGCTGGTCCTTTCGCTAATATTGCTATTGGACAATCATCCATTATTGCGGATCGGGTTGGTCTCAAAATGTTTGATTATCATGTTACGGAAAGCGGATTCGCAGCAGATATCGGATTTGAGAAGTTCTGGAATGTTAAAGCTCGTTTGGGCGGTTTAAAACCGGATGTTTCCGTTCTCGTAGCAACTATCCGTGCTCTAAAAATGCATGGCGGCGGACCTGCAGTCGTACCGGGTCGTCCATTACCTGAAGAGTACACCCAAGAAAATCTCGAACTGGTTGAAAAGGGTTGCGCTAACCTGCTTCACCACCTTGGAATTATTAAAAAGTCTGGAATTGTTCCAGTTGTCTGCATTAACGGTTTCTACACAGACACCCAAGCAGAAATTGACTTAATTAAGAAAATTGTCAGGGCTGCAGGAGCTCGTTGTGCTCATTCTGATCACTGGCTCAGCGGTGGAGATGGTGCTTTAGAATTAGCAGATACTGTTATGGATGCTTGCACAGAAGAATCTCAATTCAAATGCCTCTATCCTTTGGAAATGCCGTTGCGTGAACGCGTTGAGCTTATCGCTAAAGAAGTTTATGGGGCAGACGGCGTAGATTGGTCACCTGAGGCAGAAGCTAAGGCTAAGAGATTTGAATCAGATCCATATTATGCTGATTTCTCCACCATGATGGTTAAAACCCATTTGAGTTTGTCCCATGATCCCACTCTGAAAGGTGTGCCAACAGGCTGGAGATTGCCGATCCGTGATATCTTAGTATATGGCGGAGCGAAATTCCTTTGCCCAATGGCTGGAACAATCAGTTTGATGCCTGGTACAAGTTCAGACCCCGCTTACAGAAGAATTGACGTTGATACCAAGACGGGTAAAGTAAGCGGATTGTTCTAAAATGATTTAAAACTAATTACGGAATATAAGGTTTAGGCCCTGAGCAATCAGGGTCTTTTCAATTCTGCCAAATCAAACCAGCAAAAAGGAGTGTTTGTTTTTGGATAAAGTGATAAACTAGTTGGGGTTGGCAGGTTTGAAACGAGTTCTTTCAGTGGAAGATATAACTATCGACACATAATGTATGCGCTGGCATGCTCTAATCTAGGACATCTGTGCTTGAGTCATAGCCAGCCATCAGTGTAACTAAGGACAAAGCCTGCAACCGATCTGAAAGGGGGGCGCAAGATGTACGAGAAATTGCGCAAATTCATACTGCCCCAACTAATTCCTTCTCAATCTAGAGTTATGGTTGCAGTATCCGGAGGACCCGACTCAATGGCATTAAGTCATATTCTTTGGAGGTATGTACAAGAGGAGAGCGGCAGAGGGATTTCGCTAGTATTAACCCATGTCCATCATGGGGTTCGAAAAGAGTCGGATGAAGAAGCAGACTTAGTTCGAAAGATGGCGAAGAAGTGGAATGTGCCTTGTCTAATACACCGTTTTGATGCTAAACAATACGCTAAAACTACGGGTCAATCGTTCCAAGAAGCTGCGCGAGAATGGCGCTACTCTCGCTGGAAAGAGGATATGGCAAAGGAAGGGTGCTCGCTTCTAGCCACGGCTCATCACCTGGGAGATCAAGCAGAGACCATTCTTTTCAGGTTGCTTAGAGGAAGCGGGACAGCGGGTTTAGCGGGAATGTATCCTAGCAAAGGCTCAATTATTCGTCCATTGTTGACCTTTACAAAAGCAGATATCCTACATTATTGTGAGAGTGAAGCAGTTCCATATGCTCTTGATCGCTCAAATGAAGAACCAGTTTATGTACGCAATCGAATTCGCTTAGAGTTGTTACCAGAATTGGAGAGGAGCTACAATTCTCGTATTCAGGAAGCCTTGGGACGAACAGGAGAACTTTTGCGTTGGGATGAAGAATATTTTGACCAGCAGGTGGAAGCCGCCTGGAAACGGTATCACTTTAAAAATTCTGAGGGAACTATCTGCTTAAGCCTTGACGTTTTTGAGGAGCCCGCTGCTATTCTTTCCCGTCTGTTGCGTAAGGCGGCTATGCAGGTCACCCAAGAACCCCGTGGACTGGGTTTTGCCTATGTTGCAAAGATTATGTCCTATCAGGGTAAGCTCGGTTGGGTTCAGGATTTGCCAGGTTTGAGGGTTAAGATCTCAGAAGTAGGTTTGCAGTTTAGCCGTTCGCATATTAATAGCAGACAAAACGACGGATTAATGGATGCTTTAAGCGAACAGCAGGGATTAAACTCAGAGATACTTTTAGTCATGGGGCAATGGACTGAAATTTCTGGCTTAAAAATGGCCGTTGGCTTATTTAAAGAATGGAATCGTTCCACGCCAAATTATAGTGATAGATGTGAGAACAAGATAGCGGTTTTTAGCCGCGACCTATTGACAAGCATTTCTGAGCGATCCTTGGTATGTCGTGTAAGGCGGGAAGGGGACAGAATGTGGTTTAAGGGTGTAGGACATAAGCCTCTTAAAAAGGTTTTTCAGGAAGCAAAAATAGACGATAAAGAGAGAAACAGCGTGCCTTTGATCGCCATAGGGACAGAGGTTCTATGGATTCCCGGGGTTCGCCAAAGCGGACTGTATTATGCCGATTATGATGACGAAAAAATGTATTGTATTCTCACACCACTGAGCGGGTGTTCTAATTTGAATTCATTGTAAAACGCAATACCCCATGGTATAATATGAAGAATTGCTTCTCGGTGAAGCAGCTTCCTAACTAGAGAGGAGGACCATATTTGAAGGTCTTTAAGAATGCGGCAATTTATATACTAATAATTCTCATGGCGATAATGCTAATAAAGTGGTCGACCCCTCCCGTTAGTAAAGACATTGGTTTAGATTATAACGCTTTTAAAAAGGCGGTAGTAGAGGATCAAGTTAAAAGTGTTGTTGCTGTTGTTGAAAGCAATTCGACTAAATATTCAGTCACCATGAAGGATGATGAAAAACACGAGGTTATTGGACTTGCCTCTGACCCACAACTTACCTCGGATTTATATGCTCATGTTCCGTCTTTGCGCATAGAACAACCTCCGAAGACACCGTGGTGGGTCGGACTGCTAACCACAATGTTGCCTATTATTGTCATCGTTGGTTTGTTCTTCTTTATGATGCAGCAAAGCCAGGGCGGTGGAAACCGGGTAATGCAATTCGGAAAAAGTAAAGCACGCCTGGTTGGGGAAGATAAGAAAAAAGTGACATTTGCAGATGTCGCAGGTGCTGATGAGGTTAAAGAGGAGCTTCAAGAAGTGGTTGAATTCTTGAAGATGCCGAAGAAGTTTCATGAATTAGGGGCCAAGATCCCTACTGGTGTACTTCTGTTCGGACCTCCTGGAACAGGTAAGACCTTACTTGCTCGCGCTGTCTCTGGAGAAGCAGGTGTGCCATTCTTTAGCATCAGCGGCTCAGACTTTGTGGAAATGTTCGTAGGGGTTGGGGCTTCTCGAGTTCGGGATTTGTTTGAACAGGCCAAGAAAAATGCTCCTTGCATTGTATTTATTGACGAGATTGATGCTGTTGGACGGCAACGGGGAGCAGGCTTAGGCGGCGGACATGATGAGCGGGAACAGACTCTTAACCAGCTTCTTGTAGAAATGGATGGATTTAATGGCAATGATGGAGTTATCATCATTGCGGCTACAAATAGAGCGGATGTACTTGATCCGGCACTCTTGCGTCCGGGTCGTTTTGACCGGCAAGTAATTGTCGATGTTCCGGATGTCAGAGGACGTGAAGAGATCCTTAAAGTCCATGCTAAAGGTAAGCCGATGAAGGAGGATGTTGACCTTCAGGTTATTGCTCGTCAAACCTCAGGCTTTACTGGGGCAGACTTAGCAAATCTGTTAAATGAAGCTGCACTTCTTTCTGCTCGTCGCAGCGAAACCCAAATTAAACAGCAGTCCGTGGAAGATTCGATAGAACGAGTTATTGCAGGGCCCGAGAAGAAGAGTCGCGTAATAAGTCCATTTGAGAGGAAACTGGTTTCCTATCATGAAGCAGGGCACGCTTTGTTAGGAGAGCTACTCACTCATACGGACCCCTTACACAAGGTTTCCATTATCCCGCGTGGACGGGCAGGGGGTTATACCCTTCTTCTTCCGAAAGAAGACCGTAATTATATGACTAAATCCCAACTGCTGGACCAAGTAGTTATGTTACTTGGTGGACGCGTCTCTGAAGCGGTGGTACTTCATGAAATTAGTACAGGTGCATCTAATGACTTAGAGCGGGCCACGGGGATTATTCGAAAAATGATTACTGAATTGGGAATGTCCGAGGAATTAGGTCCACTAACCTTTGGGCACAAAGAAGAGCAAGTCTTCCTAGGCAGAGATATTTCGCGAGATCGCAGTTACAGTGATGCTGTGGCATATTCTATTGATAAAGAGGCTCGGCGCATTATCGATGGCTGCTATCAGAAGGCTCAAGATCTGATTGAGCAAAATATTGAAAAACTGCATGCCATAGCTGAAGCATTAATGGAGAAGGAAACCCTTGATGTCAAAGATTTCGCAGCACTAATGGCTAAATTTGATCCTAATCCTGAGGCAGTCAAACAAGCCGAAGGTACCGTTACTCTAGAAAAGGCTGTTGAAGGTCCATTAGACATTACAGAAACTAAAACTAAGCAAGATACTGAGTTGCCTGGTCAAATAATGGAAAAAGAGTTAAATAAAATTCAATAGTTTATAAAGAGTTTCGATTGTAGAGGAGAGAAGGAAGAATGGAACGTACATTTATTATGCTCAAGCCGGATGCAGTTCAGAGGGGATTAGTCGGAGAGGTAATTAATCGTTTCGAGAAAAAGGGCTTCAAACTTGCGGGTATGAAGTTAATTCAAGTAGATCGTGCCTTGGCGGAAGAGCATTATGCCGAACACAGGGGCAAAGGGTTCTTTGAGCCGACGGTTGGTTACATTATGTCCTCTCCGGTCGTAGCAATGGTCTGGGAAGGTAAAAACGTAGTTGCTTTGGCTCGTGAGTTAATGGGTGCAACAAATCCTGCAAATTCAAACCCGGGATCTATTCGAGGGATGTATGGGATGGATATTAGCAGAAATGTTATTCACGGCTCAGACTCGGTTGCCAGTGCTGACCGCGAAATTGCCCTTTACTTTAAACCCGAGGAACTTGTTGACTATCGAAAAGCAGGCGATGAATGGCTGAGTGAATAAATAAGAAACTTAATAAGGGACGCCCGCAGGGGTGTCCTTTTTTCAAATACTGGTCAGATAGTATGACTTATGGTCTATCTATGGCTCCTAAGTTTTCTAAAGTTGGTATTGTGGAGGTGTATCAAATGCATCTGGATAGAAAAGAACGGTCTCTGCTGGGGTTTTCTGCAATTTTGCTAGGATTTCTCTTTGTCCTGCTGATTAAAGCGCAGGGTGTTGCGGGCAGTCAGGTGACACAACAGGAAACGGCTATCCCTAGTCTGATTAAAACGGAACAGGAGAATCAACAGCTTTCCGTAGAAAATGATAAAATAGAGCAAGAATTAATTAAATATGCTCAGGGTCAAAGCGCGTCCTCATTGCTAAATGAGCAAGTAAAAGAGGCTATGATGAATGCAGGCTTAATTGAGCTCGCGGGTCCAGGTGTGCAAATCACTTTGGATGACTCTACTCGCGTAGCAACTGGGGAAGAAGACCCAAATAATTATTATATTCATGAGGAATATATTCGTGAAATATTGAATGCACTTTGGAATGGTGGGGCTGAAGCCATTGCAGTTAATGGGCAACGCGTGACGACGAACACTGAAGTGTTTTGTGGGGGATCGTTTATCCAGGTCAATGGCACCCGTCAAATGCCCCCTTATGTGATTGGGGCTATTGGTGATTCACATAATTTGTCTGCTGCCCTTAAGTTTTATGGTTATAGCTGGGATAGACTTGGAGAGTTTCAAGAACAGTATGGAATAACTCGCAAGCTTGAGGTTTTAGAAGAAGTAAAGACTCCGGCGGGCAAATTGAGAGATTATCGTTATGCGGAACCCATTAAGGAGGGAACGTAATGCAACGTTGGAAAAGAACCTTAGCTTTACCGGTCACTATGGTAGCGATTGCCCTAGGGTTTTTAATTGCCCTTCAGGCTCAAACTCAAAAGAATGTATCGGCTGCCGAACAAATTAGTGCACAACGTATGTCTCAAATGAAAGCGGTGCTGGTGAATTCTCAGGAACAAAATGCTCTGCTTCAGGAAAGACATAAGGGCCTGTCGGAAAAGCTGGACTTAGCACGTAACCAAGTAGGGACGGATCCTCAACTGCTTGTACATCTCAAACAATTGAAAATGCTTGATGGTACACAAGAAGTAGAAGGACCAGGAATTTTGGTAAGCATCGACGACCGTAATAAAAAGGTAACTTTTCCGCTTTATACGGATGAAATTTTAAGAATGATCAACACCTTAAAACTGGCTGGTGCAGAAGCAATCAGTATCAATGGCCAACGGATTGTTGGTTCTACAGATATTGTGTTGAGCGGAAGTTCGACTATCCTAGTAAACAAAGTGCCTATAAATCGTACAGAGGGAAACCCTTATGAATTTAGTGCCATCGGGGATCAGGAAACGCTTCTCGACTATGTTTCCCAACTGGATGGAAAAACTCTTAAAGATAGAGGCATGACTGTAAGTATAGCAAGGAAAACTCTGCGTATCCCATCCTACAAAGGTTCATATTCGTTTAAGGAAGCGAAACCCTTAGCTGACTCAGGGGCTTAAGTTTTGGGAGAAATGAGATGAAATCTTGGGAGTGTGGCTAAATGTTACATTCAATGGCTCGCGTCAACCGGCTATTGGACCATGAAGATTATATTTGCTATATAGAGAAAATTGATAAATTAGAAAAAGAACGACGATTTTGTAAACATGGCTTTGAACATGGGTTAAGTGTTGCACGCATCTCCTATGCCTACCTGCTGGAAAAAGGGGATGTAAGTCTATCTAAAGAAGCAGTTTATGCTGCTGCATTGCTGCATGATATCGGACGATGGGTAGAATATCAAACGGGTGAAGATCACGCTGAGGCAAGTGCCCGATTGGCACTCCCCTTGCTCAAATCGTGTAATTTTTGCTCGGAGGATATAGGGATAATCCTGGGAGGAATCCGTGAACATCGTCGGCATCATTATGACAATCTGACTTTACTTGGCGAGGTATTAGCTAATGCGGATGATTGGTCTAGAGATTGTCGATATTGTTCCGCTCAAACTTTATGTCACAAGTTTAAGCCCGCAATGAAACAAATTATGTATTAAGGAGGGACCGCAATGCAAATATATGGAATGCGTTGGGTTGCGATTGATAACTTGTCAGAAGCTAAGATGGCGTTGACACAGATTGGATCTGACCCGGCAGGAGTCGCAAACATGGCAGGTAAAGGAATTGGCCGTGCGATAAAATTAGAGCAAGTTCCATTACGCGCAGCCCATATTCTTAAGCAAGAGATGCTGTCCGTTGGTGGAGATGCTGCAGTTCATCGGGATGTAATTACAAATAGCATAGATGCAACAGATGTTATGTTACTCGGTACAGTTCGGCAATTAGAGCACCTTGCGAAAAAGGTGTCAGCCCAACCATTTGGACTTAAGAAGATTGGACAGGCCCTCAAGCAATTACTTATTGCCTTGGAGCCATCGACGACCCGCAGTCTAAATTGTCGAGGAAAAGAACTAATTCTGGGGGAGCGCACCCTTGTCATGGGGATTTTAAATGTAACTCCAGATTCGTTCTCGGATGGGGGCAGATACGCTAGTATTGAAGACGCTATTTCTCAAGCGCAACGTTTGATTGATGAAGGTGCAGATATTTTAGATATCGGCGGAGAGTCTACTCGGCCGAATTATGCGGGTGTAAGTGCTGAAGAAGAATGGAAACGCTTAGAGCCCATACTGAAGGCGCTTTTAGAGCGAGTAGCCGTCCCTGTCTCAATAGATACCTATAAGGCGAGCGTCGCGGCCAAAGCGCTTGAAGTAGGTGCTCATATGATTAATGATGTATGGGGATTCCAAAGAGATCCGGATATGGCTAGAGTGGTTGGGGATTACCGAGTACCCGTCGTTGTAATGCATAATCAGGATGGAACAGCCTACCACCACCTTATGGGGGACATTTTTGCTTTTTTGCAAAAGAGCATCGAATTGGCTGAAACTCAGGGATTGTCAGGAGACCAGATTATTCTGGATCCAGGAATCGGGTTTGGGAAAACAACAGAGCAGAATCTTGAAGTTATGGCCCGTTTGGCAGAATTAAAGACGCTGGGACACCCTGTATTATTAGGGGCTTCTCGCAAATCAATGATTGGAAATACTTTAAACCTAGCGGTGAATGAGCGCTTAGAGGGGACATTGGCAACCAGCGTTCTGGGGGTGGTTTCTGGGGCAGATATTATACGTGTTCACGATGTTAAGGCAAATAGCAGGGCGATACAAATGGCAGATGCCATTGTAAGAGGGCAGAGAGGAGTCCATTATGTCGGAGCTTGACGTGATTCACCTTCGTGGACTGGAATTCTATTCGTACCATGGGGTATTACCCGAAGAAAATGTTTTAGGACAGAGATTTTTAATAGATATGGATCTTTTCCACAACTTGAGCCAGGCAGGTTCTTCTGATCGAGTTGAGGATACGATTCATTATGGAGAGGTATACCAAGTTATTAAAGCGTGCGTAACTGAGGGCAGGTATCTATTAATAGAACGCCTGGCTGAAGAAATTTCTAAAAGGGTACTGGGGCAGTTTGCCTGTGAATCAGTGCGAGTAGAAGTCCACAAGCCACAGGCACCAATCCCGGGAATTATTAGAGATGTTTCTGTGGAGATTTGGCGAGGCAGGTGAAAGCGATGAAAGTGTATCTAGGGTTAGGAAGTAATATGGGAGACCGAGCTTTTTACCTTAGAGAGGCAATTTCGGCTTTGAAAGGCCGATCAATTAGAATAATGGCGATGTCCCGCATATATGAAACAGAACCCTGGGGGGGGATAGATCAACCTTTATTTTGGAATCAGGTCATAGAGATTGAGACAATCCTAGAGCCACTAGACCTGCTTCATGTTTGCCAAGAAATTGAACTGAGCCTGGGGAGAGAGCGTAAGGTACATTGGGGTTCAAGAACCATTGACATAGACCTTTTAATTTACGATAATAGAGTAAGTGAGACAGAAGAATTAAGCTTACCTCATCCATACTTGGAAGAACGTGCTTTTGTTATTGCTCCATTACGAGAAATTGCACCAGAACTCATCCTGCCCTCGGGTAGATCTATAAATGAAGTAATGGGAGATGGTAAGGTTTATCCACTTACCTGAACGGAAATCTAATATCAGACAATATCATTCTTGAATTGTACTGATTTAGATTAATTATTTTTTATAAAATATATTGAATAGACTGACAAATATTTATTTCTGAAAATTCAATAATAACCCGCTTAGATCAAGATGACTGAGACGGAGGAGAGAGAAAATATCCTTCACGCTCGTGAAGGTTTTTTTATGCTGGTCTGACTTCATGCCGAAATACGGCACACTGAGAACGGGATAATCTATTTCTTACTGCCAACGCCATTGCAGATCAAACTGCGTTTGAAAGGAGGAACGAAATGAAATTTGGAATAATTGGAGCTGGAATAGTGGGTACCGCATTAGCAGTGCAATTAACAGAGGCAGGTCATGAATGTTTAGGGGTTCATACCCGAAGTCGACTCTCATATGAACGGTTTCGCAGTTATCTAAATATCGATCATCTTCTTTTAGAGGAGCTTGTGCCTGCAGTTGATTTTTTGTTTATTACGACACAGGATGGCATGATTCAATCGATTGCAGAGAATCTAGTTGAAAAAGATCTAATTATTCCGGACCAAATATGGATTCACTGTTCAGGTTCGCTTCCTTCATCCATTCTACGTATCCAGGAAGACCTACCTGTGCGTTGCTTGTCGTTACACCCTCTACAGTCCTTTGCAAGTGTGGATAATGCACTGACAATTCTTTCTGGAACTCACTTTGGAGTTGAAGGAGAGGCAGAGGCGCTGGGAGAGGAGATCGTGAAAGATCTCGGTGGAATTCCGCATAAAATTTTAGCTGATGAGAAGACACTTTATCATGCTGGCGCTGTTGTTGCCTCGAATTATTTGGCAGTACTTGCTTCATTAGCTGTAGAGCTTTTTGCGGCAGCAGGAATTCAAGGAGAAGAAGCCTTGGCTTCTTTATTACCGCTGATGAAAGGGACACTTTCTAATTTAGAACAAGTAGGGTTGCCCCAAGCATTAACCGGACCAATTGCTCGTGGAGAAGTACAAGTTATTAAAGGGCATTTAGATCAGTTGCCATCTAAACTCACGGAAATTTATAAAGGCTTGGGATTAAAGGCTTTAGAGTTAGGGAAAAACAAGAGGGCTAAACAAGGATTAAGCTATCCTTCAGAGGAGCTAAACATTTTGAAATTGTTGCTTGGTGGACAAAATTCAGACGGTGAATTTCGATAAGAAAGGTGGAGTGAGATGTGAAAAGAACTTCACATATCCATGAACTGCGTGAGATGATAGCTGAGGAAAAAAAACGGGGACGAAAAATTAATTTCGTGCCTACGATGGGTTTCTTACATCGTGGACATTTATCGTTAATTGAGCAAGCCCAACAGAAGGATGATTTCTTGGTAGTGAGCATTTTTGTTAATCCATTGCAATTTGGCCCCAATGAAGATTTATCACGTTACCCCAGGGACTTAGAACGTGATGTCCGACTCTTGGAAGAGGCCGGGGTTGATGCCCTTTTTCATCCGACGGTTGAAGAAATGTATCCCCACCCGATGCTTACATTTGTTGAGGTAGGCCAATTAGATGGGATGCTTTGTGGGGCAACTCGTCCTGGACATTTTCGTGGAGTCACTACTGTTGTAAACAAGTTGTTCAATATCGTCCAACCTGACAGGGCATTTTTTGGGCAGAAAGATTATCAGCAGTATCTGATTATTGAACGTATGGTGAGAGATCTTAATCTGCCAATTCAAATTTGCCCTGTCCCTATTGTTCGGGAAGAAGATGGGTTAGCTATGAGTTCCCGCAATATTTTTTTAACCTCTGAACAACGGCAAAAAGCCCAAATCTTGTCCAAGAGTCTTGCTGCTGCAGAGTTAAGCATACAAACGGGGCAACGATCAGCTCGGGAAATTGAAAGGCAACTGCGAGAAAGGATTACTTCTGAGAGTCAGGGTATTATCGACTATGCAGAGGTAAGAGATGCTGGTGACTTGTCTGAAGTAACAGAAATAAAGCGGCCGGTGCTATTAGCTTTAGCAGTTAAATTTGGGACAACCCGTTTAATTGATAATAAAGTAGTGGAGGTTAAGCAGAATGTATAGAACGATGATGAAATCAAAAATTCATAAGGCGGTCGTAACAGAAGCGAATCTTCAATATGTAGGCAGTATTACCATTGATGTCGCATTGATGGAGGCAGCGGATTTATTGATTAATGAAAAGGTTCAGGTCGTTAACAATAATAACGGAGCAAGGCTTGAGACCTACGTTATTCCCGGAGAGAGAAATTCTGGAGTGATATGCTTAAATGGTGCGGCAGCTCGTCAGGTACAAGTTGGCGATCAAGTAATTATTATTTCTTATGCGGTGTTAACTGATGAAGAGGCTCATCAGTATACCCCTAAAGTCGTTTTTGTCGATGAAAAAAACCATGAAACTAAGATTGCTTCAGAAGAAGTTCATGGACGGGAATCTTGACAAATTTAATCGAAAGACCTAATCTTTTAAAAAGATTTTGTTACTCAAGGGAGGGCATAATATTTTATGAATTATACCATTAGCCAAGACTTATTTGAGACTTTAGCTGCGGAGATTGAAGTGCTTAAAAAAGAACGCAAAGCAGTTATTTTAGCCCACTATTATCAAAGACCCGAGGTTCAGGATATTGCAGATTTCGTTGGAGATTCTTTGCAACTGAGTCAACAAGCTGCAAATACAGACGCGGAGGTCATTGTCTTTTGCGGTGTCCACTTTATGGCAGAAAGTGCAGCTATTCTATCCCCGAACAAAGTCGTAATATTGCCCGATCAAAAGGCGGGTTGCCCAATGGCAGACATGGTTGATGCCGACGGCTTGCGAGCTTATAAAAAGAGGGTTCCCGAAGTTCAGGTGGTATGTTATGTTAATTCCTCTGCAGAAGTCAAAGCGGAGAGCGATATCTGCTGTACTTCCTCTAATGCGGTGAAAGTAGTGCAGTCTTTACAAGGAGATAACATCTTATTTATTCCGGACGAAAATCTTGGCCGTTACGCTGCCAAAATTCTTGGGCGTTCCCTTCAGTTCTGGCCTGGTTACTGTAAAACTCATGACCGATTGTCGAAGGAAGACATTCAACGAGCGAAGAATGAGCATCCCTCCGCCAAAGTCATAGTTCACCCGGAATGCCGAGAAGACATTTGTGAAGCAGCGGATTATGTTGGCTCTACAGCAGGATTGATTAAGTATGCTCAAAACTCTGAAAACCAAGAATTTATTGTGGGGACGGAGTCAGGAATCTTACATCGACTCCACCAAGTTTGTCCAGAGAAAAAATTCTATCTCGCTTCAGAACGTTTAGTTTGTCCAAATATGAAATTGACAAGCTTAGAAAAGGTAAGAGATGCACTTAAAAACCTCTCTCCACGTGTTACAGTGAAAGAGGAAATACGAGTTAAAGCCAAAGCGGCACTAGAGCGAATGCTGGCCTTATAAGCAGCAGAAGAGCAGGGGATGGGCGTGTTGAGACGATATTTATACCCTTGGTCTAAAACAGGGGTAAAGGTCTTTGATTCGGACGTACTTGTATTGGGAAGCGGAATCGCCGGGTTATACACAGCAATCAAAGCAAGTGAACAATTTAAGGTTACTGTTCTTACTAAGAAAACAATTGAAGAAAGCAATACAGAGCATGCCCAAGGTGGGATCGCGGTAGCCATTGATGAAGCTGACTCTCCAACGTTGCACTTAAATGACACTCTTAGGGCAGGCGCGGGGCTCTGCGACCCTTTGACAGTGAGGATTCTGGTGGAAGAAGGGCTTATCTGTGTTGAGGAATTAATGGGTATGGGTGCTCAGTTCGACTACCATGATGGGGAGCTTGCTCTTACCCGTGAAGGCGCACATAGTCAGAGGAGAATACTGCACGCGCTGGGAGACGCTACGGGATGGGAAATAGAACGGGCTTTGGTTGCCAAGGTAAAGTCAAGCCCTAATGTCAGCACATTTGAAGAACGTTTTGTGATTGATCTTTTAGAAAATGATAGAGGGCATATTGTTGGGGCCTTAGTTCTTAATGGAGAAACAGGGGAGCTGGAAAGTCACTTAGCAAATGCAGTGGTTCTGGCAACCGGAGGGTTGGGGCAGGTCTATAGCTTTACAACAAATCCCAGTGTTGCAACGGGTGATGGAATGGCCGTAGCCTTGCGTGCAGGCGCAGATTTGATGGACATGGAATTTGTTCAATTTCATCCTACGGCTTTGTTGATCCCTAATGCGCCCCGCTTCCTCATCTCGGAGGCAGTGCGTGGTGAGGGTGCACATTTAATTAACGCGTCTGGGATACGCTTTATGGAAAATATTATTGGGAAAGAACTTGCAGCACGGGATGTTGTCGCTCGAGCAATTTGGGAAGAAATGAATCATGGTTCAGTTTATTTGGATTTTCGACCTATCGGAGAAAAGAGGATCCTTGAGAGATTCCCTACCATATACCAAACGTGTTTGAAGTATGGTAGGGATGTATTAACTATGCCTTTACCAGTTGCACCGGCGGCTCATTATATGATGGGCGGAATCGCAACAAACTCCTATGGGGAATCAAGCCTGCCTCATCTTTATGCGGCTGGAGAATGCGCGTGTAATGGGGTCCACGGAGCTAATCGGTTAGCAAGTAACTCATTGTTGGATGGACTGGTTTTTGGAGCGCGTATCGTAGAAAAGATAGGGGATAAGGGTCCTGGTAAACGTCCTTCATGGGAGGACGTACTTAGTCCTGAGGGAAGTCTTAATGTAACAGGAATATATCGATCAAAGAAACCCATAGATGCTCAAAGCTTGAGGACTCATATTCAAGACTTAATGTGGGACAAGGTGGGTATTTTGAGAAATGAAACGGGCCTTAGAGAGGCCGTTGGGTTATTGCTGGGTTGGGAGCAAGAAGTCTTGTCAACAGGTTCTGTGCATGAACTTGAAACAGTAAACATGTTGACGGTCGGAGTAGCTATTGCCAAAGCCGCTTTAGATCGTAAAGAAAGTCGAGGCGGGCATTTCCGTTCAGATTATCCCGTGCGGCTTGATGAATCCTGGCAAAAGCACTCTCTGCAACATAAGGAGGATAATGATGTACGCTACGTTCCAGTTTCAAGAGCTGATTGATCAGGCATTGATGGAAGATATCGGGACGGGGGATCTGAGCACTAGGATTTTTCCGGAGGATTTAACCAGTTTGGCAAAACTGTATGCTAAACAGGATGGAATAGTCGCTGGTCTGGCACTTGTTGAGCAGGTCTTTCAGCGTGTAGACCAACGGATACAGGTCCATAAATTAGTGAGAGATGGAGATGAAGTCAAGGTTGGAGAGGTTGTAATCGAGCTGGACGGCCCTTTAAGCACTATTTTGCAGGGAGAGCGAACAGCTTTAAATTTCTTACAACACCTCTCAGGAATCGCAACGGCAACAAAACGTGCCGTTGATCAGGTCACTGGACTTTCGACCTGTATTGTGGATACACGAAAAACTCTCCCAGGATGGCGAGCTTTGCAGAAATATGCGGTAAGAGTCGGAGGCGGGCATAACCACCGATTTGGACTCTATGATGCAGTGATGTTAAAAGATAATCACCTTACTGCAGTGGGTGGATTAACAGAAGCTGTTCAAAGGGTAAGGGCCGTAATTGGGCACATGGTTAAGATAGAAGTTGAGTGTGAAACGATCGAACAGGTGGAAGACGCCGTAGCTTGCGGTGTTGATGTGATTATGCTGGATAATATGGGAATCGATGAAATGCGGGAAGCAGTTCTTTATATTGACCACCGGGCAATCGTTGAAGCTTCAGGGGGGATTCAGGAAGATCAACTTCGTCAAGTGGCTCAGACTGGGGTCGATTTGATTTCAATTGGTGCTTTGACCCATTCGGTTAAGGCCATGGACTTTAGTCTTGACCTGGGCGAGATTAAAGCCACGACGAGAGCAAACTGGGAAAGAGGACTTTAAATGGGCCAAAAGGAGCGTTATTATGATTCTATTATTTGATGTAGGTAATACAAATATTGTGTTGGGGGTCTACGATGAGAGAACATTAACTCATCATTGGAGGGTGTCAACAGATAAATCACGTACTATGGACGAGTATGCGGTGGTTATTAAAAATTTATTCGATTTAAGCGGCTTGACCTTTCAAGAAATTAATGCGGTTGTAATTTCCTCGGTAGTCCCACCAGTGATGCCTACGTTAGAATCTCTCGCTCGAAAGTATTTTGGAGTAGAACCTCTTGTTGTGGGGCCTGGCATTAAAACAGGGATGCCAATTATTTATGATAATCCCAGAGAGGTTGGGGCTGATCGCATTGTGAATGCAGTAGCTGCATATACTAAATATGGAGGACCGCTTGTCATTGTCGACTTTGGAACTGCAACGACATTTTGCGTAGTATCAAAACGCGGAGAATACTTAGGTGGGGCGATTGCTCCAGGTATAGGGATCTCGACAGAAGCCCTCTTTCAAAGGGCCTCAAAATTACCTCGCATTGAAATGGTTAAGCCCACTTCAGTTATCGCGAAAAATACGGTGGCTGGAATGCAATCCGGGATATATTATGGATTCACTGGCCAGGTGGATGGAATAGTTAAACGTATGAAAGGGGAATTAGGACCAGAGACTAAAGTAATTGCCACAGGTGGATTAGCCAAAATGATTTCTCAAGAATCGGAAATGATTGAAACTGTCGATCCCTTCTTAACCCTTGAGGGACTTTTATTAATCTACGAACGTAACAGGAAATAGTAATTAAGAGGAATAAGAATATGAAGTTAGGACATTATGAACTTGGAGTCCCGGTATTTCTGGCACCTTTGGCTGGTGTGACAGATAAAGCATTTCGAGAAACAGTCTGTGCAGTGGGCGGAGAGTATGTGTGGACGGAAATGATAAGTGATAAAGCATTAACTTATCAAAACTCGAGAACCTTGAAGATGCTGGATTTGAGTGGAGAAGGGGAACCGAGAATTGTACAGTTGTTTGGTACAGATCCTGAGACAATGGCCCGAGCAGCCCTGTTGGCCGTGAAATCCAGCGCCAATGTTATTGATATTAACATGGGATGCCCAGCACAGAAAATTGTTAAGAATGGTGAAGGATCGGCACTGCTAAAGGATCTCCCCCGTGCGCAAGCTATCGCCTCAGCTGTCGTACAAGCCGTTAATGTACCAGTAACCGTAAAAATTCGTCTTGGTTGGAACGATCAAGAAATTGTGGCCCTTGAACTGGCTAAAAGTCTAGAATCGGTAGGTGTCCAGATGCTAACAGTTCACGCAAGAACCCGTGAGCAATTTTATTCGGGTCATGCTGACTGGGGATGGATTCGGAGGGTAAAGCAAGCAGTAAGTATTCCGGTTATCGGTAATGGGGATGTTTCTAGGCCTGAAGATGCCGGTAGATTAATCGGGCAAACGGAATGCGACGGGGTAATGATCGGACGTGGTGCCTTGGGCAATCCATGGCTTATTCCGCGTACCCAATCTTTTTTAAAAGATGGTATCTTATTGCCTGAACCGTCAATTGAAGAACGGATACAGGTAGCATTACAGCATTTCGAGCGTGTGTTGCGTTATAAGGGTGAAAGAATTGGTCTTAATGAAATGAGAAAACATGCGGTGTGGTATATTAAAGGGATTAGGAAGGCAGCCCAAATCCGGGATGAAATTATGCAAACGAGATCACCGGAAGAAATGCGAGCTGTCTTAACCCGAATAACAGGGTGAAGTGTTATTTTTTGCAGAAAAAAGGAATAATTTGATGGCATATCTCGTTATAGATAACAGCCGCATCCTTGACAATATTTTGCAAGGTCCTTATAATAACGAGTAATGTAAATGAGGAATCTTTCAAGGAGTTCCTAGATTTAAAAGGAATTACGCATATAACTTTTTAAAAGTGTGTGGTACAACAAGTATAGAAGCATAATGCGTAGGATGAGAAAAGGGAGCGAGGAAAATATGGCTGAAAAAGAAGTTATTCTAACATTAGAAGGCCTCAAAAAACTTGAGGAAGAGTTGGAGCTATCTAAAACTGTGAAGCGGCGGGAAGTCGCCGGGCGCATTAAGCAGGCCATTGACTTTGGAGATATTAGTGAGAACTCAGAGTATGATGATGCTAAGAATGATCAGGCCTTTATCGAAGGTCGGATTATTACTCTCGAGAAAATGCTTAGGAATGCGCGAATTATTGATGAACTAGAAGGAACAGATGTCGTGGCAGTAGGCACAAAAGTACTCCTGAAAGACTTGGACTTTGGTGAGGAAGAAGAGTACTTTATTGTCGGGTCAGCTGAGGCTGATCCAGGTACCAACAAAATCTCCAATGAATCCCCTGTCGGAAAAGCAGTTTTAGGCCAAACTAAAGGATCTGTAGTTGAAGTAAATGTACCAGCAGGTATTTTACACTATCAAATTCTTGATATTAAGTAAGATCAAGTAAGAGTGTACACTCAAATTTGAGAAAACATTAGAACTAAGTATTTGTAAGTGCAGTGTTTCTGTGACTGGTTTGGCCACGTACAGATGCTGCACTTTATTTATTGAAATTAAATTTTCTTGTTTATTGAAGTCTAAGTTTGGTAAAATTGATAATTAGAGAATAATTTATGGAGGAATAAAGATGGAGAATACCAACGACCTCTGGCGAATTCGCTTAGAAAAACTTGAGATGCTTCGCCAAGCAGATATTGAACCCTATGCTGATCGCTATATTCGAACCCATAAAACTGCTGACATTTTAGAGCATTTTGAAGAATTAGAAGGCCAAGAAGTAAGTATTGCTGGTAGAATCATGAGCAAGCGTGATCAGGGGAAAGTTATCTTTGCACATGTTCAAGACCTTAATGGCCGTATTCAGAGTTATATCCGAATGGACGAATTGGGTCAGACTATGTTTGATTTAATTACGAAATTTGACGTTGGAGATATTGTTGGGGTAAAAGGGAAGGTTTTCCGGACTAAGCGAGGGGAAATATCTATTCATGCGCGTGAGGTTTTACTGCTATCCAAGGCAATGCGCCCACTCCCAGAGAAGTTCCATGGCCTAACCAATGTAGAAACACGTTATCGCAAGCGTTATTTAGACTTAGTTATGAATCCCGATGTTCGCCAAGTATTTATAACACGAAGTAAAATCATTCGGTTTATGAGAGAGTTTCTAGAGAAACGGGAATTCCTTGAAGTAGAGACACCCACGTTACATACAATTCCTGGTGGAGCGGCAGCACGTCCATTTAGCACGCATCACAACGCGCTTGATATAGATCTTTATTTGAGGATTGCTCTTGAACTCCCATTGAAACGTTTAATTGTTGGCGGGTTTGAAAAAGTATTCGAGATTGGCCGTACTTTCAGGAATGAAGGAATTTCAATTAAGCACAATCCAGAGTTTACTATGATGGAGCTTTATCAAGCGTTCGCTAATTACGAAGATATAATGGAATTGACAGAGGAGATGATTGCCCATATTGTGCAAAAGATACACGGTACCTTGGAAATTACTTATCAGGGACAACCCCTCGAATTCAAGACTCCATGGCGGCGACTTTCAATGCTTGATGGTATTTTGGAGTACTCTGGAGTAGATTTCAGGGAAATCATAACGGATGAACAAGCTCGTCTTGTAGCTCAAGAAAAGGGTTTGCATGTCGAGTCAGATTCATCTCGCGGGAAAATTATTAATGAGTTTTTTGAAGAGTACGTGGAACCAAAATTGATACAACCGACATTCATAATCGGACATCCCGTAGAAATATCCCCGCTAGCTAAACGTAATGCTGAGCACCCCGAATATACGGATCGGTTTGAAGCCTTCATATATGGACGTGAACTTGCCAATGCTTTTTCCGAATTAAATGATCCTATTGATCAGCGACAACGTTTTGAAGCGCAGGCTGCTGAGCGGGCTAAAGGGGATGATGAGGCTCATATCATGGATGAAGACTTTGTCCAAGCTCTAGAGTACGGGCTTCCGCCTACTGGTGGACTGGGAATTGGAATAGATCGTTTGGTAATGTTATTAACGGATTCTGCGTCAATTCGTGACGTCATCCTATTCCCAACGATGCGGCCAAGAGATGAAAATATTCAAGACGAAGAGGTTGAATAACCTATTAGTGTTTAAAGCTACCCGATTTAAGAAGAGGCCACTGAAAAACTTATGTTTTTCTTACTAGTAGTCGGTGATTAAATAAATAAAAGACGGTCATTATTCCATTTTTTGAATGTGACCGTCTTTTTCTAGTATTTGATAGACTATTTAGTCCCTTTGTTACTCCATCAGCTTTAATATCCTTTTCAAATTTACGGTAAATATGGCCATCGCCCCTTGTAACTCCATACCAATTAGACCCGAAGATGATGCCACATCATATCCGTGCCTGTGCTTCAGCTCGCTATTTTTAGCTTCAATCTTATAGCGCTCTTTTGATTTTTCTTTAAAGTACTCGCTTTCCTGAAATCTTGCCTGTTCTGTATGTTCTGTAGATTTAATAGTAACGGAATAGGTCTTATTTTTGGCCCCTTCCTTATAACAACCCTCTTTTAATGGGCATCTCTTGCACTTCTCAATGTCAAAGTAATATGTATCCCTTTGATTTTTGCCTTGCTTTTTTCTACCCTGTCGGGCCTTCCGAATTGACATATGGCCTGCTTCACACACATACATTCCGGCATCTTTATTAAAATTGAACTCATCTTCTTTTTTCCTGTTCCCTTGAGTAATTAAAGGATTTAATTTAGCAACTAATTTAATGTCATTCTTCTTACTGTATTTAATATTTTCCTTTTCCGAATAGGCTGTATCTCCAATGACTGTTTCAATCTCCAAGCCTGCTGCCACACTTTTTTCTATCAGTGCCAGTAATTCTTTTCCGTCACTTTTTTCGCCGGTCGTGATCGTCGCTGCGGTGATGATTCGTTCTTCACTCATGGCAAGGTGCGTTTTGTACCCAAAAAATGAGGAATCCGCACTTTTGTGTCCAACTTTTGCATCTTGATCATCCGAGATTCGCAGGTGTTCGAGATCATCCACAATGGTTTCTTTTAAAAGGTTTAGATGTTCCTTTACTACTGGATAGCTGGAAATGCTGTCCTCCTTTTCGATCACATCAACGAGCTTTTGGCAGTAGGATAGTTCATCTTCCAATACGTCCGTTGTTGTTTTGGCAGGAAACTTGTCTTTCATGGATTCATCTATTTTATAAACGGCTTTTCTCAGCTTTTTTGACCGATCCATCAGGATTTCTTTAGGGGCCTTTTGATTATAGCGAGCTTTCGTATGAGTGGCATCAACAATAATAGCTTTACTTTTGATGATTTCCTTTTTGATGGCAATTTCAACGGTTTTATTAATCAGCATATCTAAAAGGTTTACGTCTTTTAGCCGTAGTTTCCGGAACTTGGTTAAAGAACTCGGCTCAATTACCGCCTCTTCTGGTGCCATATCAAGAAAGTACTTAAACGACATATCATATTTCGAACGCTCTACCACGTCAACATCAGATATGTCATAGATAGATTTTAACAATAAATATTTAAACATCCGAATAGGGTCGATGGCGTTTCGACCGTTATCAAGACAATATTTATCCTTTAGTTCGTTATATACGAAAGAATAGTCAACCAGTTCGTTTAATTTTCTCAATCGATTATCCCTTGGAACGACTATATCATAGATATCCATAAATGGGCTAAGGATCATTGATTGTTGTTTTTGAATCATAGTAGTACTCACCTTCATGAAATTGATATCATAATTATAAAGCAAAAAAGGTATAACTTCCTCAAAATCATGAGGTGTTATACCTTTTTTCTACAACGGGACTTTTTCAGTGGCCTCTTTAAGAATTGGGTAGCTTTTGTCAATACGGGATTATGTTGAAACCTGCTAAGAAATATTGTAAAGAAAAATATATTATCCAGATAAACGGAGCATCAGGAAGAATATGAACAGTTTTGGGATATAATAATGATATTATGGATTCAAATCATATTTGAGGAGAGTTATACAGTTATGGTATAGTACTATTTGTTCGCTCGACAAAATACCTGCCAAGAGCGAAGCAAACAAGTACGCCTTTAAGAATTGGAGTCTGGAATAAATTAGTATTGACAATGTAAGTTAGAAATGCTAAGATATAACTCGGTCCTAAAGGGACGTAAAATTACACGATGGTCTTTGAAAACTAAACAACAAGGACAGCCAATGAGAGAGACTCGAAAGAGTTTCAAAAGAAATCATGAGCGA
>NZ_JAMHFY010000032.1 GCF_023897015.1 Desulfosporosinus nitroreducens | reverse complement strand
TGGTGACCCGTACGGGATTCGAACCCGTGTAACCGCCGTGAAAGGGCGGTGTCTTAGACCGCTTGACCAACGGGCCATCTAAGAGACAATCTCCAAAATTCGGAGGTGACCAACGGCCTGTTTTTTAGCCTGGCCGGATTTAAATATTAGCATTTTTAAACTAAGTTGTCAATAACGTATTGTTCCATTTTTCTAGTTAATTTGTGTCTTTTCTTCGGCGCTCAGTTAGATTAACATTTCTAGCACATGTTGTAAACTGTTATTTTTATCCAATATCGTTCTGCAAAGTTTTATTTTTGCAGCATAATTTATCAAATAATATTCAGGTATAAATTCATCATGAGTGATTGTACCCTCTAGTCGGTTGCAGTCATTTATTCTCCTTAATCATCTGAAATTAAATAACGCAATGCGTGGTGCCATGGAAAAAACCATACTTAATTTAAGATTGAGGTTACGCCGTTTTTTTTTAATTTCTTGCTTAATAAAAGCGTTTTGAAGAGTAGCAAATTCGCGGAAAATATTTTCTCTGTATCTAAAATAATAATCATTCGATCGTCAGGTTTTCCAATACCTATGAGAATAGCGAAATGTCTTTGACAAAGAAAATTAGAGCTTATCCGTCCGTCATCCAATTTATTACTTTATTGTGAGATTATGTTACCCAGACAGTTGGCAAATCATAGAATGTACTAAGGCAATATTCTAATATTTGAGGAGGCTATTTAATGAACAAATTTAGAAGATGTCATTTCCCTCACATTTCTCCTGTTGGTGCTCCACCACACATCGGGCCTGTTGGTTGTTGGTGCCCTCCTGTAACTACGGGCGTCGGCGTTGGAATTGGTGTCGCGATTATTTTTATCGCAATTTTAATCCTTATCGCCTTAGGTGTAATCTTTTAAAAAGCCAAATTGACCAGACATTAAATGCCTGGTCAATTCTTTTGCCATAATTTCTGCCATATTCACAATCGCTCAAATTGCAGTCTACCCCCATCTTCAGTTCCCATTAATGTAAAGCAACACTCATTGTTCTCCATTAGTTGCGACTACTCGGAGATCCTTACATAATTCGACACCTACACAAAATATTCTTAAAGCATTGCTAAATTCCTCCTGAATCTTCAGGTCACAAAAAAAACGCTAGTCAGCGTTAAAACATCTTCTATATGGATCTTTTTCCAAATTTCCCATTGATAAAAAGCAGTTTAGTTTTCCCTGCCTTACTTACAATCCTTTTAAAAAAATGTTTTTAGCTGAACTACTACTTACAAAATTGCTAATTAATGGTATTGTATTAATGTGAGAATTTACTATTAATTCACTCTATTCCGTCCATGGATGCATGATCTTGGGGGAACTTAACGAAGAAAACGTCCGAGAGATGCCTTAGGTTATGGCGATAATTGAAAGGAGAAGAACAATGAAGACTAAGATTACTGAACTCTTACTCATTGAACATCCGATAATTCAGGGTGGGATGCAGTGGCTGTCACGAGCCGAATTTGTGGCATCGGTGTCAAATGCGGGAGGATTAGGCATTATTTCTGCTGCAACATTTCCCAGCAAAAAAGAACTGATTGAGGAAATACGCAGAACTCGTGAATTAACGGATAAGCCATTCGGTGTCAATATCACCATCCTGCCGGGAGTAGGTCAGAAGGATAAAGCAATTCAATATTTTGAAGCAGTGATCGAGGAGAATGTGCTTGTCGTCGAGACCGGTCGGAGTCCGGAAAGTTTTGTACCAGAGCTAAAAAAGGCTGGTGTTAAATTAATTCATAAGGTGCCCTCAATACGTTTTGCAAAAAAAGCGGAAAGCATTGGCGCGGATGCTGTGATCATCGTAGGGTATGAATGCGGAGGCCACCCAGGCATGGATGATGTTACTTCATTGGTATTGACGCCAAAAGCAGCAGACACCTTATCAATTCCGGTAATTTCCGGAGGAGGGTTTGCAGATGCCCGTGGGTTAATAGCTGCCTTAGCTTTAGGGGCGGAAGGGGTTGTCATGGGTACCCGTTTCCTGGCTACTACAGACTGTTTGGCTCATCCTAAATTTAAAGAATGGATGATACAAGCTGAAGAAACAGATACAGTAATAATCGAACGGTCTATTCAAAACACAGCTAGAGTAATGAAAAATGTTACAGCAGAAAAAGTTTTGGAAATGGAGGCCAGAGGAGCCACCATGGAAGAGATCCTTAAGGTTATTGGCAGTGGAGTGCGACGCCGTTGCTATATAGAGGGGGATTTGGACGGGGGCACAATTTCTATGGGACAGTGCGTAGGTTTAATTTATGACATCAAATCTATCAAAGACTTAATCACAAATATTATCACTGAGTCAGAAATAATCTTGGATAGATTACAAAACATTCGAAGGTAACTTTCAGAAACTTTAATTTAACATTTTTCGCCCTCATACCATTTTATACCGTACCTTTCAAACAAAAATGCGCTGGCGTGAGAATTTGTTGTTGTTTCTCAACCAACGCATTAAATATTGTATCAAGAGTATTTCAGCAACACCAATTCTTTACGCAAGCTAATTCAAGCAACGTCTGCGCATAACATTTGAAATTAATAATGATACTATATACAGTTTGAATACAAACAAGAGATTGGAACGATAAACATGGATCTTATTTTAACTGTTTTAGTTTTGGCAATTGCAATAAAATGGGGCAATTTTAAAAATTGGCAGGCATATTACCCTACATTTCTCTTTTGGGCATTAGGAAATTTCCTTTACCTCCATCTAACACTAGCTAAACCCTTATGGCTTTTTACCACACCCATGTTGCCGCGTCAGTTAGCTGAGATTATGATGTCCTTGCTTATGTTTCCTTGTTTTCTTCTGTTATTTCTACCCTATTTCCCTCAGAAAGGAACCCTTAAAAAAACCGGTTATATACTTATTTGGGTCTTTATTTTTTCCGGCATAGAATATTGGGCACTAAAGATAAACCATTTTTCTTATTTCAACGGTTGGCGATTTACATACTCAATGATCTTTAATGCTTTCATGTTTATACTGCTTGTCATTCACTATAAAAGTCCTTTATGGGCATGGCTAATATCAATTGCCGCTACTTTTGTCCTCATGACGTTATTCCAGATCCCATTCCTAAACCAATAGTTCTTCGGTCAATACAATATCCAATTTTAATACCTTTTGCTCATAGAATAAGCCGCTACTTTTTAATTGAACTGCCCCCTGAGGGGAGCAAATCAAACTTAAGTAACGGCTTTTATGATTTATTTGGTCCATTAAGGGCTAAATGCCATCAGTTAAGAGGCTTTTATATGAAGCTTGCAAATCTCTTTTGCAACCCAAACGATCCTGATACTCTCCTAGGATAATTCTGCAATCTCATTGGAGAGATATGTATGGATACCCACCGTCTCACTCTGTGCAGCCTTATACATTCCAGCGGCCACTGTTTTTGCATTAATAGGTTTGTATTTCTTTAGCGAACCTACGAAGATAAAAGAAATCCCTTTGGTTATGAAAGCCGACGCCGACTCACTAAAACGAAACTCTCTTCTAGCGCCAAGTAATAATGACGGTCGGAAGATATGTAAGGACTTAATCGATATATCCTTAAGCTCTTGTTCGAGCAGGCCTTTTATACGAGAGTAGAATACTGAAGATTTAGGGTTTGCCCCCATCGAACTGATAACCAGGAACTTTTCAGCCTTCATTTCCTTTGCTAGTCTGGCGATTTCCAGGGGATATTCAAGATCAACCTTTTTGAACGCTTCCTGACTCCGAGCTTTCTTAATCGTTGTTCCCAAACAACAAAATACATCATTGACCTCAAAGTAATCTTTGTATCCGGCCAAATCTTCAAATTTAATTAATCGCTCCTCTAGTTTAGGGTGTTTTATGCCGAGCGTTTTACGTACAAAGATTAATACCTTTGAGTATTCCTTGCCATTCAATAAGTAAGTGAGTAATTCGCCGCCAACCAACCCACTTGCCCCAACTAACAGTGCCGATTTTCCTAGCATCGAATTCCTCCTGTCATTCGACAGTATTTATGTGCTGGTTAACGCTATCGTAACCAGCTCTTCATATTGATATTCTATCACATTATTGCCCTCACTTTAATGGAAATTCCCCTAATTCGTAAAGGGGTTTGGCTTCCAACCCTTCATACAAAGAAAGATGCCGTTCAATTTATACCATCAATTCCTCAAGGTAGTACTATTCTAAGATTTAATAATTCTTGGATATTGTGAGAAATATCTGGGACACTAGGTTTGTACTTATTCAATCAGACCCCATTAGCGGTTGTTCTGTAGTGTCAGCTTTACCTTAGAAATGGAGGCATGATATTTGTCTGGGGAAACAATCGGGATGTTACTGGCGATTACTTCGGGTATGCTGTCTTTAGTCGGACTTATCTCCATCTTTATATCCATGAACAGTCAACATAATGTACAACGAAGTCGGGAAATCCTATGGAGCATTTTCACGTTGCCATATAAGAAAAATCTATTTCTCGAGAAAGGTGCTATTGGTCAAGAAGTCTTTCGAACGTTTCTTTTATACGAACAAATAATAAATGAAAAGAATACGTTTTTACGCAGAATAATAAGTTTCGCTCAAATCACCTTGACCTTTTGTGGACTTATATGGACAACTATCGTGGGTTATCTTTTGAAACAGTCGTTTTCGTCCGTCGAGCGGAGCATCTTGCTTTTTTGTGTCATTCTCGCTGATATATTTGTCCTGTACTTTATAATAAAGATTTTCGGCCTTCTGACAAGCACGAGCAAAGTTGGGCGACTGCCAACTGTTAACGAACTATTAGATGCAGACATCTTGACAGCAGGGTCAAATGTAATCACTTTAGCATCAGTGTCATCGCAATTAAAAATCGTTAATTCGGAAATTTATATTGGTTTTCCTATTCCGTTTAAAAACCTTATGGTCCATATTTCGATTCAAGATACAGTTGAGTCATCGGAAAGTCCAGTAGGAAAGAATTATAATTTTGACCTTGTCAACGGTATTAAAGATTTTAAGAAGCTTGACTATCGGGAATTTAAGCTTCTTGATGACGACTATTGTTATTATCCTATTTATGATCTCTCGGCATTTGAAAAAGGAGTTGCACAAAACAGTATTTTTGCTAAAGTCGAGTTACTTAGCAAACAAGGTTACGTATCTACAGAGTTTTACTTTGATGGATTACTCACTGTCAACAATACCAACTTTGTTATTTATCCATATTCGTTTATCGAACGTTTTATCAATAGGAAAAGTGAGTTAGATCCTTTTAGCCGATACATTAAACGAAGTGGCAAATCCATCGACAACGAAACGGAATGGTTCAATACTGGCAAAAGCTTTCTCGCGTTGTTTGACGAAGAATAAAACAGATAGCAGCTGTTGAAGTTCGGAAACGAAACATTTTCGTTAAAGCGTCCTATGCGAAATTTCCTTCCCAGACAAAAGAGTCAGGAGCTATCTTGACTCTGAGAGATGAGCATTCTATTATGTAAATCAAGGTGAAGCTATCCTTTAGAACTATGGATCAGCTTCACCTATTTGCTTAGGAATTTATCAATTATTCTGTTATAATTTTCAGGTTCCTCTGCCATAGGTATGTGACCTGAGTATAGCATTTCAATAAAGGTCGCATTTGGTATTAGAGAGGCACATAGCTTTCCTTCACAAGGAGGATTTAGCTCATCATATTTACCACTGATAACAAGAGTTTCTGCCGTTATCTTATGCAGTTCACTAAGATAATCGAATCCTTCTAAAGCTCTATTTGCTATTGCTGTTTGTTGAGGCGTTAACGAACTTTTAAGAAGTTCTGGATCCTTTAAAAATATATCCGAGTTATATGCGATATGTTTATGGAAAAATGTTCTTTTTTCTTGTTTACTTAGTCCCACTAATTCCTTTGCATGCTCCTGAATAAATCTCCGTGTTGAAGATATCAAACCATTTGATTTCGGAACTGTTAAAATTAGTTTGTTTATTCTATGAGGTTGTTTAATTGCCACACCTTGGGCAATATAACTTCCCATAGAAACTCCATAAAGATTTGTCACCGTGAATTCGAACCTGTCTAATAGCGATAAAACATCCTGGATATGATCATTCAATGTGTAACTGTCTGGTTTATCAGATTTGCCATGTCCTCGACAATCTAAAGCAACTGTCTTATAGGATTTTGATAGTCGTTGAACTTCCCCTTTCCATTGAGTATTATCGCAACCAAGTCCGTGTATAAGAATTAAAGGATATCCTTCGCCTTGTATATCTACATTCAAATTTATTCCATTTATTTTAATTATCGCCATTCCGCCCCCACCTAACTGCTTATATTTAATTTATTACTCACTAATATAACCATACCATCAGCATATTGTTTCGAAGCGTTGCGCCAATTGTTCCCACAATCTCATCAACAATAACGATACACCAAAATACATCCGAAAAATTTAATCAAATATTCTGATTTTTCTTTCTTCTGAATACCTAAAACTGAATTTTTGTCATATGCTGTAACTAACACAAGGTTTTTATTCATTGAGAGGGGTGGATTATAATGTTGCTCAAGAATTTAATACTTGCGTATTCATACTGCGATGTTTGTGGGGAAGAAAAAAAAACTGAGATGGTGTGTTGTAATTACGCGTATACCAATGAGCTAGATGATATTTCAATTACTGAGGAGTCCTGCTGGAGTATTTGTAACGAATGTTCAAACTCTTTAAACCAAGCATTGGTGAATAATTATATGCAAACTATTGTAGCCTTTCTTCACAAAGAAGATTTTAATCCGAAAGAGCAAAAATCGCACTCAAATTCAGTGCCATCCTGATAGCACCAGCATTCTATTCAAAGACGCCTGGGTGCTATTATTTATTTTACTTAAATCTTAATGATTTGCATATCTTATCGAATGCTAAAAATTTCTCATAAATACACTGTACATAACTAGGTATTTTCTTTTAAAGTAGTGGATTGTATAACATTCTTCAAGACATAGCCAGAATATATTTGATTTTTTTCCTTTTATAACGCCTTATTTGCAACTAACTCATCAGATGCTTTAGATTCATCCATTTTACAATAAGAACATATTGATCTATTAGCACAAATTGAAAGATGGCATTCTTTTTCCTAACCAAACACCCTCTAATCGTCCTGTTAATTTTTGTAACAACACAATGGGATGTCTACTCGCATAGTATCTTGCGGATTAGGTAATCATAAAAAGGCAGTCATAATTAGATAGGAGGGATTATATTGGCCAAACCTGATAATCGGGCGGATAATGAGGTGCACCTGCAAGAGCATATCAACCACACTTTAGCTAAATTACATGCTGCTGAGGATTACCTGGATGAACATGCAGATGAGATTAAAGCTGATGAGAAGCAAGCTATTGAAGCAAAAAATGACCGCCGCAAGGAGAGTATTGACTATTTTATAGCAGAAAAGAAGGATGAAGCTCGTGATTAAGAACTAAGTTCTATTTGCGTTCAATACCATGCAGGCAGCCCCTTCTATTTGAGAAGAGGCTGTTTTTTCCAATTTCGATACATCCCGAAACAATTCGGCATAGCTGCCTAGTGGCCTATTCAGTACATCGTCATTAATTAAGAAGAAATTTATTGGATTTTTTTCAGATCACAGGGCTCGTATGCAAATTCACGAGGTAGGATATCTAACCGCACTACAATAAAGACTCCAATTTTATCGCGATCAACTCGTACAACTGTTCCAACGCAGTGATTAAACGTCTCCACGCGATCTCCGACTTCAAATTGGCTTTCATGGCGGAGGAATGAGCCTGGTTTTTTGGATTCAATCATATTGCACCCTCCCCTTTTTCCAACTTCTTTTAACACCTTTTTTTCATGAATTAACAAGGCTATATTGCCTTTTGAATTTTCTGAATAATACAAATATATTTTACCATTTTTAATGCCATTTGTCTATATAATTACTATATGCTCATAATCGATTCTACTTATGCATCAAGGTCCTGAATTCTCCAAAGATTCTTGCCCGTTTTCGGCGTTTCCAAAAGGTGGCTAATTTAGGCAAAGGATGTTCTCCGAAACACTCTCAAGGTAAACATCTCTTTGTATGGTCTCCAAATCGCTTCGTAAACCTAAAATACCTAGCGAAAGGCCTATTTAAGTGGTAAAAAAATCAGGACAGCCAAAGCTGCCCTGTGAAATCTTGAAGAATTAATTATGACTAGGATCTGTATTTTCATTAGTAGGGACATCCGTCTTTTCTGCTATTACCTTCGACTTTGGTGTTATTATTCCTGGTGTATTTCCTTGTGTTGACACTCCCCTTGGATGAATCCAGGGGATTCTAGGTTCATCATACCGACTTATGCCGTGTACTCCCCAAGCTTAAACCGCGTGTCCCACGGCAAAGAAATTTATCCTGCCAGCCTTAATCCTTCTCTAAGGATATTTTTGGCGGCGTTTTCATCTCTATCATGATACATGCCGCAAATTGGGCATATCCATTCTCGCAGGTTCAAGTTTTTTACATCCTTATTGCGATAACCACATGCAAAACATTGCTGACTGGATGGGAATGTTTTGCCGATGATCGATAATTTCCGTCCATACCATCTCGCTTTATAATCCAGCATTGACCGGAATTCAGACCAAGAAACATCCGCTATCGACTTTGCTAGATTATGATTTTGAATCATGTTCTTTACCTGCAAATCTTCCAAACAGATCGTTTGATTTTCACGAATCAGTTTAGTTGTTAGCTTATGCAAAAAATCCTGACGGCAATTGCGAATAGTTTCATGGGCCTTAGCAACTTTTATTCTCGCTTTGTCTCGGTTGTGACTCCCTTTTTGTTTTTTAGATAGCTTTCGTTGGAGCCGTTTCAGCTTACGTTCGTGTTTGCGATAGTGTTTAGGATTCCTATAATGTTCACCGTCAGACGTGATGGCAAACTCCTTAATTCCTAAGTCAATCCCTACGGCTTGATCGACTCTTGGCAAAGGTTGAATCTCTACTTCGCAAAGAATTGAGATGAAATAGGTTCCACTAGGATTTCTGCGAATCGTAGCTGAAATGATCTTTCCGTCAACTTCTCTACTCTTCGCAAAACTTACCCATCCAAGTTTGGTGAGCTTAATCTTGCTATCACTTACCTCAATACTAGATTTATTGGCGTTAGTTCTGTAGCTTTGTTTAGGATTCTTTTTACTTTTGAAGTTAGGAAACCCCTTTTTCTCTCTGAAGAACTTTTGATAGGCTTTATCCAAGTCTTTAAGAGTTTGCTGGAGGGCCATGGAATCGACCTCTTGAAGCCATTCGATTTGTTTCTTTAATTGTGTGAGTTCAAGACAGCAAGAATTAAAGTTCAGGGTTTTTCGTTCAGCCTCAAATAGTTTAATACGTGCATCAAGGAAGTGATTGTAGACGTATCGAGTACAACCTATCGTTTTGTTAATGAGTACTATCTGTTCTTTGGTTGGATATAGCCGAAATTTAAAGGCTTTGTGCAAGGCATTACCTCCTCTCTGAAACCTTTTGACTTTCAATATACTGCTTAACAATGGCTAACGGCGCACCTCCAACTGTAGAGATAAAATACGAATTAGTCCATAACGTTGGCAATTTAGTGGTTAACTCTTTAAACTCCTTTCTAAGTATTCTCGACGTTTTTCCTTTGATCGTTTTAATGACCTTATGAACACCAAATTGAGGATCTACTTCTATCAAAAGGTGGACATGGTCGGGCATGATCTCCAGTTCTATTAGTTCGGATTGAAGTTCTTCGCATATCTCCCTTATCAACTCCTTTAAGCGAACTTCAATTTGACCAACCAAAACCTTCCTACGATACTTTGGACACCACACCACATGGTACTTGCATGAATAGACAATGTTGTTGTTAGATTTGTAGTTTATATCCATATTTATATTATACTGCACATACCTATATAATACAATTAGAACCTAGAATTGCCTTATATCCCATAGTTGAAACTAGGGGCTTTACGGCAACAAGTGGTAAGAAGAATAGTGAACTCGTTCAGCTAAAGCTGAACATCGAGACTTCTGTGGGAAGTCTACCTCCTTCGCGCCAAGTGTTCCTATTGGGAAAGGCGCTCGGCGATACTCTCCACTGGAGACTATCGTCACCGAAGTAGAATAAGGAACACCCACTTGAAGAAGTGGGTGTCCCGGAATTGATTAAATAGTTTTAGAACTGCGCCATAAAATCCCCAGGAGCATCGTAATTATTGCTGGTCTTAATATCTTCAGGGGGGTTAGACCTTTAAATTGGACTCTTGAGTTTATTCTTAATCGACATACGTGGTGCACATATTAGGACCAAGTAAAGTTTCCTTTTCTAGGTCCATGTTCGCTATCTTCTTGAATCAAATTCCTTAAGCATCCTCAAATAATGGTTCGCTTCTCTCAGTATATGATCAGCAATTAGTGGGAGGGCAACGATTTTTATTTTACAGCCTAGTATTCCTTCAACGCCGGATTGTTTGAAGTTTCTAATAGCATTTGTGGTCTTCATGCTTTTTATTGTTACTTCGGGGAATCTGCTGATGTTTTCATTGAGGGAAATAGCCTCAATCGTGAGCCTTTCAAATTCTTTTCCGAAGCGGTGTGCCTTATCAAATAACAGTTCTTCAGTAGGATCAAGAAATCCACGCACAAATTTGGCATGTTCGCCCATTATTCGATTCCAAAAGGCTTCTTGCTCGACTGCCTCTCCTACTAAATTGAAGTCTACTCTTTTTTGAATCTTCTTAAGTGCTCTTAGATAAAATTGGGCCTCTCTGTTTATATGATCGAGTAATAGAGGATAACTGTGCGTATAAGTTCGACAAGCTAACACGTCTTGTAGAACGCTTGCTTTAAAATTAGAAATAGCCTGGGTTACTGCAATCGCATTGTTATTTAAGGCAGCAACCTGATCTACTAATGCCGAATTTATTTTAGAGGCGACTGCACTGCCAATAGTCAATTCGGCATTAGATACATCCTTATCAATTGTAATTCCCGTGAAAAACTCGGTTGCCTTTTCAGCATTAAAAGTATAATTGGTAATAAATTCACCCGAACTGACAGCTTGCGGACTAACATGACCATTTGCTAAGGCAATAGTAGTCTTAAGCAGGTTTGTAGCCTCACTGCGAAGAGCAACTATTATATGGCTTAGATGAATATCCCTTTGTGAGAGGTCTGCTTCAATAAATATTAGATGCTCCTTCATTATTCTTAAGAAAAATAGATTAAGTTCAATCGAAGAACG
The DNA here is from genome assembly GCF_023897015.1 of Desulfosporosinus nitroreducens. Classification (GTDB taxonomy): domain Bacteria; phylum Bacillota; class Desulfitobacteriia; order Desulfitobacteriales; family Desulfitobacteriaceae; genus Desulfosporosinus; species Desulfosporosinus nitroreducens. Next base: position 42,153 of record NZ_JAMHFY010000032.1, on the reverse strand, counting down.
AACAAAATCCTGACTTAACACCATAGCACCCCCTGTTATGAATATTTATAAATCTTATTCCTAAGTTTAGAGTTTGAGCATGTCAGTATCTTTCAATCACAAATATTTTCAGCCTTCTCTGGACGAACACAACTCTGCATCGATTTAAGCAGCGTTTTCATCCATGAACACTGCATAGTATATAGTTTTTTCAAAAATTTAAAGGCTGACTAATGAAGTCAGCCTCTTTACTATCATGATAACTATTTTTGTTTAGAGACTTTAACAGCATTCCAAATGCTTGCTACAAGTCCACCCCAAATGACAATTATACCGACAAACATCATTACAATTGCACTGCTGCTCATTTTTTATCCACTCCTTTATCTTCAGAGTATGTGGCTACTTCTAAATCCTTTGCTCCCCACTTCAGAGAGGCCAAGATAAAGCCAACAACGAACGTAGCAATTGCTACTCCCCAACCCGAATAAATAAGAAATGCAGTCGGATAACCTTCGTAATTGTTTTTTAGGTTGTCGATAAGATTTAGTACGAACATATAGCCTAATACTGCTGGTGTCACTATACTTAAGCAGATTCTCCACCATAAACCTGTACGCAAGTCCGAAATTGCGTTAGCATGATCTTGGAATGGCTTTAAGTTCCTAACGACCCAAGCAACAGTGACAACAGAAACAAGTCCAGCTAAGGCAACCCCAAATGTGTTAATAAAGTAATCAACTGCATCTAAGAAGAATAACCCTCCTTGAGTTGCAAATAAAATTGAAATCAGCGCTGAAAGGCCTCCACCTATTATAACCGCCTTTGTACGTGACAATTTGAATTTATCTTGTACCCCAGCAATGAACGTCTCTACAATCGAAATCAATGACGATAGCCCTGCAAAAACTAACGAGCCAAAGAATAAAACACCAAAAAGTCCATTCAAACCCGGAAAAGAGTTTAATATCTCTGGAAATACAACAAACGCTAAGCCAATACCTGCTGTTGCAACCTCTTCAATAGGAACATTTGCTTGTGTAGCCATAAATCCTAACGCAGAAAAGACCCCAAAACCTGCCAAAAGCTCAACACCTGAATTACTAAAAGCTGTAATGAATGCATTGTTGTTAATATCAGATTTTCTAGGTAAATAACTAGAATAGGTTATCATAATTGCAAATGCAATCGATAAGCTGAAGAAAATTTGCCCATAAGCCGCAACCCAAACCCCTGGAGAGGCAATTTTACTCCAATTCGGTTTGAACAACGCTTCTAGACCAAGAGTAGCGCCTTCTAACGTAAGTGCACGAATTACAATCATTAAAAACATGACAAGTAAAGTTGGAATAAAAATACGGTTTGCTCTTTCAATTCCTTTTTTAACACCTTTAAACAATACTCCTAAAGCAATTATCCATACAATTATTAACGGGATAAAAACTCCCGGAACAATTGATCCAACAGAACCGACGGCGTCCTTATTAACAATATCAACGCGCTGTAAGTATTCCCCCATTAAAAATCCACCTGTATCTTCTCCCCATTGCAACCCCACTGCAAAATACGTATAAGCCATCGCCCATGCGATAATAACTGAATAGTACGTAGAAATTACGAAGGCTATGGATACTTGCCACCAACCAATCCACTCTGTTTTCTTATTCATGCGTGCGTAAGATAAGGGTGCAGAACCACGATATTTATGGCCCATTGTAAATTCCATAATAAGAAGAGGAATACCAGCGGTTAAAAGTGCAAATAAATACGGAAGGAAAAATGCGCCTCCGCCATTATCATATGCCACATACGGAAAACGCCAAATATTTCCTAGTCCAACAGCGGAACCAACGGCTGCTAAAATAAAACCAGCCCTCGTTCCCCATTGCTCACGACTTTCCATGTTCTTTGCCACCCTCTCTATTCGTTTTTTGTATAGTGTATTCTTCTAATTATCCCCACCCAACTGATTATTATTAGTTTTTCTGACTATGCTGTTAGATTTACCCTAACCGAGCAATGATAAGCTATTCGTACAGTTGCCCCAAGTTAAGCCCCCAAGGAGTTAATGCGCCAGCAAGAGTTCGTGAACGCTTGAACTACAAGAACTACCTTCTCAAACTACAGATCAAAAACAAAGTGCATCCTTTAATGCCTGAATCATTCTATTTCTGCTGGCTGATTTCTGCCTGCGGTACCACAATGTTGTTCAATAGGAAAATTCTTAACTGTCAGGGGGTCAGGGTTTTGGGGGAATTTAAAAGTATATTTTATGTTTCAGTGGACGTATTAAAGCATTAATTTTCGTCCCCGGGGAGGTCGCACAAACGAAGTGTCGCTAAGTGGAAATGACAAGTACGATACAGCAAATGCAGTTGCAAAATATTTAGGGTAAAATTTCTTTCTTCTACCGATCGTACAAACGGACAAATTAAAAAGGCCGCCTAACTTTAAACAGGCGACCTTAACTTGCCCATCTTCGAATGATCCGGGGACCTGTTTGAAACTACGTTAGTATTGAAAGAGCCGCTCTTGAAGCGACATTTAGTTTTATTAATCATTCCGAATAATAAGCACCTCATCGGATTTTGTACTATTTTTCAACATAACACTGAAGCCCACCCCTTCTAGAATAAATAAAAATCTACAAGGGGTGGCGATTTTCGCACCTAACGTCGTATCATTGCACTGGTCACTTTCACGACTGATGAAAAGTTTGATACTTTTGAGGGTGTATTAATATACACTAAATCATGATCATAACTCATAGGAAAAATAATGTCTCGGGTAATCTTCACAACGTTGGAACTGACTTTCACTGCTGATGAAAGATTTTCCAAATCAACACAGACCTCTTCTTGGCGCTTAATACTATCGGTATCATTAACTTTTATTTCTACTATTTTTTTCATTTTAACCTTACTTTTAACCTTGCCTTTATCCTTCAATTTGGCTTTCTCTAAACTCTCACTCGTCATGAGTTCGGTACGATCGTTCTTCAGATTGGTTTTAATAGAAGCTCCCAGTTTCCATGTTTCTAAGACTTCCTGAGCAACTCGTTCCCAACCAAACCGTTCTTCTGCCAAACGTCTACCGGTCTGCCCCATTCTTTGTCTAAGCTTGGGATCAGATAAGAGTATTGTAATTTTCTCAGCAAATTCAACAGGGTCCTCGGGTTTCTGAACAACTAACCCATTTTCATCAATGACAACCTCTGGATTCCCACCTCTTGCTGTTGTGATAAAGGGTAAGCCGGCTGCCATGGCTTCGTAGTGGACACGAGCTAATGGTTCTTGCCACTCGGAAGGGCATACAAAAATATCTCCCGCCCAAAACCACTGATGAATATTATCAGCTGAAACGTAACCCGTAGTAATTACCGGAAATGGTGCTCTCTCTGCAAGGGCACGTATATAAGCAACGTAATCAGTGACTCTATCCACGCTATACCATGTTCCGCCTACGATGACCAAGGCAATCTTCGGATTAGAAGAATGAGCCTCTTTTAGTGCTTGAATTAAAAGATCTGTTCCTTTTTTAGGAGTTAACCGCCCAACAAATAAAATAACTGTTTTGTCTTCAAGATTATTTTCTTTCCTGAGTTTCTGGCGAATCTGAGCGGCAGTATTTGACGTCTCCCAAGGAACAAAGTCCTCTAGGTTTACTCCTGAATAGATCGTCTGAACCTTTTCTGCTGCTTGAGGATAAAGATTTGAGATCGTATTTCCGACATAATCACTGACTGTGACAATACATTCTACTTCAGCAATAGCCGAAAGCGCATCGGCATGTAAAATCTTATTAGAATTAAACATGTCGTTATGCATACTTAAGATTAGTCGAGAATGAGGGGCGACTTCACGAATTAACGGAATAAGCCTCGGTCGATTGAAGACATGAATAAGGTCAAAGGATTCATCACGAAGGAAATTAAGAACCTTCTCGGCATAAATTTCGAAGATTTGCTGACCGTCGATTCTTACATACTTAATATTATCTCTAGTTTCATCAAGGGGGAGCGAGGAATCGGTTGTTCCCAAGATCGTTAAATCATGTTTCTGGCCTAATTTCCCCGATATTCCCTGAATATAGGTTTGAATTGCACCGCCTCGTACTGGTGGGACTGGTAACTTTTCAGTACAAATCATAAGGATCTTTAATTGATGGTCCCTATTGTTATTGATACTATCCTTCCCACCGGAGCTCTTACCTCTTTCAATACTTATAAGTTTATTTTTTTTATGAGTTTTCTTTTTAAGAGAAGAGCCATCTTGCACCATCGTTGAATTTAAGAGAGAATTTTCTTCGATTAGACTTGGTAAAGTCGTTTTTTCCTTAGTCGCTTTCATTTGCATCATTTGAAGAATCTCAGGTTCAGAAACTGGTATCGATGCATAGTTACCTGTCTTAAACTTATCCTTATCGAGCTTCAGTGTAGCTAAGGCCTGGCCCTTTGTTTGTTCTACGAGAGTCAGACGCTGAAGAATCGCTTCAACATTTAGATTCAGGAAATTTTGAGGATCGTATAACATCTCTTTTATGTGTTTGTAGAACTCATTGGGAAAGGCTAGATCATTTAATAGAATCTCATACGTTTCTAGGTCAAGAGGATTCGCTGAGTGATAGGCGTTTATCATTCCCTGAATCCACGTAACGTCCCATTTGCCCAAGTCGAACATTGTGCTTGATATTAGCTTTCGTAGATCGCGAATTGGTAAATCGTAAGATACTCCGTCTAGATCGATCACCCAAAGTCCACCAGCTCCAAGTTGACCATTAGACCATCCGAAGTCTTGGTGAACAAGTCCCCAGTGCTCTTCTCCCATGGCAACCATCTGTGCATACGATGATTGCTCAAGAACGCTGACTACGGCATGAGCTTCTCGTTCAAAAACGTCGATAGTGGAAAGAAGTAATTGGCTGCTTGGAAGATCATGATAAGCTTGAGCGACACTTCTAAACCAATTGAATTTACTGATAACTTTTCGATAATAATCGGGCCAACGATACAATCTAGACGCTCTTTTGGAACCTGGTGGGGGAGCATATCCCTTAGAACGCTTATGAAACTCTCCCAAACCATAGCATAAGGCTTGAGCACCTTCAAGGTCATTATTCGCTGGAGTGAGGGGTTCAATCCAATCCGTAACAATCCATAACTTTCCGCCTTTTTCGACATAGAGAAGCCCGTTTTGGGTTTGTTTTAATTCCGGTACTCGCCCTCCTTGTTTTACTATATAGTCCTGCGCCCCCACGCTAAAAAGACTTCTAGCGGGCTTACGGTGTAAGACTTTTAAGCTGCGAGGTCCTTTATCGGTTTCAATTTTCCAAATGGCCCCACCTTTGTCTGACTTAGCGGTAATTAACGTTTTAACGTTGACCTTCATGTCGTAGCAAGCGATTACTTCGGTTGCTAATTCATCAATTTCTGGTGGTACCCACATATCTAAATCGATTATTTCAGGGTGATCTTCAGTATCCCACGGGTGAATCTGATATTCATTCACATCTTTCCCTCCACTTTATCAAGGTACATATATAATCTATTCAACCTTGACGGTGAGTGGAATCATGAAAAAATTCAATTTGTCTATAATTCTAAATTTACTCTCATAATTTGTACATTTGCACCCTTATTCTCATCTTCTAATAAACTATCTTGCGGACATTTTATTAGCATAGGTGGAGCGATTAATGAGAATATGCATCGTAGGCGCAGGTTATGTAGGCCTCACAACGGCTGCTGCTTTAGCCGACTTTGGACATGAAGTTATATGTGTGGACATGGAAGAATCAAAAATTGAAAGCCTTCGTCAAGGTAAAGTTCCCATATATGAACCTGGATTGGATGAGTTAATCAATAAAAACATTAAAAATAATACACTCTTTTTTTCGTCACAGGTGGAAGAGAGTATTAAAGATTATCCAATAATTCTAATTGCCGTTGGTACACCTTCCCAGGAAGATGGAAGCTGTAACCTGACGTTTATTAACCAGATCGTTGAAGTCATTGCTTCGACAACAAATGTCTATAAAATTGTTATTACTAAAAGCACTGTGCCTCCGGGAACCAATGAATGGATTTACCAAACCTTAGTTGAAAAAGGCATCAACGAAGACTTATTTGATATAGTTTCCAATCCCGAGTTTTTGCGTGAAGGATTAGCCTTATGGGATCTTTATCACCCAAATAAAATAGTCTTTGGCACGAAGACCAGTCGTCCAATAAAAGAGCTTAAAAAGCTTTATAAACGAGGAAAAGCGCCTTATATATTTACCAGTTTGACTGGAGCGGAACTCATTAAATACGCTAGTAATGCCTTTTTAGCCACGAAAATCTCGTTTGCTAATGAAATGGCTCGTATTTGTGATGCTTACGGAGTAGACTATGCCGATATTGCCAAAGGACTAGGGACTGATCCTCGAATAGGTCGGTACTTTCTAAACTCAGGATTAGGGTTTGGCGGATCATGTCTACCCAAAGATCTTAGTTCTCTCAAACATTCAGCGATACGGAAAAACGTAGAAACGAAACTACTTGATGCTGTCAGGGAAGTAAATGACACCCAAATTAAGCTGTACTTGAATAAACTGACTACAGAAGTTCCGGATTTAACGGAAAAACAGATTACAGTTTGGGGGGTGACCTTTAAACCTGGTACGGACGATTTACGTTCATCTCCAGCAATTACTCTAATCAACAAGCTTCTTGAAAAGGGCTGTCGAGTTCACACACACGATCCTATGGTACAACTTGAATTACCAGGTGTTCATTCCCATACCGATAAATATGAATCGGTTACGAATTCAGATGCTTTAATTATTGCGACTGAATGGCCACAATTTCTAGAAAGTGATTGGTCAGAAGTAAAATCGAGAATGAAGGGATCTATTGTTCTTGATGCTCGAAACTGTATCGATGAAAAACTTGTCAGGAAACAAGGATTAGTTTACTTGGGGGTTGGAAAACAATGAAAGTATTAGTGACTGGAGCCGCTGGTTTTATCGGCTCACAGCTTTGTGAACGATTACTCCAATTCGACGAGACTGAGGTCATTGGGATTGACGGATTTATTAATCCTTCTCTTAAGCAAACAAAAGAGAGGAATCTAACGCGGCTGCTTGCCCATCCTCGTTTTCTATTTCATCAAGTTGACCTTCGCAAAGCTAACTTAGAGTCAATTCTCGACGGAGTTGAAGTAGTCTACCATTTAGCGGCAATGCCTGGTGTTCGCACAAGTTGGGGAACTGATTTTCAATCTTATGTAGACCATAATATCTCAGCCACTCAAATTTTATTAGAGGCGGTACGAAATTGCCCGCTTAAAAAGTTCATCTATATTTCAACGTCTTCAGTTTATGGGGAGAAAGTAGGGAAAGTAGCAGAAGATTCTATTCCAACTCCACTTTCTCCTTATGGCGTGAGTAAATTAACCGCTGAATATTTATGTAAGGTATATCAGCTAAGTTACGGGATCCCCATTGTTATTTTAAGATATTTTACTCTGTTTGGTCCAAGACAACGATCAGATATGGCTTTTCATCGATTTATCAATGCTATTTTGCAGCGCAAACCTCTTAGTATTTATGGAGATGGAAAGCAAACCCGTGATTTTACCTTTATCAGGGATTGTGTTGAAGGAACTGTTGCGGCTCTTCATGCAGATGGAGTGATCGGGGAAACCATCAATATTGGTGGTAAGGAACGAGCTTCCATCTTAGAAGTCATAGCGATACTTGAAGATTTACTCAACGAAAGGGCCAATCTGAAATTTATGGAGCAGCTTCATGGCGATCCGAAGGATACTTGGGCAGATATATCGAAGGCGCAAACATTATTAAACTATAATCCAGTAAGCTCTTTGAAATCGGGATTAGAAGAACAGATCAACGACATTCGCTACAATTCAGTACCACTTTATAAAAGCGGTCATATAATACACAAAGAATCTTATATCTAACACATTCTATACGGTAAAGATATATCTTGGCCGAAAATTTATTGAAGAAAGGTAAGAGATTATGTACAAAGAAGAATTACTAAAACTATTTTATGATGCAATTACAAATGAAGACAATATTGAAAAAGTCAAAGTAACGTTTAAAAATGGAGAAACAATAAAACTCGATTTTGATGAGGATGACGAAGACGAAGATGATGATGATGATGACGATGAAGTAGAAGCTGAAGAAGTAGAAGATGATGACGTAGACGTAGACGAAGATGAAGATGAAGACGATGACGATGACGATGACGATGACGATGATGATGACGATGAAGTAGAAGCAGAAGCTGAAGCTGAAGAAGTAGAAGCTGAGCCCAAGAAAGAGAATAATGGTACTAGTTATCAAACGGGACAGAAGGTTAATGTAATTAATAGATAAACTAATTGGACCTCGGTCGTCACAGGAGACGCGTATTTCACAGGAGTTGCAAGTGTGAAAAGCCGAAAACAGCACGAGGATGACTCAATTAGTTGAGACATCCTCTAGTAATGTTCTGAAGGCACTGGTTCAACATCAGGTTCTCTATTGACAGGGCTACGATCGGAGTGGAATTACCTGCATGAGTTCACGTAGATAGTTCATTAAATCATCAGACAAATCATCATGTCTTAAGCCGTATTCAATTGTAGTTTGAATGAAACCCAATTTGTCTCCTACATCATATCTACGTCCTTCAAAATCATAGGCGATAATCTTCTGTAATTTGCTAAGTTCGCGCAAACCGTCAGTCAGTTGTATTTCTCCGCCCTGACCAGGCTGAAGGCTCTCTAAAATTCCGAAAATCTCCGGATTTAAAATATAGCGCCCCATAATTGCTAGACGTGTCGCAGGGGCATCTTCTGGACTAGGCTTTTCAATCAAATCTCGAGCACTATATATACGTTCACCAATATTCTCTCCATCTACGATTCCATATCTAGAAACCTTTTCTAAAGGGACCTCCTTGACCCCGACAATGCTAGCCCCATAACGTTCGTAAATATTAATCATTTGCTTCAAACAAGGTACCTTGGCATGAATGATATCATCCCCCAGCAATACTGCGAAAGGCTCATCTCCAATAAACTTGCTTGTGCAATAGATAGCATGACCTAATCCCAGAGCTTCCTTTTGACGAACATAGAAAATGTTCGCCATACTCGAAATATCTTGTACCACATCCAAAAGGGCTTCTTTATTGGTGTTCTTTAAGAACATCTCCAGTTCAACCGAACGGTCAAAATGGTCTTCTATAGCGCGTTTGCTACGACCTGTCACGATTATAATGTCTTGAATCCCCGATTGAACGGCTTCTTCAACAATAAACTGGATTGTAGGTTTATCCACTATCGGTAACATTTCCTTAGGTTGAGCCTTTGTTGCCGGTAAAAAACGTGTGCCAAGTCCTGCTGCCGGAATAACTGCTTTACGAATTTTTCTCATATCTTTCCTCACTAATTGTTTATATTATTATGTCATCATATATGAGTGAATTCGATAATATTCCAATATTAATAATTATTGATGCCGCAAGAAGAGGCTAGTAGTTTTCCTAAGCTGATCATTTACATATTCAATTACGTTATTACACTGCTAATATGTCAATAGTATAAAATAACTAAACCTAGGTCTTATCCTTCGATATACCTAGGTTTAGTTATTTATTAGAGGAAACCCCTCTGACTAAATGCCTAAAACCATCCCCTAGATGTTAAATATCAGGGAATACCATTTTCCTTTCTGTAGCAGACCACAAACCTATTGTTTATAAGTTTTTGTACGAATAATACCCTGATATTTCAACACCCGTCACCAGTTTGGGGTAATCCCTATGGTTGACATGACAGCGCCACTGTGAAAACAATGAGTATTTCACTTTTTCATTCAATCAGCCGAACAGCTTTTATTATAGCTCCCTCGCTCTGTGCACTAATTTGGATTACCTTGGCCCAATCAGGGGCCGTTACGTCCCCGAACAAAACTACAATGACTTTCATCCCTCGTGGTGGACGATCGGGCCATGATGTATGTCCGTCGGTAATAACGATTCCCAATTGAGGTAAAGGCTTTAATCTTGCAGCAGTTTCCAAGCCAATCCCCATGTCTGTTCCTCCGCCTCCCGCGAGTTGGATCTGTTCCGGACGAAACACCCGACGGCAAAACTCAACAGTCTGATCCACGGCCAAAACGTGGATTCCTTCCTTTTGTCCCAAGGACTTTAAGATACTGGATAATTCGGCTAGGGTCTGGGCAAGCATTTTCTCAGATATACTTCCACTGGTGTCCGCTACAACGGCCACTGAAGGGACAGGACAGCGCATGGACGGAAAAATAACATCTCCATTTCCAACCTGCCCCTGGCGACGCGAGGGACGACGGTAGGAATAATCTGTTGCCCCAGTTGTATCCGCTACAGCAAATCGGACAGCAGCAGCAAGTTGTTTTCGCCAGTCTACTTTTGGATGAAGTTTTTCTTCTGCCCATCGGGCCCAATGACCAGGTACACAGCCCTGATCTCTGACATGTTCTCTGATTTGCTTGGCAACATCCCTGCGCATTAACTCTCCTTCCGTTCGACTGAGACCGGATGAGGAACCTTTGGTAGGCGGTTTATCCTCCCAAGGCGCCATTTGACCGGTTGCACAAGAGCCGCACCGACCAGAACCGGGCCTAGGCGGTTCCGGTAAATCGGAACCGCCGTACTCTCCCTCTATAACCTTTGAAAAGTTCCGACCACTGGCATGAGCTGCTTCGCCTGTTTCTTTTTCGACGGGTGAATCTGAATGTACGTGATTCTTCGTTTGATCGGCAGAAGGCGGCCATTCCTGTTTCTCCAAGGACGCATAGTATTCCTCTGCCAGGAGGTTTTCCGGTTGTCCGATGAATTCGGGAGTCACCGGTTGGTTCGGAAATTTAACACCTTCACGGATAAGGTCGTCATTAATTTCCGCGTCTGCAGCAATGTTGCTTAAGCGCGGATTAAAGTTCCTCATCCTTTCAGAGTGATTGCGGAGAAGATGACAAATTTCATGGTATAAAGCGCCTTCCATAACTTCCACCGACCAACGGGATAATACGGCTGGATCGTAATAGAGTCTCCAATACATATCGACTGCCATTGTTTCCAAGCCTGGCTTTGGTACCGGCTGGAGAGCCCAGGCAGCGGAAGCCAAATAGGGACGTTCTTTAGCCAGGCGAATGCGGGCTGACTGCAGCTCCAGGGGGAGAATCACGCCTGTAACACCTCCAAACATTTTAATGCTTCAATTGTTTCAATGATTCCAGACGTTTCACCTGCTTGAAAGGTACCGGATGAAAAAATATCTTTATCGACCATAATTCTTTGAGTTCGCTCTCTCTGCTCTTTTATTGGCTCCGGAAGCCTTAAAAATTTCATAGTTTGAGCATCTAAATAATAAAGAGTTGGAAAACATGAATTTTGCCGGTAATTTCGGTAGCGTGGCAGAAAGACCGGAGGATAATCCTCAAAGATTTTCTTCAAGAGAGGGGCCGCATCTTCCGACAGAATGGAAAAGTTATGGATTTGGTTGTTGGAAATGGCAATTACCGACGAACAGACAGGATCATTCTGTCCAGTTGTATAAAGACGGTACTCTTTCTTCCCTTCAGGGCTCACTAGCATTTCCGCCTTCCAATTGCTTTTCCGGTTTTGATGCAACTTTTCCATTCTTTCGACCCAGTACTCAGTCATTGCCACTTTTAGAACAGCATAAATATGGTAAGCAGATAGTTTTGAACCTTCATAATTAAATACGTCCAGTCTAGATTCCCTTATCCCTTCCATGCCCACTAAAACCCGGCCGGATTGCTCGAAAGCATTTTCCTTCCAAGGTATGTTGCGGTACTCATAAGGAGGATTCACATTAGTCCCCCTTTTTGCAGCAACGGCGCAAATTCCTGTAATTCTTTCAGTGGTATAGGTAATTCCTGTTTCCTGGCTGCGGCTAATTTTTTGGCGGCAACCGCTGCAATATCTTTCATTCCGTGTTCCGATGCCAGGGCAAGTACGCACCAGGCAGCAAACCAGCGTTCTTCTGTTAGCCTGCCAACAGCGGCAGAGATAACAGCCGTCAGTATTGCAAAGGCCTGGTCTCCGCGATCCGGAAGCCGAAGGTAGGTCGGATTGGCCAATATTACTTCCGGATCCGGCAGATCTAAATCTCTGCGCCAGGCTAAAAATTCCAAACAGGCTCCTTCGCCAACACATCCAGCTATGAGAGAAGCAATAACGTCCTCTTCTGCCCGCACCGTTTCCGCAGCTGCCAATAATCTAGCTGTCGTGGACCAAGATCTAGGAGACGGCCAAGCCTTTCCGGCTTGACCTTCATCTTTGGGCACCTGTAGCAATAAATTTGGCCTATACCGGATAAAGGAGGCCACAAGCACCTCTTTTTCCGATATAGTATTCTCCCAGGACGAAGGAAGATGCGGCAAGTCAGAGATAGACCATCCCCCAATCATACCGTCTATCCAACCCTGAGTGTCCATGGACCAAAAAAGGTGGCAGAATCTGTTCGCCAGAGGAGCGGAAAGATCCCATCCACCAACGGCCTGTTCCGGAGGGTTTGCCGATGCAACAACAGATACATTGGCAGGTAAAGCTAAATCCCCTACTACCCTTTCCAAAACAACTCTTAATAAGGCAGATTGAACCGCAGGCGGAGCTGTGGAGATTTCATCAAGAAAAAGTAGACCTTTTCCGGCCTGTGCCAAGCGATGAGCCCATGCGGGAGGCACCATGCGGACACCTTCCTCCCTAATTACCGGAAGACCGGAAAAATCCGAAGGTTCTCGAATGGATGCCAGAACAACTTCGAGCGGGAGTGCCAGTACATCGGCAAGCATCGTAATAGTTGCAGTTTTTCCTACACCTGGGGGGCCCCAGGTTAAGATCGGTACTCCAGCCTGAATAGCAATAGCAAGAGCACAAGCCGTAGACATATTGTTTTGCACCTCCGTTGGTCCAAGCTGTGCCGTAACATGCAGCACCGCATGTGTGACCATGTTTAATCAATCAAATCCTTTCCATTTTATATCCATAATATAACCCAAGTACCATAATTTTTATAAACACTAAGGTTAAGTTCTTTTCTCCACCTTTTGGTGTTTTTCCAGAATTCATCGCAGTTCAACTTTAAATGTTTGATAAGGTATTATAATTACGCAAATATAATTAGTCCTAAAAAAATAAGGACCTAGCAGCAACCGCTTGGTCCGATAGAGTTACAACACAAAATCCGCCAAGAAAGAGGTTGCGACTATGTCCGATAAGATTATACGTCTTCAACGAGCCATTCATTATCGCCGTGTTTGATAAAATAATGACCATTCCGCTCGATCAGATTTTTACATAACTCAGAATAGGAAGGACGAGATAGTTTCGTATCACGCTGCCAGAACAGAGAGATGTAGGGGATATTGTTTTTCACTACAATATTGCCAGGAGGCAGGGGGAATTTTCGGCCATCATTAAGCTGTATCGTAAGCTGACCAACCTGCTCGGTTACTGATTGAACGAAAAAAGGAACATCCTCCACCCTCACAGGGTACAATTGATTCTGCCAGTCTATCTGATATTTATCATGACCATCTTTTTTTAGATTGGCAGCAAATAACTTAATAATTTCTTTATTGATCATAAGTACGCCATCGGCGTACCATAGTCCATCCTTATCAATAAAAAGTTCGGGGGCGCGTAAGTTATCCAAGGCTTTACCTCCTTGCATGTAATATTAATTTTCACTAACTAATTTTTAATTCCACATAAACCAATCAATTATAGTTATTTTCCCATTCTTCCTCCTTCTACCTTCCTAATCAAAGCAAAACATCGAAGAAAAAGGCCATCTCTTCCAACCCTCGAGGTAGCAAAGCAACCAAAAAACTGTATAGCTACATTTAAACTTCATTTCCTAATGGTTAAATAAACTCCAGTACGGTTTTGTATGCTGTTCAGGACGCTCCCCAACACCACCAGCATTCCGATGGAAAGGTGTCTGGTCAAATTTAATCCTATCTTACAAAGCACTAAGCCGTAGCTCATAAAAATACTGTACAATCGGGTGCTTTAACTTCATATTCTCAGTCATACTTAAAAGTCGCTTTTTCCCGACCCTTCTATCCACCAAAGCCAATATATTCAATAATATATCATCGCTCTCTATACTTTCCACTATAGAAGTAGCTAAAAACTTATTTGCTAAAACGTAAAAATTTGATTTACTTAATGCCGACTGTGCGGACAACAGCGTCTTTGCATATTCCGATATTTTTCTATTTCTCGCAATTACAACTAGGCGATCCTCAGGGACTGTCCCGTTGGTATCTTTTCTGACTGCTTCAATTTCTTCATTGTTGAGAGGGATTCTAAGATCCGGCTCATTCTTTATTTCCTGCTCCGTATGATACCATCTAATCAATGTAGTAACATCACTCATATTGAACACGTTCTTTTTATTTACCGTAATATAACAAAAGCCAGCTTTATCAGGTAAATAACGGTAGCCGGTTGCACAGTATTCAACTCTTCCATATAATGCAGGGCAAAGAAAGCCCTCGAGAAGTTGCCTCATTTTGCTCCAGGCCATGTATTCCTCCTATAAATTTACTTCCCAACTCATTTTAGTTCTATACTTCTATATCTGTCGAATCGTTTTAGCAAAAACACCAACTCATTGATTTAAAAATTATATTATATTATATTAACGGATTGGATTTTTATCCAGCCGATTTAGGACTAACATCTTGCCAACTTCAGCTACCAGTTGTTCATTTATTCTACAGATTAAGAACTTTCCCCTTTTTTCAGTGGTAATCAAATCTGCATTAGCCAACTCTTTTATATGATGTGATATAGTTGGAGCACCAATATTCAAACAACCCATAATATCCGCGACACAACATTCTCCTCCCGTTTCAAAACCGGTTTCATAGGCCTCGGCAATTTTTAGATACAATTCTAACCTATTGGAATTGGATAGGGCCTTAAATATCTTTGCCGTTTTTTTAATATCCATCGTTTAGCCCCTATAATTTTTTAGCGCATTAGATAACTGTCGATTCTCTACACCTGGCTTCTAGAATGTTGTGTAATCATAAAACTTCCATACGGATTTTTTGTCGCACAAGCCATACACAAGGGTGGCTCTAAGTCGTCAAACACTTGCTTGTTACATGAAGCGCAAAACCGTCGCTTTCCTTGATACAAAAGAACTTTGCCAGTTAGCAAACGATAGGATAAGGATTTAACTTCCATACTTATAGCTTTTGAACGGCATATACTGACACATCTTTGACAGTGGACGCATTTCAGTGGTTCATAAATCAAGGTCAGCTGTTCCTTGGTGTCCGTTTTTGTTAAAGCTCCCTGCGGGCAAATCTCTGGACATTCACCACAATTTGTACATCGTTCGCTCACCTTTAATGCGGGTATAGGGAGTACCTCAATTTCGGATTTTAAGGACTTCCAGGTTTCCTCTAAGAACTGCCGAGTCTTTGGAATAAGATATGGCTCAAGGGAAGTATTCCCCCCTCGGATTTCTTCAAATTTCTCACGTCCGATGTCCCGCCAGCCCCTACTCTCGTTCTGGGCTTGAACTGACACCGTCGATTCACTGTCTCCATCGTCAGCTGCAACCTTTATCAATACCGGCGGATGATCTTCCCATGCGTTGTGTAATTCTATAAAAATCTGCACACTTATCCCGCATGCTTTTTTATCCGGACAATCTGCACACACTCCGGTGAATATAGTTAATTCCTTCTCCCGGGCATATAACATTAGGGTCACCCATAAATCCCGGTCAATAATTCCCAGACAAGGGATTTCATGACCTGCCGGAATTGCTTGTGGGCAGTTTAAAACAATCTTCTCTGAATTTTTGAGATACTCATAGAGCGTATCCGTGTCGCGATACACAAATCCATCGCTGGGACATACTGCCGTGCAAATCCCACACTCTGTGCAGCTCTTAGCATCAAGTTCACGATATATGGAAATGGCTTGATGGGGACAGGAGTCGATACATAACCGACAAAGATTATCAGAGGCCTTTTTTTCATTGAGACAATTATTTTGATTATAAACAATCTGACCATTATATATCATTAAAGACACCTCTTCTGAACGGTTATTCAATTTTATCTATAACTAAAACTATAGCACAGACATTTATTTTGACCTGGCATAAGTTGAGTTGACTCTTTCAAGGGCTCTTTCAAGCAGAAGCTTATCTAACCTCGTACGTTTAGTAACCATTCTATCTAGTATATCTTATATCGTATAAATTTGGGCAAGTCATTAATTTTCATATATCCACTTAATCCCTCTAAAATTAATCAGAGGGATTAAGTGGATAACTTAAGCTAAATGCTTATTTTGCGGTGGAAGCGTATTTACCATCTTTAATCGTTATATCATCGGCATGTTCTGACTCATGATTGCCCATGATATTGAAGTTTTCGGCTAAGAATAGGTATGCTAAACAAGCTATTGACACTAGTCCTAAGCTGACAATAAACTCTGACACGGCAGGGACATAAGATCCGCCGTATTGGTTCAGATATTTTCCCATTCCTGTGAAAAGTACATCAAACCTGTTCATAATAACTCCGCTGACGGTAAGTATTCCAAACCAGATCAGGCCTTTACGGGTGCTGGACAAGGAACTGAATGCTATGATTATCGGGATTATTACCCCAAAAAACAGTTCACTCAGGAACATGATACTGGGCAAATCAAAGGCAAAAGCATTAGCAAAGGTCCCTCTTACCACCATATCCGTGATCTTTAACATCAGATACAAGATCATAGCTCCAGCAGATATTTTGACCAACCCTCTTAAAACAGGGATTTCTACTTTATGATTGAGTGCCTTCCCGGCTAGAGTGCTTTCGATAACAATCATACCTGCCCCGACGAAGAATGAGGATAACAGGAAGAACACCGGCAGAAATGCTGTCCACCAAAGTGGGTTCACTTTACCTACCATTAGATAAAACAGTTGGCCCAGTGATGATTGGTGCAAGGTTGGCAGAGTAATACCGATTATCAGCATTACAGGCATTGCTTTCTTCAGGTATTTGTGGGCCCCTTTAAATACTTTCTCGGTTCCCACTTCGCAGAATTCCAAGATCTGAATCACTGTATAACAGGAAATACACCAAAAAACTTCAAACAATACACTGGCATGTCCCCATGATACATAAGGTCTCCAGAAGTTGAACCATTGTCCTACTTCAATCAATAAACCGAGTACAACAACAATATAACCTAATAATGATGTCAACATTGCACTTCTTGCGATGGGATAAAACTTATCACGGCGAAGTACGTATACTATAAGGGCTGTTCCATATCCGCCTCCTGCCAGGGCTACCCCCAACAATACGTCAAAAGAAATCCAGAGTCCCCATGGCCACTGGTCGTTTAGGTTGGTTGTCGCACCCAGGCCTAAGACAAAACGCACCAGGATTACTGCTATAGCTGCAGCCGCTATGCCCGTAAAAACCCATCTCATGGGGGTCATTCTAAACTTCCATCTCACGCTGGACATTTTAGCGCCTGCTCGACTTACGACGGTAGTGACGAGTTCCATACATTTCCCTCCATTCTGTTTTTGCTGTATTAATCTAGAGGTTCCTTGCCTTTATTGTTAAATACATATAATCCGGCTAATATTGCCGCCCAGCCGACTCCCACAAATGGTGTAGCTTTCATATATCCTTCTGTATAAGAAGGCAACGGCTTGGTTGTTACATCCGTTCTGAATCTCATCTGCTCAAATGGCGTATCCGAGATATATAGCCAGGAAGTTCCTCCTGCTTCTTTCTCTCCAAATACTCTATCTACATAACCGTTTTCTTTGATTCTCTTTTTTGCTTCGGCCAGCAATTGGTCTCTGTCCCCAAAGATAATTGCTCCTGTCGGGCACACTGATGTACATGCAGTTTCCTGGTTATTAGCAACTCTTGTGGCGCACATCTGGCATTTCCTTACTCCAGGAATGGCTTTCTTCCATTCGTATCTCAGTACATCAAATGGACATGCCATCATGCAGTAGCGGCAACCTACACACAGACTCTGATCATAGATAACCGGTCCTTCGGGAAGCTTCTGGAATGCCTTGGAGAAACATGATGATACACAGGCAGGATCTTCACAGTGCATACATTGGGCTTTGACATATCGTGCGACGGATTCGCCGTCCTTTTCCAGGTCATAACGATTTATTGATGTCCATTCTTCAGGCCATAAGCCATTGTTTGGTTCCTTTGCTCTGTCGATAGCAGTCTTGTTCTTCTCCTGCTCATCCCATTCAAGCTCATTCCACAATTTACAGGCGACCGAACAGCTTTCACAGCCTATACATTTCGGTATATCTACGAGTACTCCCTTTGCCATTTTTTCCACCTCCTAAACTTAATATAATTTGTTTTCTTCGGACTTTTTAGGAATAAAATCATCAGCTCTGGAAACATAATGTGTATGCAGAAGTTCTTCTGCTTTTTCGCTCATCGGAGCGGTTAAGAAATCGGCATAGATTTGTTTGATCTCGGGATTATCGTGACTATTGCGCAGTTTTGCCTTCGCATCAATATTGTATAAAGATGCAGCACGTCGATTGCGATCTTCGTCTGAAGGAGGTGATGAAGCACGGGGCTGGCCGCCGCCATATTCGCAGCCTCCGGGACAAGCCATTATTTCCATGAAAGCCCAGGGAGCATGACCTGCTTTCATCTGATCCATTACCTTTCTGGCATTAGCCAGACCGGAAATTACAGCAACTTTTACATCTCCAACACCTGGAATATTAACTGCTGCTTCTTTAACACCCTGCATTCCTCTTACCGGGGTTAAATTCCAAAGCGCCGCGGGTGGCTGTTGCCCAGTTATCAGATAATAGGCAGAACGTACTGCAGCTTCCATAACGCCACCGGTCGTGCCGAAAATTACTCCTGCACCTGTTCCGGTACCCATCAACTTATCATACTCCTCTTCTGGAAGAGAGGCGAAATCGATACCGGATCGCTTGATCATTCTGGCAAGTTCCCTTGTTGTAAGAACTACATCTACATCAGGGGAAACTTTACTGTCATTTAACTCTTTACTGGCTGAATTCATTTCCGGGCGTTGACATTCAAATTTCTTGGCTGTACAAGGCATGATGGCAACTGAAAAGATCTTTTTAGGATCTACTTCTTTCTTTTCTGCGAAATAGGTTTTAATTAAAGCCCCTTCCATCTGCTGAGGAGACTTGGCTGATGATAAATTAGGAATAAGCTCAGGATAAAAATATTCCACAAACTTAACCCAGCCCGGGCAGCATGATGTCATCTGCGGAATAGGGTGATGCAATTCGCCAGTGACACGCTTAACAAGCTCTGTGCCTTCTTCCATAATGGTCAGGTCAGCTGTAAAGTTAGTATCAAAAACTACGTCAAACCCTAATTTTCTCAAGGCGGCAACTTGTTTGCCCTGAACATTAGTTCCTACAGGCATACCAAATTCTTCGCCCAGACCAATACGAGTTGCAGGCGCAGTCTGCACTACAACTGTGACGTTTGGATCTGCGAGAGCTTTGAATACTTTATTAACATCATCCCGTTCCGAAATTGCTCCGGATGGGCACCATTGAATACATTGGCCACAATTTACACAAACGAATTCCTTTTTAATGGGTAGTTCATAATTTCCAAAAACCGATTGAATTTTCTCACATACTTCAATACATTGGCCACAAAGAATACACTTTTGGTCATCTCTGACAATAGCCGGGTTCTCTGGATCAATTGGAACGCGACCGCGAACGCTGGTTGGCCAGTTGCCTGGTGCATTGTATTGGGTCGGCATCCAGCCGTTTCCACCAATTGCTTTATCGGGTGTAATCGGTTTGCCACAACCAGTCAAGTTTAACGTAACACCGACTAAACTTGCTCCTCCAACAAACTTAAGGAAAGAACGTCTGGACAAACTTTTTACTCGTCCTACTTTGCTTGCCATGTGTTTTACCACCTTTTTTTATTGAACTCTCTTTGCAAACATTATTTGAATATTTTTAGAATTGTCTAACAGGTGAAAATATTCACTTGTTTTTGTGAACTTTTACACTTATGTACCCCATATGATTTGAACAAAAAAACAATGAATCATTTGTTAAACTAATCTCTGACATGGGTAATAACTTTTTCTTATAGATACACTTTTTGAGGAAATTTAGTATAGAGCTCCTTTCTTACGAAATGCTTTGAGTATAACTCATCTCTTTTATTTTAATATCTGAATACCATCTGTCACGTTAAAGTACATAAAAAAAGTCTTTTGTCTATAAATAAAACATTTAGAAACTTTAAACTAATTTTCAACTTGTAATTTAAAAAGATGCTCAAAGGGCCTTTCAAACAGTGGTAAACATGTTAACATGTAAGCCGTAATATTCATTATAATAGTTAAAAAGAAACCTAAGAGTTAACTTGAGCAGAGCATTGTTTTTAAGAATGCCATGAACCACAGCCACAATATTCAGTCTATCCTGTGCTTCTTTCCTATGATTAAAGTTTTTTTAGTAAACAGCAAAATATCCTTATTGATAAGCATAAAAGGAAGCGGTGCCTTTAAAACACCACTTCCCATAGCCTAAATTTATACAAAGTTCAATTATCGAGCATATGTTAATCTTATTGCTCAAATAAGCCGTAGCAGCAAATCTTAGCCATATCCTCGTCACTTTCCTTCATACATTCTATCAGTACTTTATAAAGTCCCCTGCTCCAAAGACAAAAACACCATTCGCGCTTAAGTCTGCATCTATCAACAGAGTACACGAGAATTTAACCTATTATAAACTTTTCGTTTCGTCATACAAATAATCAACCACCGTCTCAAGGGGGTCGATATTGCCATCCTTAACTTTATAATCCAACTTCTTCCCAACAAGACCTGAGAGCAATAGCGCTATTTTTTTGTTTATATCGTTAAAGAGCGGGGGAATATCGTGTTCAACAACTTGAATGATTCCTTCAGAATTGATTTTTAACTTACAAAGTAAGTCTGCTGCATCCCACTTATCTTCATTGTAGTAGTCCTTAAAAACGAAGGTCATGACTCCATCCTCTTCGAACATTTCAGAATCTACATAGCCTTCCACAGGCATAACTTCTTTCAGCATCTTCTTCAATTCTTCGAGTTCAATCGTTGACTCTTCAAAGTAACTATCTTTAACCTTTTGGATAAAACTATTTTCTTTCATATTGAACTCCTCTTTAGTCACCTTTATCTTTACTTACATTATAGGCATTCATTAAAGAAGCTATGCATGTGATCCCTCTAAAAAGATACACAAAAGAAAAGACAATCACTTTCTTAATCCCGCTCACGCTCTTACTAAGAGCTATCACTCAACCCCGATATAGCACAATCACAGTCTCCAGTGGGTCTTGGCAGTAAGATCCTACTGATAGGAGAGAATAATGATTTTGCGCAATAGTGTACCCCCTAAATTAAGGGGGTATGTTCTTTATTCAGTATCGTTTTCTTCAAGCAATCTCGTATAGTAAAATCCGCTTGTATATAATGCCCCTGCAGGGATTATGGGCAAGTACACGATCCTTAGTAATAAGGGTTGTCACAGGTGCCTCTGAGTACTTAATAAATATTGAGTCATGACCAACACATAGCCCGACTATAACATTTAAGTCTGTCTTTTCTTTATTAAGTAATTTTGCTTGCAAAACAGGATTACATATGGATTCATGACCGCCTTTTTTAATTTTAAACTTTTCGTCTATACCGATTTCTGTTTTGTCAATTGAGCTTACCTTACAGATCACACAATAACTT
Source organism: Desulfosporosinus nitroreducens (assembly GCF_023897015.1). Taxonomy (GTDB): domain Bacteria; phylum Bacillota; class Desulfitobacteriia; order Desulfitobacteriales; family Desulfitobacteriaceae; genus Desulfosporosinus; species Desulfosporosinus nitroreducens. The sequence goes on along the minus strand of NZ_JAMHFY010000032.1, from coordinate 20,330 downwards.
TCCAGCCCTTTTGAATTAAGTATTTTTGCAAACGTTTTAGCTTCACTCATTAAACCAACACAGGTTGCGATCCCAATTTTCTTTGCTCCAATTCTTTTAGCAAAGAGAACGATCTCTTCTACACGAGTTATCTTACCAAAGTATGTCCCCTCAATCTCTGCTGCCGCATGGGACAACTTAGAAACGAACTCATCGTTTAGATAAAGGCTTTTCGCTTCTTCGATCATTTCATTATCAGTATTCGTTGTAAGGCAGAATTGCGGAAAGCTTTTTTCTCTCCTATAGCAGTTAATAAGCCCGCAGTCTACGCAACTTAGATTCTTAGTTTCTTTACTCATTTTTCAAACCCCTTTTTAACCTACGTTCAATAATCGACTGATTTTATTTTCATCCCTCCTCTATTCACCAGTAGAAGTTAAACTCTCTCGAAAATTCTCCATTTTTCTTTAGTTTCCTTCTTTTTTTCAAAAAGGTTCAAGGTCTCTCAGAAATCGTCGCAGTATCTGCAGGATTTAGTTATTCAACCGCCCTGAAAGCTGATGGCACCGTATGGGCCTGGGGAAATAACTCTCATGGCCAATTAGGCGACGGAACAACGAATAATCGAGCTATACCTGTTAAAGTCTCAGGCCTTAATAACGTCAAAGTCATTACCGCAGGAAGTGGTCATACGATGGCTACACGCCAAGACGGAACTGTATGGGTTTGGGGTATCGATTGGACCAAGCCATCAAATCACTCTCCTCTCGGTTATGATATATTGATGAACCCGGTACAAGTTTCCGGCTTAACTAATGTTCAAGGAATTGCTGCCGGACCAAGTAATTATATTGCCTTAACGACTGATGGCACAATTTTAACCTGGGGTAATAATATACAAGGGGTTTTAGGAAATGATACAGGAACTAAGCTCACAACTACCCCTAGTCCGGTAGTGGACACCCTTCTTCCAACCAGTACCAGACTTGCTGGTTATGACCGATTTGATACCTCTATCGCTATTTCTCAAAAAATGTTCCCTGCCGATTTTAGTACAAATGCCGTACTTCTTGCTACCGGCTATAACTTCCCTGATGCTTTAGCCGGAGCAAGTCTTGGTGTGTTAGAAAATACGCCTCTTTTGCTGGTTGACCCTTATGGCGATAATCAGAAAACGATTGACGAGATAAAACGAGTTCTAATCCCAGAGGGTAAAATCTATATTCTTGGCGGAACAGCAGTCGTATCTTCAGCTCTTGAAGCTGAGCTAAAAGACGAGCCATATTATCACTATACTGTTCAGCGTCTTGCTGGTGTAACTAGTTATGGAACTGCTGCCAAGATTGCTAAACAAGTCAAGCCTTCTGGAGGCGGGGAAGTCATCATCGCTACCGGAGAAAATTTCCCAGATTCTCTATCGATATCCCCTTATGCTTCTGCGCTTGGTATCCCAATGGTTCTCGTTCAGAAAAACAACATCCCCTCTGAGCCTCTAGCCTATCTCACAGATCTTGAACCAACGAATATTACGATAGTTGGGGGAGTGGGTGCGGTTAGTGCTCAGGTTGAGAGACAACTCCAAGATCTTTTCCCAGATGCAAACTTCCAACGTTTTGGAGGCTTTGACCAGTATGAAACCTCAGCTATGATCGCCGATGCTCTCTTTAGTGACCTGAGTCCTAATCTTTTCGTGGCAACTGGAACAAATTTCCCAGATGCTCTAGCTGGTTCAATTTTTGCTGGTTCGATCCTATCCCCTATCGTTTTAGTTAAACCAAACGAGATCCCTGAGAAATTAAGCTCAGTCTACCTCAACACCCTTTCGCCCAAGAAAGTCGTCGTCTTAGGTAGTACAAGTGTCGTTTCTGAAAATGTATTTAGCACTCTAAAATACTTGCGCGACTAATACTACTCGTCGGACATGCTGTGCGACACGTTTCTAGGTCAATAAAATCCTTAACTTCCTGCGTCAAACTTAGTTTTCTAGTACAACATGGCTTATATCATCAAGTTCAATTACGTATAGAACTTCAGATAACACGGTTGAACTGAAGACTGACCTACAAATCATTTCAGCGGCCCTCAAATGATCATTAAAATACTGACTAACAAAGACCGATCATCATTTGATCGGTCTTTGTTATGTCGTACTGCGGTATATGTCAAGCTAGTTCTCTCTAAACCTTAAGATAAGTTGGTGTCAGGCATCAAACACCGGGTTGTGGTTTTTTAGGGAGTTATGCTCTTAAGATAGGTGTTCATATCCTTGTTTATACGCGCTGTGTAGTGCATAAAAAATTTTATAAATACCCCGGTGAAAAGGGCAGAAAATAATGTGCCAATACCAATAGGGCCTCTAAATATGAAAGCAAGTATTACAAGGACAAGGCTTACTAGTGCCCGTGAAATTGCGACATTAAGACCCGTTAATTCATTTATGACTAGCATTGACCGATCCATGGGATTTGGTGCAAAGTCGGCTTGTAAATTAACAGCAACTCCTAAACCCACAAACCCTACTCCAAGTATTAAACAAGAAGCTTGACCGAACAGTGTTATAGGACTAATTAAATCGCCCAATACAAAAAGCCAAAGGTCTATTCCCATACCAGTAATCAAAGAAGTAAGTAAGGCGAAATATTCAGGCTTTCGGCGCTGAGCAGCTGCATTAAATAATACCAGAGCTAGACCTACAACAATTTCCCAACTTCCAATCGTTAATCCAAATGTCTGAAATAATCCTACCAGGAGTGCGTCAAATGGGGAGGTTCCCATTAACGAACGAATTGTTAATGCTATCCCGAAGGTCATGATAATAATACCTGAGACGTAGAATATAAAACGCTGACGTGACTGAAACATATATTTCCTCCTCAACCTGCTGGAAATCTTAATCCCTCTCTGTGAATTCGAGGATTAATTTTTACTGATCATTTTTGTTAACTATTTCTTTCATCTGCTGTTTCGCGGCTGGAGACAATGCATCTACCAGGTAATTACGATCTATTCCCTTTACCTCTTGATATTCCTGCTTTAGTCTTTCATTAGCCCCTTCGATCTCAACCTTCAGTTCTCTGGCGGATAATAAGGCACCTCCTGCCCCCCTGATAATAAGTTGCTGTAAACCGTCTGAGGTTGCAACTGTAATATTATATTTCTTCTGATTATCATAGGCGAACTTTTCGATATACTGGTCCGCCGTTTGTGCCTCCCTGGTATATACCAAATGGATATTATGATAGTCCATTGCTTCCTCAAAATGCCCCTGAACACGGTAAGCATCAAACACAACGATAATCTGGCATTTTCGAATCCCCTGATAATTACTTAGAGTATCAATCAATTTCATTCTGGCACCATCCATATTATCGTCTGCAAGCTCTTTCAGTTCAGGCCATGCGTGGATAATATTATAACCGTCCACAAGGAGATACTCTTCTTTGTTTTCCTTCTCTCTGACATAGGTAACCGGTTCATAATAACTGTCCCGGGCTGTTTTGCGTGCTTTCCAGGCAGACTTCTTACCTTGGTTCGCATAGAAAGTGTTATTGATAATTTGGTCAATCTCCTCTAAACTGATCCACCGCTCTTCAGTGTATGAGGCCTGGTTTGGGGCTGTTTCTATCGACGAGTCTTTTTGCTGAAGATAGCTTTCAACATGCATATAATCCTTGACGGCATCCCATTCCACCAAAAAGCCCGAACCATGGGCACAGAATACCGACCCTGTCGGATTTGCCAGGTCTCTTTCCGAATCATAGCCGGTATTTTCTATGACCTCTTCTGCATTATGGCATGGCTCGTACCCTTTTAAGCTGCAAAACAACCTGCCGAGTCCTTTGGTGTAGGCCATTACCTCTTTCTGATAATTCCTCATGGTAACAACGGGAGCGCTCCCCACAAGAACCGCCATCTCGCCATTTGTTTGTGATATTTCGCATGAGCCATGCATTTTCTCAATGTCAGTCATAGCTCTTCCCACCATTTTCCCAGGCAGTTCCAGCTGAAATGCAAAATAAGGCTCCAGCAATATGGACTTAGCCTCCTTTAACCCCTGGCGCACTGCACGATAGGTAGCCTCTCTGAAGTCACCGCCATCGGTATGCTTATTGTGTGCTCGACCTGAGACTAAAGTGATTTTCATGTCTGTAATCGCTGACCCAGTTAGAACTCCTTTATGGGCCTTTTCTTCCAGATGGGATAAAATAAGTCTTTGCCAGCTTTTACTTAAGCTATCCTCACTACATTCCGCCCCAAACTGCAGACCGCTTCCCGGCTCACCCGGCGTGAGTGTCAGGTGGACCTCCGCATAATGCCGCAAGGGCTCAAAGTGCCCCACCCCTTCGACGACATTAGCAATCGTCTCCTTATAGACAATCCGTCCTGCATCGAAAGCGACATCAACACCAAAACGACTTTGTATAAGGCTCTGCAGAATCTCAATCTGTACCTCTCCCATAATCTGCGCCTGTATTTCCTGCAGCTGTTCATCCCAGACAATATGAAGTTCCGGCTCTTCTTCTTCAATCTGACGTAGCTTAGGAAGCATCACTCTTGGGTCACACCCTTGCGGCAGAATAATCTGATAGGACAGCACGGGTTCCAATACTGGAGTATCTGAAGCTTCCTCTATCCCTAAGCCTTCTCCGGGCCTGGCTTGGCTGAGTCCTGTTACTGAGCATACAGAGCCTGCCTCTATCTCATTCACCGCCTCGAATTTCTGTCCGGAATAGATACGAATTTGATTAACTTTCTCTTTCCAGATGCTATTCGTTAAGACATCTTTCACCTTGAGTCTTCCGCCTGTAAGCTTCATATACGTAAGGCGGTTCCCCTGCTCGTCTCTTGCTACTTTGAATATTTTAGCCCCGAATTGATCGGGATAAGAAGGTATCATGACATACTTCACAATACCCTGCATAAATTGCTCAACGCCCTCTAATTTTAAAGCGGAACCAAAAAAGCACGGAAAAACTTTGCGCCCAGTGACCGCTCTTTTAATCTGCGAAGTTTCAATATGTCCCGTTGCCAGAAAGGTTTCCATCATTATTTCTTCACACATAGCCAGTTGCTCGTAGAAATCGTCCGTCTGAACTTGACCAAATTCTATACACCCATCATCCAACTGATTTTTCAATTCTTTCATTAACTTGTCCTTATCCGCCCCAATCTGATCCATCTTATTGATGAATAGAAAAACCGGTATCCTATACGTGTGAAGGAGCCGCCATAGTGTTTTGGTATGCCCCTGCACCCCATCCGCACCGCTTATCACTAAAATGGCATAATCCAGCACCTGAAGTGTTCTTTCCATTTCAGCCGAGAAATCTACGTGTCCCGGGGTATCTAGTAAGGTAATCTGAGTCTCACCTATTTCGAACATCGCCTGCTTGGAGAAAATGGTGATTCCTCTTGCTCTTTCTAGATCATAGGTATCTAAATAAGCATCCTTATTGTCCACCCTGCCCAATCTGCCTATTTTTCCGCTTAGATAAAGCAGACTCTCAGATAATGTCGTCTTGCCTGCATCCACATGTGCTATTATTCCAATGACTAATTTGCCCATAATCTATTTCAAATCCTTCTGTTTGTCAGTTTCTCAAAATCACAGCCCCTTTAGGCCTGAATGTCACTTCTTCCATTATCATGATACTAGTAAGTTTGTCATTTGACAATTTTATCGTGAGAAACAAAGCCCAAAACCCTTCATCAAGCCACAGACATATGAATCTATGTGCCAATCATAAAAAACCAGTGGCTGTTGGAAAGACGACAAGAGCCTCTTTTTGGTGTCCCTAAAAACAAGTGAGAGAGTATAATTTGCAAACAGCAAATTTTACTCTCTCACTTGTTTTCGAAAGTGAAAAGGAGCCGCCTTTTCACTGAATGTCCTCAGACATCATTATGACACCCCCTGTCTTTACGTGTAGCTTTCCCGCCTTTATTAGAATAATATTAAGGAATTTGGGTTATTTACCAATTGTATTGAAGTTCTCAAGGAGCTAATATACAGTATACTTAATATTCACCTTCCGTGTGAAGTCTCTATTTATTTTGAAATTGAATGGATTCTTTCATCGAGGTTAAACAAAATCTTAGATCATTATTTCAGGCAAATTCATCTTCTTTGTTTTGTTTCTATGAAAAAAAGAACCTCCAAAACTCAATAAATTTTAGTTTTGAAGGTTTCCGTATTCATTTATAGTATATATCGTTACTAGTCTTCAGTAGTTGCATGAACTAAGGATGAATATGCGCTTATTCCAGAACTGTTTACAGCCTTTACTTTATAATAATAGGTTGTATCATCGGACAAACCATCATCGGTATAACTTGTGGTTGTAACGGTAGTAATTTTTGTAAAAGATCCAGAATAAGAGGTTGATCTATAAATATAATAGGATGTTGCATTACTAACAGAATCCCAGTCTAGGTATATTTCGCTGGAACTTTCAGCTGTCGCAGTAAGATCATCCGGTACGGACAGTTCATTAGCCTCATCAGAAGTTGTTGCATGAACTACAGATGAGTAATCGCTTGTTCCAGAACTATTAACAGCCTTTACTTTATAATAGTAGGTTGTATTATCGGACAAATCATCATCGGTATAACTTGTGGTTGTAACGGCATCAACTTTGGTGTAAGTTCCCAAAGAAGAAGTTGCTCTGTAAATATTATAGGATGTTGCATCACTAACAGAATCCCAGTCTAGGTATATTTCGCTGGAACTTTCAGCTGTCGCAGTAAGATCATCCGGTACGGACAGTTCATTAGCCTCATCAGAAGTTGTTGCATGAACTACAGATGAGTAATCGCTTGTTCCAGAACTATTAACAGCCTTTACTTTATAATAGTAGGTTGTATTATCGGACAAATCATCATCAGTATAACTTGTGGTTGTAACGGCATCAACTTTGGTGTAAGTTCCCAAAGAAGAAGTTGCTCTGTAAATATTATAGGATGTTGCATCACTAACAGAATCCCAGGCTAGGTATATTTCGCTGGAACTTTCAGCTGTCGCAGTAAGATCATCCGGTACGGACAGTTCATCAGCCTCATCAGAAGTTGTTGCATGAACTACAGATGAGTAATCGCTTGTTCCAGAACTATTAACAGCCTTTACTTTATAATAGTAGGTTGTTTCACCGGACAAATCATCATCGGTATAATTTGTGGTTGTAACGGCATCAACTTTGGTGTAAGTTCCTAAAGAAGAAGTTGCTCTGTAAATATTATAGGATGTTGCATCACTAACAGAATCCCAGGCTAGGTATATTTCGCTGGTACCTTTAACTGTTGCAGTAAAATCATCCGGTACGGATAGTTCATGTTGTTGCACCTGTTGTCCAAGTCGCCGACCAGGCTTTTGATCCTGTTGTCCAAGTCGCTGACCAGGCTTTTGATCTTGTTGTCCAAGTCGCTGACCAGGCTTTTGATCTTGTTGTCCAAGTCGCTGACCAGGCTTTTGATTAGCTTGCATGGAAGCAGCATTTGCTACTGGAACATTTGACAGTATACCCCCAGCAACTAAACATCCTACAGCTAAAACACCGACTAACGTTATTTTTCTGAGTTTGGACATTATTTTACCTCCTCTTCAAAATTATGGGTTTATTAACTAATACGTATTAATTATTCAGTTTAGGTGGGTGTATTGGAAAAAGGCATATTAATAACCTTAAAAGCCAGTTATTTAAAAATATTCATTCCAAAGTCCGTTTTTCTCAAATAACGTCGATCCTTTAGTATGGTGTTTGTTTCGGGCTTTCCTAATCCTTATATATGTATCCAAATTTCGCATAGCACTCAGTACCATACTTTTTGGTAAGATTTTTAATCTCAATTACATTCATAATAAGAGCCTCCTTTATATAATTCGTTTATTTTAAGAGCAAGGTACTTTATTACTAACTAACCGGACAGTCAGTAGTAGTGCAAAGAATTTACCTCTTTTATAATCGATAATGATTCCCATAGGTAGTTTTATAGCTTTTTATAAATGCGTCTTTAAATTCTTCATCCGACATATGATAATGTTCTTTCCACTCATCAAAGTAGATGACAAAGCTAAGCACTGGCATTAGTCCAGCAAAAAATCGATCCACCAATGCTCCATTATCAATTTGCAGTTTTACTCCATTTTGTTCTATAACATCCGATATGCTGTCTGCTCCCTTATCGGTCAATAAATTAGTGGCTCTAAAAATAAGGGAACTGTGGTCGCCTTACGCAGATGGCTAGCAGAACATCATCCATTCCTTTCTTTATGATATACTGAAGAAGTTATTAAAATCAAAGTGCACGGTAAAAGCTGAACGATTCCAAACTTTAATAATCTTGTGCAGGAGGTGGGCGCAATCAAAAATATATTGATTATTGAAGATGATCTATCATTAAGTAACGGCATATCGCTTGCCCTCAAAGACAGTGAATTTGCGTTTATTCAAGCACAGGATTTGCGTTCCGCAGAGCAGAACCTGGAGAACCTTCCTTTTGATTTGATTGTTCTTGATATCAATCTGCCCGACGGTAACGGGCTCGATTTTCTGAAAAAGCTTCGCCAATCATCCGCTGTACCCGTGATCATTCTGACCGCCAACGATATGGAAACGGATGTGGTGTCAGGTCTGGAATTAGGAGCAGACGATTATATTACCAAGCCCTTTAGCTTGATGATCTTACGGGCAAGGGTAAATGCTTGCTTAAGAAAAAGCAACCCTGCTTCATCCGATACCATGCAGATTGACGGTTTTCTGTTTTCCTTTGGCAGGATGGAGTTTTCCAAAAATGGTGCGCCCCTTGAACTAAGCAAAACCGAACAAAAGCTGCTCCGCATTTTAATCGAAAACAGAGGCTATACCCTGGCAAGGGCTCAATTGGTTGATGTGATTTGGACGGACGGTGCCGAATATGTGGACGAAAACGCTCTCTCAGTTACGATAAAACGCTTGCGCGACAAGTTGGAAGACACCCCATCCTCGCCTAAATATATCAAAACAATTTACGGTACCGGCTACACATGGGCGTTAAAGTGATGGACAAGTCGAATTTGATTTATGTTACAGCTGCTATTACTGGGGTTGTCGCTGCCGCTATAGCTGTTCTCCTTTATCGCAGAAGAATGCGGCAGATCATGGCAAAGCTAAATACTATGCTAATCTGCGCTATAGACGGTGATTTTTCCGAAAGCATTTTTGACGAATCTACTCTATCTGCCCTGGAAGCCAAAATGGCACGGTTTTTGTCCTCCTGTGCAGTGTCCTCTAAAAACCTGATCAAGGAAAGGAATAAAATAAAAGGTCTGATTTCAGACATATCCCACCAGACCAAAACACCTATTGCCAACATTTTGCTTTACTCACAGCTGCTGAAGGAACATGAATTGCCGGAGGATTGTGCCGTATGTGTAAAAGCCTTATCTACGCAAGCTGAAAAGCTGAATTTCCTAATAGGAGCCCTGGTGAAAACTTCTCGGTTGGAAACCGGGATCATCACCATCAATCTTAAAAAGGAAGCAGTACAAAAGCTGCTGGACGCTGCTATAGCGCAAATTAAGCCAAAATCTGCGGCCAAAGAAATCACTGTTGTCGTGGATTCAACCGACTGCACCGCCTATTTTGATTTCAAATGGACAACCGAGGCAGTATATAATGTCATCGATAATGCGGTTAAATATTCCCCTGCCCAAAGCACCATCAAAATTAAAGCTACGCCCTATGAGCTGTTTAACCGGATCGACATTACCGATCAAGGTATTGGGGTTGCCGAGGAGGAACACAGCAAAATCTTCTCGCGTTTTTATCGCTCTGCTGCAGTTAGCTGTCAAGAGGGAGTAGGAATTGGCCTGTTTTTAGCACGAGAGATCATTTCGTCCGGCGGAGGCTATCTCAAAGTGTCCTCAAAATTGGGGCAAGGCGCTACTTTCTCGATTTTTCTTCCAACAGAAAAACGATGAATCTTTCAAAACTGTTAGATTTGAGAAAGAATGTGGAAAGATTGATTTGCTAGAGTGTCTGTATCATAGAAAACTGTGATACAGAACTTTTTTTTGGGGAGGAAACCAAAATGACCATCTTAGAAACAATAGACTTGAAAAAGCAATACGGCAGCGGTGAAACGGCTGTCCATGCGCTGGCTGGCGTGAACCTGTCTGTAGAAACCGGAGAATTCGCAGCCATCGTTGGTACCTCCGGCAGCGGGAAATCCACCCTGCTCCATATGCTAGGCGGTCTTGACCGTCCTACCAGCGGAAGAGTGATTGTAGATAACAAAGAAATATTTTTGCTGAAAGATGAAGAGTTGACCATTTTTCGACGTCGCAAAATCGGTTTTGTATTTCAAAACTATAACCTAGTACCGGTGCTGAATGTCTATGAAAACATCGTCCTGCCCACCCAGCTCGACGGCAACGAGCCGGATGAAAGCTATGTAACGCAGATCATCGAAACGCTGGGACTGGAAAACAAGCTGCAGAACCTGCCGAACAACCTTTCCGGCGGTCAGCAGCAGCGGGTTGCCATTGCCAGAGCGCTGGCTTCCAAGCCGGCAATTGTCCTCGCCGATGAGCCAACCGGCAACTTAGACAGCAGGACCAGCCAGGATGTCCTGGGCCTGCTTAAAGTGACGGTTGAGAAATTCAAGCAGACCATTGTGATGATCACCCATGACGAAGAAATTGCTCAGCTTGCAGACCGCATCATCCGTATTGAGGACGGAAAAATAGCAGGCGGTGAGCACACATGATCAAAGTCAGAAACAAAAAAGCGATCCGCAATCTGGCCGACAAGAGCTTTCGGGCCAACAAAATACGCAACATCTTTGCTGTGATTGCTATCGCGCTGACTGCGCTCTTGTTCACCAGCATTTTTACGATGGGATTTGGCGCTGTGGAAAGTATGCAACGGGCCAGCATGGCTATGTCCGGCGGAGATGGCCATGCCGTCATCAAATATGTTACCGATCAAGAGTATGAGGGTGTGAGCAAGCATCCACTTATCAAGGAAATGGCCTACTGCCGGATACTTGGCGACAGCGTTGATAATGAAAACCTCATCAAGCGGCGTACGGAGTTTTGGTATTATGATGACACGGGCCTGAAATTCGGTTTTGCCGAACCGACAGGTGGACACAAGCCACAGGCCGAAAATGAGGTACTTGCCGATACCAAGACGCTGGAGCTGATGGGGGTTCCACTGGAAGTAGGCGCACCGCTCAGCTTGGAGCTTAGCGTCCACGGTAAGCAGGTAAAGCGTGATTTCGTGTTGGCGGGCTGGTGGGAAAGCGACCCGGGCTTCAATATTGGGCAGATTTTTTCCTCTCGCGCTTATGTGGACGCCCATCTAGATGAACTGCAAAACACTTATTATCAAGACTCTTCACTCACAGGTGCTGTCAATGGGTATATCAAATTTGAAAACAGTCTGAACATCGAGAGGGATTTGGAAAGGGTTTTGACCGAAAGCGGATTCTCTATTGAAGAGGGTTCACCCAATTACATGGCGACAGGCGTCAACTGGGCTTATATGTCCACAGGCGTCGCGCTCGATGCCGGAACGATCATAGGGCTGGCCAGCGCCCTCCTGCTGTTTGTATTCACTGGTTATTTAATTATCTACAATATCTTTCAAATCTCCGTTTTGCGGGATATTCGTTTCTACGGTCTTCTGAAAACTGTCGGCACCACCGGCCGACAGCTGCGCACCATCATCCGCCGTCAGGCACTTATGCTCTCGTTGATCGGCATTCCTCTTGGTTTGCTAGGCGGTTTCTTTGTGGGCAAGGCACTGGTGCCGACCTTGATGGCACAATCCACCTACGCAGGCAGTGCCGTGTCCGTATCGCCCAATCCACTCATTTTTGCAGGTGCTGCTGTTTTTGCCTTGCTTACCGTATTGATTAGCACCTATAAGCCGGGAAAGATGGCGGCAAAGGTATCTCCTGTCGAAGCGGTGGGTTACACCGATAACGTTCAGGGTAATAGAAAAAAACTGAAGAAGTCCAAAAATGGCGCCAAACCAAAACGTATGGCTCTGGCAAACCTCGGTCGCAATAAAAAACGCACCCTTCTGGTGATCCTGAGCTTAGGCCTGAGCATTGTGCTTACCAACACAGTATTCACCCTATCTCAGAGTGTGGACGTCAACAAAGCTCTTGAAAACTTCTGCGATTCAGACTTCTTGATTGGCCATGCCGATCTGTTCAATAACCAATACGACGGTGAGGAAAGTGCCTTGAGCGAGAGGTTCATCGCTGCCGTAAGTGGTCAAAAAGACTTTGAGACAGGAGGACGTTTGTATGGCTCCTGGGGCAGCTATCAAAGCGAAACCTCCGCGCAGACCATGAACCGACAACCGGATGGTTCATTCTCAACAGCCCTATACGGCCTTGACAAATTTCCCTTTAGCCGTCTGCGCCTTGTGGATGGTGAACTTGACGCCGACAAGCTCGCCACAGGCAACTATATCCTGGAGGGAGTAGCGACAGATGATCACGGCAACGTGGAAATGAACAGTGCCAACCACAAGGTTGGGGATGTGCTTAGGCTGACCTGCGGCGATAAGGTGCGGGAGATGACCGTGCTTGGCCATGTGATTGAGAACCCCAACACCAATACAGACGGCAGCTGGCTGGGTTCCATCTTCTTTTTGCCGAGTGAGGTGTACAAAGAACTAACCGGCAAAACCTATGTTATGAGCTACGCTTTTAACATTAGCGATGATCAAGAGGCCGGTATGGAAACCTTTTTGAAACAGTATACAGACAGCGTTGAGCCGACCATGAATTACAAGTCTAAGTTTACTGCGCTGGCGGGCTTGAAGGGCATACAGAACACGGCCGTTTTGATTGGCGGTGCCTTAGCGCTGATCATCGGACTCATTGGGGTGCTGAACTTTATCAACGCTATTTTGACCAGTATCCTGACCCGTCGCAAAGAATTTGCTATGCTGCAAAGCATTGGCATGACGCGTAAACAGCTTGTGAAAATGTTGTGTTTTGAAGGCAGATATTATGCAACTTTGACGGCAACGAGTTCTGTTGTCTTGAGTATCGCTTGCTCGCTGCTGATTGTGCGCCCGCTGTGCGGGCAAATCTGGTTTACCAGTTATCACTTTGTTTTCTGGCCGTTGCTGATTGTTTTGCCATTGCTGTTTGTCCTGGGAATTTTCGTTCCTTTGATTGCTTATCACACAACAGATAAGCAGAGTATTGTAGAACGATTGCGAGAAACTGAGTCATGAGTATTCAACCGCATTGTTATGCTATCTCATGGATAAAGCGCTGCCATCCATGGCAGCGCTTTTATACGTCTTTTGTCATTTTATCACACTCCTGAAGTTTACCTTTTACAGTATCACCATAAGATATCCCTAGTGTTTTCACCTTGAGACGGATTCCGCAATATCTGCTTTAAGGAATACGACTTATTCTGTTCAAAGATTCTGCCATTACCTGAATAAATTTTTCCGGATGCTCAAAATGAATATCGTGGCCAGATTTTTTGTTGTCATCTCATTTTCTTTGATAAGGCTATGCACCTTTTCAGCTTGTTCAGGTCAAGCCCCTGCCCGTTTATCAGCAGCGTTCTTACCAGGAACGGGAGATCTGATACCTTTGAAAAATGCGGTTTTGCCCATATAGACCTCATTTCCGAGAGGAAAATCCACTATATTGGCAACCTCAAGTGAAATAATTGATCCATCAAGGAGCTGTGCTGTGAGCGTATCGCCGACATCCACACCAAGAGCGGCCGCCATCCTTGGAGTGATAAAGGCCCCATCCTCTGGGAAATGGACCGAGTTGCCCTTTGTGTCCTTGAAGCCCAAGCTTTTTTGTCCTTCGTCCATCACGACAAGATAGGGGCTTTGCACATTACCGTCTTCACCATAAAGATAAACACTGAACGCCATAGTGGCGTCGATATTCCGCGCACTGTTTAGCGTATCATAAATATCGGAAAGCTGTTCGCCGGTCGAGGGGGTTCGGAGTTTAATCTCCACATTATACTGCACTGTTTCATCAAACGCCTTGTCGAGCATCGCGTTAATAGAATTCATCAGCCCGAAGCCGCACAGAATCAGGGAAGTGGAACCGATAATACCGACTAGCCCCATGAGCATCCGTGCCTTGTTACGGAACAGATTTCTTGTCACAATTTTTCCGCTGAAGCTTAAGCGTCTCCAAAATGGCGTGATTCGTTCCAGCAGAATCCGGTGACCATGTGCCGGCGGCTTTGGCCGCATAAGTGAAGCAGGTGTCAATTTTAGTAATTTACGGCAGGAGAGCATCGCGGCGCCGCAGGTAACCGCCGCCACGCAGAGCACCGACAAAAAGAAATGCAGCGTAAAGGGCGTGACACCAGTCGCGTCTATTGTGTAATAGGTAATCCCAATACCATACAGGAATTCCGCAATCAGGTACCTGGCAATGACCCATCCTAAAATCATACTTGGAATGGTGATCAACCCCCCGAAAAGCGCGTACCGTCCTGTGATTTCCTTTTTGGAGTAGCCCAGCGAACGAAGTGTTCCCAAATGCTGGCGTTGATTCTCCATCATACGGGATACAGTAATCCAGGTCACTAGGGCCGCTGTCAGGAAAAAGGCGATGGAAAACAATAGCCCGATTTGTTTTACACCGGTCATAGCGTCCGCAACCTTCCGGTAGCTGGTCTGATGATGGCGGCTAAGGATATTGGCTCCCTCAAGCGTTTTGCGTACTTTGTTCGAAATTTCTTCCTGTGAAAGATTTGATGCTTCATGAACAGTCAAGACGATTTCATTGAAAGCCACATCCGGCAGAGCGGAAGCGTTTGTGTAGGCAAATCCGTATTTGTGGTATTCCGGGACTGTTAACCCTTCCGGGGCGTAGTAAACGTATTCCACATCCCGGATAATCCCTTTGATCAGCCACTCTTTCTGCCTTTCACTTTCCCCGGTGGTAATAATGTCACCTACGGACAGGTCGTGTGCTTCGGCAAAGCGGCTGTCCAGCAAAAGAGCGTTTGTTTCGCTTCCGTCAAGCAGATTTCCTTCGAGAAGCTCCGGCACATTGATTATGGCCGCTTCATCAACAGCATGGATATGCAGAACCGCACCTGATGCTCCTGGCAGTGAAATGTCCGTTACTTTCCGACGCTGCGCTTCTTGAATATCGGTCAATGACCGTATGTTATTCAAATCGGAATCGGAAACCTCCACCTTGTAAATCCAGTAATCAGCAAGATTTGCCTGTTCGTAATAATCGGCCACTTCGTTTTTAACCGTACTCACATACAAGTTGATGCCGCTGAACAGGGCAATCCCCAGGGAACAAATACACACAATGGCCAAAAACGCCCAGCGGTTTTCCTTAATATCCCGTAAAATCTTTTTTTGCAGCATCGTTACCATTTGATTCCCTCCAGATCGGCGGGAGAATCCTGCACGCTCTCTTGGACTACCCTGCCGTTTTTCATTTCAATCAGCCGGTCGGCAATGGGTGCGACCAGAGAATTATGGGTGATGATAATCACCGTTTTTCCCACTTGCGGCTGATGTCAGACAAAACCCTGAGAACGGTTTTGCCCGTTTCGGTATCCAAGGCACCGGTGGGCTCGTCACAGAGCAACAGGTCCGGTTTTTTGCAGATAGCCCTCGCAATGGCGACGCGCTGCTGTTCTCCGCCGGAAAGCTGCGCCGGGAAATTGTGAATCCTGTCCTTTAAGCCAACAATACCCAGGGCCTCTTCCGGCTCCAGCGGTGATCTGCAAACCTGCTTGGCCAGCTCCACGTTTTCCGCCGCAGTCAGATTCGGGATCAGATTATAAAATTGAAAAACAAAGCCAATTTTGTATCGCCGGTAGTCGGTCAATTCCAAATCGTTCATGACCGTAATATCCTTGCCGTCAAAAAGAATTTTCCCGGACGTGGCGTTCTCCATGCCGCCCAAAAGGTTGAGCACCGTGGTCTTGCCTGCGCCGGAGGGTCCGAGAATAATGCCAAGCTCACCGTTCCGGACCTGAAACGACACCTTCTTTGCAGCCTGGATAGTGATTTCTCCTATTTGGTAATCCTTGCTCACATTATCAAAAATAACGTCCGCCATATCTCTGCTCCTCTCAAATTATGAACTTTATAACCGTTTTTGGTTTATATATTACCATACCCTCGTTGACGCGTCAACGAGGGTATGGTAATATTATTTACGTTTAAGGTTTATATAGTTCATATTTCGGGGAGGTGATTTGATGGACGGATTTGAAAAGAGAAGAAACGATAAAAAAGCCATAATCCTGCAAACGGCTTTAGAGCTGTTCGGTAAATACGGCTTTGAGAAAGTAACCGTAACCGAAATCGCCGAAAAAGCCCACGTCTCCAAGGTATCCATTTATAACTTTTTTGAGAGCAAAGACAATCTGCGCCGAATCATCGTTAAAAACATTTTAGATGAAAGCCTGAATGAGACAAAAGCACTGGTTGAAAAAGAGTGTAGTTTCATTGACAAGATGAGGGAATACCTGGAAAACAGAATTATCTATGAAAACCGGTACAACATGGATTTCTTTTTTGAAGCCGTGGAAAGCGATCCTGTTCTCCGACAGTATCTCGATGATTTCAATATAGAAAACAAACGCCTGATTTCCTGTCTCATCAAAGAGGGAAAGAAAATCGGCTATTTTTCAGCGGATATTTCCGACACTGCGATAGAAATCTATATCGACATCTTCTACCACTATTTCCTCCATAACAGAAAAATCCGCCCAACCCTTGAGCAGAACCCCAAACTGGCAGAGGAAATCAACCTGCTGTTTCTGAACGGGCTCATCAGACATAGGGAGCAATAGACGTCCGCCATTATGGCTGCTTTATATGCAAAGAGGCTTGATTGTCCTAATCAAGCCTCTTTATTTTTTTGCCTAATTCACATGCACTCAACAGCAATTCATTTAAGCTGCTGATTATTCCGGAAAAAATCGTTCCAAGGATCATTGCCTCCGATCCTCCGGAGCGCCTCCGCCATATTGACACCGTCAGGAGCCACCGTGTCCAGTTCAGCCCAGGCGATGGGCATGGAAACCCCGGCCCCGTTCCTCGCTCTCAGGGAATAGGGGGCAATGCTGGTAGCACCTCTGCCGTTGCGAATCCAGTCGATGAAGATCTTGTTGGTACGCTTAGCCTTTCTCACATTGCTTGTGTAGCGGTCAGGCCACTTCTGCTCCATCACTTCGGCGACGCGCCTGGCAAAATCGTGAAACCCATCCCAGGCTACGGCAGGTTTTAAAGGGACGACCACATGGTACCCTTTGCCGCCGCTGGTCTTGAGGTACGAGTTCAGGGAAAGATCGGCAAGAATATTTTTCACATCCAGCACACCTTGGCGCACCCTGCTCAGGTCCATTCCTTCGTCAGGATCCAGATCAAATACCATCATATCAGGCTTTTCCAGCTCGTCGACACGGCTTCCCCAGATATGAAATTCCAGGGTGCCCATTTGTGCTTCAGCGATCAGCCCGGCTGGGTTCTCAATATAGAAGTAGTCTTCCTGTTCTCCGCCGCCGGTGGAAATAGAGATGGTGACGATTCCTTTGCTGCCCGGACCGGGATGCTTCTTATAAAAGCAAGTCTGGGCTATGCCTTTGGGACAGCGGACAATGCTGAGAACCCTGTGGCTCACATAGGGCAGCATGCGCTCTGCCACCTGGGCGTAATACCGGATCACATCCACTTTGGTGATTTCCGAGTCGGCAAAGATCACTTTGTCCGGGTTGCTGATCTTGATTCCTTCAATGATGATACCGTTGGTGTTTACTTCCACAACGCTCTCCGTTTCTTTAACGGCTGATGGGGACTTTATTTTCTCATCCGCTCTATCCTCATCCGCTTTTTCCTTTTTAATATCTCTGGGATTCTTATCCCTCCGCAGGCCTTTGAAGCTTGCCTGCCTTAAGAGATGATCTGCGGTCCATTCGGCAAATTTAATTTCCGCCACCAGCTCAGGTTCAAGCCAAGTGATCTTTTCCTTCGACCTGGGCTTGGGCCCGAGTTGGAAAGGGGGCTCCCTTCTCTGTAGGCCCGCAAATTTTCCCTCCAGCTCTTTCATGTCGGCTTCCCTCAGGCCGGTGCCGGCACGTCCGGCATAGACTAATTCCCCGCCTGCATAGACGCCCAAGAGCAAGGAACTTACCCCCCTCGTTTTTCTATCGGAAAGAGTATATCCACCGATGACAAATTCCTGCCTTTTATCGCATTTTAGTTTGATCCAGTCACCGTTTCTTGCTCCGCTGTAGACGGAATCGGCTTTTTTGCCGACGATCCCTTCCATGCCTGCCTCACAGGCCGCGCGGAAACTTTCCTTGCCGTTTCCTCTCACATGCCGGCTGTAGTGGAGGTTTTCGGGGGCATCTTTCAGCAACGCTGCCAGGGTTTCCTTCCTGTCAATCAGGCGGTGTCCCCTGAGGTCCGCTCCATCCAAGGCCAGGAGATCAAAGACGATATAGGTCAGGTTATTGGCCTGGGGATTTTTCAGATAGTTCTGCAGTGCCTGAAAGTCCGTCTTGCCCGCTGCGTCCGTGATGGCCATTTCGCCGTCCAGAATCATCGCCCGGCCAACCGCCCATTCAGCGAGAGAAGAGGCGACATCCAGGAACCGCTTTGAATAATCATGGCCGTTCCTGGTGATCAGCCGGACACTGTTGCCTTCAATATAGGCCAGTATCCTGTAGCCGTCGTATTTCAACTCATAAAGCCAATCCTCACCCTTAGGATCCGTATGGACTAATTGGGCCAACTGCACGCCGGTACTGCTGAAGGGGTTCCTCGTGATCCTTTCTTCTTCCCCTTCTTCAATTTCCGTCATGGTGCGCCCGGTTCTGATGCTGGTGGTAAATTCAGAAATCCCCTCGGCAGTTTTGGCATACTCATCTTTTTCTTTAAGCAACAGCCAGTTCTCCTGCTTCTCGCCCGCTTTCCCTTTCAAACGCACCAGAGCCCACTTTCCCTTAAGCCTGCGTCCTTTCAGAACAAACTTCAGCATACCGGCACTGAGTCCTTCAGTTACATCCCCATAGGGTTCCCAGCACCCTTCATCCCAGAGCATGACCACACCGCCGCCATATTCCCCTTGGGGAATCGTCCCCTCAAAGTTTCTGTATTCCAAAGGATGCTCCTCCACCCGTACGGCGAGCCTCTTGTCACGGGTATCATAGGAAGGGCCCTTGGGCACCGCCCAGCTCAATAGAGCTCCCTCCCATTCCAGGCGGAAATCGTAGTGATCTCTGCGAGCCAGATGGTGCTGGACGACATACCTCAGACCCTCTTGGGCCACTTCTGTTATCCCTTCCGGTTCCAAGGTTCTGGCAAAATTCCTTTTTTGGTTGTATTCATTGAGTTTTGCAGTCATATAATCACGCCGGTTCCTTCTCTTTTTTGCCTTCTCAACACTGCTTTAAGTAACTCTTATTAGGGTCGATCACTTTGGCCGGAACTTGGGTTCCAAGGCGACCCTCTTACAGCAGTGGGCGCTGGTCTTCTTAAATCGGATGTGGCTATTTGTCTTCCTTATGTAACTTATTGAAATGGGATGTCATTATCCTCTGTGGCTGTGTACATTGCGATCGCGATGGGGATCGCAGCCATGCCAAAAGTTAGGAACGATTTACACGATATCATTGTGAATACACCTTCGGAACTATTGTTTCCAATTGAATTATAAGTATCCGCTTATTTCCTGGAGAGTTGGAATGAGGCCTTTCAAGCATAAATATAATAGTGATTAGAAGGAATACTATAATTATTAAATTGTTAGGAGATACAAGATGGCAATAAAATTTTATTCCTTTCTTTTACACGTTGATTTTTGCTACAATTCTCGTTGCAGTAGTACCTAAAGCTGAAATTCGCAGATTATCGATTTACGGAATTATTTTTGGGGCAATATTTGATGTTGTACTTGTTAGTATAGCAAATATTACCGAATCATTTAGGTATATTAATTATGAGCCTTTTGGACTAATAGGTATTCATTTTCTGGCACCGATTAGTTGGGCTATCTTCTTTATAATATATTTCTACTTCTTGCCGAACAAACGATCTTATATTTATCTCTACACTATTTCTGGCGTGTTTTATAGCATGATGTTTTGCCAAATGATTACGAAACTTGGCGTTTTAAAACTTTCACATGGAATAATAGACTCAATTATACCATTTGTTCTTTGGTTTCCTTTGGCTACTTGGGGTTATTTGAAATTAGTAAAAAGCTGATTGTGAACATCCTAAAAAGAATTACTTTGTAGACCTATAATGGTCTAGGAAAACTCGACAAGATTTCTTGAAAAGATAATGAACCTGATATAATAAAACCACTAAAGAAAG
>NZ_JAMHFY010000031.1 GCF_023897015.1 Desulfosporosinus nitroreducens | reverse complement strand
GGGTTGCTCTCCAGCAGAGCCCTATCCCCCTGGCAGATAAGAGCCATTTATAGTATTACCAAAACAAAGTTACAATTTACACTACCCGAAGAGTCATTCTTGTCTTAGTGCATTTCAGATATATCGTTATGAAAGCGTTCCTGATATCTCTTTTCAAGGATTGTCCGCCATTCATCCTTGATGAGTGGTTCCGGCCACATTTCAGGATTCATGATGGTCTGAAAATAAACCGCATATCCAAGGTCGTCAAAATCGTACTTTAGAATCCATTTTAAACTATAAAACAGATAATCCGAATCAGCCACGAATTCCATCGGTTCTATCATTTGATTATAAAACCACTGCCATTTGAATTCATCAAGGTTATCACAGTAGCGCCTTACATAGTTTGGCACTTGCGAACTGCACATATATTCCTTGAAGATATCCAATGATTTCATTAACTTTTCCATAAGCTATATAGATATGATTTATGAATAAAAGCACTGGAAATTGTATCCGCAGGGATGCAACAACCAGTGCTTTTGTCATATCTCCTCCTTATCAGGAGTGTATATGAAACATCTTGATTTTATAATGCCCCTTTTTCAAAATGTCCTTGACATGGGGACCACTTTAAAACTTAGTTTCGATACGGCCCCTTCTCTTAGATAATAGCGAATGGATACTATTAAAAACAGAGCTGACACCTCTAGCGATGAGGCATCGGCTCTGCGCATGAACTATTATCGTGTGATTCCTCTTTGAATATATGGGTCCCTTCAAACAAGTTTGTTACAGCTTTTGCTAGAAGTCAGCCTGATAAAAAGTATCTGGGCGTATATCTTTAGGGAGTTTATCTGGGCAGCATTCTTTATCTTGGATGGTAATCCATTCTTTTATTCTATGGCAATGGTCAAACTCAACAAAAATTCTCGTAGCCCCCACTATTACTTCGGAAAATATCTCCATAAACTGCGGTGAAACTTCTCTAAAGGCAATAGCACCTGTTTTGCAAAGCTGAACAACCCAGAAAATTCTATGCCGTCTAACAACAAACAAGCTGTCTTCAACAAGCCCTTGACCGCCCTTTGGACAGGGACAAAAAACCCACTTTGGCTTACATTGTTTTACGCAACCTTGTATTTCTAGAAGGAGCTCATCGTCTGATCCTATCCCTTGAAATTCTAGTTCCGACATTATTTTTCCTCCTTTTTTTTGACTGAACAGCTCTTGAGTTGTCCATCTGCTCCATTATATGCTTAGCTTTATCAAAGTGTTCATAACTGCTGTAAAGATCCTCTCTCTACCCTCGTTCAACTATCTTACTCATTCTGGAAAAGTACAAATTCTAATTATCTAAATCTATATTACTGTTGAAAGTACCATGTCAGAAATCCCGCAGTCCTGTTTAAGGAAGCTTTAGCTCCTTGAACACCTCTTTCGCCTTTTCAAGATCAGCCGGTGTCCCGATGTCAAACCAAAGGTCTTCACTATCATAGCTTACAACTTGTGCATGTTCAGAAAGGAGCGCTTTAACTAGATCCGGCATATCAAAGCGTTCATTTTCAGGAATTAATGATAGAACTCGCTTATTGATGACGTATATCCCCATGCTGGCCCAATAATTGAGGGTTGGTTTTTCAGAATAGGCGGTCACTTGACCATCCTTAATCTCTAAGACCCCGAATGCTGAATAAACGGCCTTTTTGTGTACAGCGACCGTCATGTCTGCTCGGCTCGCAATATGGTGTCCATACAGCGCTCCAAAATCCAAGGTGGTTAATTCATCTCCATTGACCACTAAAAAATTATCTTCTAAATCTGCAACAATTTTCAAAGGACCTGCCGTACCTAAAGGTGCAGTTTCAATCGAATAACGAATATTAAGGCCAAAGTGACTGCCGTCCTGAAAGTAAAGCTTTATAAAATCTGCGAGATATCCTAAACACATTACTATTTCAGTAGCACCCGCGCATTTTAGTTGATGCACAAGGATATCCGCTATAGGTTTATCCCCAATGGGAAAAAGGGGTTTTGGCAAAATTCGGGTATAGGGATCTAGTCGTGACCCTCTGCCCCCAGCTAGAATAATAGTCTGCATAATCTCCCCCCTTACCTTCTAAATCTGATATTTCCCAACCTGGAAACGATTCATATGGCTGGCAATCCAGGCGACAGTTCTTTTGACCCCTTCCTCCAGTGACACCCGAGGTACCCAACCGATCGTTTCTTTAGCCAAACGATTATCCGCTAAAAGACGGTTAACCTCGCTTCGGCTCGGGCGAACTCGCGCCTCATCCACTACGATTTCTGCCGTACTCTGAATGGTCTTTATAATAATCTCGGCTAGTTGACCAATCGAAATTTCCCTTCCCGAACCAATATTTATTACCTTTCCAAAGCCCTCTTTACTCTGCGCTGCTTTTATAAAGCCATCTGCTGTATCCGTGACAAACGTAAAGTCACGCAGGGTTTCTGTGTTGCCAAGACGAATTTCTTTACACGCCAGAGCCTGAGTAATCAACGTGGGTATGACGGCCCGAGCAGATTGTCGCGGTCCATAACAATTAAACGGTCTTACGGTTACTACCGGCAAATCGAAAGAAGCGTAAAAACTCTCGGCTAACTTATCTGCCCCGATTTTGCTGGCTGAATATGGGGACTGACCTTGAAGAGGATGAGACTCGTCAATTGGGACATAGAGTGCAGATCCATAAACTTCACTCGTTGAAGTGTGTACGATTCGCTCCACTCCACGGTCGCGTGCTGCCGTCAAAATATTAAACGTTCCCATAATGTTTGTTTCAACAACCTCTCGAGGATTTTTATAGGAATACGGAATTCCCACCAAAGCACCAAGATGGAAAACTGCGTCACACCCCTTAACCGTTCGTTCGATTACATCTGCATCACGTAAGTCTCCGGCAATTATTTCGATCTGGTCGAGTAACTTTGGCTCTAAATCCTCTAGGTTCCCACGTCCATCTCTAGAATTATATCTAATAAAAACACGAACTTTTGCTCCCGCTTTGACCAAGGCCTCCGTCAAGTGGCTGCCAATAAATCCCCCTGCTCCTGTGACCAAGACCTGCTTTCGCTCCCACATTACGCTTTCCCATCCCCTCTTATTCAGTAATTCATATATGGTATGTCAGTTTTTGTCTATCTGACACCGTAGTTATTTTCCCTTAACACGCTCCAAGAGGGCAAGATATCTAGGCGCAAGCTGAGACCACTTAAACCTTAATGCATTCTCACGACCTTTGATGGAGAGTGATTTTTGAAGAGATGGGGTATCAATTAGGTTTGCTAGAGCTTCTGACAACTGAGCGACATTGCCTGCTTCAAAGGTTAAGGCGCAAGCGTTTGGTACAACTTCTGCCAGACCCCCAGCATTTGAGGCTATGATAGGAGTCCCAATCGCCATTCCCTCTAAGGCCACTAATCCATAGGCTTCACGTCGACTAGGAACAACAAGAGCCGTAGAACTCGCCATCCATCTCCGTACCTCTAAACTTGGTGTTCGACCGTGAAAATGAATGTAAGCCTCTAGCTTCAAGGACTTAACAAGCTGCTTTAGATAACTTTCATAAGAATCTGTTCCCTTACCCACAATATTCAGAAGAATTTTCCGACCACTTCTCTGCCGAATTGAAATGGCCTTGATCAGATCCTCAATCCCTTTATAATCTATTAACCTTCCAACATACAAAAGCTCATTGATACTTCCTGGCCGCCAACGTTCCAAAGGTATGGTTATACCGAGCGGTAAAACCTCTGTTTTGGCAAGATATTGAGGAAGATAATTTGCCAAATAATGTCTTTCGCTCTGACTTATGAGTTGAATCCGTTGACAACGCATGAATAGCTCTTCCTGTATCTTAAATTGTGCCTGTAACTCAGACTCTGGTGAGTCTCCTAACTCTTTGCGTAAAAAGGAATATACCGAATATAAAATTGGAACGACCTCTTGGGACAGGGTATAGGCCAAAGGTGTAAAATTGATGGCATGACTATGAATTATATCCCATCCTTGACAAATCTCCGGAAACTCCTGACACACCACATCTGCCTTAATCATCCCCAGGTAACCGAAATAATGACTGTTACGAGGCAGCCACAAAACTTTAATCTGTTGTCCTAATAAAGCCCATCTCGGCATATTCCAATCACTGCGTGGTACTATCACGGTTTGTTGTACACCCATACGATCAAGCACATGCACCATTCCAGTAACTGCTGTTCCCGCGCCACCAAAACTTTCATCTTCAAATTCGTTAGTTAAGGTTAAGATCTTCAAAGAATCACCCCCCTATCTTTTGGCGGTGTCAACAATTCTCAAGGTTGACTATTTGTAATACTTTATGCACAAGCCTTCCGACTTGTTAGAGTTATTATTTCAATTACCTTAAAACTTCTTTTCACGCAGACACGGGGACGGTTCTCTTGTCTAGCCCTGAGCTTAGACAAGAGAACCGTCCCCGTGTCTGCTTTTCCTGAAAACCTATTTTTGAAAGCAAAAAAATCTGCCTGTTGCTATACTGGCAGACTTCTTTTGCTTTTAAGTTTCCTGCTTATACTAATGGTTCCAAAGAACATTCACTATTGTCGCAAATGCTCCGGCCAAGGCTATGACAAAACCCGACCACCAACGACGGTTATTTTCAGTTCCCTTTTTATAATCCTCAAAGTCCTGTTTTGTAATATAGTTACCCGCTAGTAGCACACGCATATCGTTTACGACTGTTGATACGTCCTTAACCGCCTCCTTGATTTCCGCAATATCCTTCTTAATCGTCTGGACCTCCTCTTCCATAACCCACCCCCTGCTCAAAACAAGGACATCCCTTTACTTTATAATATGATCTCATTTAACAAATGGTACAAGACTTTCATTCCCGCTTAATCTCTTTCTGCATATCCTGATACTATGTACCGACCATTTTCGGTAAACGGTCAACGAGGAGGTTACAAATGCCTACGATTATTTACCCTCCCTCAATTCCCTGGAATTGGATGTTTCAACGCCCACAACAGTTATTCGGTAGATTTTCTGCATCCGGCCAAACTGTTCTTTATGAAGACCTTGGCAACTTTTCAAACCCTAAAATCACCCTATTATCTCCGTCTCTTCTCATCTGCCAAGGATCGCCAGCAATGGCTGTTCCCCACCCCAGGCCGCGAATCCTTTGGTTGACTGTTCCTTCTCATATCAATTTAATACAAAAATATGACCCAGACCTTGTTATTTATGATGCGGTGGATGAGCCTAAAGAGGAGTTTGCCAGTTGGGCACCCTATTATCCCACGATCATTGAAAGAGCAGATCTAATCTTTTGCAGCAGCAGCAGTATTTATGAATATTTTCTTAACCGGCATCCTCATGTCTACCTAGTCCCCAATGGTGTAGACTACGTCCATTTTTCGCCCGCCCCTCCTTACCGCCCAACAGATCTTCCATCGGGTAAGCTCGTTGTTGGATATAGTGGAGCAATTGCCCCTTGGGTAGATTGGGAGCTTCTTGAGGTAGTGATCCAACAAAATCCGGAAATAAACTTTGTTTTTCTGGGGGCTCTCTTTCAGCTTAATAAGTTCCCATTAAAGTTTAAAAATGTTTTCTATCTAGGACTAAAATCTTATCAGGAACTTCCAAATTATCTCCATAACTTTGATTTGGGTCTGATTCCCTTTCGTCAAACAGAAATGACCAAAGGGTGCAATCCGATCAAACTTTATGAATATTACGCAACGGGAATACGAGTTTTGGGGACACCACTTCCTGAACTGCTTACCATTCCCAAAATCAATCTTGAAAGCAGCCCTCAACTTTTCTCTCTGCGCCTGCGACATCTATTAGAAGAAGAAGATTTGAACAAAGCAGAAAGAATGGCCTTCGCTCAAGCAAACGATTGGAGCGAACGGGCCGGCCGAATGCTTCAGTATATTTTTATTAGGGCTTATACAATCAAGAATAGCGTGTAACACCCTAATCGACGAGCGAATAGTATACGTTGAAGCTACTAAGTCTTACTCGTTTCTCGAATTAAAAAAGGGGGGAATACACACATGCTATTTGAAACCCATGCTTGGGTAACACTCGACAACGCAGTCGCCATATATAATGTATACAGCGATGTGCTAGTCGCTACCATTCCCGTAGGGATCGCGCCCGCTTTCCCAAGACGTACGCCGGATGGTACCAAGGTTTTAGTCCCTAATTTCGGTAGTAACACAGTCTCCGTCATTTGCACCGCCGGAAATCTAGTCTTAGCTACGATCCCAGTAGGTCTTGCCCCAACGTCGGTCGCTATTGACCCTACTAGTACTACAGCATATGTGACAAACTCTGGAAGTGGAACTGTTTCCGTTATTAGCATTCCAACTCATACTGTAGTAAGCACCATTACGGTTGGCTCAGGGCCGATCGATGTCACTATTGCCCGTGATGGCAGTCGTGTCTACGTAAGCAATAGCGACAGTAATACAGTCTCTGTCATCAATCCAGTAACCAATACCGTCATCGCAACGATCCCAGTAGGAACTTCACCTAATGGTCTGGCTGTTAGTTTAGACAATACTAAGCTCTTCGTAGTCAACAGTGGCAGCAACAATGTCAGTGTCATTAACACCGCAACAAATGCTCTATTAAGCCTCATCCCGGTCGGCTCGAACCCGCAAAAGATTGCTGCGAACCCTGTAAATCCTGTTTTCATGTATGTAAGCAACTTCGGATCCAACAGCGTAAGCGTGATCTCGACCACAGGACTTAACGTTATAACTAATATACCAGTTGGGATAAACCCCCTCGGGC
This sequence comes from Desulfosporosinus nitroreducens, assembly GCF_023897015.1. Lineage (GTDB taxonomy): Bacteria > Bacillota > Desulfitobacteriia > Desulfitobacteriales > Desulfitobacteriaceae > Desulfosporosinus > Desulfosporosinus nitroreducens. Next base: position 48,395 of record NZ_JAMHFY010000031.1, on the reverse strand, counting down.
TAGATGTTACTGGTGATGGCACACAATTATGGGTTGCTAACGAAGGCGACAGCTCAATAAGCATCATCAACACTCTAACCAACACCATCGCCGCTGCATTACCAACATCATTCCCACCACGAGGTGTTACCGTGGGAAGAGTGGGTTCAGCCTTATCACCTAGTGACCCCATCGATTTGACGGACCCTTATCAACTTGAGGAAATAACCGAATCTGTCTGCATTATCGTTGAAAAAGTTTATGCCAGCTGTTTGCAAAGGGAATGCTTCCCTGCCTTCATCGTTACCTTACCAATTGGTGGTGTTCCTCCTTTCACCTTTGTAAGCATGACCTTTTCTACTGGTGTGATTGTTCCTGGCAGTGTCGTTATTACACCCATTCCTGCGCGGCCAAACTTCTCCAGAGTTCAATTCACAATTCAAATTCCCTATACGTTAACTTTAAGGGATTCAACCGGAGTCTTGTTTACAGTCACAGGCACCCTTCCAGATATCAACAAAGATATCGTCATGTACTTCCCACCAACACGACCAGAATTCGACTTTAATTTGCGCGTTGAAACAAGAACAGAAGTATTAACGAGCCCACTTTTTACAACAACAACAATTCAAATTGCCATTGGAAGCTTTGTCATCACTAAAGTTACAGGCCTCGTTCAACTTCTCATTCCAGCCTTTGGATTCTGCCCTGAACCTCCTATTTGCGAGGAATTCCCTGATATTCCAGAAAATCCATGTGTCAATTTCTTTGATACAACCCTTACCCCATTCCCAAGTGATTTCTTCCCACCACAGCAGGATACTTGTCGGTAACCGCTCTTGATGTGTTATTCACCCTCTTCTTATAAATCATTGCCCTTCTTAAAGAAAGGGTCGTCCATAAACGGCCCTTTCTTATACTAGTCAGAAAGTTGAGCTTATCGTTATATACTTTCTAGAAGGTCCTTCATGCCATCCTTGGCTACTGGGACACTCGGCCCATCACGGCGCCTTGCATCCGTGGCAACGCTCTAATCTCGAACGTCCTGTAGAGTCATGGCCAGCGCATAAGTTCAACTAAGGCGATCTCCGGCGACCAAAATCTTGGCGCTAGCCAAGTTTTCTATACACGGGATGGATCACTTAAATAATGAAAAAAGGAAGTGATCGTATTGGCTTTCTTAACTCGAAACACTTTTAACCCCCTCCTCTTAACCTATGAAAGTGAATCTTCATACTTACATATCGACTCTCAGGGCTGCGCGCTGTTTAATGCACACAGTCATGAACCCTCTTATCGAATCCAGGAACCTCTTCTTTTGGCTCATGGGATTATGACTGATTCTAAAACCGTTCATCTTGTTATACTCAAATCTAGTGGAGATCTGTGTTACACCCTTATTACTGGAGCAGGTACACCCCAGACAACCTTAATTGCTAAACTGGATGTACGTGGCAAACGCTATCGCAGGCTCTTTCTGTTTCCACAAGGTAAGGTAATACATATCTTTTACGCTTCCACGCACCAATCCATACCCGAACTTTGGCGTATTGAACACCGATTCTGGAATGGAAACTCTTGGCACAGTAATCATATGGGTGAGGTCGTTCACCCCCGAGAACCTCTTTATCACGTTAACTTAGATAGTCAAGGCAATCTTCATCTTTGCACCGTAACATTCCAAGGACGACATTCTCTTCTCTTTACAAATCGCTTTAATGGAACGTTTCACATATGGGGATCTCCAACCGAAACATTGAAAATACCCGGTGAGGTCGTGGATATGGCTGCACTTATGACAACCGACAATGTTCATCATCTCTTTTGGGTCGTTAAAACATCCACAGGTCAGTTCGAACTCCGTTCAGCCCAGAAGTTGGATGCCCACGAACTAGCTAATAATTGGCATCCGTCACTAGCCCCAATTAAAACGTTCAATTTACCTTGCAAAAGTATCGGTGCTTTAGAGATAGGAGGAGTATTGTGGCTCCTTGTTTCTACTGGAGAAGAAATACTTATGCAAAACGATGGCAAAGGGTGGAAAATGCTCGCTTCCCACACCCCTTTTAAACAAATCCTACAATGGGTTCATAATGACAGAAAATATTTTCATCAGACTTACTGGTTAGAAGATCAAATACTGAGGCACACTCCGGCATATTACCGCGAATTAGGATTCATCGTTAATTTTCAGACTCCGTCACCTACACCCCATTACACTATTTCTAACCAGGTTAACTCTCCGATTTCTTCTCCCACGCCTACTCCACCTCCCGTACCGGCCTTCTATCCAGACCAACTCTCTTCACATAGTGACCCTCTTACGGGCATCCCTGCAACAATACACTTGCGTGAACTAAATTCACCAAGCCAGCCAGAAAAACCACCGTTACCTGATGTAATCGAATTACCCGGAATACCTGAAGCCGTAGCGGAAATACCTAAAACCTCTGAAACTCCCGAAAGCCCTGAAGTACCCAAACTATTTGAAACACCCGAAACTCATGAAACATCTCAAATATCCGAACCATCTGAGAAGTCTGAAGTTCTCGAAGAAACTCTAGTTCCTGAGAACCTTACCGAGGAGGTCCTTCATTCGATGCCAAGTAAAGAACCAGATCAACTCCAATCTTTGATCAAAACAGTCGCCCATCTCGAACAAGAAAACACACTCCTCAGTCTTGCAGTTCAAAATATGCTCTCCAAGTTTGACCAAGTAATAGAAGTAATTTCCGAAAATGCTCTTCAATCCAAACAAGAAGATCCACCACCCTTTGATGAACTTGAACCGGTCAAGGAAGCCATGTCCAATCTGGAAAAGGAAACCCAAAGTCTATCACAGGTTCTCCGTGTCATGCTTGTTAAACAAGAAGAGAGTGACTCATCACTTGAAAAACTAGAAACACAGATTTGTCAACTTCAATCAGAAAAGGACGATGCTAAGAACAAAGGAGGATTTTGGAATAAATGGATCACTTAGATTTAACCACCAACATCGCGGATATTCTATGTAAATATCCTCAGACAGCTAAAACACTTCGTAAGTTCGGAATACTTTCATCTGGTTGAGGGGCGAAAAGCTTACTCAATATGAGTGTTGAGCAGGCTGCTCAACAATACCGAATTAACTCCGCAACCTTGATTAAAACCTTAGAAGTTGCGATTGAACAATCTAAACATCAATGGAGACACTATTAATGAATGTTCTCTTTTTGAATAATTCATCTTTGTTGTGCCAAGGACTGGCCTCAGGTTTTTCCCCATTAGATGACATTCGATATATTCCCGTTCACCAATCGGGTTGGGAAGACCGTTTGACTAATTTATTAAAGACCTGGAAGCCTAAATTTGCTTTAGCTGAAGGAGTTTCGATCTCCACAGTGGCCCAAAAACTTTTCCCACTTTTACGCCGACATTCCCTCCCATTAATCTATTGGGCCATTGATGATCCCCCAGACTGGCGCCTTATGTCTCGTCCTTTGGCACGAGGGGCTAGTCTGGTTCTTACACCCGCCAAGGAATGTCTACCTCTTTATCAGCGGGATAAAATACCAGCTCTCTATTTTCACTTTGCCTGTAATCCTTCTTTCCATCGGCCGACAGAACCATCACTTCAGTATTCTTGCGATTTACTTCTCGTTGCCAATTACTATACTTCGTATCCTCAAAGGAGAATTGGACTAGAAACAGTCCTTTCTCCGTTGCGGTCAGGACCATTTGATTTAAAGGTTTTCGGGAATAGGGACTGGATAGCAAACAAAGATCACTACACTTTGGAACCCGAATTGTATCAAGGCTATTTACCCTATGATCAATTACCATGTGCTTATTCTTCTGCTAAAATTGTATTAGGCTTAAATTCTGTGATTGACTCTCCTACGATGATGAGCATGCGAACTTTCGAAGCCTTAGGTTGTCGAGCCTTTTTTCTAACCCATTGGACGCCTGCCGTTGAAAACCATTTTAAAAACCATGTCCATCTCGTCTGGAGCCGTCATCCTGATGAAACGTTAGAGCTTGTCCGTTTTTACTTAGGCCGCGAAGACCTAAGAGAAAAAATAGCTCGCCAAGGTCAAGAAGAAGTTTACCGTAACCATACTTATCAACACCGTATCCAGTCTGTCCATAAGTTTCTACAAAAGCTATAATTCGTCTTACTCATTTATAATTTTTAATTCCTATAGTTCTTAGTTAGTAGTTTTTTATCTTGATTTTTTTATATTCTAATATTCTTCACACCTTTACATTTCTTATAACGAGTTATCTTTGGGGAGGATTCTTTATGAAAGTACTTTTCCAAGCTCGCCCGGACTTTCTGAAAACCCCTGCCGGTGATACTGTGCAAATAGTATTGACCGGGCAAGAGCTAAAAAAGCTTGGCGTTGAAGTGCATCTTTCCGCTGATCCTAATCTTGATCTTACTCCCTATGACTTAGTTCATATTTTCAATATCACGCGTATTAAAGAAAGTTATATGTTCTTTCTTAATGCCCAAAAGCAAAGAAAAGGAATTATCCTCTCTCCCATTTATTGGCCTCCAAATGCTTACTTTAAGCGAGAAGGTGCAAGTCCCAATGCTCTAGCAGCCTGGAAACATATGCAACCCATGCGTGCTCGACTCGTGGGCGAATGTGATCTCTTACTCCCCAATAGTCAAATTGAGATGGACGTTCTCCAACAAGATTTTCTCAAATCTGCATCCTATCAAGTGGTTCCGAATGGGTTTCCAGATTCATTCATCGGCGCAAATCCTAAGCTATTCCGGGAACAGTTCCCTAATCTTCCCAAAGATTTTGTGCTCTGTGCTGCAAGAATTTCCCCACGGAAAAACCAACTTTGGTTGGCAAAGGCTTGTCAGAATCTTGATCTTTCTCTCGTTCTCCTAGGGCCTGTTAATGACCTAAATTATTATAAAAGTGTAGCATCTCATTCAAACGTCACCCATATTGGCACTCTGCAGGGAGCACTACTTGCTTCGGCTTATTCGGCGGCCAAAGCACATGCCTTACCCAGTTGGTTTGAAACCCCAGGATTGTCGAGCTTAGAGGCTGGAGCGTGCGGGACTGTCGTGATCTCAACAGACCAAGGAAGTCCTAAGGAGTATTTCCGGGATATGGCCCTTTATGTGCACCCGCAAGACGATCTAAGCTTACGTACTGCCCTTGAACAATCCTTTAATGCCTCTCCCCTGCCCTTAATGCAGCACATACACAACCTATATACTTGGTCTAAAGTTGCAGAGATCACATTAGAAGCTTATAAAACAGTCATTGGTAGAGAGAGTATGTACAATGTAAGAACGGAGGAAATATCCCCTCCACTGGCATAAAACAATTGTCCTTACAAGTCCGTCTATGACTATCCCTATTTCAGAATACGATCAATCTAAAAATATAGGGAAGGATTTCTCCCTCCCTTTTTTAAAACAGGTCGCCGTGATGATGTTCGGTGGTTAGCCCCACTGCGCAGGCATATCTCAAAAAACTATTAACACTGGCAATTACGATACGAAGATCGACGGTTAAAAGTTCTATACCGACTAGAGAAACCCTCACATATCCGTCGATGACTACTCCTTTTTCCAAAATACGGTCAACAACTTCTGCTAAGCTTGAGGAATCGACGTCCTTTTTCATGCATTTCCCCTCCTCTCCCTGTCTTACCATAGCATATGTCCAACAACGGACAAGGGTGATTAATAATCTTTATTCTTTCTCATAAAGGAAACTTTGAGCTGAATATATCCACAAACGTTTAGTCATGGATAAAATTAACATAGTGAGAAAAGGGAAGGCTTTCACCCTCCCTTTTCTCACTATGTTAATTTCGATATTTTGGTCTTTTAAATATCGATTCTTTCTCTTCTCTGGGCATTGTGCAATCTTCCGAGACCTCATCCGATTGAATCTGAACTGGTTCTGCATTTACAGCAATCGCTTGTTGCTCAGATACTCTCGCGCGTGATGAAAGATAAGGATCATGCGCCCACCAGTCAATTCCCATTTCTTTAGCTTTGTCCACGGATGCCACTAGCAAGCGTATTTTGATATTTAATAACTCAACATCAGCCAACGATATTTTTATATCCCCGGCGATTACGATCCCCTTGTCCAATATTCGTTCTAAGAGATCTCCCAAACCACTACTGTTGTTCGAATGTTGAATTGCCACGTTTCTCCCCACCCCTCCCTACATAAGATTTCCCAAAGGCCCTAGATCCAGGTTTAGATCATCCTCTTTTAGTCCAAATATCTCACGCATTTCAATCATTTTGTTATCCAGCTTCAAGAAAGTTTCTCCCATTTCTTCTATTTCTCTTTCCGTTAAAGTCCCACCATCAATGCGCCGCAAAGCTTCATGCTCCATAACTCTCCTTAATAATTCCACCAAAGTGAGTACAAGCTTCGCGAGCCCCTGATCCGCATTATCTTGATTAGCATTAACACGCCCAGCAGCACTTTGTCCTTCAAAACCTATAACGCACTCTGCGATTTTTGCACCTGATTCGTCTTCCTCGATCATGAGGTAACCCTCCCTTTGCCCCAATTCAAAGATTCGTGAATAAGGAACCTTTCCGGTTTTAAAGTAAATGAACTGAAATGAAAAGGAAGCCACGGTCCCGTCCATTTATCCGTGACATTAACTTCAGCCAAAAGTAGTTTCAATTCATTGATAAACTCTTGTTGACATGCATTAGGCACTAAAAAGCTCAAATTAATTCCTTCCCCCTGAGTTTGAGGGGTTTCAGACCAACAGTCTTTAATCCACGGGGTTAACCGTAAGCAAAAATTTAAAATTACCTCTCTAGCCTGCAATACTTCCCTTTCCATCATCTGATGCCACATCCTTACCCGATCAAGGTACTCCTTTCCACTACTCACATTTTCTCGCAACGAAGCATATGATAAATGAGCGTAGCCCTGATCCCTCTGAATGATGGTCAAACAATACTCCGAGCACCCTTCCACTTTGTCAAAACATAGATCCAATTCTCTTTTATAAATTCGTAGAAGCCCTTCCAAGTAGCCCTCATTTAAAACACTCACCCCAGACTGTATCGGTAGCACCGTTAATTCAAGATGTTGGATTTTCTCAAACCACTGCAACATAGCCAATAGAAAGTCCTGTTTTGTGGTAAAAGTCTCCATTGGGGACTTACACCAAATTACACTGTGCTTTCCTACTGTTGTCAATCTTGTGAACAATGGTGGCTCGCTGGGTAAATCGACACAATTACGTACAAAACCCAAAAGATAGGGCAGTTTCATAGATTCACATCTTTCTTTATGGCGTTTCCTTCGAGCATCGTCTGTACAGAGGTGAGAATAAGTTTTAAATTCAAATACACTAAATCGACATTACCACAGCTAAGAATAAGATCACCAGAGATAACGACTCCTTTATCGAGCAATTTCTCCACAACTTCAAGGAGCGTAACTTGTTTTGAATTTGCAATATCACCCACTCATAGTTTCCTCCTTAATTAATTGAGAAAAATGATAGGGAGGCCAAGGACCTGATACATCTAAAATAAACCCTAATGAATCAGCCGCTTCGTCAAATTCTTTAAGCTTTTTATCCCATTCTTCTCGGCTTTCCTTAGCCATTAGGTATTGCACCGCAAAGACAACCTGTTGTCCCTCCGGCGCAACAACTCCCGCCTTATCTAAGAGGATTACTTCCGCAGAAATATCGTTTAAATCTTGATAAAGAGATTCGCCATAGTCATTCATGACTCGTTCCATTTCCTCTTCGATCTTTTTCTCCCATTGACGTTTTTGAAAATACCCCCCTCCGCTTTGCTCACCTGAATAAGGTAGCTCTTCATGTAGCTTTTCTAAAAGCTGTTTACGATCGACAAAGAGTTTAACATGCATCTCATTGTGGTTTCCTAGCCTTTGCAAATCAGCTTGAATCTCCTCCGCGTTCTGTGCTAATTGTCTTTTGATATTTTCCTCATCGGTAAATATGGTGCAAAATGGAAGGGGGATGATAGACCTACCTTCCAATGTTTTCAATAAAGTTTCTTCGTGACGCCGCGCATGACTCTCCACCCAGGCCATATCCTCCATATAAAGATGGAGGGACTCTTCACTATACTCTTTTTGAAGGACTGGGCAGACAAGCATACCCAGGTTTCCATTTTCAACAATACGACAGGGTCTGTCTTCCATGCCAAGTAAATCACCCATGCTCTCTTGATTTACCTGAATAATGCCAAATGCGTATAAAACCTCTTCATCCAATCGTGAGACTCCTACTTCTACAAGTGGGAGCGGTACCCCGTACTCTGCTTCGGAGGGGGTAGACTCCTCCTTCGCCGCTAAGAGTTCTTTTTGGGACGAGCGGCTTTGGCGAAGCCCTCCACTGGAGGCTTTCGTCACCGAAGTCTCGATGTTTAACTTTGGTTGAACGAGTTCACTAGCTAATGGTGCGTAACCAGCTTTGCTAAAATCACGCACCTCGTTGACTTGACTAGTATTCTTGACATCAATGGGAATACTTCTTGGGTCCTCTTTATCCTCCTCAAAGTCTTCTCTTTGCTCAATTCCTGAAAACCCTATCTTCACTGGAGCCTCAAGAAGACCTTGGATGACAGTTTCACCTGCCTCTCTCAAACGAGCCATAATGATTTCTTCTAATTCTAGGATAACCTTGTCCTCGCATTGATTGATAAGCCTTTCAACTTTCTGTTCCCACCCTTGAGGGGACCACTTCATTCTTCTATCCCTCTTTCCTGACCCTCCATCAATCGTGCAAATAGTCGCTTTTCATGTTCGCGATATTCCTCTGGGGTAATCTCTTTATTTTCTAGCATATACTGCCGTTGGCTGAGTTCTCGCCGTATGGCTTCAGGACTATAGTACTCTGCTTCTGCATGTTCAATAACTTGTCTGATTGCCCAAATCGGAAATCTAAACATACCTTATCCGTCCTCCAGGCTGAGATTAACCTACCATTTATTTTTCTTCTACAAAGTGGTGTGGTGCCCAAGGGCCTGTATATTTAAAAATCATCGTTGCAGTATACTTTTCGTAAAGAGTTCCAACGGCTTGATCAAAGTCCTCTTCCTTTTGGCGTTCGACCAAAAATACTCCATCAAAGGCTTGGAATTCATCCATTGGATCTTTGACCAACCACTCGTCGGCTAAGGGACGAAGCGTTGCGATAAATATCTTTTCTACTTCTTTACGCTCATAATCCGCCACTTCCATAATTGCCTTGCCAAACTCTACAACATCGTAACCCTGGCCTTCTCCTCTTTCGATCGCTTTTTTCCGACGCCCTAAGCGTTTGTTTTTCAGCATTGTTTCTTGGAAACTCTCTTTTTTCCACCAAACCTTGAGTTCGACTTCTATTTTGTTGTCTAAATTAGTGAGAAACCTCAAATAACGCTTTTTCTCTTTTTTAAGAACTCTATGAATTTCTTCTTCTTGATCAAATAAGGTTCCGAAACGCAAAGGAACTACCGTGGTGTGCTTAATAACTTGGCAAAGTACTTCCGTGTAGCGACTCATACTCTCTCTCGTCGCTGTTGTCATCAAATCACCTTCAATCTTAGCACAGAGCATCCCAAGATCCCCTTCCACTATGAGGCAGGGAGGCTCTTGCTCAGGGCCTAATTTCAGCAATTCAACTTCCATAGAGTTTGCTCGAATGATACCGTAACAGTAATACAAATTTCCCTCCCCCTTATTTAGAAAACCTGGCCAGCGCCCGAAGACACTGTCTTCGCACGTGTTAACTTAGCGGAGAAGTCTTCAAGCGCAGTCGGTAGCCTTAGTTGCACTTAAGCGCTACCCATGACTCGAACAGGACGTTCGAGATTAGAGCGCCGCCACGGATGGCAAGACGCCGTGATGGCCGAGTGTCCCTGCAGCCAAGGATGGCGAGAAGGGACTTTCCAGAAAGAATACAACGATAAGTTATACTTTCTGACTACCCTAAAAACAGCCCATTTTCAATACTTTATTGGTACCGTTAGCGGCATGGGGGTCTAGTATAACGAAAACTTGGCTAGGGGTTAAGCCTTTTGAAGACGACCGCCTAGTTGCACCGATCTGTTGGTCATGCCCCAAACGAGGTTGCTCAGAATAGAACACCGCCATAAAAGGCATGCTGTCGTGATAGGGATAAAGGCCGAGCCGAAATTAGACTTTCTGATTGGTGCCTAAAAAAGAAAGTCATGTCACCCACACGACTTTAACTCCCTATTCCTCGTCATCTATTTGACCAATTTCGTCTCGTTCACGCAATCCGATCCTTTTGTACCCTAAAATTTCTAAATTTCCACTGACTTCTACCTCGTAAAGCCCGACAACGTCGTCAAGTGCTCTGCGCCGCTGATAGTCTGAATCCTCGATCGTTTCAACTTGTACTATCCAACCGTTTTCTCGCCGCCTAACGCCAATGACACTTGCCTCCTTTTCCAAAACACTTTGAAAGAAGGTTTTTACGTCATTAACCAATTGTTGAATATCCATGCTTCATCTCCTCCTTTAATTCCTCATTATCGAGGAAGAGTCAGCAAGGGTAAGCCCTATGGCGGAAGCGTATTTTAAATAGGTATCCACTGAAGCGATCACAATACGCGCTTCAATGGTAATGAGTTCGATTCCAACCAATGAAATTCTGACAAAAGCATCAATAACTATTCCCTTGTCAAGAATACGGTCAATGACCTCCGCTAAACTACTTGACTCTACGCTTTTACTTAATGCCATGATCTGACCCCCTCCCTAACCTTGCCTATGACATATATATGATAGGGATCAGAAATCATGACAAAAGTTAAAAATTCATGTTTTATTTTAAGGCCAACAGTAATGCTCAAAGCTACCTCACGAGTGATGCACTTCTTTTAAGCATCCGCTCTATTTTGAGTAATTCCTTCTGAACGATCTTTACTCTTTCCTCTATCACGTTAACTCTTTTAGCTATCTCAGCTCGCTCTGCCACGAGTCGTTGTAATTCCTGGTCGTATACATGCATCTGAAAGTAGCTAGGTTTATGATCGCGTATTGGAGGTCGTATTAGCTTCGGCCTTAAAGGTAAAGGCTGACGCATCATTTTCACTTCCTATTCTCTGGGGTGTATTTATCTAATTCCATTTCAATACGTTTAATTAGTAAAGAATTGTTTTCGCCGTCATTTTCATAAGAAATTTCTGAACCAATGACATCCATTAAAATCTGATAGAATAATGGGTTTGAGCTGGAAGGTTTTGATCCTTTTGTAGCCAAGATTGTAGCGACCATGATCGCAGCACGAATACTAGGCTTCTTGATATCATTTCCTCGAATTCCTCGAATGATATCAACGATTCTAGCTGCTTCCCGCCAGGGCAAACCTGATCGGCCTGCAACAATAGCCACCTCAGATTCACGATCTAAACCTTTTATCGCTATAGTGATAACACGGTCTTTCAACGCATCCTGAAGCACGTGTACCCCTGCATATTCTGATGGATTACTGGTAAAAAGTACTGAAAAATCCGGGTGGACAGTTAACCTTGTTTCTCCTTTTTGAATTGCCGATAAATCTAGAGTCTTTTCCTGTAAGACAGAAAGGAGTACATTATTGGTTTCTGGTCTGGAGCGTGTGAAGTCGTCATAGACAAAAGTATGACCGTTTCTGCAGGCATGAGTTATTCTTCCGTCATACCAAATACTATCCATGGATTCTTCAGCCTTCCAAACAGAATGAACATAGTTATCGAGCAATTTCTTCCTGCGCATTCCCGAGTTCCCTCCTACCAAGTCAGAGGGTTTATACTCGTCGTTGCCCTGAAGTGTTACTACCGGGCGACCCAAAAGCTCAGCGACATGCATTGCCAGAGCAGTCTTTCCCGTTCCAGCCGGTCCACAAAAATGAACGGCATAACCGGCTTGGAGATAGAGCAAAGCGCGGTTCGTAAGGTCCTTGAAATATGCGGTTTCAATAAATGCATCCGGCAATTGCCTTACCTCCCTGTACGCTTTCTTAACAGATGACCTTCCGCTTTATACCCGCCCTTTGATTCTTTAGGCTTTCTTGACATATAACCTCCCGCTTCATACCAGCCCTTCAATTCTTCTCCCCGCTCATTAATCCAGGTTTTTATTTCATTGATTTGCGAAACTCTTTCAGCCTTCAAACCCTGCACCATGGTCTTCCTGTCAGCTCTGTACTTATCTAGCAAACCACTTGCATCTTCCAGAATTTGTTTTTTTGCTATCTGTTGATTATCACTATCAACATTTCGCAACTTAACAAGTTCTTTTTGTTCGTTTATTACCTTTTTCCGAACTTCCGTATGGAGTGTGTTCAATTCCAGCTGCCTTTGGTCAAACTCCTGACATAACACACGTCCTAATTCGGCAAGATTTATGCTCATCATTTTTTCTCCTTTGCTATTAATTATAGAAAACTTAGCTGGAGCTGAGCCTTAGATAAGGCGGTCCCTTCTCGCAATCCTTGGCAACAGACTGGTATAAATAAATGGGAGGGAGTTTCTCCCCCTCCCTAACAAAATTCATCCAGTTTAGAAGTCGTGATGAAGCTCTGTTAAGCCAACTGCTGCTGCATATCTCAGCCAGGTGTTTACACTCGCAATAACTACACGAGCATCGATCGCAAGAAGTTCGATTCCCACAAGAGATACACGGACATAAGCGTCAATAACAATACCTTTGTCTAAGATGCGGTCCACAACTTCTGCTAAGCTTGAAGAATCAATGTCTTTTTTCATTCTGTTTACCTTCCTTTCTAAATTAAAAAGAGTTTTTGGAGAAATATCGCGTCCAGTGCTCTTCTACTCTTCTCTACTCCCAATTTATGTCTCTTTTGAGTGAGTTGTGCAAGCTTTTCAGCAATTAAATTCCCCTCTCTGTTTCCTTACACTGTATGTGTCAAAGAGAATCGCTGTTACAAAGTCCAAAATTAAATATTAATCTCCCCTCAAGAATTGATTTTTCAATAATAGACATATATAGAAAACTTGTTAAATTCTGTCTCAATGGTTTTTGCCGGTCCCAGAAAAATATATATCTACTAAACTAACAACAAACAGAAGAAATCTAACTAGTTTAGAAGGTTGTACTTATTCCATTTTTGTATTAACTTATTTGCAACTTCTATAAAATCTGATTTTGTAGTAAAAACAACTTCATGCTCACCATGTTCATCCTTAACCTCAATGCAAAGATATTGTTCGTCTACTTCAGCTACAGCAGTTTTTCTACCATTGTTTAATTTGATAGGCAACTGAGAGATAATCTTAATTGAACTGATCTGGGAAAATAGAAAAACTTTGCGATTGAAAGCTATTGCATCCTTGGGATGAAGTGAAATAGCCATCGACCCTCTTTTTAGGTCCGGGTGACCACCGATTATTTTTACTATTTTCGAAAAATATGGTTTTCCAAACTTTTCATCAACCTCGCCAAATCTAGCACGTACTTTTTTGAGAATAATAAGTATTAACAATAAAACACCACAGAAACTAATAGTAGCAACACCAGCCACCTCTACCTTACCTCTCTTTCATATAAATTATTTCTTCAGCTTTGAGTTTAGTAGGCTTATCCAGGGGGCTAGCGCCACTTATCTCCTATAAAGAAAATGGAAGCAGTTTTGCCCATTGGATAAACCTTAAATATAAAGTCTCCCATTATCTTATTTTCCAAATTAATAATTTGCTACCGAAATTGAGTACATCCAATCTTCTATCACCATAAACGTCAAGATACCAAGCAAAGAGGGGCTGCCTTTTCATGAATGTCCTCAGACATCATTATGAGACAGCCCCTCTTTACTTGGTATCATTTATTCGATCCAACACTTTTTCAGCCATCATTCTCAGATCATTTTTCATGCGTTCTGCTTTCACGCTAATATTATGAAAATCTAGTACCCCGACGACCGATCCGCAGTCTGTGCACTGAACGAAGAGCACGGCTCGAGTAGTTCCTTCGAGGTTATTGGCGTGGACAACCTCAAATCTGTTGCCTCCACATTTTATACAGCATGATTGTGCCATACTCCCACCCCCTCCTTTACAGTAATATTCTATGTCTCTGTGCCCAAAATGTATCGGCATCTAGCATAAACATTACTCCAACTAATTTGCTTTGAAAATTCACTCTATTAAAGGTAGTCGACAGCAAAGGAGACGTGAATTTCCCGTCTCCTTGCGTGGTATCTACAATTCTCCCTGGAAGAAAACATTTAGAGTGACTGCACTTGCTGCATTCACAGCACTATAGTAGACTCGCGCATACTTTAAAAACACTGATGAGATAGTTATTGTGGATACCGGGTCCATTGATGATACCGTCAGCATTGCTCAGCGTTATACCAAAAATGTATTTTTCTTTCCTTGGGAAAACGATTTTAGTGCCGCTCGAAACTTTGCTATTAAACGCACTTCAGGTGATTGGATCTTGGCAGTAGATGCCGATGAAGAAGTTGAGTGGCAAGATATAACCTCCTTTCATACCTTTTTAAATCTAGAAAAGGACAAGGAAGCTTTCTTGCTCCCTCTTCTTAACCCTCTCTCAGATTCCACGAACGAATATAATACGTTTTACGTGCTCAGGTTGTTTAGAAACAACGGGAGTTATCAGTATGTGGGCCAGATTTATGAACAGGTCCCCCTACCGAGACGATACATTTTGGCAGGCTCACCAATGGTATCTTCCCTTTATCGTGCGTAATATTCCCGGTTTTCAAGCAAAATGGCAAGAAACCCCGCAACATTGTGGGAGGTTTCCCAAAAATATTACAGACTTGCGTGGTGGCACCAGTCCTCTCCGCATCAAACACCTTAGCTGGGTTAGACCCCAAGACCGCTTGGCGAAGTATTTCCGATATAAACTACTCGATCCCAACGCACTTATGGTAATTTGGAACAATATCGCTCGATCTTAGATCCCAGCCCAAATCTAGTCGAATGGGGATGGGGAAAGTGAAGGCGATTCCTTATAGTGTAGTTGGAAACAGGAAGTAAAAGTGAAAAACTGACTGACATTAGACTTGACTAAAACAATAGCGCGATATAATATAACCCTAAATAAATAAAAAAAGCACAAAATGGGGTACACCACCGAAAGGGTGTATAGTTTATTTTGTGCTTTTTTATATGAATTTTTAAGGAGGCAGACAATGAAAGTAAATGGTACTATCATTTTATTAGCTGAAAATACAACTTTATTGAATTTTTTAAAAGCCCAAAGCTTTGATATTAATACTATTGCTGTAGAACGAAATGGGGAGATTATTCCGAGATCAGCTTACAAGAATGTTATCCTTTACGACGAAGATACTCTCGAGATTGTTAGATTTGTGGGTGGAGGCTAATATGATAATAGAAATCAATGGAAAAAAGATGGACCTAACTTATCAGACAGCATTTGAGGCAAGAGAACAAATCGGGAACGAGACAGATATCGTAATCTTAAATGGTTTTCAAATAGAAAACGACTGCAAATTATCTGCGAATGATACATTAACCATCATTCGCAAAGGTACCATGCCTAAAAAGGCAGAACTCGAGAGCATGATGATGGCCAGGCATACGCCAACTGTACACAAAAGAATAAAAAAAGGCAAGGTAGCCATAGCTGGATTAGGCGGCCTCGGGTCCAATATTGCAGTTATGCTTGCCAGAATTGGTGTGGGAGAGTTGCTTTTAGTAGACTTTGATATTGTTGAGCCAAGCAACTTGAATCGACAAAATTATTATATCAGTCATTTGGGAATGCCAAAGACTGTGGCACTAAACAAGCAACTTAAGGAAATTAACCCCTTTATTAAGATAGAAACTCAAAATAAAAAAGTTACAGAAGCAAATATTCTGGAGCTATTCAATGGTTATGATATTATCTGCGAAGCATTTGATCAACCGGAAGCGAAATCAATGCTGGTGAATTTAGCCTTAAATCAGCTTCCTAATATCAAAATAGTCTCAGCTTCCGGCATGGCAGGATATGAAAGTTCCAATTTAATTAAGACGATGAAGCCTATGAAACGTTTATATGTTTGTGGAGATATGGAAAACGGTGCAGAAATCGGAAAAGGCTTGATGGCGCCTAGAGTTCAAATCTGTGCCGGACATCAGGCTAATTTGGTTCTTCGCTTATTGTTAGGTATTGAAGATATTTAAGAAAGGGTGTTTTGGAGTGAGCGAAAAATTAATGATTGGCGGACATGAGTTTCAATCAAGATTTATCCTTGGATCAGGTAAGTTTTCTCTGGATTTAACAAATGCAGTTATTGAAAATGGAGGAGTTGAAATAGTAACTCTTGCCTTGCGTCGTGCTAATTTAGACGGTCAAGAAAATATCTTGGCTTATATACCAAAAGGAATAACATTATTACCAAACACCTCCGGTGCAAGAAATGCTGCAGAAGCTGTTCGAATTGCACGTCTGGCAAGAGAAATCGGCTGCGGAGATTTTATCAAATTGGAAGTGATTCATGATTCCAAATATTTAATGCCGGATAACTATGAAACAATAAAAGCAACAGAAATTCTCGCTAAGGAGGGATTTATTGTTATGCCCTATATCTATCCAGATTTAAATGTTGCTAGATCATTGGCAAATGCCGGTGCCGCATCCGTGATGCCTTTAGGTGCGCCCATCGGAAGCAATAAGGGGTTATGCACCAAAGATTTTATACAAATCTTAGTCGATGAAATAGATTTGCCGATTATCGTAGATGCTGGTATAGGTCGGCCATCTCAAGCCTGTGAAGCTATGGAAATGGGGGTCGATGCTATTATGTGTAATACTGCAGTCGCAACAGCAAATGATGTTGCTTTAATGGCTAAAGCATTTAAACTGGCTATAGAAGCAGGTCGAGCAGCTTTTCTGGCAGGCTTAGGAAGAGTATTAAATTATCGAGCAGAGGCATCCAGTCCTTTGACTGGATTTTTGGAGGACTAGTTATGAAATCAGAGCATGTAAATCATCTGAACTATTTAGATGGAATGGAAGCCATTGATTCAGATATTATGGAAAAAGTATTAGCACTAGTAAATAAATATGATTATCATCAATATACAAGTAAAGATGTAGAAAGAGCACTGATGAAAGATCTGCTAACGCTAGAAGACTATGCGGCAATATTATCTCCTGCAGCTATGCCCTATTTAGAAGATATGGCGAGTAAAGCTACAACAAAAACAAAAAGGCATTTTGGTAATTCTGTTAGCATATTTACTCCATTATACATTTCTAACTATTGTGAAAACCATTGCATATACTGTGGATTCAACTGCCATAACAAAATAAAACGAGGGATGCTTTCCTTTGCAGAGATTGAAGAAGAACTTAAAGAAGTAGCGCGGACAGGTTTGAAAGAAATCTTGATTTTAACAGGAGAATCTCGACATAAATCTGGGGTAGAGTATATTGGCGAAGCAATTAGATTGGCAGCTAACTATTTTTCTACCGTTGGCATTGAGATATATCCTCTAAATACTGATGAATATTCATTGCTAAAAGCCTGTGGTGCAGATTTTGTGTCCGTTTACCAGGAAACCTATAATACGGATAAGTATGAACAAGTACATTTAAGCGGGCCAAAAAGAATTTTCCCCTATCGTTTCAATTCACAAGAACGTGCCTTATTAAGTGGAATGAGAGGAGTTGCTTTTGGAGCACTGCTTGGGCTGGATAACTTCCGGAAGGATGCCTTTGCTGTAGGCCTGCATGCATTTTTCATTCAGCAAAAATATCCCCACGCTGAGATCTCCTTCTCAACCCCACGTCTAAGGCCATATATCAATAACGAGAAAAACAACCCCAATGATGTCCATGAAAAGCAACTTTTACAGGTGATGCTTGCCTATCGCTTGTTCATGCCCTTTGCCGGTATTACAATTTCCACCAGAGAAAGAGCGGGTTTTCGCGATAACGTCATAGGAATGGTGGCTACAAAAATATCTGCAGGCGTATGTGTCGGGGTTGGAGGACATAAAGAAGATGAAAAAGGGGACGAACAATTTGAAATTTCCGACTCACGAAGTGTGAGCGAAGTACATCAAATGATTCTCAACCGAGGGCTACAGCCAGTTTATACAGATTATATAAGGGTTTAGAGAAAACATATGTTAATTTGTGTAACCAATCGAAAAAATTGCAAAGATGATTATTTAAGTCGAATAAGTCAATTGGCTAAAGGAAAACCCCATGCCATCATGTTGAGAGAAAAAGACTTGGGCTTGACAGAATATGAATACCTGGCTTCTAAAGTAAATGAAATCTGCAACTTGCATGATGTCACCCTTATGATCAATAATAATATTACTACCGCCACTAAACTGAAACTTAAAAATATCCATTTATCACTCTCTGACTTAAGACTCTATAAAAGCGAAGTCAGCGAACTTACATTTGGCGCCTCAGTGCACTCGGTGCCTGAAGCCAAGGAAGCACAAGCATTAGGTGCTTCCTACATAATTGCAGGGCATATATTCTCTACAGACTGTAAAAAAGGTGTTCCTCCAAGAGGGCTTTCATTTCTTAAAGAAGTCTGTGCTTCAGTCACGATCCCTGTTTTTGCTATTGGCGGAATTACAAAAGATAAAATAGAGGATATTAAAAAAACAGGGGCAAAAGGAGTATGTGTTATGTCCGAATCTATGACTTGCACAAATCCAGTTAATCTTACAAACGACTTTCGATTCTAAGAAAATATCGGAGGTAAGGCAACGTCTCTAAGAAAGTCGCTTAGCAAACTTCCAGTTAAGCGCGTTCCCAATAAGACATCCATTGACGATGCACATGAAATGCCTTCACCCAACCCTTCCGTTCTCAGGACCCAAGCCCGGGACGCAGTATGACACGAGCGCGACGTCTTTACGTAAGCAGCTTAGCAAACTTCCGTTTAAGCGACCGACCCGAAACACGGGGCAGTGTACAGGGATGTACGCTGCGGCCAGTGAGCCACGGCCCTTTCTCGCCGTCCTGCAAGAAGGCTAATCCGTGCGAAGACAGTGTCTTCGGGCTACAGGGGCACTAGACCATCCATGGTCGTCGGATGGCTCATCTGACGGCACCCCGCTCCCCAAAGCCAGTCGCTTAAACGGTTATTTTGCTCTGTGTCGTATGACCGAGCGCTGTGTCATACAAGTCCCCTCTATCGCTTATTACCCTTACTAAACGAATGGAAAAAATCATGTGCAAAATTTGCTCCCTTTCCTATAACAAGTCCGGTAATCACAATACCTACCCCGGGGTTAGAGATCTTAACATCTAATAATTCTAAGGCATTAATATCACTCTGAAATGCAAGAAGAACCCCACATGCTAAACTCAAAAGTTCCAGAGTAAGGGGCCTAAACTTATCCGGGAAAAAGGGAATAGCATAAACTATATCTTTAAAAATCTCAACGACTTTCTCCACCAGAACCGCTAACATAAAAACCAAAGCTAGTCCGTCCATAAAAATCTCTCCTCCAAATCAACTTCCCTCCACATCTCCATAATATTCCTACTCCCTTGTAATGTTCTTAGGAGAAGCGAGGGACGGTCCTTTGAAGTGAAAACGCCTATCCTTGGGCCTGAAACCATACAATTAAAGGGTTGGGCGATTGAGAGCGATAAATAAGGCGGACATAACGAAGAAAACGATTTGGGGTAAAAGCTGAAAGTGCTCCCGGTAATATTTTGCATTCCAAATCATCTGCTGTCCAGATTGCTCCATCTGGGCTTATTTGTAATTGTACCACGACGACTTCTGTTCCCGTATTATGAACCGCATAGGAAAAGACAGTTACCTCAGACACATCCTTTGGCATGGTTGCAATAGAAACATTAGCTGAAGTCACTGATTCAACACTTTGGAGATACTTTCTTCCAGACATTTTAACTTGCAAGGAACCATCCAACGTTGACTCAATAGAGTCTCTATTACTGCTGTAGATTTTTATACCCTCACGGGAAGGTATCAAATTACGTACATCAGCTTTAATGGGAGTTTTTATATCTACAGGCATGGGAAGCGGACTAACCAGGTATCACAACATTATTCTCAAGAATAATCCCCGCTCTCGGTCCCGACGGATGCATAATCTTTATAGCTCTTGAACCATTTGGGGTGCAAACCCACTCCCACTTAGTTGCACCGTCTCCACTGGTTTGAGCCCATCCATCTGGAAAATAGGGATTACTCTCTTGTTCTAATAGGAAATGACTATTATAAACTTGGTTTTTATCAGTCATTTCCGTCCCACCTTAAATGCATTTATAATCTAAAATTAAGAATCTGATAGTATGACATATTAACAGGTTATGTGAATATTGTTAGTTTTGAGCTTGAACCCAAATTCTCAAGGAAGTTAAATTCTCTGCCTTGTACGTTAGTCTCGTATATCGCAAAAACTTTTTTGGGGAAATGATCACTAGTTTTCCGGGGCCGACCTCGTGTGGATTATCCTCTGCAGTCCAATGGATTCCGTCAGGGCTAAGCTCTGCATCTACATATGCGAGGTTGCTTCCAAAATTGCAAACAGCAAAGGAGCAACGAAGAAGTGCTGAAATATCGCGAGTAATGGTTGAGGATATTGTATCACTAGCGGTAACATCTTCGAGGCTTTCATAAAATCCATGTCCGTTAATCTCCACTTGAACTCGTCCGGATGCTGATGTCGCTATTGGAACTTGGCTATTTCCGAAAATCTGCACTTTGTCTCGAATCGGCGTCAGGTTTCGTACATCAGCATTCACATGTGCTTGGACATTGACCGGAATCTTCAGGGGAATTGGGGTAGCAAGTTGAATCGGTTTAATTATTTCTCCAATCGTCTGTATAGAATTTATATGCAGGATCTCTTGCTTAGGCTTCTTCACGCGCCTTTTCATACGGTTCGGAGAGAGAGAATATGCAATTATTTTGTATATACAGAGAGACCCTTCCCCTAAAATCCCTGTCTCCAGACGTAAGAAATCCACGTCATAATCAGCACTAATGACTTGCTGAAACTGTTCCTGCTCCACCCCGGCTCCAAAGCAATACTCCCAAGGCTTAGCTACATCCCCTTTTGAAGAGATGGGATAAATACGTAAATAAGCTTGTGCATTAGGCCTATCTGCTTTTAGGATAATTTTAATGATCCATTCCTTAACGTTATCAATCCCTAGAGAAGCCTCCGGACTTTGGATGATCCCAGCGCGAATGGCAGTATTATTACTAATCTTCAAAGCTGACATATCCCAAGGTTCATGCTTGAAATTCCAACTAGATTCCTTATTTCCACCGATTTGAAACCAAGCTTCTGGAAAATAGTCTTTAGTTTCGCTTTTTTTTAGGAAATTACCATTAGGTACTCTATTGAATGTCCCTTTTATATTTCGTTTCATACTTAACCCTCCTATGATTGGACGATTAATAAAGTACTGTCAACTTATCCTATAGTGTAAAGTTTAAAAATATCACTAAACTGGAAAACCCAGAAAACAGTGAACTCGTTCAGCTAGAGCTGAACATCGAGACTTCGGTGGGGGAGTCTACCTCCTTCGCGCCAAGTGTTCCTATTGGGAAAGGCGCCCGGCGATACTCTCCACTGGAGACTATCGCCACCGAAGTAAAATAAGGAAGGAACACCCACTTGAAAAAGTGGGTGTCTCGGAATTGATAAACCCTAACCTCCTACGCTCAATAAGGCAAAAAGTTGCTTTTGAACACAAATAAAGGGATTAGCTTAGAATAGCTAATCCCTTTAACTTATGTTGGGGCTTATGATTAAGTATTACTGGATTCCTCTGTTCGATTAAACGGCGTACCCAGTTGCTTTTGCGTCTGCGCCAGAACTTGTTTCAAAACCGCCAAATCTGAACTTTTAAGATAAGGATCCTTCCCCTCCTGCACCTTGCGAATTGCATCTTCGACCGCTACAACGCGAAAACGACGGCGCCCTTTATCCAGATAGCTATGTGAATAGGTTGGAGTATACGATACATTTTTCAGAACGGTTTGTCCTCCCGACATGTCCTTTTGAAAGTTTAAGTTTAAAATAACTCCACTGTTCCTTTCAACTCCACGTTGATCTCCTATAAAATTGCCCATTGAGTAAATAACAAACTTATCTTGATTATTGATTTTCATAACTTCCATAGGCTGAATTACATGTGGATGACTGCCAAGGATGACATCCACTCCGGCCTCTAGAAATATCCGTGCCAATTCTCGCTGTTCCTCAGTGGGCTGGAGGCTATACTCAACTCCCCAGTGCAATACGAGAACGAGAACATCCACTTTCGGTCTTAATTGATTAATTTCCTTTAAAACAGTCTCTTTATTGATGAAATTAAAAAAATAGGGATGTTCTTTTGGTACAGGGATACCATTGGTCCCATAACTATATGCTAAATAACCGACGCGAATTCCGTCTAGATCCTTAATTAAAAAGCTTTCCTTCTCTTCTTGGCTTTGATATGTCCCAACGATGTCTAAACCTGCATTTCTTAACACGCCCATGGTCCGGATTGCTCCCAAGTAACCCCTGTCTAATATATGGTTATTCGAAGTAATAACTACGTCATATCCTGCTTCTTTAAGAGTCGCAGCCATTTCATCAGGACTATTGAACTTGGGATATCCGGTGTACCCAGAACCTCCACCAGCCATTGCCGCTTCAAAGTTAGTTGAAGCATAATCTCCATACTCAATCAAGGATCTAACAGGTTTGAAAAAGGAATCAAATTGGAATGATCCATCAGCCTGTTGCCCTGATGCAATTTGAGTATTATGCATCAGAATGTCCCCAGTCGCTACTAGGGTAACCGTTTTTTTGACAGGGGGTTTAGCTTTTGTTGCGTCGGATAACTCTCCGACTTCATCAGCGCCTTGCTTTGAATTTTGAATTGGAGTTGATGAAATAACCGATTGGACCCCACATCCCATTGATGCTAAACATAAAAATCCTATAATAAGAAGAATAAGTCTCATGCGTTTCAGAAAATATCACTCCTTTACAATAATTTCTATATGCAACAGATTGTCTCCTTCCTATTTCTAGAATTTATATAAAAAAGTCTTTAAAGTTCGCTTAACCAACAAATTAACTGCCTTTATTGAAAACTCCTAAAAACTGGGCATTGATTCCTCCTTCAATTCGTGCTAAATTTGTATTGTACCAGTTATATAAAAGAAATTTAAGACATTAGCGCAAAAACTTAAACCTCCCGACGGGGAGGTTTCTTTCTTTGTGTCTTTAAATTTAATTTAGAAATTTTGTCTAGACACCAAACCATTAGCGACGGTCATGACTCAAAAGGGATGATCGAGATTAGAACATCCCTGGTCGGCTTTATGCGATGATGACTTAGTGTCATAGTAGCCAAGGATTGCGTGACGAGACCTTCCAGAAAATCATCACTGACTAACACAGTCAGTTTATACTTCCAACTAATATCAAAGGGAGGGATTTGCCTATTGGCCAATCCCTCCCTTTGGACGCCCAAAAGAAATGGTATTAGTATTATTTCTCTGTCCTAATAACACGTTTAAATAAATCATGGTCATCCTAAAATTCAGGCCTTGATTGGCAACAGCTTTACACTTCCCCAGACCGCTAAACGGTCATCTTTGATGACCAAGATACCCGTAACCCCTTCAATCTGAGATGCAAATGCAATGGCCCTTTCTAAATCATCCGTCGTCTGAACAAGGTTCCCAGTTGCAGTAGCAACAGCATCCGCTAAAGGCACCGAGGGAGAAAGCACGACTACGGCGTCAGCTTTGCCATAGCTCAAGGAATGACCCACTTTACCAGATGAAGTACATATTCCTAGCGGAGTTTGGTTCGGTCTGATTTCAATTGCAACACGATTAGACAACGGTGAATCCCCTGCAAAAATCCCGACTTTACGAATCCGGCTTGTACGCATGAAGATATCCCCACCGTTTTCTACGATCACATCCCGGGAGCGCTTCGCAATAGATTTCCCAACCCACTCTGCTACCGCTCCTGCAACCGCTGCCATCGGCCCAACTCCAGCAAGTCTCCCGGCCTCCGCCATCCTCTTAACAATTATAGGAGCATCTGGTAAAACTGTATATGGAGTTAAAGAACTTGCAAAACCAGGATCCTTTTGAATATAGTCTTCTAGCGGTCTGCGACAGTCTCGAATGATTTCTGCTGCCCACTCAACCAGTTCGGAAGTAAATCGTTCTTTCCGTATACCAATATCCAAATCAGTTTCTCTTACGGCAAGCTGGAAATGAACTAAATCCTCTTGACGATGATCTTGGCGATAACTGCGTTCCGTAAAATCCAATTACAGACGAACCTCCATAGCCCACATTGGGCAGACTTTCACACATAGTTGGCAAAAAACACATTGATCCCCATCAAAGCGTACTTCCATAGATGGGCGTTCCATATATAAGGCACCTGTTGGGCAAACCCCTGTACATGCTCCACACATGACGCATTTTTCATCATTTCGCACGATTTCCTGAGTGAGATTCTGTACCAAAACTCCTAAATTACGCAAATAGTTAAGCCCGTCTTCACTTTGATCTCCGGTAACCTCTAAGATCATCGTACCTTCTTTTTGAGGGTTGACGTCTGCTTTCACAATATTAACCACTAAATCATAATCCTTAACCAAACGATAAACGATGGGTTTTACCGAGATATCTGTTCCAAAACGCAACACTATTCTCTTTGGCGACACAATAATCAATCCTCCTTTATACTGTGAGCGGTAAAGCCATCAGCGGGTGAGGGAAGAGTTTTGACTGGTTCAGTCAACTGAAATTCCCCTTTCTGAATCCACCCTTTTAAGGTTGCAGCGATTTCACGAGCCCGAGGCATACTTGACAAAGGAGCAGTAGATATTTCCTTGCCATTGACAGTGATCTTCCCACTCTTTAGGTCTGCATAACTGACATATCCCAGATTACCCGGTGTAAACGAAGGATACGCTTCTCCATAGTCGACAACAGGTGCAAATAGCTCT
The DNA here is from genome assembly GCF_023897015.1 of Desulfosporosinus nitroreducens. Lineage (GTDB taxonomy): Bacteria > Bacillota > Desulfitobacteriia > Desulfitobacteriales > Desulfitobacteriaceae > Desulfosporosinus > Desulfosporosinus nitroreducens. The sequence continues at coordinate 23,463 of NZ_JAMHFY010000031.1, read as the reverse complement.
TCATCCTTTTTAGCGGCATACCGAGCAATTTCTTCATTTAGAATCGGTATGGGTATGCCAATTCCAACACTTAGCGTTGCACCATATCCTAGATAACTTGTACCCACAAGCCATCGCGGGTTCATCTGTTTTAGATCCCCAGTGACAGCCAGTGTCCCTCCTGCACTGCCGAGTTCTTTTCCCTCAACATCAATCATTGATGGAAAATGTTGAGTGCCATTCCACGCAACATATCCGATCCCGCCGCCGAGAAAGATCTTAGTACCCACTCCAATTGTCTTAAAATGTGGATCTTTCAAAAGTGGACTCAGTTGTCCGGCGGTAGAATAATTGGCGTTTCCCATATGAGGTTTGATCATTCCCATATATGTGTAAATGGTACAATCAGTTAGATTTACCGCACAGTTATAGTTCTGATAGGCATTTCGAGGATTAAATAGAATAGCCTCATTTATATCATCAAGGGTTATGGTTGTTTCTAGATTTCTACGCGGGTAACAGTCTGTACCATATGCCAGCGCTTTCAGTTTAACTGGCTTACGAGCAACGAGGTCCGCAATTACATGACCCCCGCCATATCTAAATTCACCTGGATAGTTGCTGTTTAGCGGGTCATCTTCGTGCATCTCAGTTGCCCCGATATAAGCGTCAACAGCAGCAATCCCTGTATAAGCGGCAACACCGTTCAGCCAAACTTTCTGCATTTTCATCCGTGGCTTCGTGTGCCCGAAACTTAAAAAGGCACCTGAAGAACACATTGGAGCAAAAGTGCCGGTTGTTACCACATCAACTTCTTGAGCTGCTTTGGTAAGGCCTTTTTCTTCCACCAGGGTGATAAGCTCTTCGGCAGTCACAACAATTGCTTTGCCTGCTTTGATTTTAGTATTGATTTCTGCGTAAGTCTTTTCAACACTCATGACTATCTCCACCTCCAGATTTGTTGAGCCAGTAGATTAACTGTTAATTACTCATGGAATTTTTCCACTAGAAAAGACCTCTTCTGTGATAGAAGAGGCCAAAATTTCATTATTCGACACTCCTCTTATCTGCCAGGAAAATCTTCTCCTGCAAGAATTAGCACCATGCTTTCTCCACGCTAAGACATAAATCGCGCGTATCAAGCTGGTTGCCGGGTTTCATAGGGCTAGTCCCTCCACCACTCCGGATAAGAGCCTATTAATTCAATTCATTATGCTGAGTCTAACATTTAAGCTAATGTCCTGTCAATATGATTTCTAGATGTTTTTCCCAATCTTAAATCAAATTAATTGTAAATTATTACATATACTGAACATAAATAATCGACATATTCCTACATATAATAGTGTTAAGTTTATTCTCATTTTCTTCATGTAGTTAGTCCTCTTCTTTGATCTCCTTAAAATTCAGGGAGATCTCTTTTCTATTGTGTTAGATTCATGTCAAGGCACCCTGGGAAAGCATATTTTAAGAGAGAGTATTTTTCAGGGAGGTTAAAGAAGATGATTAGTCCAACCCAACATGCTCCGGATTTTGAAGCAGAAGCATACGCCGGTGGCAACAAAGTGACGATCCGACTCAGTGATTTTCAAAACCAATGGGTTCTCTTATTCTTCTATTCGAGTGATTTCACCTTTGTCTGACCGACTGAATTGGCAGCCGTGGCTGCCCAGCAAAAAATATTTCAAAAACTTGGTGTTCAAGTTTTAGCCATTAGCACTGACAGCGTTTATTCTCATAAAATCTTTGCAGAAACATCCCCCTCTGCACGCACCATAAATTATCCATTATTATCCGACCGTTCTCATTTCATCACTAATCAATACGGAGTCCTTAGAACAGACTTAGGAATTTCCTACCGAGCAACTTTTATTATTTCTCCTGATCGCCAAGTAAAGTACACCAGCCTCTATCCACCCGAGGTTGGTCGTAACGTCGCTGAGATTATTCGCGTTATTCAGGGACTGATGTATGAAGAAACGACCGAGCTAGGTGTACCCGCGTACTGGCAACCTGGAATGACTGGAATCTTAAAAGATTTTAAATTCGTTGGGAAAATCTAATACAAAGCTCAACATAAATACCTGTTCATAGGGTATCCTAAACGTATTCCAACCTTAAGGGAGGTTTTCTATGGATCAGGATCAATCCCAACAAAACAAACGAAGGTTTCCAAAGCGTGAAGATCTGCCCTACAGTCATCAACCAGATCAAGATGGCAGAACTGATTATGGCAAAGATCAAGAGACGACCCATAAAGGATAAAAGCATCTCAAAAACTTGATATTTTCTAAATATCTAAATGTAAAAGGAGGAAACACATGTCTAATCGAGCAACCGATAAAGCGCAGACAGGTAAACCTGATCGAGGTAAAAACTCTCCTTTCAAGAAAAAAACTCCTCAGAGCCGGGCATAAGCCCGGCTTTTCGTTTAAAAGAGATGTAATCTAAAAAAGCATTCTGATATAATGGAGTAACCTAGACCCTTTTCTGTCTAAGAATAAACAATTAAGGTGGTGGTAGTTATGAAAAAGATTGAAGCAATCATTAGACCAGAGAAACTTAATGACGTAAAGATCGCTCTATCGGACCTGGGTGTTAATGGGATGACTGTCTCTAACGTTTCGGGGTTTGGAAATCAAAAGGGCTACACTCAAATTTACCGCGGTCAAGAAATCGTCACAAAGCTTTTAGCAAAGATAAAACTGGAAGTAGTGGTTTCATCTAAGAAAACAGATGAAGTCATCGAAGCCATTGTTAAAACATCGAAAACCGGTGAATTTGGAGATGGTAAAATCTTCGTTTATGACGTAGTGGATTCAGTCCGCATTCGAACAGGCGAACACGGTGAGGCGGCTCTTTAGATATACACATTTTCGCTAAGTTCAAAGTCTGGATAGGCCTTTTCTCTATGTTGAGTTAAATCCAATCCATTAACTTGTTCGTCATCGCTTGCTCTAAGGGGGGTAATCAAGGCTATTCCCTTTAGAATGAGAAACGTCATCATTCCAGCAAATATATATGTAGTTAACACCGCAAGTAATTGTATTAAAACCGGTTCAAATCCGCCTCCATTAATCCAACCGTTTTTTCCTTGTGGGTTAAGGCTTAAATCAGCAAAAATCCCGGTAGCAATTGTCCCCCATGTTCCTCCAATTCCATGAATTCCGAAGACATCTAAGGCATCGTCATATCCTAGCTTTGCTTTAAGAATGCTGACTGCTAAATAACATACTCCTCCCGCGATAAATCCAATAAGCAGAGCACTAACCGTCGAGACATATCCCGCTGCTGGTGTGATGGCTACCAGAGCAGAAATAATCCCACTGACCGCACCGAAGACGGTTATTTGGCGACGATGAATCCATTCAACCAGCGCCCATCCGATCATGCCGGTTGCTCCGGCTATTTGAGTTGTAGCAAGCGCAAGTACCGCGACGCCATTTGCTCCCATTGCACCTCCGGCATTAAATCCAAACCAACCAAACCATAATAGCCCGCCTCCAAAAAGAACGTTGGGCATATGATGGGGAATATTCCACTCATACCCTACCTTTAAACGCTTACCTACTACAAATGCTGCTACTAATCCGGATACACCAGAAGCTACCTCAACGACCGTACCTCCCGCAAAATCCAATACTCCCAGATTGCGCATCCACCCGCCGACTCCCCACACCCAATGGGCCAGAGGTATATATACGAACGTGCTCCAAAGAATGATAAACAGTAAAAATGCTGTGAAACGCAATCTTTCTGCAGTTGCTCCACTTATCACAGCCGGTGTGATAATCGCAAACATTAGTTGGAACAGGAAGAATAATAAATGAGGAATAGTCGGAGCATAATCAGGGTTGGGAGAAAGCCCCACTCCTCTAAGTCCTATCCAATCAAGACCGCCTATTATATGACCGTGATCCGGTCCGAAGGCTAAGGAGTATCCAAATAATACCCAAATAACTGTGACTACCCCCATGGCAGCATAACTTTGCATCATAATGGAAAGCACATTGCGTTTTCTAACCATTCCCCCATAGAATAATGCCAGGCCGGGCGTCATTAGAAAAACTAGCAGAGTACATATAACCAGGAAAGCAATATCCCCAGTATTTAATGCTGTCATTATTAATCCTCCTCGTCTCTTTAAACTTACTAAATAATACCCTAGTGAACTTTGATTGGCTCAGAATAAAAAAGAGGCTCTAAAAGAGCGTTTTAATAAACGCCGTTTTAGAGCCTCTTTGCTCTCTCTAGATCCTGCCATTTGCTGTTAACTTTATTATAGTTGCCAAAAATAAAAGTGTCTATAGATTTTTCAGATTTACTAATATTCACAAAGTATAATGCTTACTTGATAAATAAAAGGGAAACTCCTCCCAGAGTTATAATTGCTCCAAAAATCTCTCTTGGCAATACCTTTTCTTTAAAGATAAAGATTGCCATTGGGATAATAAGTATAGGCGTAATTGAAGTAATTGTCGATACAATTCCTGTTGGTGCATGCTGTACAGCCAACAGTCCTAATGACACTCCGATAAACGGACCAAAAAGCGACCCTATGGAGATATATTTCATCGCCTGCATATCTTTCAGTGCTGAATACACACTTTTCCAATTTTTCGTTATCGTAATTACGAGAGCAAATCCTATAATAGCTGAGATAATGCGAATTTGAGTTGCTGCAAAAGCATTGTAAGAGCCCATGCCAAATTTACTAAAAACAAGTCCGAAAGCTTGTCCTAAAGCACCAATAAAGGCGTATACTAACCCTTTTATCGGATAAGAAAACTTAACCATCCTGTTCTCTGGATTTCTAGTCAAGATGACCAAGGCGATCCCACAAATCGTCAGCATCATACCAGTTAAACCCAATAATGAAATTCTTTCCCCCATCATTATAAAACCAGTTATAGCTGTGATAGGTGGTACGGTTGACATAATTAACATCGACAGACGCGAACCAATTAATACAAACGCCTGAAATAAAAACAAATCTCCGATCACAAAGCCAATTGTTCCCGAAATGAATAACCAGAACCAGGTTGAACCTGAGGCATCCAGTGGAAGCATCATTCCTCGAGTAAATAAATTAAAGACAGAAATTAAGAGTAAGGCTATGACAAGTCGAATTAGATTTACTGATATTGAACCTACTCTTTTTCCTGCTGATTCAAATGCAACGGCTGTAATAGTCCAACACAGCGCAGTTACAAGTGCAGCAATTTCTCCTAAATGTGATTGGAACATTTCTCTTCCTCTATTCCATTTTAGCTCAATTGTTAGCCTCTTTAACTCAGCAATTATAACATAGTTAGTTATATATTAAACCCCCCGCTTAGTAACAAATTCAATTTTTAAACATCATTTTACACACCTTTTCATACAGCTTATATCCAAAGAACCATTCGAATTCAACTACTATAAGAATATTAAAGGCTTTCGGCATTTGTCATTGCCTAAAGCCTTGTTTTACGTCATAGAATTAAATTCTCTGCTAAATAATTCCGATTACTTATATCAAGTTATTTCCCATAAAAATAATTCGAAATAATTTGGGATATCTTCCTCAATATAGATGTTTCCTCACTGTCTGATATCGTCTCCTTAGCCATTTCACCGTAGATTCTGACTACGTCCTGACCGTACCCATTCCCTGGAACTGCCCAACGGCCGTTAAGATCCTCCCAGTTTGGACAACTTCCTCTCTCAACCAAATCAAAGCGAGGATCTACCTTCTGTACTCCTGCTGGCAAAGGTTGCGTTGTGACGTATGCAAAAAGGTGTTCTAAGTGGGCCAACACACCTTCTTCCTGTGACGAGAACGACGCACCTTGAATCCCATTTCCAACAGCTCCGATTCCACCGAAGTTATTTTGATCAGCCTTCACAACCCCAGTATATCTTAGGTAGCCAGTTTCTCTTATCATTTGTGCTACTGCGTAACCCCATCTTATGCCAAGATTTTCTCCAATCTTCTTGTAGAAGGGGATAATATCTGGTGCATTAGAATTATTCTTCAACAAAAACTGTCTACACTGCTCAATTGTAATGGTTTCTTCACCCATAATGGGAGTTTTCGAAACATTTGAGTTAGCCTCATACTCAAAGACGTTTATATTATCGGTTGTTCGCTGTACCACCCCCCCTGAAACCTGCCCGCTGTCAACCGCTTTTTTCACCTCAGTAATTGCACTCTCTTGAGAACTTAAAGCCATAGTCTGCTTGCCATCTAAAATGACACGATACATGACACTAGGGGTTGGTTGCGTTGAACTTGCTTCCTTGTATAAAATCCCAAAGTAATCACAAATCCCTTTAGCGTGAGCTATTGCAAGCGCCTGACGAAAAATGGGTTCCTTTAATTTTGCCGCATCGGTTGCTGTATCGATAAACCCATTTTCCGTTAAAATTGCAGGCATACTTGTTTCCCTAAGCACCATGACATTCTGAGTTTTTACTCCACGATTTGCCCAGCCACCAACCTGAACAAGATATGGCAAGACCTTGTTGGCTGCTATTTCCGCTCGTCCACCAGTACTTATAACGAGTACCTCAACCCCTGTGCCCCCACCAGCATTTATATGGACCCCAACAAATAGATCTGCTTTTCCTAATTCTGCGCTGTTAACTCGCGCTCCCAAATCTCCTTTTTGGTCATTCTCATAATGCCCAGGAGCATAGTCTCCGTCACGAGTCAGAATAACACTTATACCGTTGAACTCAAGCAATGGCTTTAATTTAAGGCATACGTCCAGTGTTAAATCCTTCTCTTTCAGTCCGTTTCCGATACCCCCTGGATCATAACCGCCATGCCCTGGATCAATACATACTTTCATGTCAAAACCTCCCCTTTCACTCTATTCGACGAGATTGGGAAGTGTTACAAACTTCGTGGTTTTTTTTGCTACAAGCAGGTATTCCATAAGATATGACGAATAGTTAATTCTATTATAAAACACAATCAAATTAAGGACGGTGTATTTGTAACAATGAAAAAAGGGCTTACAAAATGGTTTACTGGAATGATGATTGGAACACTGCTTTTGACAACAGCGGGATGTGGAGGAGGTTCCGCTCCGGCTGCGAATTCTGAGTCAGAAGGTGCAGGGGCTGCTAAAATCGGTGTCGTTGCCTATCTGTCTGGGGGGGGAGCCGCCTATGGTCAGTCACAGAAGGAAGGTCTGGACCTCGCTAAGGATGAAATTAATGCCCTAGGAAAGGTCAAAATCGAGCTCGTCTACGAAGATTCCCGTGGGAACAATACCGAAGCAATTAATGCGGTCAATAAATTAATTAACAAAGATAATGTCGTAGCACTTATTGGGCCGACCCTGAGTGGAGAAATGTTTGCGAGTGGGCCGATTGCTAATCAGTCAGGAGTTCCAATCATGGGAACTTCAACCACGGCTGAAGGGATAACTGATATCGGGGAGTTTGTCTTCCGAAATGCTTTGCCAGAGTCTTCAGCAGTTCCCCAGGCCGTCAAGATGGCTGTTGAAAAGTATAACCTAAAAAAAGTAGCTATCATGTACTCCAGCAATAACGACTGGGCTGTGTCCGGTTATAAGACGATGGAGCAAGCCCTTAAGGATAATGGGGTGGAAGTGTTAGCTACCGAGACATTTGCTGATAAGGATACGGATTTCTCCGCTCAGCTGACAAAGATTTCCTCATTAAAGCCAGATGCCGTCATGGTATCAAGCCTCTATCAGGAAGCAGCTCTCGTTTTAAAGAAAGCCCGAGAAATTGGGATTACTGTCCCCTTTGTCGGTACGAATGGCTTTAACTCTCCAGAGTTGATCAAGATCGCCGGAAAAGCAGCAGATGGGGCGATTGTTGCGAGCCCTTGGTACCCAGGTAAGGAAAATGAAAAAATCACAAAGTTTGTGACCGATTATAAAGCAAAATACAATAAAGTACCCGATCAGTTTGCTGCCCAGTCTTATGATGCGCTATACATCTATGCCAGCGCTTTGGAGAAAGCCGGGTCAAGCACGGATCGCGCAAAGCTGCGTGACAGCCTTGCAACCATTAAAGATTTCCAAGGTGTAACAGGAAAGTTTGCTTTTGATGAAAAACGGAATCCCTTGATGGACGCAACTGTTTTGATCGTTAAGGACGGTCAGTTTACGGAACTAAAATAAACTTTGGGAGTGAACGTCTTGTTCTGGCAACAATTGGTCAATGGCTTAACATTGGGAAGCACATATTCATTAGTCGCTTTAGGATATACCCTGATTATGGGGGTCCTAAATATCATCAATATGGCTCACGGAGAGGTATTTATGTTCGGGGCCTTCGTCGGATTATTTCTGGTGAATTATCTGAAGGTAAATATCTTTGTGGCCATGGCTGGTGCCATGGTGGCCAGTGCGTTGCTAGGTATTCTTCTGGAAATGCTGGCCCTGCGTCCCCTGAGACGCCGGGCCGTTTCCGATCTGGCTCCTTTAATTAGCACAATTGGGGTATCGATCTTTCTGGAAAATCTAGCTTTAAAGATCTTTGGGCCGCAATCACAGGCCTTTCCTGCGGGAGCATTATCAGGAGTTCAGTTGCAACTGGGGCCGATTCGAATTACCCTTGTCCAAATTGTAATTCTTGGGATATCCTTCGGCTTGATGTTTGTTCTTCGTTTTTGGCTGTCTAAAACTCGTGTTGGCAAAGCCATCCGGACAACTGCTGAGAGTATTGAGACTGCCAACCTGCTCGGTATAAACACTAACAAAATTATCTTATTAACCGTTGCACTCGCTTCAGCATTAGGTGGAATTGCAGGAGTTCTTGTTGGACTCTCTATTAATGCTGTGGAACCTACTATGGGATTAAGCATGGGCTTGAAAGGGCTCGCTGTTCTGATCCTTGGTGGAATGGGAAATATCACCGGAGCGATGCTGGGAGGTCTGATTTTAGGAATTGCCGAAGTATTCACTGTAGCTTACGGAGCATCTTCCTATAGAGATGCCGTAGCCTTTGGAATAATTATTTTGATTTTATTCATTCGTCCTCAAGGACTTTTTGGGAAACGACAAGGGGGACGATTTTAAATGGATATTATACTAAACCAATATTATCTTCAAATTGTTATATTTGTATTGGTGAATGCCATCCTTGGGGTGAGCATTTATATGACGCTCTCAACCGGACAGTTATCTTTGGGAAATGCCGGCTTTATGAGCATTGGAGCTTATACTTGTGCGATTCTGACCGTAAAAGCAGGCTTTCCCGTCTATCTGGCCGTCCCTATCGGTGGTGCTGCAGCAAGTTTCATTTCACTAATCATTGGATATCCGGCTTTACGACTCACTGGGATTTACCTGGCTATTGCCACGCTCGGATTTGGAGAAGTTGTTCGAGTAATCATTTTGAACTTAAAAATCACTAATGGTGCCTTAGGGATATCCGGAATTCCAACCCTTGGAACAAAGATCAGCAAAATGTTGTCTTCCTTTGGTTTATCGCGGTTTGGAGGATTAACCGCTCAGCAGACCAGTAACTTGCTGGTTTTAGTTGTTCTGATTTTCATTCTCGCTTTTCTGGTATTTTTCTGTACAAGACTTAACCGTTCACGAGTCGGTCGAGCTTTTGCATCTATTAAAGCCGATGAGTCTGCAGCCGAAGCTATGGGAATCAATACGACGTATTATAAACTGCTTGCCTTTGCTTTAGGAGCTTTCATCGCTGGGATGGCCGGCGGTCTGTCTGCCCATTTAACCTTTTTCATCGGGCCAAAGGATTTTGCTTACCACCGTACCGTTGAAATCCTTTCTTTTGCTGTCTTAGGTGGAAGCGACCTAATTATAGGTCCAATTGTCGGAGCATTACTGCTAACCATGTTGCCTGAACTGTTGCGTTCGGCATCTGAATACCGCCTGATGATTTACGGCGCACTAATGGTCATTATGATGGCCTTTCGTCCTCAGGGACTCATCAGTGAGGAGACGGTTCGTTTCTGGAAACGCAAGCTTGGAAGGAGGATTAAGCAATGACATTAGTCCTTGATCAAGTGAGTAAAAGCTTTGGCGGTTTGGCTGCCTTAAGTGACGTTAGTTTTAAGGTCAATGACGGGGAAATTATAGGAATAATTGGACCTAATGGTGCTGGAAAGACGACGCTCTTTAATCTAATTACTGGAATTTTCCCTCCTACTGAGGGGAAAATAAGCTACCACGGTAAAAACTTGTTAGGATTACGGCCGTATAAGGTTACAGCGTTGGGCTTAGCTCGGACATTCCAGAATATCCGTCTTTTTGGCCATATGAGTCCGCTGGACAATGTCATGGTCGGGGCACACTGCAGAACTAAAGCCGGCGTATGGAGAGGATTATGGCGTACTCCCGCTCAGCGTAAGGAAGAGAAATCAACCAGAGAACGAGCCCAGGCTCTGCTGCAGTTGGTAGGGATTGAAAATGACACAGATTCTCCCGCGGGGTCGCTCCCTTATGGGCAACAACGCCGCTTGGAAATTGCCAGGGCACTCGCAACAGAACCCGAGTTAATTCTTCTCGATGAACCCGCTGCAGGGATGAATGAGAGTGAAACCGAAGACCTGCGTCTTCTGATTAAGAAAATACAAATGATGGGGAAAACCGTCGTTTTAATTGAACATGATATGAACCTAGTAATGAACGTCTGCGACCGACTCGTGGTGATTAATTTCGGACAAAAGATTGCTGAAGGTACCCCGGCCGAGATTCAGAAAAACCCATTGGTCATTGAGGCGTATTTAGGCCGGGAGGAGGCGTAGAGATGCTGAACATTAGCGGTTTGTCAACGAGTTATGGCAGTATTAAAGCAATCAAAGGAATAGACCTGGACGTTCCCCAAGGCTCGATTGTGTCCCTCATCGGGGCGAATGGAGCTGGAAAGACGACTACAATGAACTCTCTTGTTGGGCTTCTCAAACCTCAGGTTGGGCAGATTAAGTTCCTGGGCCAGGAGATTCGAGGTTTAGCCCCCCACAAAATCGTAAACTTAGGAATGTCTCTAGTGCCGGAGGGACGTAAGATTCTAGCAGGGATGACGGTTCTGGAAAACTTGGAAATGGGAGCCTATCAGCGGAAAGATAAAGAAGTTCAGGCGGATTTAGCGAAGGTTTTTAGGCGTTTTCAAATCTTAGAGGAACGCAAACAACAATTAGGAGGAACGCTTTCTGGCGGACAGCAACAAATGCTGGCGATCGGCCGTGCACTCATGGCCAGACCTAAGCTTCTATTGCTCGATGAACCCTCCATGGGCTTGGCACCTCTAGTAGTTTCTGATATTTTCAAAGTTATTCAAGAGATCAATCAGGAAGGTACAACCATACTTCTCGTTGAACAAAATGTCCGTCAAGCCTTAAAGATTGCTCACTATGCCTATGTTCTGGAAACAGGAAAGATCGTCCTGCACGGAAAAGCTGAAGAGGTTGCCAAGAATCCTCGTGTTATGGAAGCCTACTTGGGCGGAGCGAAGGCAGATACCTAATAAATCAAGTTATTTCGTTTATTCATTGCTTTAATCCCCCCCTTATATCCATAGGCGTGGGGATTATTTTTTACGAAGGGTTTTTTTATTTATGCCTGCCGGTCCAACCAGTAAACCGAAGAGAGGAGATAGTTTACCATGGGAAATAAAACCTATAAAATCGTGAAAAGCAAAGTCACCGAAGGACTCCATGATATGGAATCTCGGAAGGGTAGATTTAGAGCTTTTGATGCGATTCGCCCAGCCATGTTGAAGATGGTCCCCAATTATCCCGAGCTTTCTAACCGTTTGCGTAAAATCAAAGAATACAGTATGGGGCATTTGGATGAAGTGATCGCAAAAGCACAACGATCATTGGAAGAAAAGGGCTGTAAAGTATATCTAGCTGAAACTGCTGAAGATGCTCAGAAGTATATTGCAAGCCTCATTCCGGATCAAGGCTTGGTCGTTAAGTCCAAGTCAAATGCCGGTAAAGAAATCAATATTTCACATTACCTCGAAGATCGTGGCGTGAAGGTCGTAGAAACTGATCTTGGAGATCGAATTAATCAGCTGGCAAAGTGTGAAGCGAGTCACTCACTGGCACCAGCTATCCATATTCCTATTGAAAAGATAACCAAGCTCTTTTCTGACGAGGAGGGAACCCAATTAGAATGCACTCCCGAAGCGCTGGTCGTTTCTGCTCGTAAAGGACTCCGTGATTTTTTGGTTAAAGCGGATGTGGGGATCTCCGGAGCAAATGCGATTGCAGCAGATACGGGGAGTGTTTTCGTAACTGAGAATGAAGGCAATATTCGGGCGGTTTCGATGATGCCTAAAGTTCACATTGTGATCGCAGGTGTGGAAAAAATCGTCTCTTCCCTTGAAGATGCTATGCAAGTTGTGCGAGCCGCAGCGGTTTACGGCGTAGGACAGGACATAGGAACCTATGTTTCCGTGATCTCAGGAGTGAGCGAAGCTCTTGATCCTGATCTTGAGGAATATACGCACGGTCAAGGCCCTAAAGAAGTGCACATCGTTTTATTGAAAAATGGACGTAAGCAAGCGATTGATGCAGGCTTTAAAGAGTCCCTTTATTGTATCAATTGTGGAAGTTGCTTGAACTTTTGTCCAGTCTATGCGGAAGTTGGCGGCAAATACGGATATAAGTATCTTGGGGGACGCGGCTTAGTCTTTGCTGCCTTCCATGGTGACTTAGAAAAGTCTGAAGAAAATGGCTTATCTCTCTGTATCGGTTGTCAAAAGTGTCAAACTGCCTGTCCCGTACAGATGGCGACCCCAGCAATGTTATGGAAACTTCGGCAAGATGCTGTAGCAAAAGAAGGGGTAGGTTGGAAGAAGGATTTAGTCTTCTCGATGTTAACCAAACCCCGAACACTGCCGGTAGTAAGTAAACTAGCAACAACCTTCGGGAAGCTGGCCTTAAAAGAGTCTGATATGGGGATGACTTCCCGTTTGACGTTCAATTCATTCGGGTTACCGCAAGAGCGCGTGATTCCTCGATTCTCAGACAAGTCTTTTATGGAAATCGCCAAACCTAAAACGATTGCTAAACCGATTAAAAAAGTCGGTTTTTATCCTGGGTGTGTAGTCAATTACACGGAGACAGATCTTGGAGAAGCTCTTCTTCATGTTTTAGGTGAAAATAACGTTGAGGTTAAACTTCCCAAAGAGGATGTTTGTTGTGGAATTCCTAGTATAGTGAGTGGAGATTTAGATCATGCCAAAACCATGGCTCTAAAAAACATCGAGACTTATAGTTCTTTTGATATGGATGCTTTGGTTTTTGTTTGCCCAAGTTGTGCTGTCGCTTTTAAAGAAGAGTACCCTAAACTGTTTGCGGAGGATTTCCCTGAGCTTCAGGAAAAGGTAAAAAGACTTGCTCTGAAAGTGAAAGATATCAATGAATTTCTTATCCAAGATATTGACTTAGAGCTTCCTGAACAGGGAGTTATGGAAAAAGTAACCTACCATGATCCTTGTCATCTCGCTCGAAGTATGGGTGTAAAAAAGGAACCCCGAGAAATCATCCAGATGATCCCTGGGGTGGATTATGTGGAAATGCAGGATGCCGATACGTGTTGTGGGTTCGGTGGTTCGTTTAGCTTAAGTTTCTATGAACTCTCGCAACGGATTAACGAAGGAAAATTAAAGACCGTCACCGACACCCAGGCTACCACCCTGGCGACGAGTTGTCCCGGATGTATGGTTCATTTCCGTGATGGGATTGCTCAGCACAAAATGAAACAAAAAGTTTCTCACGTGGTTCAGATTCTTAGCCGCGCCTATGGGAGGAGATAAGCAGAATGAGCAGTACGAAAGTTCGAACTATCTTAAAACAAATCAGTTCTCGCCGCGACACACTTCTTAAAGAGTATCCGAATTTGGCTAGCCAAGTACAGGAGATCAAAAGCACGACTGCGGCTAATCTTAAAGAGTATGTGAAAAAAGCAACTTCTTCCCTCAAAGGTAAAGGATGTCATGTGATCTTTGCTAAGAACTCCACAGAAGCTCAAGAGCAAATCCTGAAAATCCTGGCGGGTCATCAGAGCGTAGCCATGAGTAAAAACTCTGTTTTCACCGAAATTGCTCTGAGAGAGTATTTAAAATCAAATAATGTTGAGATTCTCAATACCGACCTGGGGGAAAGAGTTGCCGGGAATAAGGTCGAAGCACACCCTTGGATTGCCAGTATCAATACGCCAATCTCCAATAAAGAGTGGGTAGCCCAAATTAAGGATGAGATCAAGCAGCAGGCGGCCCACATGCAATATGGTATTACAGGTGCAGAGGCTATCATTGAACAAAATGGAACCCTGGCCCTGTTAGAAAGTGAGGGAAACGTACGATTTACCTCGAATCTTCCATATAACCATATCGTGGTGGCAGGAATCGATAAAATCGTCCCCTCTCTCGAAGATGCTTTGAGCATTTGTCGGGCGATCAGTGTATATGGATTAGGTAGAGATATTCTTAAGTATATTTCCTTTATCAGTGGCCCCAGCAGAACAGCCGATATTGAGTTTAGAATGGTCCAAGGTATGCATGGTCCCAAAGAGGTGTATGTCATTTTACTGGATAATGGACGTTTGGAAACATCTGAAAATCAGCAGTGGGATTTGCTTAAATGCCTGCACTGTGGAGGATGTCTCGTTGATTGTCCAAAATATCTTGAAGAGGGATTAGAGAGGGGTTATTATTACTCCGGCAAAAGAGCAAACGTCTTAGCAGCTTTTTTGGAGGGCTCCAAACAAGCTGAAGATCCGGATTGTGGAGACTGCTCATTGTGTAATGAAAACTGTCCTGCAGGTATTCAAGTTTAGCTCCGTGCGCTTATGGGAGGTTCCAATGCAGTTTGAAAAGATTACGAAACCTCAGCGAACGTCTCAAGAGGTTTTAAAACAAATCAATAACTTGATTATCGAAGAAAAGCTCCATCCCGGCGACCGACTGATGGGTGAAAGGGAAATGGCTGGCGAGTTGGGAGTTAGCCGGACCACTTTGCGTGAAGCGCTAAGAACTATGGAGTTCTTAGGATGGGTTGAAATTAAGCCTGGAGGCGGCACTTTCATACGGAATGCACAGTTAAATGACGTTATTAGCCCTTTAGCTTTAGCCTTATCGGTAGAGCCGACACGAATAGAGGAACTGTGGGAAACGCGTATTACCCTCGAAGTCGAATGTGCGGGTTTAGCAGCATTGCGAGCCTCGGAAGAAGATTTGCAGATAATTTCCCATGCCCTTCGTGATATGAAGTCATCGTTAGAAGATCTGGACGCTTATGCTAAAGCGGATATGCGGTTTCACTTTTTGATTACGCAAGCTTCCCAGAATTCGATGATGAATCGACTATTGCAGACGTTTGTAGTCCATATTTTAGAACTCATTAAGAAAGCCGGACCGCTCCGTTTTAGTCATGACATCGGGGGACTATGCACGATTCAAGAACATATCTCAATCTATGATGCTATTGTCAGTCACAACGCGGAACAATCCAAGATTCTTATGAGAAAGCATCTTGAGGGCTCAAGGAGCGAGGGCTAGTCCCCCACGAACATTCTCAGGACAAGCTGAATAGAATATATAAATCCCCCCTCACTCTTATGACCAAACCGTAAGGGGGTGAATTGACTTGATTCTAGGAGTGCTATTCCTAATTATTATATTGATTATAATAATTAGCAGGCTCAGAGAACCGGCTTAGTTTTATAGTTCGGGCTTAGGTATTAAACCTAAGCCTCTTTTTTTATCCTATGCATTGTTCTTTTAAAAACCATTCATGCTTACAAATTTTTGCCAGTATTCTTTAGACGAAAATAACAAAAAATAGATTTGTTACAAAGTTAAAAGGAGGTTTATATAAATGATGGGAATGATGAAACGCAAAAGCAGTTTATTCAGTCCTCGCTCTTTAGTTATCCATGCTATTGGTATTAGTGCAGCGGTTTGGTTAGGCAAAATCTGGGGAGATAATGATCGTATGTTTGACTGAGACAGAGCCGTCCGTAAGGGCGGCAATTTTTATTTACACCTGACGAACAAAAAGGAGAGCGATTAGGCTCCCCTTTACTGCTTCTCTACCTTTTACAATTTTCAGATTCTCTTAATCACCTTAACTAATCGATCATACATGTAGTTCGACATTAGCTTATACCCCTTGTCATTTGGATGAAGTCCATCTTTCATGAATGCGTCCAAGTCAACTAGATCTTTAGGAAATGCACTCCAGACATCTAATAAGTTTGACCCAGTCTTAGCAGACACATTAATAATTGCTGTTCTGATACCCATAAATGAAGATTCATCTAATGAAACCATCGGAGGTTCCACAATGCAAAATATATCTGCGTTAGGAGCTTTGCTTTTAATGATACGGATTAACTGAGTATATTTTCTACTGAACTGGGATGGAGTATAAAAATTTCTATCATTTCTTCCTACACATATAAATACAACGTCTGTACTACTTTCTATTTCTGTTGCTCTCGTTAAGCAATAATCAATAAGAACTCCTGATAAAGCTTTGTTATCCCAAACAATGTTGTTTGAATACGTCTTGTACAAAGATCTTCTAAGATCTTTATTCCAACCATTTTTTATGGGATCTGAAGCGCCTTGACTAACAGCAATTGAATCCCCAAGAATTACAGCTTTAACTCTATCGTTTTTTAACTTTCTAATCCCTTTCAAGGTCTGAACTTTAGCGACCGTTGCAGTATTCACTGCTCTCTCTGCTGCCTGTACTGTTTCTGGAATACCAAAACTTAAAGTAGTGAACACCAGTGTTGCGGATAATACATACATGATTATCTTCTTCATTGTCTTTACTCTCTTTCTTGTGCCTAATACTACAATTTTCTAAATTACCTCGTCATAAACCAAGCATTAAAAACCACAAATATTCGCTACTAATTTCAAATTGCTGAAGGGCTAACTAATAAATATCCTCTAATACTTTGACTTTCCAGTCCCAATCATCTCATAACTTTCTCGAGAAGTAAGGGGAAACTTGTCGAATTATAGCAAAAAACTCCCATCGTAACCAACGAGAGTCATAAGTACGCATTGTTCAGTCGATCCTACTATAGCTAAAAAAGCATTTTTATTTTAGCCTGGGTAGCACTATTTAGTACTATTGAATTTATCGCACTCAAAATAGGACACTTCAGATATTATCATGGATGGAATTTATATTGGTCTATCGGCTTTAATATCTATTCATTTCTGCTTTTAAGAATTCATTTTAAAAATCCTCTATTAGCATGGTTTTTTGCCGCTTTATTGGGCATCTCCATAATATTCCATTTTAAGATACCGATCAGCAGCATGAAATAAATTTATTCATTCACGCATTCAGTTTAAGTCATAAAAATAACGCCCCCTTTTTCAAGGCGTTTGTCACTTTTGCAAATGCTTAAGCCAAAAAACAAGCGCGACTCCAATCACCCTTGTTCCTCAATCTTCATCGTTCATGTGAGCTCCGTGATTAAACAATAATAGTAACCCAACTACAACTATGTAAGGGATTAACCATTTCATAAAGATTCCTCTTTCACCATTTTGTGACTTATTCCGTTAATATAGTGTTAAATAAGTATATTTCCTTTGATCATTTTCTACAAGGTCCGTTAGTCCTATCTTTGTAAAACAAGTCATTTATCCTCTTCTTTGACTCTCATCAGTATTCCTTGGTATCTATCTAAGGCGGTATGCAACTCATGACACGCAGCCACGACTTCTAGATTTGTATAGCATTTATCCTCTTTTACCTTGATCGTGCTTGAACGTAATTCTTCGATTTGATTTACTATTTCATCTAGTTCAGACAAAGTAATCCCTCCTAATTAGTTAGGTTATTAGTATGCCCATCTATAAAAATAAAATGGGAAAAACAATTCAAATTTCTTAGTGTAAATTCGAAGGAAATAAACATCATTCCTGCAATTTAGGAGATACTGTTTAAATAATAAGTTAAATAAAGGAGGGGTTCTTTTTGAGCCATAAAGATGAAGCTACAAGAGAAGCTTTAGCCAGTGAATTAGGAGAACTTAAGGATAAATACTCCCATTTGCAGCAGACTTATACTAAGTTAAGGCACCAAATTTCTGCATCACAACACGGACAACCTGAGGATAAACTTTATCGGGGGACAAATCTTGAGGCCGTCAGTGAACTAGGCCATTCTTGATAAAACAGAAGCCCTGTATATCAACCGTTCATCCTGACCCGTTGATATACAGGGCTTCGCTCTGCTGATTACCTTGCGACTTCCACTGCCAATTTTAAGAGATTGTTTAGTGGCTATCCTCTAAAATCGTAGGCCATTCACACTTAATGGACATGCAGCATAGTATATATCAGGTGCCTTCTCATCTTATGGAATCCCAAAATGAGGAGGTGAACAGATAATGTTTATCTTTGGATTCCTAGGGTTTTTAGCGTTTTTAATTGTATTATTACTATTAATTTCTCCATGGTTTGGGCTCATAACAACAAGAACAACTACAACAGCATAAAGGTTGGCCCAGGAAATACCTGGGCCTTTTACCTTGGCACTTGTTCCGATCATATCTACCGAGAACAACCAATGGACATCAAGGGGCTGGCGTCTGGTACTGCCGAAATCATGGTGAGGACCGAGGATGGAGGTTTGAACGAATTAATTAAACCTAAAAACAATGGGGAATATGAATGCAACAATTGCTGTCCAAATGAAATAAACATAGAGATAATCTGTCTGCCATTTTATTATCTTAGAGAAATCAAACTTCCTCTTGAAATACCCGATATATAACCAGGCAAGTCCGGCCAGGTTGCCCAGCAAAGCCAGATTCTCCCCCAGCGCGGCCAGCTTATTGGGGGTAATGCCAAAGGCGGACATGCGGAAAAGTATAGCCGATAAAGCAACCCCGTCGATAACCAGGGCCGTCAGGATCAGGGCTAGATTCAAGTAATCAAACAGGTTGGCTGGCTGGCGAATATCTCTCGCCGAAATGACGTACAATACCAACCCCAGTACTAAAGCCAGCATAAGATCGAATGCAATTAGGAACTCTCTTTCCATAAATGGACTATTACCGGTAATAATCATAACTATTAAGAATGCTGCCATAATTATCAGGAAGAGCGGACTGAATATTTTGGCCAAAATGGGTGCAAAGTTCTCCACCACGCTTTTTTTGGCCTCTACTAAATATACAGTAATCATGGCTGCCGCACACCCTCCATAAATCAGTAAATACTCTGCAAGAAATTTTTGGACGTCAATTTGGATGGCTTGGAAAATAACTAGCGTGAACAGGAATAACACCATTACACCTGCCATGACTAATACACCATAGATAAAGGCTTCACCTGTGAAGCGTATAAAATTCATTCTCCCTTTGCTGCCTTGCCACTCCCTGCCTATATATGTTGCTCCGACGACCAACCACAAAAACAAAGGAAGATGAAAGATGGTAAGAACTTCTGTATGGTGAGGATCAAATGACGGATACACATTGATAATCACCGCTGCTAGGATAAAAATCCCCAGTATCGTTACCCATGTTTTTAACTCTGATTTCCTCTTGATTAAGAAAAATGCCGATATAAAAGGCAAAATAAAGAAACTAAAGTTTTTAATGAAGACTATTTTAATTTCACCGTCTTGATCGAGTAATCCGAAACCAAAAAGCTCAGGAATTTTGAACAGTGTCCCGGCTAGCAACGCAAAAATCACCACCAGGGTAATATCGCGCCGATTCAGCTGCTTGGCCAGTGAATCTATCGGATCTACTAATAAATGTTTCCACAGGCTCTCAGTATTTACTTTGGCAAACTCATGTGAGATCGCAACGACATTTCCTAAACGTTTGACACTAATTAAAAATGCTTCATCTGGCGTGAGTCCTGCTACAATTAAGTCCTCGATTTCGTCCCGCAAATGATTCTCCAATTCATGAATATCGGCATCGCTTAAATTACCACGGGCTCTCAAATGATCGCTCCACGAATGAATCTGTGTTTCCAAATCAAACATCTTGATCCTCCTTACGAATTACTTTCTTCATTCCAGGTCCTAGCAAGAGCATTATTAACTATCTCCCACTGCTTTTTTTGGAGTTCTAACTCGGTTAACCCACTCTCTTTAATCCTGTAATATTTACGCTGCCGGCCTGCCTCCGATTTACTCAAGTAAGATTCAATTAACAGATGTTCTTCCAGACGATGTAATACCGGATACAACATACCTTCCGTCCAAATTAGTTGATTCTCAGACATCTCTTTCACGCGCTTGATAATCGCATAGCCATAACTGTCGTTTTCCTTGAGAATGGCCAAAATGAGTGGGGTAGCAGAGGCGGCTACCAAGTCTTTAGATACATTCATTCAATCCCCCCGCTATACCTAATACTTCTATGTATAGAATACCTAGATGCTCTATGTGTGTCAACTGTAAGTCCAAATAATTAACCATGAATTCGCACGCAAGGCCCCCGGCAATTCAAATCACGCCGAGGGCCAGTTTTGTTGAAAGTATTTGGTCAAATTAATTAAATGAACCCCTTCCTTAAATAATCAGCCATTTGGGAAGGGGTTCATTTATTTAATTAAAGATAATTATGGTTTGTTTTTATATATAATTTACTAGGCCTTTAGTCCTATTGCCAAAAGGAATTTCGTCTATAGATGTAGAATGTCATTCCGTTTGGAGAATTTAGATAGAAAGGTATTATCCTATTTTCTGTTTTTATTCAAAACTTAAACTTCAAATACCGAACCTATAATTGTTATATTAATGTTTAACTACCCAAGAGTATAAGAAACTCCATTTTTCACAACTAAAGAAAATGGTACAGGGTTAGGCATCCCAATGTGTTATAACATTGCACGAAGGCATTTTGCGAAGATAGAAGTGAAGAGTGGCTCAGAGGGAACCACCTTTTTGATCCGATTTCCCCAACATATCGGGAACGGAGCTATATGATAAATGTCATAAAAACCAGAGGAACCGATTTTTCGTCTGGTTGTTCAGCCTTGCACCGCTGCACTACCTAATCGAAACAGCTGTAGCAAATGGAGTGCGCGAGGCGTACTTTAACCTGGTCGAGGGAACGTAGAGTTGAAGATGATGTCCACGAAATACAGACAGCGAAAAAGGAGAGCAGGGCTATGCTCTCCTTTTTATGTACTTTACAATATCTTCTTCATTTGGCTCAAGTAAAACTGACTAATTAATTCGTCAAGCCTTTCACTAGCTCTTACCACTTTGGGATCCGTGAGATCTTTATCTGAAGCAATTTTTTGCATTTCTATTCTTAACTCTTCTATTTGTTCGGTGACTTTGAGTTTCATTTCTAGAACACCATCCTAAGCAAAATTGCACCCTTGAATATTCTAGTATTATGTATTACTAACTTCAATAGCATTAAAGGTAAGGTTTTGTCGAAAGGTATGATATGTGGCTACAGAGAAACTACCTCATAAAATAACAGCCTCTACTGTTTCCGATGAAGGCTAAGGTATGCTTTCACAGAAATATGGAGCCTTACATCTTATACAAAAACTACTACAAGTACTGAGAACAAGTTCGTAACCTTTTTGGACGAGCACACATATAGTATATCGTAGCTGCCATTTATTATTTTTCCTCTCAAAGAGATAGGGAGAGCCTGGGCAACTCTCTCTATCTACATCTTCCACAGAAACCACTTGCAGGTATTAACCTCATACTTGATCTCGAAAGGTCGGAGCTCTCCCTTAATCTCGCCCCGACATCGGAATACTAGCATTCGATTGCCAGCAAGCTTTTCTTCTGTCATTGAGATTACCTGCTCGATCTTGAGTTCTTTATCGTTAAACTTTAGGCGTAGTGGGTGCGATGTGCCGTTCTGTTCAAAGTGCGCAATTACCTCAATCGGTTTCATGAGAACTTTCATGGCTTCCCACTCCTTGTACTGATCTTCAATATACTTCTCTGAATCAACATAAGCATTTCTTAGTAATTTAATGATATTAAACCTTGGCTTAAGCTTAACAATCAAGTAAAATGGCATTAATTTTTTCAAAAAGAACCATATCTTTTACGAACCTAAAAAGTTATATTATTCCTGAATTATATATTCAATACCACTAAACTCTTAATTAATAATATAAAGGCGAGATATAAAACTCCCGCCCTTTATATTATCAAGTGACTATTTATCTAAATTAAACTACGAGGATTAGTTAGGATTCTTAAGAAATGATTGGCTTCCCTAAGCACGTGATCTCCTAACAGCGGGATAATTATCGATCTTATCTGACATGCTAAAAGTCCCTCAGTAGCAGTAGCTTTGAAATCCCTTATATCCCTTGTTGCCCTAGTTTCTTCCCTAATCAAACTTCCAAGTAAAAGTCTAGCTATAATATTTTCTTCTGCTCGCTGGACTTTACCTTGAAGCAAAGCAAACAAATCAGCAAACGTATCAGCTGTATCTATTAAGGCAACTTCGGTTGGATCCAATAAATGAGAAATAAATTGAGCATGTTCTTTCATTATTCTATCCCAAAAGGCTTTTTCCGAAATAATTTCCTGGGTAGGATTAACCTGTTCCCTTCTTTGGAGGCGTTCCAATTGTTGAACAAAAAAGATAGCTTCCCGTCTAATATGGTCTATCAACAAGGGAAAGTTAAACGTAAACAAAGTGCAATCTAGCATTTGATTAAGAATTCTAGTTTTAAACTGAATTAGCTCCTGGGTCAAGGCAATAGCTCTTTGGTTTAAGTTTGCTACCGCGTTCGCTAGGTTTGGGTTTGGTACACCAGGCTCAAGCTCTAGTTCCTCTAAAGTTAATTCAGTATCAATTAGTATGCCTGAAAGTTCAATAGTTTTTTGCTCTGCTCTGAGGGTTTTATCAGTAACCACTTCCCCGGAAGAAAGAACTATTCTGCTGATATTTCTATTAGCTAAACCTACAGTCTCCTGTAAAAGCGCATTAAATTGTTCCTTAAACTGATCCGCCTGACTGGCCAAGTTTAAATCCTTTGGTAAGAACCCTGCTTCAAGGAAAAACGAATGTTCCTTCATAATGCGTAAAAAAAACAAGTTTGCTTCTAAGGACAAACGCACAAAATCAGCCACTGATATCCTATGACCCATTTTTCTCCCCCCTATCCAAAGTCTTAGTACATACTATTACAATCTTAGGACAAGGGTGACAAACACTTACCATCGCTCCTCGGTCAAAGGCTTGTCCTTTTTCTTTATTCTGTAACCGTGAGTTATCTCATGGCATGCATGGCACAAAGGAATAAGGTTCCTTCTCTCTTCACCTTGGAATATATAAGTCTTACTCAAAGCTAATCGAGGATGCTTTCTAACATACAGAACATGGTGAACCGCATCAGCTCATTTGTAATACCCTCGCTCCTTACAATGCAAACATTCATATTTGTATTATGGAAGACTTCTGCTCGTAACTGTGAATGGTAAACTAAAGCATACACATTTACGTCAATGAAAGCATACAGGTTTCTGCCACAAAGCATACAACTTTT
>NZ_JAMHFY010000030.1 GCF_023897015.1 Desulfosporosinus nitroreducens | reverse complement strand
CCACTGTCGTTACCTTTTTCTTGATCTTTGCCGTTGTCGTGGATGCTTTTGTCTTGTCCGTTACCCTTACTACCGGAATTCCCGTTTCCTCCGGAATTGCTACCTCCTGACTTACTATTCCCTCCGGAATTTCCGCCACCGGAGTTCCCTCCAGAATTGCCTCCGCCTTTGCCATTACCGCCGGCGGCTAAAATACGGTATACTGCTACGACGGACGTATTCGATTGAACATCGCTTAGTTTCTTATCTTGGCCATTTCCTTGACCTGGGTTTCCGTTATTCCCTTTATCTTTGTCTTTGTCTTTGCCATTGCCGTTACCATTACCATTTCCGTTTCCTTGACCAGGTTCCGTTTGTATGGGGCCTGGCTCAGTCGGTGCTTGCCAGTATACTCCGACGGTTTTATACAGTCTGTTGCCGTCGCTGTGATAACCGAAGGTTTGAATTTTACCCTGTTGTTCGGTAATTTGAACCAGGCGGTTTTCACTGTCATAGTCATAGGAGGTTACCTGATTGCCTTGGGTGGTGGATCTGATCACGTTGCCATTTTTGTCATAGTCATAACGATCACGGTCACCGTCGTGACTTTTAAGGGTTAATTCATCCCCTTCGTTATAGTCATAGGTCAGATGCTTGGTGTCGTCTTTGCCGGTGATGTCTTCCGTTAGACGGTTGCCGGCTTTGTCATAGGTATAGCTGTAGGTTTTGAGTTCTTGGTCAGATTGTTCGGTAAACCCAATGACTTCATCCGCTGCATCATAGGTGTAGGTCCGGGTATAGACTGAGCCGGTCTGGGTTTGGATCTCTTGGGTAATGTTTCCGGCTTGGTCATAGCCGTACTCAAAGGAGGAGATGATGCTGTCGTCGGCTCCAATGTTTTCCAGCTCGATCAATTGGTCGTTTTCATCGTAGCTGTAACTTACTTTGGCTCCGTTCGGAAGAACGGTTTCGACTCTCCGTCCATTGGCGTCATAGCTGTAGAGGGTCTTTTGCCCTTCCCAGTCCGTGGCTGAGGTGATGCGGTCGAGAGCATCATAGGTGTATTTGACGTATTTACCGTCTGGATAGATGAGCTTGGACTTTCTGCCCAGCTTATCATAGACATACGTTACCTCTTCAGCCGTGGGCAGGCTGACGGACGTGAGTCGTTCCATTTTGTCATAGCTGTAGCCTGTTTCTCCTTCCGGGCCGTCCATGACAGTGCGGCTGCCCATGATGTCATAGTCATAGGAGACGTCTTCACTGTCCTGACTTTGGGCAGGTTCGGCTGTAGTGGGGTCAGCTGGGGCTGAATCTGTTGGAGCCGAGTTTGTAGGAGCAGTATTAACGTCGGTAGATTTCTTTGCCGGAGAAGTTTTTGCCGGAGAAGTCTTTGCCGGATGGGAAGAACGAGTAAATATACTTATCAGTTTGGCTGAACTAGTTTCTTCACTGGGGTTAGTCTGTGAGTCTGTGCTTGCCTCCACTTCAGCTGGGGCTGCATCTTGGATAGTTTCGCCGTTGCTGTCTGCTTGTTTATAGAGTTTCTCTGAGAGACGGTTAAGG
The DNA here is from genome assembly GCF_023897015.1 of Desulfosporosinus nitroreducens. Lineage (GTDB taxonomy): Bacteria > Bacillota > Desulfitobacteriia > Desulfitobacteriales > Desulfitobacteriaceae > Desulfosporosinus > Desulfosporosinus nitroreducens. The sequence continues at coordinate 60,268 of NZ_JAMHFY010000030.1, read as the reverse complement.
ATGTCATAGCTGTAGCTTATTTCCGTGCCGTCTGCTTTCGTGTAGTTGGCAAGAGTGCCTACCGGGTTATACTCATAGCTTTCTTTTTCCCCTAAGGGGTTGGTGCGGCTGAGTGTTTCATGCCTTTGATTATAGGTGGAGTTGCTGGTATGGCCGTTGCCGTCGGTGGCAGAGGTTAAGTTGCCGACCGCGTCATAGTCATAGGCTGTGGTGTTGCCCAAGGGGTTCGTAACAGCGCTAAGCCGGTTTAAAGGATCATAGCTGTAGCTGGTGGTGTGGTCATTGCCATCAGTTTGGGCTGCCAAGTTGAGGTTGGGGTCATAGTCAAAACGGGTGGTGTTCCCTAAGGGCTGTTTTACTTTGTTTAATTGGTTCAAGGGGTTATAACTGTAAGTGGTGGTATTTCCTAAAGGATTGGTGATTGTCTCTGTGAGGTTGTTGGGGTTATAGGTGTAGGTGTTGCTTTCCCCTAAGGGGTTGGTGTCTTGGATGCGGTTATTGGTTTCGTCATAATCATAGGAGTAATGTCGGTTACCGGGGATGACAACGTTTTCGATGTTGTCTAAGACGTCATAGTCAATCTTGGTGATTTTTTCTTCTGGGTCGGTGATCTGAGTCAGCCGGTTTAAGATATCGTAGTCATAGGCTGTGGTGTTTCCGTTCGGCTGCTTAACGGTTTCTAAATTGCCAAGCGGATCATAGCTGTAGCTGGTTAAATGCCCGGCTGTGTTTTTGGCGCCGAGGAGCCGATGCATTTTGTCATAACTGTTCGTGAGGATGTTGCCGGCGGAGTCGTATTGTTTATCTTGGTTACCGGCTTTGTCGTAGCTGAAAAAGCGGATATAGCCTTCAGGGTCGGTAACGGAGGTGAGGCGGTGAATTGGGTCATAGGTGTAGCGGGTTTCCGCTCCTAGGGCATCGATCTGTCCGAGCAGGTTGTCGTTGAGGTCATAGCGGTATTGGCTTTCTCCCTGCAGGGCATCGGTGACCTGAGTAGGCATGCGGTGTTTGTTATAGGTATAAGAAGTTTTGTTTCCTCTGGCATCGGTGAAGCCGATAAGGTTGCCTAGTTTGTCATATTGATAAGCGCTGTCAAAGCCCAGGGCATCGACTGTTAGGCTTGAGCGGTTCAGAGGATCGTAGGCATATTGGGTGCTGTTGCCGACTGGATCGGTTTTCTTCACAAGGTTGCCGTTAGGGTCATAGTTGAAGGTGGTTTTGTTGCCTCGTTCGTCGAGCACTGCCTGGAGGCGGTTTAAGGGGTCGTATTCGTAGTTTTTGCTGTTCTCTTTGGCGTTTTTGGTTTCAATGAGGTTGTTGTTTTCGTCATAGAAATATTGGGTTTTGGCTTCTATGGGATTTTGTTCTTCAGTCAGGTTGCCGACACTATCATAAACGTAGCTGAAGAGGCGGCTGCCGGGTTCGAGCTTGGTTTTTAGGTGGCCGAGTCCGTCATAGGTGAGGTTGGTTATTTTTCCTTCTGGGTCAGTGAGTTTACTGATTTGGCCTTTGAGGTCGTATTTATAGTTGACCGTGTTGCCGTCAGGAGTGGTAACCGAGGTGATGTTGCCGGCCAGGTCATAGCTGTATTGGGTGCTACGGGCTAGGACGTCGGTTTGTTCCTGCAGGCGACCGTAGGGATCATATTTCCAATTATTAAAAATATCTACTAGAATATTTGCATCAAACCGCGCCCAAATTTCTTCATTTGCAATCTGCTCATACGGTGATGATTTACAACCATACAAAGTTATATCTAACCTATTAAATAACTGTTTGGTAGTTAAAGAAAACAAGTTTGGATTAATTCGATTACCCGCATCACATACAATATTTTTCATTGCAAATAGTACATCCCTTAAAGAAGTACCAATTTCGTAATCTCCAACACAATTGTCATTAATCCAAAAACATAGTTTTCCATACAACATACTCCACCATATTCTTTATCCAATTCATATTCTTCGATGGTTTTAGGCCGTTTACCGTCTTCCTCTAGGTGTTGGGTGAAGTCGAACGATTTCTTTTGTCTCTCCGCTTAGCTCGATTTGTTTTTGTTTTTGCATGGTTTTTCTCCTCCTCGTCAATTTTTGGTTTGACTTACTTCAAAAGGCACAAAGAAAGGCCAGTGGGATTCGCTTTTCCCGCTGGCCTGTGAGTGAGTCTTCTGTCTGTACTGACGCTACTTTAGGGCAACGTAGGGACTTGTCTGCAGACAATTTTTCTGTCTTTTCTCATAGGCAAACACCGCAACGACCAAAGTTTGGAGCATATATTATTTCCTTGATCAAGCACCTTTCTACTTATGAAAGTGAGCTGGCACATCAAGGAGGTATTGAACATGAATGTTATCGAATTGTACGTGAAGGCAATCGTGGAGAAGTATGGACTAGAGGAAAGTGACATTTTTATTTCCCAAGTTGAATCCTTTGTCTTCGACCCCGAGGAACTAGAGGGTGTTGTCCAGAATTCTATCGTTCTAGATGCTCCACGCCTTATTACTACGTTCCCCGTCAAGTCTGTAGGTGGTGGGCGGTGCGTCCACGTTATCGCGGATAGTGACACTTACGTGGTGCTAGAGATCGTGGAGACAGTGGACCAGTGACAAACTGGGGAAGAGTTCCTCTTTCGAAGAGGGCGCTTTCCCCTCGTTTTTTTTGCACTTTTATCGGTGCCATCATCAACTTGCTCGCTGCATAATGAGGCTGAATTCACTGCAAAAGAAGAAGGACCCAGTTGACTTTTCGCTGGACCCTTGTTCCACATAGGTTTGTTAGAATCGATGTGCCGCGAAACTTACTGCAGAATTATTATTATGCGGTGAAATCAGTTTTAATCCTAGTCAGTTTTCTTTATATTCATAATCTAAGAGTATTGATTTGCCAATTATTTTTGAAGCATTTTGAATATCTAAATTCATTCCTTTTTTTATAAAAGATTTAACAACTTCATAAGCTTCATCTTCAATTGTTGGAAATTTTATGGTTACTACATATAAATTTTCATAAATATACTTCTCACAACAGCTATCACTTTCTATTGTTCCAGAAAATAATAACCCTTCACCAAAATTAAACGCTGGTCTTAAGATGTTATTCGTACTAATACCATCGTTAATTGCAGAATTTCCATTTGGACGAAAAAACATTATCTCTGCTTTTATTGCTAGCATTTCATTCCCACCTCATTAATAATTGTGAGTAATTTCTCGGATAATGTTATTGAAGTCACCTAGTTGGTCCGCATGAATTGTTACAGTACCGTTTTTAAACATAAACTTGTCAACTTGAGTGAAATCTCCAATTCTATTTAACATCTCTGTAGGTACTTTTACCTCAATTATTGCTCCAATATCCGAGTATTTATCTGCAAACTTCATCGTGTCCTCCATGCTTAATCCAAATTGTTTAGCTTGTAGCCCATTTGGAATGATACTAAATTCTCCAGTCTTCATAATATCATAGAATTCATCTGGGCCAACCGCTCTATACAAGCTGGTTAATCCTTCTCCAGCTTTACCCGCCCCCTTAGATGTAAAGCTATCATCACAAATATAAATTTGATGTATTATTTCACCTTACTCTAAAGAACTAATAATACTGCCTAAACCTAAATATACCAATTACATATACAATTCTATCATACTGCCTTATCCTCCGGGAGAGTTGGCAGGATATATTCAGTTTTATTCTTCAACATACCGTAAACAATGTTTACAAGCCTACGCATGATACATACCAGTGCCTGTACCTTTGTTTTGTTCTCTGCAAGTTTACGCTTATAATACACGAGAAATACAGGATTCCGGGGCAGTCCACTTCCTTTAGCTATCTGTATCTGCTGAATAGCCATAAAGTAGAATATACCATGTAACGTCCTGTTACCTTGCTTTGACTTTTGCTCTGTACCCTTCCCTGCAGAGCTGAACTTTACAGGTGCTATCCCCGCAAAACGTGCAAGTTTATTTGGATTGTCAAACCTTCTTATATCCCCAATTTCAGCTAATAGGGCGGCAGCAGTGACAGTATCCACCCCAGGCATAGATTCAAGCTTGTATCCCATTATTCCCAGTATGCGTCTAAGCTCAGCTTCTACCTTCACTATCTCCTGTTTTTTAAACTTAATGTCAGCCACAAGGCTTTTTACTAGAAAGTCCCTTGACTCTTGAAACTCCCTCTTTGGGTTATTATCCTTCTCTATGAGGGCTAATATAGCAATTGCCTTCTTTGTAGAGCAGGCATTATTGCTATGTTTACGAAGGAATCCAGCTAACGTTTCCACTTCTACAGCCCGCAGATGACAGGGTGAAGGATATTCCTCCCAATAAGCTAACGCAGTTTTACCATCAACATCAGAGTAAAATTGTGTATAGCTTGGATAACTGTGTGATAACTGGATATGAAGCTGATTATTCACGGCAGTCATTGCCTTTACAAGTCCATTACGTCTTGCAACAAGCTGTGCTAGGGTCCAGAATGAATCCTGTGGATTGGCATTCGGCAGTATTTCCAGCTTATTTAGCAGCACATTTGCTATACAGAAGGCATCCCAGCTATCCGATTTCTGTGTAGTCGGGTAGCTTTTACGTTCTGCAAACGACAATGCAGAATTGGCTTCTTTGACTATCTGCTTGTTCTCCAACAGGAATACCGCCAGCGAACGACCATAACCACCAGTATCCTCCAACCCGAACATAGGAACAAGTCCATTTTTGGCATGCTTACGCACCTTTTTCAAAAAATCATTGAATGCATGCTGTCTGTTCTCAAAGGTTATTTCATCTAATCTTTCGTTCCAACAGTTAATAATAACTGCCGTATTGGTGTTTTTATGCAGATCAAGTCCTACATAGACATACTTCTGTTTATAATGCATCAACCTCACTCCTCAATACTTCCCATCCAAAAGAATGTCGGCAACCTCAGCGTCAAGCGTTAACCTCCTTTACAGAAAGTCCGCATGGGGGCGACAACCTATCCATTCGTTTTTTAGAGAATACTTGACTTTTCTATATTTAGATCATTTAGAGCAATTTCGGTACTTTGTGCGTTAGTCTATAAAACCCGCATTCCCGAACTGCTACCTACCTTCATACTTCCTGACAAGCTTGTAGAAGGTAGCTTTTTTCAAATTAAGCCTTGTAAATGTTTCTACTGCTGTTGCTTTTCCATGCTTCCATAAACTGTAGTAATAGTCCCATTCAGGTGGGTATTCCATCGAGGGGCGACCGAATTTTACACCTTTCCTCTTTGCTATGAATATCCCCTCAGCCTGTCTTGTCTTGATGCGTGACCTTTCTTCCTCTGCAAAGTAGCTTAATAGCTGCAATACAATGTCAGTAATGAGACTTTCCAAACCGGAGATATTTTTATATTTGGTGGAGTCCAGTAGAGGCATGTCCATTACAATAATGTCTGCACCTATTTCCTTCGTGATGTTCCGCCATTCCTCCAATATCTGCTCTTTGTTTCTACCGAAGCGATCTAATGATTTGATATACAGCTTGTCGCCTGGCCTTAAATAGCTTTTTAAAACCTTATACATAGGTCTGTCGAAGTCTTTTCCTGACTGCTTGTCAATAAATATGTCTCGCTCGTTGATGCCAAGAGCAAGTATATCTTTAACTTGCCTATCAACATTTTGGTCTTTACTGCTTACCCTTACATAGCCAAAAGCCTTTGTTTGCATGCCCTTCACCTACTATACCTGATTTTTAAGCACATTATATGACTGACCGCTTACAAAGGTCGACCAGAAAATGCAAACGTTTACAAACTTGGTTTTAGGGTTTTATACACCCGAAAACATCGCCATTTCCGGCCGTACAAAAAAGTTTACGATTATGCACGGGGGTATTTATGTCTCAGCAACCCCCCTTAATATGCAAATTGTATTAACAAACTCCGATGATTCATTTCGGCAATAAGATATACAATTTTTTAGAGCAAATTTTATAGTAGAAATTGATCAATTTTAAAAATATTTTTTAAAAAAGAAAGAAGCGAGTGTTATTACGGCTGAACACTTGCTTCTTTTCTGTACTTTTATGCTGTTGTTGCTTTATAGTGCTTTAGTTGGTTCTTCCTTTGCCTTAGCTTCGGGGGGCTTTTTTCTGTTTGCATTGCCGGCTATGTACAGCCTGTCAGCGATTAGCTTATCTACTCCGAAACACTCCTGTAGTATTGCAAATATCCCCTGCATGGATATACCGGAGTATTCCAGCTTGCTATTCACATAAAGACTTGCCGCAAGTACACCGCCCCCCTTCACATAAAATACCTGTACCTCTTTTTCTTTAACAGGAACTATAAAGCTATTACTGTATGCTGTAGCAATAGAATTGTCGGGTATAATTCTGCATTTAAGAGTTATTTTTTTGCCGTTTATTGTTACCTCAACTTTTTTGGGGGCGGTTTCGACTGCTTCACCGTTTATGATGAGTCTGTTTGAAAATTTCAAAATAGTATCTACTTTAGTCTCGTCAACTTTTTGAGCGGCAACCTCTATAATACTCTCCGTTGCTTTTACGATTACTTTGGCCATATCAAACATCCTTTCTTAGCCCTATTGGGCAGTTTCCAGCTTGTTGGTTGTCCATAATGTAAATATAAACTCATTGCTTTACAATCTCGACCTGAATATACCTCTTTGCGCTCTATTGAGCTTAAGGAGACTGTGCTTTTAGCCCCACTGCCAACATTTATTAAGTAGCCACACTTACAAACTAATACATTAAAAAAACGACACAACGATTACAAGCTTAAAACTATAGGGGGAATGTTTAAAAAATGGCAATCTGAAAAATATTTATTTGTAGTCTTATTGTCAAATGACCTTTCTTGTGTTCTATATAGTGATCCACATTAATAACTGGAGGGATTGTTGCTATGACTAACTGGGATACAAGCTGAAAAATTCATTCTTGGGGGGCCGTTTTCTCTCATGCTATAGTAGATTCTGAGGAAAGATTTTTAGAAATTCCAGTATTTCTTATTTAACTATTTCTTATCTAGTATTTGTTATTAATATTTATTATTTATATGCAAAAGTTAACACCCCTAGGATGCTTATTTAAACACTCCCAGGGGTGCTAAACTTAACAAAAATATTGGGTTGAGGTGCTAATGTATACAGCGGTGTTAGAATTAGCAGGATGTTTACTTTAGCAGTCCTTATCATTGAAAGGATGAATTTTATGACTAAGTGGCAGAGATGTATGGATAGTATTACTACAACCGGCGGTGCTGTTTTCAGTAATAAAGCTTTAAGAAAGTATTTTAAGGAACATCATTGCAAGAACTCCATGGACAAGTCATATATTGATTTAGCTGATATTTATGGGCAGATAGTTTCTCAAGGTGCTTTTTGGGAGAAGCAGAACAAGACAACTGGCGAGGAGGGCTTTTTTTATACCTCAGCTGACTATATAGCTGATGAACTATGCCTTTCGGTTAGAAGGGTCAGGGACTTGATTGATGTGCTTGCTGATTGTGGTTTGCTCCTTAAAAGGATTGACCCCGGACATCCTAACAGTTATGCACCAAGGCTTGATAGGTTTATCGAATTGACGAAGGATGTTACCTTTAAGTATCGTGAACAGGCGAAGGATAAAAAATTTTACAGAGAGCATGGACGTGATAGAGAAACTAAGCATGTTGGTCGTAGGGAAGCTCGTATGTTTTAAATATATTGTATTTCTAATTCACAATGGGCTAAAATTTTCCGGGGATATAAAAATGGGGTGGTGTGTAGCAAGGTACCAGAGGACTGACTGGAAGCGTTTCACAGGAAATTATCAAAACCGCCGCCCCACATAAAAACCTTACTCTTTACGACTCCAAGCGGGACATACAATTACAGTGTCTATATGCATTAAAGCAGTGACAAAGAGAGCTACAATGTTGACATTTTGAAGTATAGTTATATTTTGCGGTATCAAGCGGGATAAGTACCAAAGAATAAAACCACCGCCCCCTGCAAACAAAGTCATATTAGATATTCAGTAAATGCAAATAAAAACAATAGTAGTATACAACTTTGAAGTGATGATACTTGATTTTATAGCATTATCCTTTAGGACGGTTTTACAGACCAAAATTCTAGAAATGTTATATAGCCGTATTTTATTACAACCCCTTATTTTACTGGGCTAATCGGACTTGAAAGATTCTAATATTCATTGATACTGCACTGTGACTGATCTGTTACTTTTTGCGTAAAACAACAAATTTGATGGCCTCTGAGGACGGGTAAAGACATATTTTGCATAAAACTACAGGAGGGGCTTCCCGAGAAGTTCCCTCCTGTTTAATCTTAGTGGCAGACAACACAGTCTTCGTTTTGCACGCTTTATATTGTTGCATAGTAAGTTATGCTGGGACAATTAAACAAAACGGTTAAAACACATTTTACAGCGTTAGTTAGCCCATCAACTAATAGTATGGTTGCCGGGCATGAATGTATTATCTCAACACAATTCGACCTTAGGTTCATATGCTGCATCGAATTCATTGCAAAAGAAAAAGGGTCCAGTTGACTTTACACTGAACCCTTATGCCACTTCTGTTTGATAGAATCGTTGTACTAAAAGACTAACTCCAGAATTATCATTATGCTGTCAGCTTTTCTGCGTTCAGTTAGGCGGAAGTGATATAGCTATACATCTTGACCTTTTCAGTCGCTCAACTTCGCAGTATTGTCGACAGTCTAACCAGTATTTTATAATCAGTCAGTAATCCCTCACTGATACTTTTCCCATATACCTTTGAATGGGAAATCGGGGTGTACTAGTCTCCAAATCTGAGGACACGACGTACACTTGAACCATTGTTCTGGGAACCCTGCATAATGTTTCTGAACAGGCACTTCTATCAAATCTCCATCCTTTTCAAGACCTTTAATGTACTTCTGAAATCTTTCAAATTCCCAAATTGATTGAAACTCGTTTATCTCCTCTAACACATTACAAATGCATTCTATTTTACCAACCATGATGAATCCACCTTTTCAATATAGACTTGACTGCCACCACCTACTAGTCCACCCTGTTGAGCAGCCGCACCTTGGTAAATTGTTGTACCCTCAGGTACCTTAATCGTAGCAACATTCTCGGCTGTATTTCCCCACCCTTGATCCAACGCACTATCTATCGTAGATTGTAGCGGTCCTTGGGGTTTAGTCGTCGTCCAATAGCTACTTAACTCTCCAGCTTTTCCACCATAAACCCGATACAAAGTGGTTTCCCCCTGTGTTACTACTTGGGTATAGGTACCACTGCGGAAAGTGTTTGCAATAGCATCAGGTAATGGCCCTTTCACCATTGGACCATACGTTACAGCTTTACCCGCCCCCTCAGAACCTTTCTCTGCAAATCGCTGTAGATCCATCTGGAGCCGGCCAATCCTCGCGGTTTCATTTCCAACTTCCGCAGCTTCAGCCCCAACTTTTTCTGCCTTAGAAAGCTTATCTAATCCTTTTGGACCCACGACGAGCAACAAGGCTTCGCTAACTGCTCTACCAGTAAATCGTGCACTGCTATTTGCATCTCCGTTTATTACATTTTCTTCATATGAGTTGGAAACCTGATTCCAAATAGCCTTACTGGTAACCACGGGATGAGCGGCTGCATTAATTATTCCTTCCGCGGTATCTATGGGATGCGTTACCATTTCTTTTAATCCAATTACAGTACTTTTACCTGTATCCCATACTCCTAATCCAAAACTCCCAATTACAGATAGTCCATCACACCCATTGTTTTTATAACTGAAACGTTTCTCCGCCATTTTCTCAGCATAAGCCTTATTGGCATTCATCGTCACAGATGCCTGATCTGCATTTAACCTGTCAAGATTACTTATCGTTGGTCCAACCGATGAATTTTCTGGAACAACGTGAGGATTTCGCAAAGGTCGTATTACTTCCGTTATAGGCTTATAGACCGTAGGCTCAGGCCTAGCGTTCATTGGAGAGTATTGTAAAAACTGTTCCGCGAGCGTAGGCTTATATGAATATGCTTGGAAGGTGTCGGGGTTTGGTATATGCCCGCTCGGATCAGAATACATCACCGGATTATTAGCCGTATACACATACCGATTTAGACTCAGCGGGCTCATGATCTCACCCAAATAACTATCCCTAGTCTGGAACCTGCCCATACTCGGGTCATAATACCTAGCTCTTAAGAACTGCAGGCCCGAATCAATATCATGAGCTTCACCGTTGTAGCCATAGGGGTTGTTAAAGAGCTTGGTGTTCGGGCTTAACTGCCCGCCAGGCATAGGAGTACCAAAGGGGTCATAACGGTATTTATCCCTTACATGCCCTGCAGAGTTAATCATCTGGGTTACGCTGTTATGCCCGTCATAGAGGTAATAGAGGGGATCGTTGGGTACACCTTCGACGGCGACTAAGTCTCTTTCTGCTATTCTTTCGTTGCCGAAAGTGTAAACTCCTCTGTAGACTCCATCTTTATCTGTGGTCATTAAGGTTTGAGTATTTTTTAGGGAGACATCATTGATGTAGTTAATAACCTCATAAGCATCTGGTTTGTTTATGGGAGCCTGATCAATCGGATTCATAGGATGGTCAGCTCGTTTATACCAGCCAAGGTGTTTGCCTTTGTTTCCTTTTACTTTTTTGAGTTTTTTCTTATCCCAGCCCACGTGCTTGCCACTGTCGTTACTCTTTTCTTGATCTTTGCCGTTATCATGGATGCTTTTGTCTTGTCCGTTACCCTTACTACCGGAGTTCTGGTCAATCTGCTCGCTGCAATATGCGGCTGAATTCACTGCAAAAGAAAAAAATGGGTCCAGTTGACTTTTCGCTAGACCCATGTACCGCATCGGTTTGTTTGAATCGATGTTCTAAGAAACTGACTTCAGAATTATTATTATGTGGTCAGTTTTCTTTTCCATACCAAGCTTGTCTCAAAATATGTGGCTAAAAGCTTTGCATGTTTCAGCCACCAGCTTCCGAAGTTTTGCGTAATTTTGCATTGAAGGTTACGTTTGATTGCAATACCCTTCTATCGATTGTATCATACCTACCCCAGCTCTAATTTTAGCTCCAATTGAACCAGTTACTTCAACTATAATCATACCTTCTTTATCCTTTTCTATTTCGATACTACCTCTATACCTATTGTCGATTGACTTTAGCATCACTTCTTTGATATCAAAAAAGTCTACTTGAACTATAGCTGTATTGCAACCTAAACCCACCCACTTTTTAGGTGGTTTGTCTGCAAAATAAGGCATATCAAAAACAAGCGATATTCTATCCCCCTCATCGAGGATTTTTATTTGTGCGATTCGTACGTTTGCTAGATGCGGAATTTCAGTGTACATATTCTTTATAAACATATTTTTTTCTAGACTTTCATACCACATATTGTCACCTCGCAACTTATTTATTAAAAGGATAATGGGCATTCGTTCCAGGGACACTTCCCGTACGGGGATTTTCAATTGGTCTTACATTGAAGTGTGGTCCTTGACCACCTTTCGGGTGTCCAGCACTGTGTTCTTGGATGATAATATTCTTCCCATCTTGATTGGTATAATAGTACTCTCTTGTATAAATGACATTCCCATTTGCATCTTTAATTACATGTCCACCCTCATGTGGAGCAGATTTCATAGGGACACTTTCAACCGCATCAGGGTGTTGACTTCTTAGTATGCCAGCATCCCTTTTAGCTTGGTTTAAAGCGCCATTTCTCCCTTGAAGAAGATTAGCATTACCCGCGCCCCCTTTTAGTAGAGCCGCAGCTTTATCTGTGTATTTTAGAGCTCCGACTAACGGTAGTACCCCTGCTGTATCAAGTGTCGTCTTTCCAACATGGCTCCACGACCATTCCCAATTCTTTACATCATAAGATATGTCTCTGATGTCTCCTGGCAAATCTACCCCAAGTAAACCCGTACCTATTTGTCCTGCTGTTCCAAGAGCAGTTACATCATTTGTGTAATTACCTAGTATAAGCTGTTTTCCAGATGAAACTAGATAATCAGCATTACTCGTCCCCTGAGAAGATATATCCTCCCCATCACATAGAACTTTATTATAATTCGGCTTCTTCGCAGATGTATGATCTGCATATGACTTAGAATCTGTAACTCTAACACTATTATTTACACTATTACTTATCGTTGGTCCAACCAATATATTCTCCGGAACAACTTGGGGATTTTTCAATGAGCGTATAACTTCCGTTATAGGTTTATTAACCGTAGGCTCAGGCCTAGCGTTCATTGGAGAGTATTGTAAAAACTGTTCCGCGAGCGTAGGCTTATATGAATATGCTTGAAAGGTGTCGGGATTAGGTATATGACCGCTCGGATCTGAATACATGACTGGATTATTAGCCGTATACACATACCGATTTAGACTCAGCGGGCTTATGATCTCACCCAAATAACTATCCCTGGTCTGGAATCTACCCATGCTCGGATCATAATACCTGGCCCTTAAGAACTGCAAGCCCGAATCAATATCATGAGCTTCACCGTTGTAGCCATAGGGGTTGTTGAATAGTCTGGTATTCGGGCTTAACTTCCCGCCGGGCATGGGGGCACCAAAGGGGTCATAACGGTATTTGTCCCGAACATGCCCTGCTGAGTTTATCATCTGGGTTACGCTGTTATGCCCGTCATAGAGGTAATAGAGGGGATCGTTGGGTACGCCTTCGACGGCGACTAAGTCTCGTTCTGCTATTCTTTCGTTGCCATAGGTGTAAACTCCTCTGTAGACTCCCTCTTTATCTGTGGTCATTAACGTTTGAGTATTTTTTAGAGAGACATCATTGATGTAGTTAATAACCTCATAAGCATCCGGTTTGTTTATGGGAGCCTGATCAATCGGATTCATAGGATGGTCAGCTCGTTTGTACCAGCCAAGGTGTTTGCCCTTGTTCCCTTTTACTTTCTTGAGTTTTTTCTTATCCCAGCCCACGTGCTTGCCACTGTCGTTACCTTTTTCTTGATCTTTGCCGTTGTCGTGGATGCTTTTGTCTTGTCCGTTACTCTTACTACCGGAGTTCCCGTTTCCTCCTGAATTGCCACCTCCTGAGTTACTTTTACTTCCGGAATTTCCGCCACCGGAGTTCCCTCCAGAATTGCCACCGCCTTTGCCATTACCGCCGGCGGCTAACATACGGTATACTGCTACGACGGACGTATTCGATTGAACATCGCTTAGTTTCTTATTTTGGCCATTTCCTTGACCTGGGTTTCCGTTATTCCCTTTATCTTTGTCTTTGCCATTGCCGTTGCCATTACCTTTTCCGTTTCCTTGACCCGGTTCCGTTTGTATGGGGCCCGGCTCTGTAGGTGCTTGCCAGTATACTCCTACGGTTTTATATAATCTGTTGCCGTCGCTGTCATAACCGAAGGTTTGGATTTTACCCTGTTGTTCGGTAATTTGGACTAGGCGGTTTTCACTGTCGTAGTCATAGGAGGTTACTTGATTGCCTTGGGTGGTGGATCTGATCACGTTACCGTTTTTGTCATAGTCAAAACGATCACGGTCACCGTCGTGACTTTTAAGGATTAGTTCATCCCCTTCGTTATAGTCATAGGTCAGATGCTTGGTGTCGTCTTTGCCGGTGATGTCTTCCGTTAGACGGTTGCCGGTTTTGTCATAGGTATAGCTGTAGGTTTTGAGTTCCTGGTCGGATTGTTCGGTAAATCCAATGACTTCATCAGCTGCATCATAGGTGTAGGTGCGGGTATAGACTGAGCCGGTCTGGGTTTGGATCTCTTGGGTGATGTTGCCGGCTTGGTCATAGCCGTACTCAAAGGAGGAGATGATGCTGTCGTCGGATCCTTTGTTTTCCAGCTTGATCAATTGGTCGTTTTCATCATAGCTGTAACTTACTTTGGCTCCGTTCGGAAGAACGGTTTCGATTCTCCGTCCATTGGCGTCATAGCTGTAGAGGGTCTTTTGCCCTTCCCAGTCCGTGGCTGAGGTGATGCGATCGAGAGCATCATAGGTGTATTTGACGTATTTGCCGTCTGGATAGATGAGCTTGGACTTTCTGCCCAGCTGATCATAGACATACGTTACTTCTTCAGCCGTGGGCAGGCTGACGGACGTGAGTCGTTCTATTTTGTCATAGCTGTAGTCTGTTTCTCCTTCTGGGCCGTCCATGACGGTGCGGCTGCCCATGATGTCATAGTTATAGGAGACGTCTTCGCTATCCTGACTTTGGGCAGATTCGGCTGTAGTGGGGTCAGCTGGGGCTGAATCTGTTGGAGCAGTATTAACGTCGGTAGATTTCTTTGCCAGAGAAGTTTTTGTCGGAGAAGTCTTTGCCGGATGGGAAGAACGAGTAAATATATTTATCAGTTTGGCTGAATTAGGTTCTTCACTGGAGTTGGTCTGTGAGTCTGTGCTTGCCTCCACTTCAGCTGGGGCTGCATCTTGGATAGTTTCGCCGTTGCTGTCTGCTTGTTTATAGAGTTTCTCTGAGAGACGGTTAAGGATGTCATAGCTGTAGCTTATTTCTGTGCCGTCTGCTTTGGTGGCGCTGGAAAGAGTACCTACCGGGTTATACTCATAGCTTTCTTTTTCCCCTAAGGGGTTGGTGCGGCTGAGTGTTTCATGCCTTTGGTTATAGGTGGAGGTGCTGGTGTGTCCGTTGCCGTCGGTGGCAGAGGTTAAGTTGCCGACCGCGTCATAGTCATAGGCTGTTGTGTTGCCCAAGGGGTTCGTAACCGCGCTGAGCCGGTTTAAAGGATCATAGCTGTAGCTGGTGGTGTGGTCATTGCCGTCAGTTTGAGCTGCCAAGTTGAGGTTAGGGTCATAATCAAAACGAGTGGTATTGCCTAAGGGCTGTTTTACTTTGTTTAATTGGTTCAAGGGGTTATAGCTGTAAGTGGTGGTATTTCCTAAAGGATTGGTGATCGTCTCTGTGAGGTTGTTGGGGTTATAGGTGTAGGTGTTGCTTTCCCCTAAGGGGTTGGTGTCTTGGATGCGGTTATTGGTTTCGTCATAATCATAGGAGTAATGCCGGTTACCGGGGATGACGACGTTTTCAATGTTGTCTAAGATGTCATAGTCAATCTTGGTGATTTTTTCTTCTGGGTCGGTGATCTGAGTCAGCCGGTTTAAGATATCGTAGTCATAGGCTGTGGTGTTTCCGTTCGGTTGCTTAACTGTTTCTAAATTGCCGAGCGGATCATAGCTGTAGCTGGTTAAATGCCCGGCTGTATTTTTGGTGCCGAGGAGCCGATGCATTTTGTCATAGCTGTACGTGAGGATGTTGCCGGCGGAGTCATATTGTTTATCTTGGTTACCGGCTTTGTCGTAGCTGAAAAAGCGGATATAGCCTTCAGGGTCGGTAACGGAGGTGAGGCGGTGAATTGGGTCATAGGTGTAGCGGGTTTCCGCTCCTAGGGCATCAATCTGTCCGAGCAGGTTGTCGTTGAGGTCATAACGGTATTGGCTTTCTCCCTGCAGGGCATCGGTGACCTGAGTAGGCATGCGGTGTTTGTTATAGGTATAAGAAGTTTTGTTTCCTCTAGCATCGGTGAAGCCGATAAGGTTGCCTAGTTTGTCATATTGATAAGCGCTGTCAAAGCCCAGGGCATCGACTGTTAGGCTTGAGCGGTTCAGAGGATCGTAGGCATATTGGGTGCTGTTGCCGACTGGATCGGTTTTCTTCACAAGGTTGCCGTTAGGGTCATAGTTGAAGGTGGTTTTGTTTCCTCGTTCGTCGAGCACTGCCTGGAGGCGGTTTAAGGGGTCGTATTCGTAGTTTTTGCTGTTTTCTTTGGCGTTTTTCGTTTCGATGAGGTTGTTGTTTTCGTCATAGAAATATTGAGTTTTGGCTTCTATGGGATTTTGTTCTTCAGTCAGGTTGCCGACGCTATCATAAACGTAGCTGAAGAGGCGGCTGCCGGGTTCGAGCTTGGTTTTTAGGTGGCCGAGTCCGTCATAGGTGAGGTTGGTTATTTTTCCTTCCGGGTCAGTGAGTTTACTGATTTGGCCTTTGAGGTCGTATTTATAGTTGACCGTGTTGCCGTCAGGGGTAGTGACTGAGGTGATGTTGCCGGCCAGGTCATAGCTGTATTGGGTGCTACGGTCTAGGATGTCGGTTTGTTCCTGCAGGCGACCGAAGGGGTCATAGATGAAGTTGTAAATGTTGCCGCCGTTGTCTTCGCTTTTTATTTTGCGGTTCATAAGGTCATAGGTGTATTCACTCTTCAGGCCAAGAGGATCTTGGGCATTGATGAGGCGGTTGACGGAGTCAAAGGCATAGCTGTAGCTGCCGCCTTCGGCATCGATGAGGGCGATGGTGTTACCGTTTTGGTCATATTGTAGCTCGGTGATGCCGCCAAGGGCGTCTGTAACTTTGACGGCGAGGCCGCGTCCGTTATATTCATATGAGGTGGCATGGCCGAGGGGATCGAGCTTTTGGTCTAAACGTCCTGCTGGGTTGTAGCGGTACTGGATGATGCCCTCTAAGGGATCCTTGACTGCCTGCAGGCGGTTAAGGGGATCGTAGGTGAGGGTAGTTTTGTTGCCTCGGGCATCGGTGACTGCTGTGAGGTTGCCGGCGAGATCGTAAGCGAGGGTCTTTGTGTGCCCGTTGGGGTCTACCGTTTCTTTAAGCTTGTTGATGCTGTTATAGCTGTAAGAGGTGGTTTTTCCTTCTTCATTCGTACGAGTGATGGGGAGGTTAGCGTCGTTATAGCTGTATTTTACTTCATAGTCCAACGGATCAGTGGTTTGGAGCAGGTTCCCGTTCGGGTCATAGCGATAGTGATACTCGCGCCCGAGGCTGTCTTGGATTTGGCTGATATGGCTTAGGTTATCATAGGTGAGAGTGGTTTTGACACCGGTGATGTCGGTAATTTCGTTGGGACGGTTGAGCTCGTCGTAGCGGTATTGTTTTTTGGTGCTGTCTGGGAAAACCACTCTCAACAGGTTGCCGACTGGGTCATATTGGTAGGTTGTGGTCTGGCCAAGGGCCGTGACGGTTTGAGCTGGTTTGTCTACACTGGTATTGTAAGTGATGCTGGTTTTATTTCCTTTGGGGTCGGTGACAGAGAGGATTTGGCCTAGGGCATCCCGTTCATAGACGGTGAGACCATTATCCTGGTCTTGGGTTTTGGTGAGGCGGTTTAAGGAGTCATAGGTGTATTTGATTCTGTAATCTGAAGGATCTTTTTCTTCCGTTTTGTTGCCGTTAGGATCATAAGTGTATGCCGTGCTGTTGCCAAGGGGATCCTGGACGGCAGCGAGATGGTCCATTGGGTCGTAGGAGAAGTGGACGGTGTTTTGTCTGCCGTCGGTTATGGCGGTGTTATTGCCGTTAGGGTCATAGGTATAGCGGGTAATGCTCTGGTCAGGGAGCTGGGTGTTTAAGAGGCGCCCGGCTGGGTCATAGGCCAGGCGGGTTAGTTTTCCTTCCGGGTCGATGACCGTGACAGGTAATCCGAGGGGATTGTAGTAATAGCGGTAGTCATGATTGAGGGGGTCTTTGACCTGGGTGGGGTCGGCCCCTTCGTATTCGTAGGATGTGAGGTTGCCTTCCGGGTCTTTGATGGTAAGCATCAGCCCCTGGCTGTTGTAGGTGTATTCTGTGCTGCTGCCGTCAGGAAGGGAGGCTTGGATCAAGCTCCCTTTGTTGTCATAGGCATTAGACGCTGTGTGGCCGTTGTAGTCGGTGGAGGTCAGGAGATTATTTTTATTGTCATAGGTAAAGGTTTGGCTTAAGCCGTCCCAGCGTGTTTCTTTCGTTTTATTGCCCTGGGAATCGTAGGCATAGGTCATTACTCGATCTAGTACGTCTTTAAACGAGGACCGGTTGTTCTCCGCGTCATAGGTATATTCTTCTGTGTTGCCGTCAGGTTTGACGGTTTTGGTGATCCTGTATTGATCGTCAAAGTAATAGGTGGTTTTGTTGCCATTGGCATCAGTCGATTCGTTGTAGCCGTCATAGTAGGCTATGCTTGCTTGGCCGCCGTTGGCGTCGATTTGGGTGACGACCCTGCTTTGTTCGTCATAGGTATTTTGTATGACCCTGTTGCCATTCGGGTCAAGATAGGAGACCATACGTCCTTGTGAGTCGTAGTTGTAGGTGGTTTCCCGACCGCCAGCATCGGTGTAAGTAGCGAGGTTGCCGTCTTCGTCATAGGTATAGTCAAGTGAGCCGCCGTTAGGCAACCCGATGGAGGTGATACGAGCCTGGGCATCCGTCATGACTGAAAATACTTTGCCTGCGGGAGAGACTATGCTTGTGAGCCGTTCATTCAGATCGTAGTTCAACCGGGTGCGATTGCAATTTTTATCTTCGATCGCTTTAAGTAGACCATCAAGGGCAAAATAGTAAATGCTTTGATCTTTCAGAGTGAGTTTATAATCCTCTGTTTGTTTCTCTAGAGTATAGTTCTCACCCACAGGAGCTGTATAGCTTCCGTCTGGGTTTTTCTGAAAGTTAATAATACTGCCGTCACTGCGGATATAAGCCACAGAGTTGTCCGCCATAAAAGCGAGATACTGGTTAAAATTAGAGTCCCAGCGGTTGCCGAAGGGACCACGGTGAACGCCCGTTTTTGCATTATAAGCCCTAGCGATTGTGAACTTGCCACCGAAGTCTGGGATACTGAGATCCTCGGCGTTATAGTAAAAATTACCTGTAAGCATATTGATCGGTTCAAAGTCAAAAACACAGTTTTTGGCGCGGCCTATCATGCTGGCGTCAAAAAGCTTTTTCTGTTCATCGGTGAGATCAGTTGGGGTCATGGCTTTTCCTTGGTTTTGCTGCGGGTTGCGGATGAAGATGACATTGTTTTCAATGAGTCCGTCTTTGCCTATGTTGTTGTCTAATTTTAATTGGTCTATCGTCACATCATAAAATCCGGCGATCCTTGAAAGGAGATCAAAGGTTTTAACCTGATATATCTGAAAGCTTTCGCTGACAGAGGTCCCGATTAAATCTCCTTCTTCGTCGAAAGCCTTCGCTTCAATATGGTAGAGAGTATCCATTTTTGGCACAAAGAGCTTGTTTGTCTGCCAGTTGCTCTCTTTGGCGGTGTATTGGTTAAAGGAGCCTCCGTCTTTAAGGAGATCGCTAAACATTTCTTCCGGATGGAAATTGGGATAACGGTAGCTTACGGCTGCTGATACGCTACCGCTAAAGCCCTCACCGTTGTCGGGGACTGCAGAGTATTTAATGGTAGATTTGGGCACAGCCAGCCCGTCCGCAGTAAGTCCGACAAATTGCCGGAGGCCATTATTATTGACGGCTACGTACGGCCTAAGCTTGATAGAAGGATCGGCGGGAGTTTCGCCTGGGTCGATGGAGCCTTTATCTTCGTGGGTTATTTCGATATAGGGTGTGGGATGATCCTTGTTGTCTACGGAAGCGAAAACTTCGGCCTGCTCCAGTTCGTTATTATACATAAGCATGATGCCATGGTTTGTCGCACCAGCATTCATGTCATTCATTAGATTGGTCATGTCCCACTGGACATAACCGGTGCTGCCATCAATGGTGGCACTGCTTACGAAACTGGTCTCCTGCGGCTGTGTATTCCAGGTCAACCCGGCTATACCGAAAGACTCGTTAACCCGCTGCAGTTCGACCTTTCTTGGTGCTTCACTCCAACTAGTGAATTTGTACATATTTAGGCTAGCTGAACTGACACTCTGATCCGGACCGAGATCGGGCTTGGTGAATTTGAGAAAGGTCCTGGTCATAAGGTGCGCTTCCCCGTACTCAGCCAGGTTGCCGCTAATTTTCCCATCATCATAGCCGATATATGAATAGGCATTATCTGTATAGACATCCGGTGAACCTTGTTCTACAGATGTATCAGCTATATCACTAGAGTTAATCGTTACCGTGGGATCAATTCGAACAGGGTACGCCCTTTCAGGCGCTGTAAGCCAGTCTTTATCTACAGTTAGGATAATTCGATCTTTTTGGAGAATGTTTTTTTCTAAGTGCAACTCTACTTTCTTAGATACCTTACCCGAGGCATCCACCATATAAGGGGCAGGAATGGTCCACGTAGGGCTGCTGCTTCCTTGTTCATAGCCAAAAATTGCTCCCTTTTCTTGTTTTAGCTCAATTCCTTCTGTTTTGACAGCAAAGCTGAATTGTGTCCGGTCAGTCTGGTTATTTAGAATTATGTCTTCTTTAACGTTGGTGTTTAGGACCGTATAGCTGTAATCAATTCCTGGGAAGACGTCATTATAGAGGATGGCGTTTTCTTTGACCGCACTGCGGGAGAAATCTCCTTCTACAGGGATGAGTTCCAGCCGGGCTTTATCTTTGGTTATGCTGATGGGCTTGTCCTTTGTCAGACTCTCGGGAAAGCTTACTTTATAGTCATTAGCTTTGTTTATGTAAGTTTTGTCTCCAGCGTTTTCAGTATCGGAATTACGGCCAGGTTTGTCTGTTTTTTCTATTACCAAGGTATTATCTATGTCCTGGTAGCTGCCGTTAGCCTCTTTGTAATGGATTTTTTCGAGAAAAACAAACGTGTTGTTATGGCCGTTGCCAGCAGAGAAGGTTTTGCTGTTGACGGTTCGTTTATCGGGTTTTTCCTGTTCCTGATGGAAGCGTCCTTGATAGGGTTGGGATGATTTTTGTACCGATGGGGTGCGCAATGGTTTTTGCGTTTTGGCGGAGTCCGAAGAGATTTCTTTGATTTTTTTAGAGATCGGTAGAGTTTGTCCATAATATTTACCATGAACCGGATCGGTTAAAGTTTTGGCCATAGCCACGTTAGCAAGGATACCATTTAAGATTAAACTGACTGCAAGGGCTAAACCCATGGCTTTCTGCCAAAATTTCTTGGGCATCTCTTTTTCCCCCAAATCTGATATTTTTTTCACTTTCTTTTGCGGTTTGCTATATACGAAGGTAAAAACTAAAGCCTTTCTCCAAAAGAGGAGAAAGGCCAAGCGTGCTTCAAATATATTACAGCAACCTGGCAATCATAGCATTCTCAGCCTTAGACCCATAGCTTTGCGCCCCCGCCTTTCGACGGGTTTGCCAATTATATAAATTTAGACATTATCTTACCATAGTTATTTGGAATAATTTGTCGAAATATGGTTGATGTGTAAGATTTGTTGTTTATTGCACGAAATAGACTTGAATTATCTTCTTAAAACAACTAGTTTGAAAGGTCTGCTCCACTTTAAATTCGCTAGAAGAGAAGCTCATAATCCCCTCCCAACTAGTAATTTCAAGGGCCTATTTAACTGTTTTGTACTTGCTGAACTGGAGAAAGAAAAATAGTCGTTGAAAATATCGCCTTAAACCATGCTCGATATGCTTTAAAAAGCCGAAAAGCCCAGTAATACTAAGTAATACTGGACTTTTTATGTTCTCAATTAATTGTATCAAAGATTGAGTACTTATTTGGTGGAGGCGATCTCTATGCAGCGCGTGAAATGGGTAAAGAGGCGCAAAAACAAGTTGTCGAAGGGTATGCCCATTTTTAGTTGACCTTTCCAAGACGAAAGAATAAGCAGCCCATCCGTCAGTACAGTGGAGGAGGGTTGCTTATTCTTTTTTGCGATCTTTATGATGCTTTTGCTTCTTCTTATTTGAATCGTCAGACCCGTGATAGTAGTAGTAATAGTTGTATTCACCGGTTTTTAAGTCCGCTTTATTGAGAACGGCCCCAAGGATCTTGGCGCCCACTTTATCCAGCAATTCTTTAGCTCTTAGCGCATAATCTTTGTTCACTTCGCCTGAGGCCAAGACCAAGATGACCCCGTCAACTTCCTGAGCAAGAACTGCGGCATCGGTCACTGCTATAACGGGAGGGGTATCGATGAGGACTATGTCATATTCCTGACTGAATTCCTTGATCAAACGCTTCATCCGATTGGAACCCACAAGCTCTGCAGGATTAGGAGGAATGGGTCCACCCGTGAGAACCTTTACGCCAGGGACAGCTGTTTCCCTAATATAGTTTCGGTAATCTTGTTCCTGAACTAAGGCAACTGACAACCCTTGACTATTATCTAAGCCAAATAGTTTATGTTGAGTGGGATTGCGTAGGTCGGCATCGACCACAAGAACGCGTTTCCCAGTTTGTGCCATACTCACCGCGAGGTTAGCAACCGTGGACGATTTTCCTTCCCGAGGTCCGGAGCTTGTTATCATGATTTTCTTGGTTTCTGAATCCACACCCGTAAACTGAACGTTCGTCCTGAGCGTTCGATAAGCTTCTGAAATTGGAGATTTCGTTTGTTCTATAGTGATTAATGAATATGCCAATTGAATCTTCTCTCTGACCCTTGTTTCCTGTTCCATTTTGACCTCCTAGATTTGCCCTCTAAACTTGTTCGAAATTTTAGTATTCAGGATTAATATTTTTTCTTCCAATTTAAATATTGTTCGTTATTTGGAAAGTCTGTCTTCGAGAATCAAAAAGCCGTACATCATACGGCCTTTTCTCATGTAAAATTCCTTAGATTAGTAGTGAAAAACATAAAACCCCAGCCAAGCCGAAGGCTAGGCTTGTACTGATCAGTCGTTGCCAATGCATGTCATAATATCGCCCTCACATAGCCAATTAGCGAGGTTTAAGAAAAACCTTAGCCCTAAAAAATATAACTGAAAAACAGAGAGTTGGAATTCCCAACTCTCTGTATGGGACAGGTTATGTCTTCTTCCACACGAAACCCATTACTCTACTTTCACTGTGAACTTTACCAACTCGTTACCATTCCTAGAAGCAGTAATCACGGCAGTACCTGTAGTGAGGCCTTGAATTTTTGAACCATCCTGGGCAACAGTCGCAATCAGAGGATTGGAGCTTGACCAAACAAGCATACTTGCAAGATTAAATCCATAAGTATTTATCCCTACGACAGATAGAACAGGTGTATTATCATTATTAGCTAATGTATAAGGTTCCAACGAATCCGTAGTACAGGTAGTTCCGTTCATTTTGATAACGATTTGAGAACGGATAACCGACATGGCCATGGCTTTTTCTGCGGCATTCGCTGGATCAATAACCGCCCCAACCTGACGCTGAGCTTTAACAAGCATATCTATATTCCAGCCATTGTCTGCGAGCTTTTCATCAAAGACCTGGTACGTGCTTTTCTTGATAACATTGGTCGTAGCAGTTTTCGTCCATCCAATAAGTTTTTCCTTCAGTTCTGTACCTGAACTGTTTACGAGATCTGATAACGCAGATATATTACCATTTTCGTAATCGGCTATGAGCTCGTCTTCGATTACGTTTTTAAGCTCTTCTTGCATTGCCAACGCGAAACCATAGAACTCATTTACTTTAATGCCTGGGAAAAGGATGTTGAATGTGTCTAAATTATTTCTTTCAAAATCATTAAGTGCCTGTTTCAAATCGTTTGCGTCACTAGAATAGTTGATCTCTCTAAAACCTTCTAAGGCCTCGACGATTTTTGCTTTTACCTCAGCTCTTGTAACACCTTTAGCTTTAAATGCACTAACCACTTGATCTGTCATCAGTCCTTCAGCGGCATCGGTTAAAGCCCCTTCTTGCACTGCAGCCGTCAATTTTGTTCTGGCTTCATTAATGGAATCTTTTTCGTTCTGATTAAGATACCCACGGTAGGACATAATTTTCGTAACAACTTGGTTAAGGTTTGCCGTAGATGATGAACCTCCGCCTTCGTTGACTCCACCACCTCCGCTACCTCCGCTACCTCCACTACCTCCGCTACCTCCGCTACCTCCGCTACCAGGGGTTGCAGGTGTAGCAGGGTTTGCAGGGTTTGCAGCTCTACCTTTAAGAATACGGTTAAGAACACCGTCAGGAACAACAGCTGTACCACCTAAAGCGGTTACAATACTTGTCGGGGAAAGTTTGCTACTTACATAAGTTGTATCTTCATTCTCCGATCCGTCAGTGAGAACAATGCCAGCATTATACTTAGCAGCAAGAGGTGCACCAGCCAAAGCGTCAATCGCTGTTTCCCCGTTTGCTACGAGTACATACTCATACTTCAAAACATTGTCAAATTGTTTAAGCACTGCGATGTTCGTATCATAGGCTGTGTTTCCGTAATAGCGAGTTGCGCTTGGAAGCTGAGCTTTTACAACATCACTGATCACGGCTGTTCCACCAATTAGATCCGTTGCAGTTACACTCGCATTTGCACTCAGGAACGCTTTAACACTAGCAGGAATTGTGTCTCTTTCAGTTAAGAGAATTGGTTCAGTTTGAGCAGAGGCAATCGATGCGATGGAGAGCGCGTCTTGGTTCAGCCAGCCGTAAGCAACAGCTACTTTGCTTACGGTAGCACCTAGAGATACCATTTTTTGAGCGATATTCGCAGATGTGGTAAATCGGTCAACTCCAGCGAGAGACTCAACCGTAATACCCATGCCTTTTAAAACATCAACTACAGCTTGGCTGATCACAGCAGTACCACTTGTAACATAAACCTTTGTGACATTGAGTTTTATGAGTTCAGCTTTGGTGTCAGCATCCAATACGTTTCCAGCCCCGGTCAGAAGGATAGGAGCTTTAAGGAATGTAGCGAGCGGCCCAGCAGTCAGTGCATCAACCATACCATACGAGGTTGAGGATGCAAGAATTGCTGTACCCGTCCAGCCTGTTTGGTCAGCGATTGATACCGCGGTTTGCGCGGCAGTTGCTCCACCTATGCGATTCGCCGCTACACCTTCAGCAAAAGCATTAAATGGGATCATAGTGAGTGCCATACCAACAATAGCTAATGAAGCTAAAGCTTTTTTTGCTTTTTTCATGTAGAAATTCCCCCTCTCGAATCTTTTTAGATCACTTTTTTCTCTTAGCAGATAAACTACTTTTTTCCAAGGACGTATTTGTCGTCCCTGACCCCCTGAAAATGATCCAAGGCTAAATGTGAATATGATAGTCCATTCTCAAGAGACAGATAATATCCAAATATTATTATATATACAAGCATATACCTAAACTGTATATACTTGTATATATTAATATTATAATATTGTTCCAGCATATTTAAATCTGTATAAACTACAGGTTAAACAAATATATTTTCCAGGTAGTTCCTACAGGTTTTCATATAATCTATTAGACATTACGCAGTAAAGCATTCCACAGAATAACCATAATAGGTTCTATGTCCACCTATATGTATTCTTTATTAAATACATTGTTAAAGTGAAATCTAGAGTCTGCCCTCATCAACGCCTAGAAACACTCAAGAAATCCTCTCGTGCTTCCGAGTCCTCTTTCAAACACTACAACGGATTGTTCTTCCCATTCTGGTATGCCTTCCTCTCCTCCTATTCTCTAATACGAAGCGAATTCTCTCTTTTAAGGGGCTTTCGGCCGAATCTCTGACAAAGATGACAAAAAGTAGTAAAATAGTTTGCTTTTATAACAAATTGGATCAAAAAATTCAATGAGGTAAAATGATGGATAAAAAAAGCGTGCCCTACTCGGGCACGCACTCTTGTTTCTTTAACCACCATTCTGGGTACATTTCTGCACCAAGATTCAATTGGCATGTGCGTTTTCAGGCAGCATGTCAATCCCCAGCTTCTCCCTCAATACCTCCTGAATGTCCTGTGCAGAAATCGGCCTGCCTTTTTTCCCCAATTGGAAGAGCCAGCTGGGAAACCCGATGGCTTTTCTGGCGAATTTGGGACCGTACATGCAACCGTACTCCTGCAGATCGGCCGCTACCGGAACAACGACAGCGTCCGCCGCGATTTCCCAGCCTGAAGTATCCGAAGCTTCGGGTATGTGCTCATGCTCTCTGTCCATCATACATAAATGAAACCCCAGCCTGGGCCCGGCCAAGTAATAAGCCTGGATAAAATCCTCCCCTTCGATACCGCAGCCCGGCAGGTCCGGGAAAACAACCGTATATTTGCCGCTTATTTTATCCCGCTCTATAATGGCCGGGAAAACATATTTCCTCTTCATCATCCACCATTCCTTACTGCGCATCTCCGCCGGGACGAGCTTACCTGCTCCACGTCTCGTCCTTAAGCCACACACTCAAACGATCGTAAACTTTATTCTTATAAGTAATATACGTCTCCTTATCATTGGGGGCGATTTGGAGAAGCTCATGCTTTACTTCCTTAATGGTTTTATCCAGGTTTTCACAGAGGAAGGCGATATGGTTGGCCCTGACCTTGAGCGAGGTATTAATGAAGTTCGTTTTCATCCTCTCGTAGCCCTTGGCGGATGAGCTTTGTTCGAGCGATTCCAGCGAATCCTTCAGCTGCCTGGCCGTTTTATCGAGTTCCGCTTTGGACGTCTTGACGTTCTCCAATTGGACCTTCAGATTGGCAAGCTCCGTAGTCAGCTCGGTGATGATACCGCTTTGGTCTTCCACTGTTTTCTGGAGGTCCGCGTTCTCCTGCAGAGCCTGGTCTTTTTCCTGTAAAACCTGGTCTTTTTCTTGCAGGGTCTGCGTCCGTTCATTGACCGCTTGCCTGAGTTCCTGTTTAGTCATTCCCTCGATATCCATATCGATGATAAATTGCGCCCGTTCCTCCTTTGGGATCCCTAAAAGAAGCACCGCCTGGCTGTAGTTCAAATTCGGATCCAGGCCCCAACGAAACACTTTCAGCCCCCAGCTTCTCACGTGCAAACGAGACCTCGTTCAGGTCAAACCCTCCCTCAGGCCCAATCAACAAATCGATCGGCCGTTTACCATCCATAGTATCTAGGGTTTCTGATTGATATGAAATCCTCAAAATCCCCATACTTCTTGGCAATAGAGGTATAGGTGGTACCGATTTTAACAATAAGTAGTTGTTTCATCGTTCCCTCACTCTTACTTTGAATGTTTTACTGTGGGTATTGTGTCCAAGATATGCTGCACATGGGGAAAAGTGTCCTTTCCATGAGGGAAATACATCGCCTGCACGAACTGAGACTGAAAATCTGGTTCGACAGCTGTTTCCACGAATTGAACAAAATCGGCTACTTCTTGGGCTTCTACCCTTTTATCTTTATCTAAAAGGGCTATTTTGGCTCCGTCTCCCGCAGCATTCCCCACAGCAACTACATTATCCAAATTACAATCTGGGAACAGACCGATAACCAAAGCGCTTTCTTTGTTGATATAACTACCAAAAGCACCGGCTAAGGTAACACTGTCCACTTGGTCAGTACCCCATTTTTTCATGAGGATTTTAGCACCAGTGTACAATGCCGCTTTGGCCAATTGTATTTCTCTAACATCCCCTTGAGTCACAGTAATGTCACTTCCGATGGACGTCTCCTCTGACCAGGCCAATACATACTCGGGCTTATTGTTAGCATTCCGACGTATTCTTCGGGATGTTTGTTGCATATTAAACTTGCCGGTTGGGTCTATAATTCCCGTTTTAAACATTTCGGCAATTATGTCGATAATCCCGGAGCCACAGATCCCCTTTGCTTTAATCGTTTGAGACGGCTGGAACCAATCAGCCTCGCCAATGACTTTATACTGTGGTTCTAACGAAACAGGATCTAGTCTTACTTTTTCAATAGCACCCGGAGCAGCTCGCATTCCGAACTTGATCTGAGCTCCTTCCAAAGCTGGGCCAGTGGCACAGGAGGTGGATAGCAACCGCTGTTTATTACCAAAGTCAATTTCTCCGTTCGTACCAATATCGATCAGCAACCTCCTTTTTTCCTGTTTATGTGGTTCTTCTGCAATGAGGACCGCTACATTATCTGGACCCACAAAACCGGCTTCTACTGGAAGACAGTGAATATTGCCTCCAGCTGCAATGCTTATCCCTAGGTCTCGCGCCTTAATATCCAGAGATTTGCGGACAGCGGGAGCAAAAGGAGAACGCCCCACGTAGCAGGGGTTAATATTTAAAGCTATATGGTGCATGGCAGTATTAAAGACCAGAACCATTTCAGCGACTTGCTCCACATTAATTCCAGCAGCCTTGGACAGTCGTGTAACAAGGGTGTTAATCCCTTCAATAATAGTCTGGTGCAATATAGCCAAACCGTTATCATCGTTCATACCATAGGTGATCCGCGATAAGACATCTTCACCGTACCTTATCTGGGGATTCATCATTGAATCTTGCTGTAATACCTTCCCCGTGGTTAGGTCACATAGATAGGCCGCAACAGTGGTTGTACCAACATCAACAGCCACTCCGTAAGTTGCTTCGACTAACCCAGGTTCAAGAGCAATGACTACCTGTTCCTTCCACAGGGTTGCTGTTACAGACCATTTTCCTTTGCGCACGGTAACTGGTAATGAGAGCAACACTGTGTAGTCGATACTCAACTCTTTGTCTAGATGGGAGTATCGGTCCAGTAGAGCGCTCTTTAATCGTTCAGAATCATCTCTGTGATCTTCCAGACTGGCAGGTATCATTTCTACAAAATAGTTACGTACAGCTGGGTTGACCCGTAAAACTCTATCCTTACCGGTTTCCAAGACAACCTGTTGAGTGCTCCGGCTTTCTTCGGGGACAAAAACTAATATGTCGCCCTCTATTTGAGTACAGCAAGCTAAACGATATTTCTCACTTATTTCTTGAGGTTGAAGCCTATCTTTTTCATTCTCTGTTAATTGAGATACATGGGAAATATGAGTTTCCGCGCTCAATTCATCAACATATCCTTCGTCAATTTTCACCTTGCATTTTCCACAGCATTTTGTTCCTCCACAGGGACTTTCAATATCTACACCCAGTTTCCTGGCTGCCTCAAGTAGGCTAGACCCTTTTTTTACCGTACCTCTACGGCCAGAGGGCTGAAAAATCACCTGACAATCCATATTTTGCTCCTTCGATTGCGTATTCTAAAGGACATTATTCCTTCAATATCTAAGATAAAAAAAAATCACATTTCCAATGTTTCAATAATTTCCTTCAATGCACAAGCAAACTCAATGCAAGCTCCTTCTAGATCTTCCTCTGGTATAGAATTAAACCCAAAGAGGAAGATGTTTTCCGGTGCTTTTTGCTGGTTCCGCCAATAGACTTTCGTCCCATAAATTCCAAAGCCTCTCAATCTCATCTTCGTGATCAGACCTTCTTGACTCGTGCATCCCGGAATTTGTATCAAGGTATGAGAACCTGCTGGCGCCGGGAAAATCTTAACGACACCTGCAAGATGTTCTTTTATCACTTTGTTAAATATTCCGTATTTTCTTCTGTTTGACAGCGACATCTTGCGTACATGTCTTTCGAGATGCCCATCTCTGATAAAATACGCCAGTGCCTTCTGATTATTAGTCGGAAGCGCCGAATAATAATACTTGTATTTATCTTCGTATATTTCCAAAAGTTTATATGGGAGGACAAAATACGCACACCGAAGAGATGGAGAGAGAACCTTCGATAATGTACTCAAATAAATCACATTCTGCCCAGTGCTCAAAGACTGAATAGAGGGAAGGGGTTTTTCTCCATATAAAAATTCATTGTCATAATCATTTTCAATAATATGGGCCTGGTTCTTTTGCGCCCATTCTAAAATCTGCAAACGTTTTGTTAAGGATGTAGTGACTCCGGTAGGAAATTGATGGGATGGCGTCAAATAAAGCAGATCACACATCGAGTTTTCTAGGACATCAATATCGATCCCCAGATCGGTCATGGAAAGCGCTTTGATCGAGTATCCTTTATTCGTAACTATTCTTTGCATTCCAATAAAGCTGGGGTCTTCCACACCTATCGAATATACTTTCTCATGCAATATATCGGTAATAATATCCATAGCATATTGTGTGCCGGCGGAAATGACGATTTGCTCCCAACTGCATTTTACACCCCGGCTGTTATTGATGTAATCGCACAGACTTTTCCGTAATTCTACATTTCCTTTGTTGCATTCATATGCGATTTTCGTGGAACAGGATTCCTCCAACATTGCGTCCTGCATATACTTTCTCCACTTCGTCCACGGAAAAAAACTTGACTCAATGCTCTCATAATTGAAATCATACTTCAGCGGAACAATAGACTCCCGTACTACTTCTTTTTGTCCCTTTCTATATAACACGCTCGATCTCGGTAAAGTTAACAAGTTCTCCACATAATAGCCGCTTCCCTGAACCGACCGGATATATCCTTCCGCCAGTAGCTGCTGATATGCCCTGCTCACGGTATTGATGCTGATGTGCAGTTCTTCCGACAATACCCGAATCGGCTTAAGAGCGTCGTTTGTTTTAAGATCACTTTGTATAATACTCTGCCGTAAAGTCTCAAATAGCTGTTCATACAAAAACGATCCATTTTTATCCAGCAAGAGCATGGAAATCCCCCTCTTTCCAATTCTGGATATTAACAATATTCTTGGTTCAGATGGGGTTTTTACCCCACCTGAACCTTAGAAGATGTTATCCAGGAGCTTAGTGCCACTTATCCCGCCGCTTGAAGAAGCGGAGGTGTTAGTGGCAGTTAGCTATCGGATAAATCCTGTAATCATCATGCCAGCATTTCTAATCCAGCACCCATTTGCAAAAAACTAATCAGAATATTTGTATCCGTAAAACCTGGTGCGTGTGTAAGCAAGTGACTTTGATGCTCCAATTATTTCTTTGGTAATGTTCATAATTTTAGTTATTAGCTTCATAACGATACACCCCACATTTTTTACATTGCAACCAGCTAACTCAGAGAAAAAATGACGCTCTTCTGAGAAATAGGTTAAACCTACCCCGGAAGAGCGCCGTTGCTCAGGGAAAAAAATAACGCTCTTCAGGGAATAGGCTAACCTACCCTCGAAGAGCGCCGTTGCTCAGAGAAAATATCTTACGAATAACTCATTCATAAAGCACGATGCTTTTCTTTAATTAACTTACCATCACAATATATGAGGATTTTTCACTTGTCAATAGTCTTGAACTATTGAATATTGTATTTTGCCATCTTTCTTCCCGCCTTACAATACATACAGGTTTTCCCTGAGGATAAGCAGTTCCCGCAATCATTTCCGACGAAGTTTTGTTTGCTGTTTGTGACCAGAAAGAACCCAGCATAACTCTTTGTGGGCGACATAAAACCACTGTCGAGCAATTTTAAATAGATTTTCTCGCCATCTAATATGGCAAAAAATTGCTCCAACTGTGAAATATCCATACCGAAAAATCCCGGTCCAAAATTATCTGAAACATTCCTGCCTTTATTGCAACTTAATCCCTGCAAATATTGTCTTAATATTTCCTGCCCGGCGTCCATGTATGCATTTTGCCACATATCATAGTAAACTTGATTCAGGATACTGGCTTCGCTCAAATTTAGTTCTCCAACTGTTAACAGGTAGATGTATATTCGCTCAATTTCCTCGGTGGGAATCTGAGCAAGAGCATTACAAGTAAACAGTTTTCCGTCCAGCAGCATATTTATTCCATCAACACAAGTTTTTTCGTATTCTGAGATCAGAGCCTTGATTTCCAGCTGATGGTACACATCATTCAAACTTCTTAATGATCTTTCAATTATTTTCTGGGATACAGGTTTTGCCCTGTTATACCCGCACATGTCTCTAAAATTCTTTTCCGCGAGTTCCTTTCCCTGACCCTTATCTAAACGGATCATATGGTTTTTCATACCTACCTTCTCCTTCTATCGAAACAGAGTATCACTTTATCTTTAAACAAACACCATCCAGAAAAACATTGCTTTTCGAATAACGCTGGATGCCACTCTGCTTTTCCCTGTGCATCAATAATCGTTCCAAACCAAATCCGATGCCGACCCAGGAACACGTGATTCTCCATTTGTCATCCAGCGGATGAGGCCCCATAGCAGTAGATGCCAGCTCCAATCCGTCTCTGCTTACCACATCAAGCCCAACGCCATAAACGACCGAGTCCTCTTCTTGGAGAGAATAGTCGTCGATTCGGGCTGCCTTTAACACCAGGTCTGCAAATTGTTTTAGTTGGTCGATTCTGTTTTCCTCCGGTGTTCCCCACTCGACCAGATTGAGCATGGTGAATTCTTTCAAATGAGAGTTACCTTCCGATTCCTTGCGGAAACAAGAGCCAATTTCAAAAATACGAAGTGGCAGCTTTTGGCTGGTCAATATCTTTCTGGAAACTTCATAAAGATTCGGTGCAAGCATTGGGCGCAGGCAGGTCTTGGGATCCAGCCAGAACACCTGCTCGTGCAGAGGGTTGTTCTTGTCAATCGTCATTTTCTCTAGGGCCATCGACGAGATTATGATAGGGGTCGTCACTTGGGTAAACCCTTTTTCACACAGTGCATCCGCCAATTCCTGCTGCAATCGGCAAAGTGCCGGTTTGCGGCTCTGTTCCAACAGGTACTTTAAATCGGCCTTGTTTTTTACCGCCGCCTGTTTTTCCACTATTTTATAGGTCTGTTCTCTTTCATTGACCGTTTCAAACATCCGAAATACAGTTTCCTTTTTGATGCCCAACTCTGTCAATCGGTTTTTTTGAGTTTCCGTAAATTCTATACTCATACCGTCACCTATTTTCTGGCATCCGTAAATACCGTCTGGGAATATTTCGTCAGTTTCCATTCCGGGATCTTGCACTTTTTACAGGGATTTTTACACCAACGATTGCGTAGCCATCTTGCGCTCCGGCTATTTTTCGAATCCCACGCGACAAAGGATTCTCCACAGTGTGTCGTCACCACCATGGTCTTACCTCTATTTTCTAATGATTTTACACCGTGAAGCGTTCCGGAACGCGACGGCCATAGTTTGACCTTATTGATCAATTGGAATAGCCTCTGATTTTTGAAGATATACCTTACGACTTTTTGTTTTTTGATTTCCTTTATTTTTTGCTCCATATCTTAATCCTCTAACTGTTTCATACAATCAAAATACATGGTTATGATCCCAAGCTCCAATGGATTATGTATTACGGTGGCTTTTTCTCTGGCTGCAGCCGTCGCTCCGCACGGCATACCCGGTGCCGCAATGATTGTTTTTGGGGTCACGTCTTCTCCCGTAATAAAATCACCTATCGTACCGGCATAGATGATATAGGTAAACTGATGGATTGGAGCCGGCGAAGAAATCCATGCGGAATGCTCCAAAGTTGCTGCCAAGCAAGCCGCTTTATTATTGTCCAAATCGCAGATTACTGGTATCGCATGTTGTTCTGCGATGTAATGGGCCGCCGCTTGTCCCACCGGGCCGGCTCCGATTATCAGCACGCGTTCCTGCAGAGGATTTATCCCCTGTTTCCTCATAGCCTCGATGATCGCCGCTGCAAAGCCCCTTCCCGTAGCCCAGCCATTGTCGGAGTGCACGGCACTCCCAATCCCAAATGCCGCGCACACGCAATCGTCGGCAAGAAATGCGATCCCGCATTTTGACCGATACGCTTGTTGGAGACCGGCAACGTCCGTTTTCTCCGCAATCAACGTTTCCACCCGGCAGTGACGAAGAATGGCTCCCACCGCTTGTGAAAATCCGGTGATAATGCCCAGTCCGCTCGTAACCGAAATTACGGCGGTCTTGATTCTCTTTGTATTTTCCGTTAAACCGACCGCTTTTTGAGCAATTTCCTCCATGGTATAGCCTGTTTGTCTGATAAACAGATCTTCATAATCCTGAAGTTGTGTTTCAATCAAATTGATATCAGATTCCAGCAGTCTCGACATACGTCCTTACTCCTCTCATCATTCAATAAACTCCCAGTCCTCGATCCCCAACCCTTTCTTCAATTGCTGAATAAACATGAGAAATGTTTCGTGCGCTTGCTGTTCGGTTTCCCCGGTGACGATAATAATTCCTTTCCAGTCCCTGCTGCCTTCTTCATAGTCGGTGATAGCTTCTATGCATCCAAAGAATCCTTTGCGAATCTTCAATTGGCGGCAAGACCCAATGATATGTTCTCCTGTGACTTTGATCTTTCCGTCGCAAACCTGTATCTGCTGGTACAGACAAACCTGTTTTGCCGGAAGAATCCGGATGCTCTCGGCGTTTCCTAATGCCAGCTCGGTCATCATTTCCACCATATTCATCCCCGTTGAATGATATACACTGATCGGGGTCTGGCTTGGCAGCCTTGCATCGATCTCTAGTAATTTCAGTTTTCCTGCCTGGCTGATCACTTCAATGTCGAAAATGCCCTTAATTTTCAGGATTTCCGCCAGCCTTTGACCGATCTCCAGCATCTGTTGCTTTTCCTGCGCTTCCATATTGGCAGGAGCAACGATTCGTTTGCAGTCATATTCGTCGTCTACTATAACTTCTGTAATCTGCGGAAAATAAAAATGTTCTCCGTCCCCGATCACTTCCAGAGAATAAGAGGCGCCCTCCAAATATTCCTGAATTACAGTATGAATGTTTTTATGCGTTTCGAGGTATTCTTCTACCTCTCGACGACAATAAGCCTTCTTTACATGCTTGCTGCCACTTTCCCCGTCCGGCTTTAAAATAACAGGGAATACACAATCTGGATATATTGCGGGTATCGGAAGTCGGTTTTTTTGAAAAAGTTCAATAGAGCGATGTTTGGAACGGGAAATATTATACACATTCACATCAAACATGACTTTAGTGCCCATTTTTCTTCCGTACTCGTCCACTTTGACAATGACTTCATGATCCTCTATTGCCGGCAGTACGACATCCGCTTTCAAAAACAGCGGGAGCATCTCTTCTTCATCAAAGACGTCCGCTTTGACAAATTCGTCTGCCAGATCTCTGCCGGGAGCATCCGCATTATGATCCAAAGCCGTAACATGATACCCGGCCTTTTTCGCCAGATATATTGCCTCAACTCCTTGCAATTTCGCACCGATGACCAGTATGTTTATCATGGAATCCCCACCTTAACTGCGAATGAAATCATCTGCACATTTTTAGATGCATGCTATATCTATAGTTCTTCTGTCCGCAACCCAACGGCTATATTCCTGTGCCGTGGCATTCTCCAAATTACATTTCTTCAATGTATTCTGAATCCCCGCCACCGTACGGCTGCCCTCATCAATGTCATAGTTACAGTTTGCAACGCCCGCGAACCCCTTCATAGGCGGAATGATGGAGGTCACGATGTTCGCCCCAGCCATCAGTCGCTTTTCAAGGCCACCCAACCCTTCTATATCCATGGATGCCGGGATCAATACATCCGGGAATAGCAACCTCATAACCGCGATATTCATCAGTTCGTTTTGATATCCCTGACTCCCCGCACCTTCAAACGGTGCTCCCTCTTGCGGGACAAAGGTCATAGTCCTCATTTGCATTGCTCCCAGTCTTTTCATCACTCTAAACGAATGAACCCTGTCCTCTAACGTGTCTCCGATTCCGGTCAACAAGCCTTCCTCAATGAGCATCCCCAGGTCTCTGGCATATCGTTTTGCAATCATCCGTTTTTCGTAACTTTGCCCTTGCCGCAGCTGTTCAAACAAGGGTATTTGATGTGTCTCCTGATACAACGCATACCAATCGGCCCCCGCCCGCTCGATCAACTCCAAACCGTGCTGGTCCAGCACTCCCGGTGATACCATGATAGACAGACCGGTTTCGTCTTTTACGGCTTTCACAATTGAGGCCAGTCTTTTCGGATGTTCTGTATAAAACGTATCGTCTCCCGTCGTCAAATCAATCAAATGCACTCCGGACTTCTTCAATTCCACAGCTATGTTAACCACTTCCTGCAATGTTTTGCGATACCGTGGAGAATTGGGGTTTTCTTTTCTGAAATAACAAAACGTGCAACTGTTCTGACAGTACGTTGAAAAATATACGAAACTATATAAAAAGACTTTATTCCCGAATACGGCTTGCCGTACCTTTCTTGCGGTCGCAAAAATCTGTTCTATTTCACTTTCATCCGTCCGGCTCAATAGGTAGACAATTTCCTCGAAGGATATTTGATTTCCTCGATGGCATTTCCTAAATATTGTTTCAAGCATTCCGTAAGCCTCCTACTTAACTTTTTCCTTCCTGTATCTTTACTCTTCTGCCAAAAGGCAGAAAAACAAGCGAACATAACATAAGCACCATCCCCAAACGTATGAATTTTAATATACATTTTTCAACAAAAAAATATAGGAATCCGCAAGTGCTAAACATACTTCAATGAGACATACCAGAATGTTTAGACTTTCCAGACACCTATATACCGGAATCCATTATGGCGAAGAGTCCCGGAGTCGCACCCGGCTGTACGGATTTAGAGTCCGTAAGATCACTACGATCCACCCTCCATATAGTCATCTGCCAACAGTCCGCAGATCGAACTTACGAACTACCCTGAGTCAATAAGCGTAAAACCCACAGACTGCCGACAGATTAATACAGTAATAGTAGTTATGCCTGATTGAAATTAGTCATTCCAATATGTCAGGCCTAAATCAGTCATAATTTTAACAGCTTCATCGTAAACCTTGATATATTCCTCGGTCGGAACCAGTTTCTTTACATCATAGCATTCCTGGAAGGTTTTCCCCGCAGGCGCCGTTTTATAATCCTTTTCATACATGGAAACTAGTTTGTCCAACAGAATGTTTACTTCATGAA
The DNA here is from genome assembly GCF_023897015.1 of Desulfosporosinus nitroreducens. Lineage (GTDB taxonomy): Bacteria > Bacillota > Desulfitobacteriia > Desulfitobacteriales > Desulfitobacteriaceae > Desulfosporosinus > Desulfosporosinus nitroreducens. The sequence continues at coordinate 23,852 of NZ_JAMHFY010000030.1, read as the reverse complement.
GATCCATTCCCGCAACTGCATGTGCTACTTCACCCATGAAACGGGCTTCCATGGCGGTAAAGAGGTCGGTGACGACACCTTTACCGGCAGCGACACCGGACAAGATCTCTCGTCCGCTGACTGTATCCGTAATAGCCTGAGCTGCCGTCTCCAGTAAGCACATGACTGTGCAGGGACCTGCTAAAGTGTAATACTGATTTCCCAATATCAGATGGGTATTCTCTTCAATGGCACGAGCTGCGTGACCAGCAACGGCAAGAGCCTCTCTCGTCGTTGTTATGCCCCAGCGCACGTGCACCGGCCCATCCAGATGCCAGGTGGCCTGTAACATTACAAATGAGTTTAAAGTTGTAGCGACATCAACGATTGTGGTCTCTTCCAGGCCACCTGCGTATCCGCCGAAGATAGGCATCTGTTCTACCATTACGTTTACACCAGCTGTAGCGTAATGTGCTCCAACAACCAACGCACCTACGTCGATTTTGAGCTCATTCAGCTGAGAAACCTCATGAGAATCAGATGGCCTCATGCCGCCTTCAAAGTCAGCAGATATGACCCCTGCGGCACTTAATGATGTCTCATTGCCCTACGTTCCCATGCCTTTGCGTCCGGCTCTGAGCTGTGCCTCGCGCACTTGTAAAGCCTCTGAACGCACAGCCATTATCTCCCACGGAGAACCGGGCGACGGGTCCTTACCCATGACAGTCTGCAACACACCGTCAACCATCGCATCTATGATCCGTTCTTGTGCATATGACTGGTGGATTGCAAGGAATAGTTCCTCAGAACAGGGAGAACCAGTTGGGCCACCCTGAATAACGGGAGCTTTCGGCGAATCATAACTCCTTGGCACCACATTTATAGCCTCTTTGCCTTCACCGTACGTGAAATGGTCCGGTGCGGCTTTAATGGCATGTAGCACCTCATCCTTTGTGTACTTGATTACCCGTCCGGTATCCATGCAATAAATGCCGCACTCAACCAGCATCTCCAAACCTGCCTTAAACAGCTTATCTATAAGTTCTTTGTCCTCCGGAATAATTGTTTTTTTGTCCATTTTTATTCCGTATTTATCTTTTAATTTTCGGGCGGTCTGCGGTATTAATTTGAAATCCCAATCTTTTTCGTTCATTTTGGGTCCGCTCTTTGCGCGATCATATACGTCAAACACCGTAACGTTTTTCCCTATTGCATTCATTGATTATGCGCCTCTTTTCTTTGCAATCAAGTCTTTTGCCATTGAAGCTACCTCTGAAGCCGTATCGGTGTAACCGTCTGCTCCGATTTCATTACACCACTTTGCAGATACGGGAGCGCCTCCGAACATGACGATGTATTTATCACGAATTCCGTCTTCCTTGAGAGAATTGATAATTTCCTTCATCGACGCCATTGTTGTCGTCATAAGGGCGGAACCACAGATAAGATCCACGCCGTATTCTTCAGCCTTTTCGATAACTAACGAAACCGGCACGTCGCGTCCAAGGTCAAATACTTCAAAGTTGTTTGCCGCAAACATTGTACTTACTATGTTCTTGCCAATATCGTGAATATCGCCCTGCACAGTGTGAATAATTACTTTACCACTGGAAGCATTGTTTTTCTCCTCGGCAGACATTGAACTCGTCAAGATATTGACAGCGGTTTCGAATGCCTCGGAAGCCATCATCAAATCAGGAACAAAAGCCTCGCCTTCATCGAACAAGTCACCCATAACCGCCATGCCTTTCGAGAGGCCCAAGCTGATACACTCCAACGGATCAAGGCCTGCTTCAATAGCCTCTTTAGCTGCTTCTTCTGCTAAATCGGGGTCCATTTCCACAATCGAGTTTTTGAGTTTTTCATAAATATCTTGGCTCAAGTGTGTTTCTCCTCCTTTGATAAAATTTTCTTTTGCTAGAATACTGACTCATTACAAGCAAGCTAACAATATGATTGATTGACACAAGATTGTTTTACTGCGAGCAATACTCCCAAAAGCTATAATTGAAAATAAAAAAAGGAGTCATAAGTATTTGCGACTCCATTGTCTGCTTATTACTACGTCTCGTCCGTCTCATGTGCCGAATCTATATGCAAATTATAAGATACCGTTCCTCAGCATCAAAGATACAATTTTAGAATTTTTTCGGGATACAATTCCTAACGGTCTGTGTCTGTCGATTAAACAATGCAGCTTTTTCACTTAGTCAATGAAGAATGCACTTTGGACGATTTCAACGCCGAAGAAATTGTATCCTGAAAATCCTTTCAAATTGTAGCTTCACAATTTTTAGACCATGATTTATACTTCTTTAAAATCAACAAGTAACTCGTCACAGCAAAGACAAAGACGCTTTACCAGCTTATCAGAAGCGTCTCTTTGTATACAAAACCCTGCATTTGACCCGGGGTTCGGTGGATGAATTATTTCAAAACGTCAGGAGGATACAAAAATGGGTAAAGAATTGCTAATGAAGGTGTTGAATCACGAGGATACTAACGGACAGCTTCCCTGGATTCCTTTCGCGGGTGTCCATGCAGGAAAACTAAAAGGTTATTCAGGAAGAGAGGTCTTAACTGATTCCGTCAAATTGATCGAAAGTCTGCGGGAAGTATACAAGCTTTATCAACCGGACGGTATGCCAATTACGTTTGACTTGCAACTAGAAGCCGAAATTCTTGGTTGTGAGCTTATGTGGGCTGATTACAACCCCCCCTCTGTTGTGTCTCATCTGTTCGACAAAGAAAAAGGGATTCCCTGTAAATGCAAATTCCCGACACCGGAATCTGGTCGGATACCCGTTGTCTTGGAAGCAATGCACGTAATGAAAGAAGAAATTGGCAATGAAACCGCCCTTTACGGTTTGATCTGCGGACCATTGACACTCGCCTCGCATCTTCGCGGGAGCGACTTCTTTAAAGATATTAGAAAAGATCCTGATTACGTCGTACAGCTCACGTCCTTTTGTGCCGAGTATGCGCAGAAAATGGCCGACTTATATATTAATGCTGGAATGGATGTGATCGCTGTTGTCGACCCGTTGGTCAGCCAAATTTCTCCGAAGGTATTTGCAAATCTGATGCACGAGCCGTTCAAAGCTGTCTTTGATTATATCCGTTTGAAGGGTGTAAAGTCTTCCTTCTTTGTGTGCGGGAATGCTTCTTACCAAATAGAAGTGATGTGTGAGACCCATCCGGATTCCATGGCGGTCGACGAAAACGTCGATATGGTTTCCGCCAAAGCGATTACGGATCGTTATAACATTGCGCTGAGTGGTAACATTCCGCTGACAACCACCATGCTTTTTGGTACCCAACAAGATAATATAAAGGGCGTTCTGGATTTGATCGACAGCATCGACAACAAACAGAACCTCATAATCAGTCCCGGCTGTGACATGCCATATGATGTACCTCTGGAAAACACAGTTGCCTGTGCTTTGGCTGTCCATCATCCTGATGAGGCCCGTGCAATGGTTGTCAACTATTCCGTAAGCGACTTTGACCAGATTGAAATCGAGATTCCCAATTACTCAGGCATGGATAAAGTATATATCGAACTGTTCACGCTGGATCCGGAACAATGTGCCGCCTGCACTTATATGGTGAAAAGTGTAACCGATATTTTTGATGAGATTAAAGATATGGCTGACTATATTGTATATAAGTATTTTATTAAAGAGGACATTGCCAGAACCGCTAAAATGGGATTGAAAAATCTTCCCACTATGTGCATTGACGGGGAAAGTGTGTACATTTCCATCATTCCTGACAGAGACGAATTGATCGCTGAGATAACCAAACGTTACAATGCTAAGCACAACAAATGAGAATGTGCTGATTAAAATGTCTGATGAAAGAATGATGCTTTATGACACAACTGATCCTGCTTACAGGCTTTCTGGGTACGGGAAAAACCACGCTTATGGAGCGCTTGCTTCATTACTATAAGGACAGCCCTGTGGGGGTTATCGTCAACGAATTCGGTGAAATCAATATCGATGCCCGTGTGCTGGAAAATGACGGAATTATTATGCGCGAGTTATCCAACGGCTCAATATTCTGCTCCTGCATCAAGGAGAACTTTATCAAGGCTCTTATCGATATGTCGTCCCAAAACTTCGAATATCTGTTTATCGAAGCATCCGGACTGGCTGATCCTGGTAACATGCAGCAGATTTTGGAGGTGATCGAGAAATACACTGTTCATTCATACCACTATTCAGGTTCTATATGTATTTTGGACGGCGAAGCTTTTCTCGAATTGAACAACATTCTTCCGGCAGTACAGAACCAGTTGACCCAGGCGGGGGTTGTTCTTGTAAACAAAGAAGATCTGATTTCTTCCGCAATTAAGGCCGAAATCCAGGCTGAAGTACGGAATGCCAATACCCATGCCCCTATATATTTTACCAGTTACTGCAATATCGATATCAATAAATTAGTGATGAATTTGCAGCCCTCAAAATCGGCGAGCCAAGACAGCACCAATACCCCGGAAAACAGGCCTCAGACATTTATCATCAAGGTTCTGCTATCTATTACAATGAAAGAACTTCAGGGTTTTCTAAATTCCATTGCGCCCTATACTTATCGTATGAAAGGTTTTGTAACTGTGGGAGATAGCAATTATTCTGTAAGTGGTGTGCGCTCTCATATGATGATCATGCCATGGACCAGAGATATTCCGTCTTCCGAAATAGTACTCATTTCCGCTGTTGGGATAGGCTTGACAGGGGCCATAGCAAACGCGATAAAAATGAATGCCCCCAAATCAATAAAGCTATGATGAAATATTCATATACATCGCCCACTATTACTGAAATAAAGCATGTAGGAAAAATCGGGTGGAAGTGGCATGACGCGTTGAAGCGATTAAGCAAGAATGAATAGGTTTCTCTGGGAGCAAAGGCGCTTGTTTAATTCCGATTATCGGAATGAAATATGCGCCTTATTTGTTCCGATTTTGCAACTGCGGACAAATTGCATAACGTTTAATGTTCACAAATATTATTGAGCCGCTTATGAGTAATCATGCAATAGGAAATCAGCAATTTAGCCTATCTATGAAATCGCTGCCACTGATTGCATATTAGAAAAAACACTCCTAGCAGCCATGTTCGTATCGAGTGAAAAATATGGTCTCTATAATATGAGCTACTTCCGTAGAGCATCCCTTCAAAATCCGAATACCTTTCATAATAATCAAACAGTTTTTTAAACTTAAAGTGATTAACATACTGAATCCCTGCTATAGACTCATACTTTTCTTAGATAATCTTATGAAAAACCCTCCAGTAGCATCTTGAGTTGCTCCTTGAGGGTTTGCATGAAAACAAATCGTCCTTTATTTCCTACTAAGGCTTGTAGATAGGTGGTCTTAATAAATAATCCTTGGTTTTACCATATTCAAGATACATATCATATATTTTCATTTCTTCACCCATAAAAGACAAAAACAAATCCCTGATTTTAGGCGACGTACTGTGGATAAAGGCCATGGTATGAACCGGTAAAAAGGCCTGAATGCCTCTTAGTATCCGTCTGTATATCTGCCTGTCCGATATGAGCTCGAAATTTACCGTCTTTTGGGTTTGTTTTGGTGGCCTGAGAGGTAAAGGAATGCCATAGTTCAAAAGCTCTTTTTCTAATAATTTTGTATGCTTAGTAAGAGTCTTGATGCCATATTTAAGGACTAATTTTAAATCATCATCTTTAACGAAACTGTTTAAAAGATTAGTTATATAAATGACGTTATATCTCTGCATCAAATGATTCCAGAGATGGTAAACCTCGCTTACATTAATAGTTCTTTGCTTATCCCTGAGAGACTTGTCCATTTCAGAGATTTCTTTAATGTACTTCAATATCTTCATGACATCAACCTCTAATTTAAAATTTTATGGACGATAGACAGGGGGTTGATTTAAAAAACCTTTTAATTTGCCGTATTCAACCAGCATTTCTTGTAATTCTATAGTTAGGAGTAAATGATTCTTTAATCCTTTTCTGACATCAGGAGTAGTACTTTGCATAAAACCGATGCCCAGAATAGGAAAAAATGCTGCAATAACTTCATATAACATTTGGAAAATGTCCCTGTCGCTAACGATCTCGATTTGAACTGTCGAACTAACGTCTGCTGGTGGCCTCATGGGAAAAGGCAAATCGTAATCTCGCATTAATGCTTCCATATCATCAATTCCTGCAAGAAGGCCTTCTTTAACCCTATTTTTTATTAGTGTCAAATCATTATCTTTAATCATATATTCAAAAATCTGAATGGTTTCCAAGGCATCCAACTTGGTGACTAAAACATCCCAAATATAAAAAACTTCTACCACATTGATAATTCTTTGTTTTTCCCTGGCTGACTTACCGATATCAGCTATCTTTTGGAATTTATCCATTAGATCTACTATTGTTAACACTCCCTTTTTCTTCTTGCCTTTTTATAATTTCCTAACTCTTATTTATTATGCTTATATTAGGGGAAAATTTACGATTCTTTTTGGGTTGCAATTCTAATTCAAAGGGTCATTGTTGTTGGCGACCGTGGAATGATGGGTAACGAACTCTAGATCTTCTTAAAGAGCTCGATTTGCAATATATTCTGGGGGTTCGGATGCGCAGCATAAAAAGTGCTCCTGAAATTATTAACGATAGCCCCCCCTATCTTACGGTTGATGGAAAGGATAATTTGAAAGTCAAAGAAGTTTTATTCAATGACAATCGTTACATTGTCTGCCTCAATGGAGAAGAAGCAAAGCGGGACAAAGCAGTCCGGGAACACATTGAGGAAAAACTTCGCGCTCGGCTAAAGAATGGCAATGTAAAAGACTTAATCGGCAACAGCGAATACAAGCGCTATATTAAAGTCGTAGACCAAGCTGCCACCATCAACGAAGAGAAACTGAAACAAGCTGAACTCTTTGATGGCCAATACATCATTCAAACAAACACTGGCCTACCGACAGAAGAAGTAGCCACTGCCTATAGAGACTTATGGAAAATTAAAAGAGCCTTCCGAAGCCTTAAAAGTACGCTTGATCTTAGGCCTGTATACCACTGGACAGAAAAACGAATCTGTGGCACATTATGCTCTGTTTCCTCGCTCTGGTCATGCAGATCAAATTCCAAAAGCTTCTAGAAGAAGTGGGTAGTGAGTACGGCTATACCGATATCATTCGATCCTTAAGGAAAGTAGATGTCGTTAAAGTTAAAGTCAAAGAGGTGAACATCTAGTAAGGACTGAAATCCAAGGTGCTGCCAACATTGCATTTAGGGCGGTGGGAGCCAAAATACCAGAAAGAGTGCAAACCATTAGCTAATTTCCAAAAAGAGAATGTAGTGGTACGCGCATTTTTATACTTTCCTAACCCTTGCACTGCAAGGGTTACGGTTTTTTAACTGTCAAACGCCAGCTTGAGCTTTCATAAAAGACTTCCCAATTGACAAAGGTATTAATACCAAGGAAATGGTCTGCTTGTAAATGTTGTCCCCTCTACATTAATTTTGACTAGGTCTAACCGTAATCTCTTTCTAGAATGCAAAAAAGCCTTGAAGTACATCATGTGTACCCCAAGGCTCTAATTTTTATGTATCTCCACCACATTCGAGGGTTTGATTGGTGGAGGCGACCTTACACTGTACAAAACCCTGCAATATAGGACTAGTTTCTAACTATATGTTCCTACCACCATAAAAGTGACAGGCACCGATTACTTTTCGGTGCTTTTTTTTCGTAAACGATTATCATATAGACTTCTTCGTCTCCTGCTCTGCGCTCTTGCCTTTGGTTTCCAATTGATGATTATTAAGAGCACTATCAAAATAGGCCATATCCATAAAGGCACTGAACTGATTATCACCCTGAGAATCCTGAGAGCGTAATATAGGGCATCTAATGCATTGTATCTAGGTTTATTGCGAATCACTCGCTTTCATATTAACGATTTATATTGCTTCGAGCTGGTCGTGCATGTCTGGCCTTAATATGAGGTTAATCTTTGAAAAGAGAAAAGCCCCTGCAGAAGCAGAGGATGAATATTTATGTAAGTAATCTCAATTCGTTGTACCACTCTTTCGGAAAACCAAGTCTCTCTAAGTCAACGCCTTCATATTGTTCCACTAAACCTACCAAGTTATTAACGAATGCTCTCCACTCTACTTTATTTAAACATAATTTCCCCATGACATACATCACACTAAAAATCTTATTGTCAGGAAACTTATCAGCAAAAGCTTTATACAATCTAGGCTTAATCTTTAAATTCCTATCATACAGCCGCCCATAATGTGCGCAAATATTTCTTACGTTAGAAAATACGTAAAGCCAGTTCTGTATGAAGGTATACGGTATGCTGTTATAGTATTTGTCCGCTATTAGCTTTTGGTCTTCGCTCTTTAAGTTTTTAAACATTTTAGATAATTGCCCAAAAGACATTACTTCGATTACAACCCAGATAGGAAAATTACCGTCATACTTATGTATATGATGCCTAATAAACAGTTCGTCCTGCCTTTGGTCAACATCCTGCTGAATACATTTCAGCATTTCTTGGTGATATGTAAGATCTCTAAAACACACGCTATCCTGATAGCTCAGTGGGCCATATTTATGAGCAAGTTCATAAGCAATATGCGTACGGAATGCGATCTCAATCCCCTCTAGCACTTCAATGATCATATTCCTGAGTCTTTTGTCAAACTCATAGATGTGATATACATCCTCAAAGGTAACCCCATCATAGAACTTATTATTTTCCTTCAAAGTAAGCATATAAGCACTTAGTCGATAGTAATTTACCCTTTTTAGCACATCCTCTGCCTGGCTATCGACCGGAATACCCATACCCCTCGATTTTAGTATGCTTATTTGCTCCTGATATGTTGTCGGGTCTTTTACCGCTTTTTCCATGGCTGACCTCAATATAAAAAATGTCCCGCCGTGGTACGCATTGTTAAGAGGCGTGGCGGGTTCTGTTACTATAATAATACGTTGGAGCCTTACATAATGTCAATCAAAAACTTCTTAAAATGTTCAAAAGGTTTATCTAAAGCAGTAAATTATTAAGGGAAATGCTAAAAATATACGCTATAACCCTCCCCCCGCACTAAAACGAGAAAGGACTTTTACCTATGCTTATTCCTTATCCAAGGACCTTTCCAGGCTCAATAAATAACTGAACGATGCTATCAGGGATTTGCGTAACTTCTATTTTGATAAGCCAGCTTGGTTACCATTCTAAATCTCATACTTTTAAGTTTGCTAAACTTCTTTCTTGAGAACGGAGACCACTTCCATAGCCATTTTTGCGAACCCTTCCAGCCGATTGATACGATCCTCTATAATTTTTTTGTCTTTCTCACTCGGTTCTGATGCTTCCATCCTATCTTCCTCTTCAAAAATAACTTGAACCAGTGAAAACTCAGGACCCTCATCAACACCGGCGGCTTGAGCAAGACTAACCCACTCCAACGATTTATTCAGTGCACTTTGCACGGCTTGAGTCAAGCAATAACGGATGAGTATCTTTGCTGAGTAGTCCAAGCCATCAATAAGTTTCAGCCAGGACTTCGTCTCCTCATTTTCATCTGCACTATCTGCAGCAGTCCGCACCGAGCGGAAATATCTCGGTGTATCATCTTCTGGATCCAAACTATCGAGAGTCCGCAGGATCGGTTCTAATTCTTTAAACACACTTTCGCCATTTTGCAGTGTATGCCGGTGCTTCCAAAGGTTCAATATTGCATCACAGCAAGCTTGCATCTTAGCCGCCCGGTCTTCAGTCCCGGCTTTCTCCGCTTCCTGAATCAGCTCCGCAATGTAATGGGCTAACCATCGTCCAAGGGTATCTACAGACTTATCGAAGTCAAGTTCCTTCGTCAATCTCCTGCCCAGTTCAAGCGTCGCTTCACAGCGTACTGATACTGCCGTCAGTCCGGATGAGGAACAGTCGTGCGCTTGGCAAGATGAATCCACTGTCATCATTACCACTCCTTTCCCATCTTGAATAGCGTAATCGCTTTTCGATTTCTACTTCCACGATTAAATCCATCTTTAATTCACGCAAAAGCGCTACGATAAACTCAAGTGATGCTTGAAAACGGTAACCTGTTTCATGCTTCACTTCATCGTTGTCTTTTTCTCGGAAGTGTCCCCATACTTGAGACCACGCAACCTCAGTACCATCGCCCTTAACAAACCATCGCCGATGTTCAGCGTCGGAGTCGAGTTTCATAATTTCAATAATGTGCGGAGCTGGAACCGGTGGCGGATAACTAATATCTCCGCCCCATGGGTCATATTCATCTATGCCGCTATCGCGAGAGCGATCAATAAGCCAACCTTTAAGCTGAAAACCCTCATAGTCGATCTCTAACTCATCATCGGCATCGGGAATCCGATAATCGTGCGGATCGTCCGCGCTTTGTAAAGCTCTTAGCAGGGCCATAGAAGAATCTGGAGAAACGAGTGCGCTATATACACTAACAGTCTCTTCCCGATGCCCCGAAGCCCATGTCCAGTGCCCCCAAAAATTCATTCGACCGTCAGGAGCCGTGAGACTTTGATCAAAGTCTTTCCTTGCAGTGGACCAACGCCAATCGTCCTTCTCCGCCTCATCCTTCCACACTGGTCTTTCAAGCGGAATAGGATCGCGGCGATCTGCCAGCCAGCCGCCATCTTGCCGGGATAGGTCATGCCTACTTATCCAGTTATTAAATTCATCTTCAGAATCTTCAGGGTCGCGATGCACGGGCATCGTCGCCAAAAGTTTCCCGGCTGCCACCATCATTGCATGGTACGGAATATAGAATCTAAGTTCATCAGCACGGGGATATGAACCATGAGAGTGATGCGTTTCCATATCTCTAAATATCTTTCGCCGATGCCGTTCATCTTCACCCCATCCCTTACCTCCGGACATCTGCCAGTTCTCGCGAATCACCTTTGACACTTCTCGCTGGATGCTCGCTTGCGACTTAGCAAAACATTTACCGAGAGGGGCAAACCAATAAGGTCCGAAATCTATACCAAAATAGAACCGCTCATCACTTTCGGTATCGTCCTCTTCTTCAATATCCGTTTTTCCTTTTTCAAAGCGACGATAAGACTTCGATTCGATTGTGGGAAAAGGCGATGAATTGACAGCAGCAAGCTGAGTTCGCAAATCAGCTTGGGATTCTAAGAATCCTGCATCCAGCAGCACAAGAATCGTTCTCTTTGCCAACTCACGAATAAGGACATGAGGGTCTCCGGTAAAGGCCAGCTTAAGCAAAAAATCACCATAGGGGGCAACCCGATTTGGATACTCTTTGGCGGCACGGGCCAAAGCGAATAACAGCCATTGGCGGGCATGCAGCTCATAAAAATACAGATGAGCGTCATAAAAAGCACCGGCTGAGGCACCCTTTGCCAGGAGCATAAGGTGACTAAGAATTTTTTCGTTTCCCAGTTTGCATAGCCCTCGAACCACATGAGCAGCTTCCCAACGCAAACTTGCCTGGGGGGCTGCAAGACTACTCCAGATGTAGCCGGCGACTGAACCTTCAATCTCAGTAGGCGGTTGGAATTTAGATACCCATGGGCCATCACCATCGGTATCTTCAAGAAGGGGCTCGAAAAGATCGAGTCCGAAGGAGAGAGCTTCCAGCGCTTCCTCTCTCGTCAGTTTTGTTGCAAGGAGTCCTACCAATGTAAATAGACGACCTGCATCAGCGACTTCGGCCATTTCACCAATAGCAATCAAGACCTCATCAATGGCCTCGCTTTCAGGAATTCCTGCTAACTCGCAAGCACTCTTTAACGGAAGCTCTTCATCGTACCGGCTTTTTGTAATAGACATGCAGAATCGACGACAAAACGCTTTCAAGGTTTTGGCAATGGCAGATGTGACGGCGAGCCTGCCTTTCCAGTTCTCCGGAAGTTGCTCAAGAAAGACGCGTAAATTATAGAGGTCGAATTCAGTTACATCTGAAATAGCAACGATAAATTCAGCCTCTTTGCCAACTTGTACATGACGGCAGGCTTCTTCAAAAAATCGATCATGATAATACGGTGGCTCGAAATCTTTGAACCGACGATATGCTTTTGAAATATCATTGGCGCTGCTTAAGTCGATGCCCTCAAAGAGTTTGTCCCAGTCACGCTTATCTTTGCTTTCTCGGACGGCAGCATAATCCACACCATGGCTGTTCTTTGGTTTACTGGATTGCTCCTCTCGTTCGCATAAAGTGATACGTCCATCAAGTTCAGGGAGTATTATACCGTACTTGCCTATGATATCCTTAAGTTCGCGCCATCTATCAGCACTTTGCCAGCTCAGTGTCATGTATCGATAGGTAAAATCTATGATATTTTCCTTTTCGGCTTTGCTTGCACAGGTCATCAAAGCGCTCTTGAGCAAGAAGGGCTCGTTCCATTCAGAGCGAAAACAGGTTAATGCCAGAGCGTTTTTGGGCTCAAGGTCACCGCGTGTGACCAGGAAGTTGACTGCAAATGGCAATAACCGTTCCGCCGACCCAAAATCCCGATCCCGCCAACGGCTGAGAATTGCCAGGGAGGACTTCCCGCATAAACCGCAAATCGCTTTGACAGTGGCCCGCCAATCAAAACACTTATCCCGGACGACATAAACATAGGTTAATTCTGCACAACGGGCAAGCCGATATGCAATCAGCGGCTCCGCGTTGTCCTTGAAGGCAGAATGATTAGCCAATTCCAAGAGCGCACCCCATCGATCCAAGTTCTCATCGCCAATCTTGCTGGCAACTTCCACCGCTTGATTGAAATAAGCGATTGCATCTGAGCTGCTTACCGTCAAGACTGCTCTTGCCAGTTTGACATAACTGTCCGATTTGGATTCAGCATCTTCGCGTGCATTTTGGACTATACCAAAGGCTTTGCTGGCATAATCCAACGCTCGTGCTTCCAGCGATGGCGAACGAGCTGCCAAATGCGCAAGATAGGTAAGTGTTGTAGTAAATAACGGGCGTTTAAGGCTGGCGATCCATTGGTCAAATATATCAACCGATACAGAATCAGTTCTTCCTGCTGTCAGTAATGTATCAAACCAGACCCGAGCTATTTCATCCGATGTATCTGATTCCTCCCAGTAATTAATCCTCTTTGCTTTAGCCGACTCGTCTTTGGTTTGGGCGATAGCTTTCTTAAGATCTGCAGGTGATGTTTGACCCACAAAGACCGCCGCCCACAAACGATGCCAGGGGAGAAGTGAGCCGACATATTCTTTAAATTCCCGCGTTTCCTGAGATTCAGAGTAAGGTTTTGAGCCTTCCAGCTCTTTTCGTAATTCATCGTGTGCCAAATCTATTAAATTAAGTTCTTGATTACTCAGAGCCGCTCGTAAGGCATATGCTCGAAGCAGATGAGGCCTCTGGCTGTCAAAACGTGAGGAAAGACCCCTGGGGGGCGATGCGGGTAGGTAGTTTGTCAGAATTGAGGTCAGTTCTTCGGCTGTACCAGTAGATAGTCTATGTGCAGCCTCTACAAACGCAGTAACTGCTCGTATAGTGGTTCCTTCATAATCCCAGTGACTGCCGTCGCTAAATTTAGTCCGCGATTTTGTCATTATGCGAAGCAAGCATTCCACCACATTTTTGGGTGGTATTCTATGAACCTCTCGTAATTCCAGTACAATTGCGAGCATAAGATAGTGATTTTTTCTTGCAGCCAGCGCAAGCTCATCGAGTTCTTGATAGCGACCATGATCAACGAACCGTTTGGCTAGCAATCTTCCAACGCGAAACGAAACTTCGCGTGGTTTCCATCCTCCGATTTCGCGTGCGCAGGGTCTGGGACCATGGATATTGAAAGAAGCTATGGCCATTTCAAGAATATCATCATCCGACACTTCTTCCCGTTTTCGTTCCCCAGCAGGCAGCTGACTCCAATTTCCCAGCCATTCGTAAGCCATCCGTAACCTGGAACGAGCATCACCTAACAGTTCACTTCGTCCGGAAAGCAGTGCTGCTTCATAAGCATGGTGAGATCCAATCCACCCTGAACCAAACGTCCTTCGGGAAACAAGTTCTTGAATACGGTCGGTTTCCAAAAAGCCTGCAGCCAGGTCTGTATTTGCTTGCAGCAACTTGCGCTGCCGTTCATCACCGGCGCTTTCCCCCCCAGCCTTCAACGCCAGTTTTGCTGCATCGGTAAATCTTTTCGCACGCAGGCTCGCTTTAAGGGCAAATTGAAGACGCTGCAATTCAATATCACGTCTCTCAATTGGACTGGCGCTTGGCAGTGCATCCGAGGATAAAGCAAGGGCCATAAGATCTGCGATATGCCCTGCCTCAAGCATTAACTGAGGTAACACGGAAGCAACATAGGCACTGCTTGATGCAAGCGGCTTCAGGCTTGCCACAAAAGCCGCCCAATCGCCTGCCGTTGGCTTAAACCTTTCTCTGAACCAGGTCTCGGCGGGTTCATCGAAAAATTGAATGGTATTGCCTGTTACTAGGAGAGGCCGCCCCAGATCGTAGGCAAAACTCTTGATTGCAGTCTCATCAACCCCGGACATGGACGCCAAAACAGATATTGGAATCAAGGGACGCAAAGCAGCCAATCCTGCGCATATCTTATTTATTTGTTTCTCTTCAACACTTCCTGCTGAATCACGTAATCTTGCGATAGAGCTATCAAGCAAGTTTCCGATTGTATCATCGACAGTGGTTGGATTGGGCCCAAGGGAACGAAGAATCTCGCTCAAAGGAACTTTTTGTGTAAGCGCAAGCGCTTGAACACGGGGATTCTGAGAACTCAAACTGTGGAATTCGTCCATATCTTGATCCGTGGCATCAGGGAAAGCATTCCGCAAATATGCAGCAGTTTCAGTTCGGCTAAAAGGTTTGAGTTCGAGTGGCAAGGCCTCGGGAGGGGGATCAAGATATTCCTGTCGATGTGTTCTGCATAAAGCAATTAAACGAATACCTTCCGAGAGTTTCTCTCTGATTAAGTCACGCACAAAGGAACGCGCTTCGCCGGCTTCCTCTGCCGCCATTTGCGTATTGTCGGCGGCATCAATAATGATGCAAAGAATCGCTTGTGGATTCTTTGACCTAAGCGAAGTGATGCTTTGACTCAGACGATAAAGGAAGGCCCTTACATAGGCTGATGGTTCAATATGAGGACTGGGGACGAGCGGGTGGCACAATCCATCAGAGGCCAACTCATTAGCAATCTGAACGAGAGCATCTTTATGGCGATGGCGATAACCACTGGCGCTACGGTACTGACCGTTGCCAAAACAGTCATAAAGAACACTTGACGAACCCTCAGGTAATCCTAACTTGATGCGCGATGCGAAAACCGACTTTCCCACTCCGCCAGCAGCATGAATGATGATCGGGATACCGTTTGTCTCAGTGATTGTTTGCAAGAGCTCTGCTTCCTGCTCTCGCGGCACCACATTTTCAATGTCTTCGATGCGGCATGGGGCGGGAAACAGACGATCCTCGAAAGTTTTGAGCGCGCGAAGCACATCCGATTTTGTTATAGTCGGATTATCGGCGCTTGAGGAAAGCGCTTTTCTGGTTACTAACTCCTTCAATTGAACAGGGGCATCCACATCGGCATCAACCAAGTAATAACTAATATCCTGGGCTAATAAATTATGTTGATCCCATAGCCCCTCCTGCTCTCCTTCGAGACGCAGCCGTTTACAGAAGCTTGTGAGTGCCGTACCGTTGAGACTGGTGAATTGCTCCAGCTTCGCTAAGTTTCCGGGATGCCGTGCTTGAACGCCCTTGGCCGCATCATAAATAGCTTCTAAAAAATCGGCACTGATTGGGCGATTTGAGACAAACCAAAACTCTAATTTCTTATCTAAATCTACTATTTGAAGATGTTGTTGAATTGCGTTATATCGCTCGGCGAATTTCTTAAGTGTTCTTTCCAGTTCACTTGGTGTCCAAGCCGTATTTGTTCTTACTGTCGAATGTTTGACTTGAATGTATCGGACAAGTGTTGCTTCTTCAAGCTTTTCACTCCCATAATATTCGCCGACATCGATCATTTCTTCACCAGCCGCAATATGCGTTTCTGCATCTATTTCAGATAAAGACGGGCCCTCTATTGTCATTGCTTTCAAGTTGGAGGTGGGGGAAATTAGAAATAGGCAGCGACGAGCAGCCCACAAATAGTGGAACTGATCCCCGTCTCGGCTTGCACGGACTAAATCGGTATTGGACATTAGATGAATCACCTACCCGAAAGAATATTCACTAAAAGATGACACGAAGATTTGGGGTGTACATTTATATATCGATAATATTGTGCACAATGATATTCTACATTTTTCCGTACAATCCTTGTATTTAAAATACAGTAGCGTTTCATAAAGCTAACAGCAAGACAGGTTGTCCCTGGCCTTGAATATGGAGCATTTGCAGCATCGGCCACCCGATACTTATATTTTACGACAAAAGACGGCTTCTGGCATCTGCCAGTCGCCGCCTTTTGTTATTTCTTAGCTGCCTCACTACGACAGCCTCTTCAGCTGCTATTCTTGAGAGAATAAGTAATTCCGAGGCGAAAATAATATCTCATATTTAATAAAAAAAGTAAATTAATGGCAAAGGCGACCTTACACTATATAAAACCCTGCAATTTATAACCACATTTTAGAATCAGTATTCGAACTCGCGACCCTCGTCTTGGGAATTCGATGTCGTTAGTCTTATCTAGTCCTAGGTATTAGTGTTTAAGCCTATCTAATTAATTATTCGTGTAATTAATTAACCTTCTTTCCCCTCTATTTTCGCCTAATTACAAGCTCGTTGTCGTCAATTTGTCGTCAAATATAACAGGAATACAATTTAGAATGTCGTTACAAAATATGTTATTCTTCTGGTCTTCACCCCAATCCATATCTACCCATAAGCTCCGGAATAAAATACGGCCGCAACACTTATCCATAAGTAGGTCTAGGTTGATATACGGTCACTCCAGCAAATCCTCAGGCATGAGAGCGTTGCAACAACATAAGATTTATACACATATTGATGAGCATCAATTGCAGTCTGCTGTCAATTTAAAACCTCTGACCATGATGTTTAACACTGTCATAAGGAATGGGTATATGTAGAATACGAACCATAAAGACACAGTATAAGAATAGCACTAAACTGCTGGCGCGGTGGCGGGAGTAATAGTCCTATGGAACCGATGGTCGGAATCGAACCGACGACCTGCTCATTACGAGTGAGTTAAAAGATATCCTGAGCTATACTGACGAATCACAGAACACAGTCATATGGCGGATTCTGTGGTTTTTAGATTTAGCCATGTACTTAATCGTACTGCATTTTTTGGATCGGGTTGCAACGACGGTTGCAACGGTTGCAGTTATATTTTAATGAGGTAGTGGATTTCGTGTGCATAAGTATCTTGCCTGCGGGGTGGTCATGAATCGGAACCTCTCTAACAGCCGTGTTTGGCAGACCAACAATATCAATTGTCGGGAGGTTTTCCATTCGTTAAATTGGATCCGACTCTAAACAATATGGGGGTCTTAAACATAATATTGGCTACTCAAATGTAAATTTCACACTTATACTTGTTAAAAATGGTTATTGCAACGCTAAGACTACGACTTATCTGCGTTCTCAAATAATCTAGCCAACAGTTCGGAAGCCAGACTAAAGCACTAAACCGCTGGCGCGGTGGTTTCCGTAGCATATCTCTTACTGTTTAATCAAATATTCCTATTAGTTGTTATGAAGCTTTGCCTCTCCTGTAAAACTATTTTGCAGGAGATGATTGAATATGACAAAAGAAGAAGTTTTAGCCAAACTGAAATTCGATGTGGAGCTTCGAGGGTTTAGTAAGCATACCCAGCCTGCATACTATACCAAAGTTAAACTCTTTCAGGAGCACTTCGGTAAACCTGCAACTGATCTAGGTGTAGAGGACGTTAGACAGTTTCTTCATTATCTCACGACAGTTAAGAAGCTTGCTCCCGAATCGGTAAACACCTACAATAGCGGCCTCCGCTTTTTGTATGGCGTAACTCTGAAGGTTAATTTAAACCCCAGACAAGTCCCTCGCCACCGCAAACCATGCAGACTCCCTGACATCCTTACCCAAGAGGAGATACAAGCCCTTTTTAACGTCTGCGACAACCTGCGAGATAAATGCATTCTTATGACTCTTTATGGTGCAGGACTTCGCCTAAGTGAAGTAGCCTCGCTTAAAGTTTCAGATATCCATAGTGATAAAATGCAATTGTTCATCCGCAATGCCAAAGGAAGCAAAGATCGCTATGCTCTACTTTCTCAAACCAATCTTGAGATGCTTAGAGCTTACTGGAAAGCTTACCACCCCAAAGAGTGGCTTTTTTACAGCAGGAATCACACCTGCACCCACATGACTACCAAAGCAATACAAAATCTCTTCCATAAATATGTAAAGAAAGCTAACATCTCTAAAAAAGTTTCAGTCCATACTATGAGGCATAGTTTCGCGACTCACCTGCTGGAATCCGGAACAAGCATTTACCACATCAAGCAACTACTCGGTCACTCAAATATCAACACGACCTGCGTTTACTTGCATTTGGTTAAGATTGAATCTCTGAACGTAACAAGTCCCCTTGATCAGATGGTTGAATCGGACAAAGACAATGGCTGAGGTCCAAGATATCTTCATAAAATACGGCCAAAACTATCGTACTAACCATAAGCTCACTGTCACGCAACATAAGGCGATGTCTGCCATTCAAAAATGTAGAACGTCAGAGTTAGGCGGCCATAAGGAGATTTGTGACAGTTGTGGGCATACCCGTGTTTCTTACAATTCATGCCGCAACAGGCACTGCCCTAAATGCCAAGCTCTGGCCAAAGAGCGTTGGATTGAAAACCAGAAAAGCAATCTGCTCGACATCGGATACTTCCATGTGGTATTCACCATCCCGGATACTCTCAATTCAATGGTCTACCAAAATCAAAAAGCAGTTTATACCCTTATGTTTAAGACCGTTGCTGAAACTCTTACCGATTTAGCTTCTGACAAAAAATATCTTGGTGCAAAGATTGGCTTCACATCGGTTCTGCATACTTGGGGACAAAACCTCATGCACCATCCGCATATCCATTGCATTGTACCTGGGGGCGTGCTATCTTCCCTGGGAAAATGGGTGAATAGCAGAAAGAAATTCTTCATCCCGGTTAAAGTTCTATCCCGAAAGTTCAGAGGAAAATTCCTGTATTACCTTAAACAGCTCTACTACCAAAACAAGCTTGAATTCCACGGAAATCAAACCTATCTTTCCGACGATGAAGAATTCGAAAAGTTGCTCGCAGTCTCTCTATGGTAAAGAGTGGATTGTCTACTGCAAACCACCGTTTAAAAATCCTGCTTGTGTTGTTGAATACCTGGGGCGATATACTCACCGAGTGGCAATATCCAACAAGCGCATCGTTAGCATGGAAAAGGATACAGTTTCCTTCAAATGGCGGGACTACAAAGACGACAGTAAGCATAAGGTGATGACTCTTTCCTCAGAGGAGTTTATCCAAAGATTTCTTATCCACATCTTGCCGAGTCGCTTTATGAAAATTAGGCACTACGGCTTACTTGGTAATCGTAACAAGACAACCAAACTAAAGATTTGCAAACAACTTACCCATACCCCTTTATTAATTGGAGAGAAAGCTACAACCCTCCAACTCATCCAGAAGCTTACAGGATTAGATTTATCTAAATGCCCTAATTGCGGCTCAGATAAACCCAAACGGTTTATGAGCTTGGGTAAATCTCCCCCAATCGCTGTCCAAACTGCATGTATTTAATAAAAAATGCCCTGTTATGGGGAGGGGGAAACTATATCTGTTTCAGCATAATTAACGCTACTTCGATACAATTCCTTCTGAGTTTTACATAAATGTCATATGAATTGGACGGGAGATTAGAAATTCAATCCCCATAGCATTTTCCTTAACCGTCGCGGTTTCGTGCATTGTAATTATCCAAAGTTAGGTAACAGCTTCACCAAATGAACCACTTTCTATTTACTCAAGCTCAAATTCGGAGTTTGAGCTTTTTTACCCCTAACTTCGGATAATTTGCTAGACAAAATTGCTACAAGCCATCTCCCATCATCCGGGCATGAGATGGCTTTTTCCACTCTGATCTAGAATTCAACTAATTCCCTATACATTCCTGCCAGATACTACTATTATCAGAAAATAATTATCATAGCGACAAAAACGCGTGTGGGCGTAGTTTTATAGCCCAATAAATCTACTGAGCTAGTATCTGAACAGTGCTTCTCATTTATTGCAAGCAGAAGTACTGGCGAGTATTTTTCACTCGCCAGTATTAGGTTCGATCATAACCACATCTAGTTTTTCCACTCTATAAAACACTTGACATCATGGGGTATTCTTCATCATCAATAGTCCCTCCAGACCGGAATCGTACCCCACTATTCAGAAACGATGAGCGAAAAACTGCATCTGGTCCAAACCGTTCTCGAATTGAATCGACCGTACGATCAACAGCTCTCTGTTTTTCGTAATCCCTCTCGAAAAGAGAAAGCTGCATAAAATAATTTCTGCATAACTCAGAAACTCGAACTCCAAGATGTCGAATCGGCTCTCCTTTCCACAACTCGTCAAAAAGTTCGCAAGCAATCTCATGAATTGCATTTGTGCAATCTTTCGCTGATGCTAACTTTCGTTGATGAGAGCAAGAATAGAATTCGTTCGTCTTTATGGAAACCGAAACTAAACAAGCGCAGTATTCTGCTTGACGTAACCTTGATGCTACAGTTTCAGTCAGAGAAAGCAAGACTAAATGTGCCGTTGTCTTATCTTCCACATCAAAAGAAATTGTCGTTGAGTTGCCGATCCCTTTTATCATTGTTCTACGATTTTCTCTGACTGGCGATATATCGTTTCCGTTTGCATAGTTCCACACTAACACTCCATGACTTTTCAAAAAAAGCTTAAACATCTTTAGATCGGCTTGTGCTAAGTCTCCGATAGTATTAATGGCTCTACTCCGCAACTTTTTCGCAGTCGCCCTCCCTACCATGAACAGTTCTTCGATGGGGAGACACCACATTTTATCAGCAATCTCATGTGGGAAAATGGTATGTACTTTGTCTGGCTTTTTAAGTTCACTTGCCATCTTGGCTAAGATTTTATTGGTAGAGATCCCGATATTTACCGTAAACCCAAGCTCCTCTTTGATGCGCTCTTTAATTATATAAGCAGCTTCTACGGGGTCAGCATAGATCCTTCCCATATTCGTGAAATCTATAAAATACTCATCTATAGAATACTGCTCGACCAGCGGCGAATATTCTCGAAGAATATCACCAAAAGCACGACTGCATTGCATATATAGACCATAGTTAGGTGGTACTATAATCAACTCAGGACACTTCGCTTTGGCGGTGTAGATGGTTTCACCTGTCTGTATATTATATTTTTTTGCAGGAATCGATTTAGTCAAAACAATACCATGTCGTGTTTCTGGATTACCCCCTACAACGGAAGGAACGGTCCTTAGGTCCAGAGTATGGCCATGTTGAATTCTGTGAACAGCCTCCCAGGAAAGATAGGCTGAATTTACATCTATATGAAAGATAATCCGATTACCTACTGCTTTTCACCTTCATTTCGAACATTTGTTCCTATTTTACCAAAACAGGAGTTCTTAATAAAGGAGATTCATTCGCCAAATTATAGCAGTAAGCTCCCCATCCGTGATGGAGAGAGCTTATTCCTGTAATTTTTAGGTGTCAGCAGATACCCTTTGAAAGTGACTGCGGAGTTCACTGAACCATAAATATTCTTTCAAGATCCTAAAACAGACTGTTTACTGGAACCATACATTCAGGTCCATCGTTGCGTGGAGAATTCACCAATGGTGATACCTCGTAAGCAACCATCCCTTCCGCTGGAAAAGGCGTCAGCAAATCTCTGACTTCACGGCTAGGGAGTGTACCCCCATCCAGCCAAAGCGACTCCATACCCTGTGGCAATATTACAGGCATTCGGTTGTGTATTGGCTCCATCAACTTATTAGGCGTAGTCGTGATGATCACACATGAGTTTATCGTTTGGCCTGTAGGTGACAACCAAGAATCCCATAGACCAGCGAAGGCAAATGGTCTGCAATCTTGCAACGTGATTCTATAGGGTTTCTTGATACGCCCTTCTTTTTTCCACTCGTAAAAACCGTCTGCCAATACCAGACAACGTTTTTGCTCAAAAGACTTGCGAAAACTCGGCTTTTCCTCCAAGGTCTCTGCTCGGGCATTGATCAATTTATTTCCGATGCTCTCATCTTTAGCCCAATAGGGTATCAGCCCCCACCGAAGCATTAGTAGACGGTTGCCCTCATTTTGATGGACCACCACGGGGACTTGTTGAGATGGCGCAATGTTATAGCGTGGCCCAAACTCAAATTCAAGTTGGACTGGAGCAAAACGTTCTATAATGTCTTTGGGCTTGGAAAAGGAATATCGACCACACATCTAGCTTTCATCCTTTCTACAACGCTAGTCATGAATTAAAAATCCAATAAACATGAAATATCATCACAACCGAATGTACGATCAAAAGTAGCCCCAATGAGCAAGTAACAAACTTAAGCGATCTATTCCTTATCCTCCATAACACAAAGCCTAAAATGAATGGTAGTAACAACTTGACAGCCATAAATGCAATGGGGCTCTTTTCAATTAGCCCCTTCCATCACCGGATTAGCTTCTTCGATGGCGCGGAGTCCTAATCCCCATAGGGTCAATGCACCATCGAGTAGACTAAGGATTAAGAACATAATAGAACCGACGATGATTAGTTTTCCCCTTGTCCATAACCTGAATCTCAACTTTTTACCCAACATCAGGAGTAGTTTCCTTATGTTTGATTTTTCGAGTGTAGTTTTTATCTGATTTATGGGGGCGAGTACCAGTATTGAAGAGAGACCTTGTTCTCGGCTTACGGACTAGCTTTGATTTCTTTTTCATTCTTCTTGCCCTCCGATTTCACAAAGCAAACTTCGAAGCGTTCAGTTTTGAAATACTAAATGGCGAGCATACAATCACTTATTTATATTCTTCAAGGTATACCTATGAGTAATTTAATCAATTTGGAAAGTTCCTTGAACAGTGGTTATCCGCTTGCTTCATCAAATCGAAGAATACCGTTTCTGTGTTATTAACTACCGCTCCCATGGATGACTTAAATGTTCAGAAACACGGCTAAACGCCCCACAAAAGCACCCTAATCACTCCAACTGGCTTTTCAAATTCCTTTATGCTTCATGAATCGAATAGATACAAAGTAAGGCTAACTCTGACCAGCTTGTAATAAATAAAGAGCATTATAATAGTAAACATTCCTTTAAAGCAGTGATTAAAATCAATGTTACTGCGCAAAGACATAAATCTTCTAAATAAGTTAGTTAGGATGTTTAACAAAAACTAAATACGGGCTAATGACTACGATCATTAAACTCGACACTGGGCGATGTCAGTTGGTTCGAGACTACCTTTTTACAATCAACATCTCTCTTAAAGAATCAAGATGAAAACATTCGAATATCTCCGTTCCTTTACTTCAATGATTAAGCCCAAATAAAACGCCCATTCAAACCACCATAGAAGGTTTCACAAAACAAGCACGTTCACTAGAGCCATCAAAATCAAAAAAAACTTAGCATTTAGGATGCCCCTACAATATTTGCTTTTACGTGAACGACAGAATTGCCTCCAAATGCCGATCGCCACCGTATCTAGGTAAAGCTCATCAATCTATAGTGGCTCGGATGTAAAGACAAAAAGAATCAAAAAGATAATGTACCAGATATTTCATATTAATAGTATTCCTTT
>NZ_JAMHFY010000002.1 GCF_023897015.1 Desulfosporosinus nitroreducens | reverse complement strand
GAACACGGAAGTTAAGACCTCCAGGGCCAAGGATACTTGGAGCATAGCTCCTGGGAAAGTAGGTCATCGCCAGGTAAAAAACACAGAAAAACTACCTTTAATGAGGTAGTTTTTCTGTGTTTTTAATACTGTACTGTAAAGAACGAAAGTACCAGGTTCCCTTCTTCGGGATTCACACTGCAGGAGAGTGCGTTACAAGTCGCAGTGTGGCGAAAGGCTCGTCCTTCGCCAGGAAGTGTTTTTTTGTTGGGAAATGAGGGAAACGAGGTTGCAATGCCTGAATATAAGGGAAAAGTACTGCTTTTCGTCAACACTGCCAGCAATTGCGGTTTTTTACTCCCTAGTATAAGGGCTTGGAGACTCTTAAAACCAGACTTGGCTGGCAGTTTGATTGTTGCTGAGGTTACGCCGGAGTGATACCCGAGCCTTCACCATCCGAAGCCCGTCTACGTATGTGTCATTAAAGCTATTAAAAAGGCGGGAGTCAAAATGAAGGAACCCATCACTGAACGTACGCCGCTAGTCATCGCGGCTGAGATTAATAGGATTAAACAACAGACTTGTAAAATCATGCTTACCAATGCCATCGAGATCGGTAAGCGCTGAAGGAGGCCAAGGCCCTGCTCTCCTATGGAGAATGGAGAAAATGGCTGGTGGAATCGGTGAGCTATTCCCAGCGTACAGCCAACAGGCTGGTGCAGCTCTTTGAAGAATATGGAGATAAACTGTTTGCTGCCAGCGATGACGGCGGCAGGTCAAATTCGCCAGTACTGGCGAATTTGACCTACTAGCAGGCTCTTCTCCTGCTGGGAATTCCGGAAGATGAGCGGGAGAAATTTATCCTGGAGCATGATGTTAAGAATATGACCACCGGGGAGCTGGATCGTGCTCGCAAAGAACGGAAGCAAACCCCTCCGGAGAAAGAGCAGGCTCAAGTTACGCCCCTGTCCGATAATCCTGGGGAAATCACAATAGAATATCGAACTGTCAAAAAAACCGACAAACCAATAAACGGGCCAAAAACTGCAGCCTCCCAAACCTTTACCACGAAATATGAAGAAAGATGAATCGCTTGCTGCCAAACCATCGCCGAGGACTTCCAGGAACTGCTGGAAGTCCTCGGCCAACTGGCCACACTTGATCTGGCGGTAAAAGAAAAATGCAGTAAAGACGCGAGCCGGCTTGCTGAATATATGGTCGAAAGGCTCAAAGAGTGGCCGCCTGTTCCAACGGCGAATATGAAGACGGTTAAACCTTACGCCACCTATGAAAGGTGGTAAATCGAAGGGCAAGAGATATCCCTTTAGATGAAGGAGAGTTTGCGGCAATGATTGATATCGATATAACAGCTAGAGGGCTTTTTGCTCGTAAGTACGGGGATTGAAGTTATAGGTGCTGCCATGAGGTAAGCGTCAATTAACTCGGAGGACCGGGATGGACGAATCCCTGGTGTGTACCAGTTGTCTCGCCAGAGGCACAGCTGGGTAGCTATATTCGGAGAGGATATGCACTGGAGGCATTTGTGCCTTTCGTTGTTAGTTTACTTCAATGAAATTAACTGCAAATTGATTTATTATGTGGAAAGGTACTGCAAGGTTTATATTTTGTCCTTTATCAAAGCCTGCAGTAATTAGTCCAACTAGCCTGCCAAACATGTCTAGCAGTGCTCCGCCAGAACTGCCATTGGAAATCGGAGCAGTGAACTGTATCATAGGTATCTCATTAATATCTCTGAAACCTGAAACAATACCGTCGGAAACAGAATTAAATAACCCTAACGGGCTGCCAATGGCAACAATTTTTTGGCCCCGTACCAAATCGCCATCAGTTTTAACAATGAGAGGTGAACAGTTTCTATCTACTCTAATAATAGCTAGGTCATATCCCTGATGATATTTAATTAGCTCATTAGTAAAATATTCATTGGTATCATTTTCGAATATCACTGAAAAGAGAGTTCCACCGGTAACTACATGCAGATTAGTTAAAATATATCCGTTGCTGTGAATGACAACACCAGAGCCATAGCCTAAAGTATTATTATCATTGTGATTATCATAAACTTTAATCATTACAACCGAGTTTGAAAGTCCCGCCAACATTTCATAACTATATTCTTTTGTGTTGGACAGATTTAGAGGTAGTGCAGTATTGGGTATAGTGGCTTGGGAAACAGTCTCCACCCTTGAGACGATGGAAGCATGTTCTATATTCCGTGTAGGTAAAAAATCAGGTATCGTAAATTTATCTGGATAAAGGGCGCTGCATTTATGTAAAGTTGAGTACTTTTCTATTTCAGGGTATAAATAGACGATATCCTCTTTAGGATTCATATAACATATATCACATCCTAGTCGAGATAAAAAATATAAAAATAGTAATTCGTGATGTTTAATATCTCCGATAAAAAGGACTTTTGGGGATATACCAGTAGTGATTTTGGGATAAAAAAGCTTCGGTAAATAGATTTCTATCCAATTCATAAATTTTATAGCAAAATTTTTAAATAAAGTTTGATTGGAATTGGGATGTGTTTCTAGATACAGTAAAAGAATTTCCCTAAAGGCGAGTTTCTTTGTCCATTCAAGAGTATCATTTTCTAGTGGAGTGCATAGAAATGCGTCATTAAGTGAATGAGAATAAAAGGAATTGTTAATCATAGTTTCCCAATTATCCCAAACAATTGACAGTTTTTTAATGTCATTAATATTTGATAATATCTCAAGCCGATGTAATCTCAAGTAGGGGGAGGTTGACATTCTTGATGAAAAATAACGGTCAATGTTTAGAATGTTTTCAATGTACGTCTCTATGGAAGTATTTATGCCAATATATCTTACAAGAATAACTTCTTTTATATAAACGTTATTATTGTAATTTTCATTTACTTGACTAAAGTCTTCGAGAGGGTTATTTGTTTCTTTAAGTATAGTTTTTAAAGGTTTAGTACTCACTATCATTTTAATTCTCCAATAAATAAAATTTACTTTGATTATAAGTGATTATAGAATCTGTGCATAGGTTTAATTTAAAAGAGTTATAGATTTATTCGGAAAATTATCAAGCTCTACATCGTATGTGTTAGAAAGAACCAAAGCTGAAAATACTGCCCGAGAAAAGTTGCACGCATACATTACAGCCAGTCTTGCCTATCAAGGCACCCATTCTAAACATAACATTGCATTGCTGGAAATTGTATTTAATGCTCGGACGCCGGAAAATGTTCCCTACTATAAGTTGAGCGATGACGAAGAGGAACCGGTTATACTTGAACTTAAACAGATACTGCGCGATGGGCAAATCAAAGGTGGAATTTCGCCAGTTCAATGTTCATGTGATGGCCGGTGCCATAAATGGAGCTATCGGGGAGTATATGTTTGAGGCTAACCCGAACATTACGGCTATAGTAGACCTAGAGTCTTATAGTGAAGAACTAGTGAAGATATTTGATAAAGCAATAGTAAATGACGGTTAATGGCTAAGGAGGATATATGTATCAAAAGGATTATATTATGAAAATGATTGAGCAATTAACAATGGCAATAGCAACACTTCTTGGGTCCAAATCAAAATCTAAAATTGATGAGTGTCACCAGATGGTTAATGAAGCACTTTATGATTTAACTGGAATGAGTGAAGGGACATTACTCAAACTTTCACATAAAGATTTGATCAGTATTATTAGCGGCGGTAAAGAAACTAATACCGAAAAGTGTTTCGCACTTGCCGAGATGCTGAAGCTGAAAGCGGATGTTTCTAAAGATGATTCAGTTCGAAGTTTTGCCTTATACCTCAAAAGCTTAAATATATTTATTGAGTTAAATTTAGCTCAAAGTTTACATGTACAGAACAGTTATCAAACAATCAATGAAATCATTGATCTCATAAAACCTTATAAGATACCTAGAGAAAGTAATCAGCTGCTGTTTCAGTATTATGAATTTATTGGTCAGTACGACAAGGCTGAAGATGTACTCTTCAAGATGATAACGGCCAACGAAAAAGATGAAATAATAATTAATGAAGGATTTGCCTTTTACAATAGGTTAAAAGGTAAGACACTCATGGATTTAGAGGGGGGGAATCTGCCATTGGATGAAGTAATCGAGGGTCTGGAAGTTTATCAGCATTTGCTGAACAATCAAACATAAAAATCTTCGTTAATATGATATGCTCCCCCTTTTGGTAGACAGTTAAAATGATAAACTGTTACCATAAGGGGAAGAAGTACACTACGAGAAGGTAGTTCAAGTGCTTGGGGGCTATGGCGAATTTGTGACGAACCCTGAAGATGTGGGAAGCGCCATAGACAGAGCTTTAGCTTCTGGTAAGCCTGCCTGTGTCAATGTAGTTACTGATCCGGAAATCGGTCCTCCAAGATAAGGATGTTCTATTGGTGTCTGATTTTCTGTCCCTTTTTCAGTCGTATTATTTGGTCTTTGACACAAAACGTATGTTTTTAGGAATAAACCTCCATAATAAAGAGGAACCTCTCAAATTAGTTAGCTATTGCCATTATAATTAGGCATTGGACGGTTAGATGGGTTCTTGACTTAGAAAAGGGGGTTTCATGGGTGCTTTCTAATGAAACGGCTTCACCTGAAGAAGATAAAAATGCTCCTTTATCGAATTTAAAGGAATTAGGTCAGATTCAAATTCCGGGTGTATCAGAACGAATTTATTGTTTACCGATCATCGGGCAAATCGAGGGACATCAAATCCTGCCTGCCCAGTCTAAGACGACAAAATATGAACATATCATTCCGCAACTGTTAGCGGTTGAGCAAAACCAGAACATCGAGGGGATACTTGTCATTTTAAACACTGCTGGCGGCGATGTGGAAGCAGGTTTAGCGATCTCTGAAATGCTCAGCAGTTTAAGTAAGCCCTCTGTGTCATTGGTTCTTGGCGGTGGGCACAGTATTGGAATTCCTATTGCGGTCAGTTGTACAAAAAGCTTCATAGCACCCACAGGGACTATGACTGTTCACCCGATTCGTTATACTGGTTTAGTAATTAATGGACATCAACAGTTTGATTATTTGCGAAAAATGCAAGAACGAATTAATCAATTCATTTACTCCCATTCACAAATCACCTCTGAAAAATTAGAAAAGTTAATGTTCACTGCGGGAGAATTAGCTCAAGATATTGGAACTATCCTGATTGGACAAGAAGCGGTTGACGCTGGATTAATTCAAGCAGTTGGAGGAGTTAAGGAAGCTTTCAAAGAACTAAATAGTTTAATACCTTCGAAATCTGAAGAGTGAAGTGATATTACCTTGAAAAGCAGCGAAAGCTGCTTTTTTATGTGGCAGCGTACTAATCTCGAACGTTTTGTTTGAGACAGGGACAAGGCGTGAAAGCTTGGCGCAAGCCAAGTTTTCTTTAATGTATCTGGGAACAAAACAGGAATATTCCCTCCCGTGTGGAATTAAATAGAGTGAGAGTAATTAATAAGCGAACTCTTAACAAAGAAAATTCTTATTAAGTGAATGATCAAAATTATATTATGTTTGGAGGATTGGTTCTGTGGCGAGGGCAAAAAAACGCCGCACCGTTAATAAACGCGTGAATATGCAAGTAAGCACTTTAAAAGAGACGATACGCAATGAAGTAATCGGGGTTTTTATTGTTGGGATGGCATGCTTGGGGTTGGTCACGATCTTTACGGACAAAAGTGGTGTGATTGGTGGCCAAATCAAACATATTCTAACTGTGCTAGCAGGGAGTGGCCGCGTCAGTATTCCTATTTTGGTTGGTGCCTGGGGTCTTGCGTTTATGAATAAACAAACCCCTCGTTTAGGATTTAAAGCAGCGGGAGTAATTCTTCTCTGGCTTGTTTTTGTTGGAATTCTCCACCTACAGCTTGCTGGGATAGAGGCATTTTCTACAGCAGAAATGATTGATGAAGGTATGGTGGGGCATGGCGGTGGACTTATCGGGGCAGGAATTGCCATACTCTTAAAAACAACCATAGGTATTCCCGGAAGCTATGTTGTTCTAACTATGGCTGCCTTTATGGGAGCTCTGCTGATTACTAATCGCTCATTAGTTCAAGGAGTTCAAGAAGTAGGACAAGTCGGAAAGGAATCCGGTCAATGGATGAAACACCAAATGGGTGATTTTATCGATGTACTCAAGAATTCTGACGCTGAAGAATCACTGGACAAGGGATCTGGAACCCAGGCTGATTTAAAAGCAGAGGCAAAAATGCAAACGAAAAAGAGTGCTTCAGCTAAAAGTAACTCTCGAGCTCTTGACCCGGATGTAGTTGAACGACCGCTAGTTATTAAAACCCTGGAAGATCATAATGAGCTTTCTGATGAGACTCAAGCACCTCAAGTACCTCAAGTACCCCCCAAAGGGCAGTTAGGGTTTGAAAAGATGACCAGTAAATCGAACGAAAATACAATTATGCCTCCTGGAAAAGTAACAAGTACACCTGTTTCTCGTCAGACTCGAGAAGATGGGAATTTCCAGCTTCCTCAAGTCATGTTGTTAAATAAATCCTTAAAAATCAAAAACCCTAGACTTAATAAGGACTTAGCCGATAATGTAAAAATCCTTGAAGAAACATTAGGCAGTTTTGGAGTAAAAATAAAAGTAACTCAAGTCACTCAAGGGCCCGCTATTACGCGTTATGAGGCCCAACCTGCTCCAGGGGTAAAAGTGAGTAAAATAACAAATTTAGCTGATGATATCGCTTTAAGTTTGGCCTCCGCTGATGTACGTATTGAGGCTCCTATTCCCGGGAAATCTGTGGTAGGCATCGAGGTGCCTAACAAAGAAATCTCCATGGTTCACTTTCGTGAAGTTTTAGAAACACCCGAATATCAAGGAGCGACGAGTAAGTTGGCCTTGTGTTTGGGCAAAGATATTACGGGGACTCCAGTTATAGCAGACTTGACCAAAATGCCGCACCTTCTCATTGCGGGAGCAACGGGCTCTGGAAAATCTGTATGTATTAACACGCTGATTCATAGTATCTTGTTTAATGCCCGTCCCGATGAAGTGAAGTTTTTGTTAGTGGATCCTAAAATGGTTGAATTGGCGAACTATAATGGGATTCCACATTTGATAGCACCCGTCGTGACAGATCCAAGAAAGGCAGCAGGCGCCTTGAAGTGGATTGTAACAGAAATGGAGACTCGCTATGAATTATTTGCAGCTGCCGGAGTGAGAGACATTGTCCGTTACAATTTTCTGCGCACTCAGGATAAGAACGAGGAGCATCCACCATTACCATATGTTGTAGTGATTATCGATGAATTGGCCGATTTAATGATGGTAGCGCCGGGGGAAGTCGAGGATGCGATTTGTCGCTTAGCTCAAATGGCCCGTGCTGCGGGAATTCACCTAATCGTAGCTACTCAACGCCCTTCGGTCGATGTAATCACAGGTCTAATAAAAGCCAACATTCCTTCTCGTATCGCTTTTGCGGTTTCCTCCCAGACAGATTCAAGGACTATTTTGGATATGAATGGTGCCGAGAAACTTTTAGGTCGTGGGGACATGCTTTATTATCCCATGGGTACGAGTAAGCCACTCCGTGTTCAGGGATGTTATTTAGGTGATAAAGAAGTGGAGAACGTGGTTTCGTTCCTGCAAAATCAGGCCAAACCTGAGTACCAAGAAATACCTAACCTTGATATTGGAGATATTAAGAAGGAAGAGATGGAAGATGAACTCTTTTACCAGGCTGCACAGCTTTTCATAGAAAGCGGATCAGCGTCTGTTTCTCTTTTACAACGCCGCTTACGCATCGGGTATACGCGGGCAGCCCGCTTGATGGATTTTCTAGAGGGTAAGGGAGTTGTCGGAGGATACGAAGGCTCTAAACCTCGAGAGGTGCTAATGACAAGAGGGCAGTTTGAGCTTAAATATGGTCAATGCTTAGATGAAGTTGCACACTAGTTGCATAATTCTTCCGAAGGATTTATGATAAGATAAGATTAAATTGCCGAACTGGAAGGAATTAATGATGATTAGGGAGATCAATGTTGAAGAACTAAAAAATTTAGATAAACCGATTCTTATTGATGTGCGTTCTGAGGGAGAATTTGAGGAAGCCACGATTCCAGGTGCTTTGAATCTTCCTCTCTTTAACAACCAAGAACGTGCTGAAATAGGTACAACATACACTCGGACTTCCCAGAGTTTAGCTCGGGAGCTTGGTTTAAGTATAATTAGTCCGAAACTCCCTGATTTAGTTAACAAAGTCGGAGAGCTTGCGAAAAAAGGCCCACTGGTTCTCTTTTGTTGGAGAGGCGGTATGCGAAGCAAGTCTTTGGCGACGGTAGCAGAGTTAATGGGTATTCCTATTTATCGTTTACAAGGCGGGTATAAAGCATATCGCAATCAAGTAGTTGAGTTTTTTCAAGAGAAACTTCCATTTCAGGTGGTAGTACTCCGTGGAAATACTGGGGTTGGGAAAACTGAACTGTTGGGACATTTGCGAGCTGAGGGGTACCCCGCAATTGACCTGGAGAAACTCGCTAATAATCGCGGATCTGTTTTTGGTGCCATGGGCTTAGGAAATCCGCCCTCCCAAAAAAAATTTGAAGGTTTATTGTATGAGGAACTTGCAACATTAAGAGAATTTCCTTATATTATTGTAGAGTGCGAAAGTAAGCGGATCGGAAGAGTTACTTTGCCCGCTTGTCTCTATACAGCAATGCAAGAGGGTATCCAGATTCTTCATTATGATTCCTTAGGAAATCGGGTTCAACGTCTGATCAAAGAATATACTTCTGTACCTAATGCTCTTGAGGAGATAGGCACAGCCTTGGAGAGGCTGATAAAAACGTTGGGCCATGCCAAGGTTCAAGAATTACGGACTTTCTTAGAAGCTAACAACTTGGAAAAATTTACAGAGCTATTACTTGTGGAGTACTACGATAAACTTTATGCTTATCCGAATGAACCAAGTTCAAAGTACGCGTTTTATATTAATTATGAAAAGCCTGAGAAGGCGTTAAGGGAGTTGGAGTGCTATCTTGATGAGAAGGTGGCCCAACAAGGCAGAAAATCTCCTATACTTGGAGTACGATATTCAGCAAAATAAACCGGGTTTGCTTGGCGCTGTGACAACACTGATTGGAATGCTGGGTCTTAATATACTTACAGTTGCAGGGATTGAACAGAAGAGGCGAGGGCTTCTTTTGGAGACTCATTCAGAGGAAAAAGTAAAAGCATTACATGAAGCGTTAAATGCAGTAGAGGCTATTAAGTTGACCGCTTTTCGGCAACCAACGTTGCTGGATCGAATAGCGTTGCGACATGGCAAGCGTTTGGACATGGCAGAGATAAATCCACCCACTTACCGTTTTGTTCGCGAAGAATTAGGTGTGCTGGTTGACTTTTTGGGAGATACTTTATTGGAAGGCGGAAATCATGTCATTGGAATAAGGGGCATGCCGCGTATAGGTAAAACAGAAGCAGCTATTGCAGCCTGTGTCTATGCCAATAAACGATGGATTTTATTGTCCTCGACTATAATTCGTCAAGCGTTACGTACTGAGTTATTACTTGATGAGTCTGTGAATAGTATCTTTCTAATTGATGGTATCACTAGCACTACGCGAGGAAATGATGCACATTGGTCCTTGATTGAGAAGACCTTAAAAATGCCAACTCTTAAGATTATCGAGCATCCGGATATATTTATTCGGGATGGACGTTTGAAAGTAAATTTTGATTTTATCATTGAAATCCGCCATCATGAGGAAGATGTGATTCGTTTAGATGATATCGCTATGAGTTTCACGGCATTTGATATGAGTTAATTAGGATAGAAAGGAGGTTTTAGCAATGGCGGGAGAAGGACAAATGCTCCGGCTTGCTCGGGAAGATAAGGAATGGAGCTTATTGCACACAGAGGAAATCACAAAAATTCGTGTTCGCTATATTCAGGCACTTGAAGAGGAGGAATATGGAATACTCCCTGGAGCTACTTATGCGAAGGGGTATTTGAGAACCTACGCTAAACAACTAGGATTAAATCCTGATGAAATTGTTGAACTCTATAGCTCTTCAATAAAGCCTGAGGCGGCACCAGTCATTCAAGTACCAGACAGAATAATTAAATCTCGCCCTTTGTGGGTAAGACCGGTGATCATAGGGAGTATGGCGCTGGTAGCTATTGTTTTGGTTTTTGGTATTAAAGCTTTATACCAAACAGAGGGAACTAATCCAAGCACCCCATACACCTCACCACCCTTAATAAGTGCACCTGATCCAGAAACTGCGGCTCCTTCTTCGACTGTACCGCCTTCCCAAAGTTCCCCTCCTGATGTTGTAGCCTCTACTCAGGATGGCTTAACAGCACAGTTGGTCTTTACGCAAGCCTGTTGGATCGAGGTTAAAGTTGACGGTCAGGCACCTTTTCAGGGAACGTTTGCAGCTGGTACAAGTAAAGAGGTTAAAGGAATCGATAAAATTGAGCTGGTCTCGATCGGGAATGCAGGAGGACTTACTGTTACATTGAATGGTAAAGCCATTCCAAGTTTGGGGAAACCAGGCGAAGTTCTTCGCAACGTTGTTTTGACTAAAGAAACTTTGAATCAACTTTAAGTAATTCCCATTAACTATGAAAAGTTTAAAGGAGAGTTTGTTTTGGCTAAAGATTCTTCATTCGATATTGTTTCCAAGGTAGATATGCCCGAGGTCACCAACGCAATCCAACAGGCACAGAAAGAGCTTTCACAACGATTCGATTTTAAAAACAGTAAATCTTCAATTAATCTTGAGGGTGAAAAGATTATTTTAGTATCTGATGATGATTTCAAGTTATCCAATGTGGTTGATATTCTTGAGAGTAAACTCGTCAAGCGCGGGGTTTCCCTGAGGGCTTTGGAATATGGAAAGTCTCAATCTGCTGCTGGCGACACGGTTAAGCAAGAAGTTAAGTTGGTGCAAGGGATTGCCCAAGAGAAATCTAAGTTAATTAATAAAGCTTTAAAAGATAGTAAGATAAAAGTAGTAAGTTCTATTCAGGGCGAAGAGATTCGAATATCCGGTAAAAATAAAGATGACCTTCAGGCAGCTATTGCCCTTTTACGTAAAGAAGATTTTGGAATAGAATTACAGTTTATTAACTTCAGATAAGAAGTCTACAGTTCTTGCAACCTACACAGAAATAATGGGTAAGTATAAAAATGCTTGGAAATAACCAAGCATTTTTATACTTGTCAGGGAGGTATAATTATCGCTATATTTCCCTGGACGGTCCAACAAGGTATTATATTTGTGTATACATAAGATTTCAGCATATATTTTCTGTTTACTGAAAGAAATTTGAAGGAATTTGTCGAATTGATCTTGAATATTAATAACTATTCGATACCGGAAAGGATAGTTTAGAATGGAAAAATCTACGTACATCGGTTTGATACTAGCGGTCATTGCTGTCGGTGTTGGAATGGTCTTGAAAGGCGCTAGCCTTTTATCTTTGCTAAACCCCGCTGCAATTTTAATCATATTTGTGGGGACCGCCGCAGCATTATTCATCGGTTTCCCATTGGATGACTTAAAGGCAGTACCGAAGCTCTTTAAGATAATGTTCACGTCCCAAGTATTAGTATCTAGAAGCGAATTAATCAATCAAATTGGTGAATGGGCAACTGTCAGCCGACGAGAGGGCTTGCTTTCCCTTGAAAGCATGGCTGAGGAAATTGAAGATGAGTTTCTAAGAAATGGGATGCGCATGGTCATTGACGGTAATGATCCGGAATTTATTCGTGATGTTCTAATGGAGAATATTTCTGCGATGGAGGAGCGACACAGACAAGGTGCGCTTATCTTTACTCAAGCAGGAACTTATGCGCCGACTTTAGGAGTTTTGGGGGCAGTTGTCGGTTTAATTGCCGCCTTAGGCAATCTAAATGAGATAGAAGCATTAGGACATTTGATTTCCGCAGCTTTCGTTGCGACGTTACTGGGGATCTTTTCTGGATATGTTTTATGGCACCCGATGGCCAATAAATTGAAGCAAAAATCTAAAAAAGAGACCCAAATTAAGATGATGATGGCGGAAGGTCTTTTAGCCATTCAAGCTGGTGAACCTGTTTTATCCATTAACCAAAGGCTGGCAGTCTTCCTTACCCCAACTGAGCGTAAAGTTATGGAGGGGGATAAGGTTGAAAAAGCATAAGAAAGAGCATCATGAAGAACATATTGACGAGACATGGTTAATTCCTTATGCGGACTTGTTAACGTTATTATTGGCATTATTTATTATTCTATTTGCCTCGAGTCAGGTAGATGAAAAAAAATATGCTAAGGTTATGCAGGGCTTGAACAATGCCTTTAACGGAGGCGTAAGTGTTTTTGAAGAATCAGATACTTTATCAATAGATGATATTTCTGTCAATGATGTAAAAAATGTTAATGAAAACGGACAAGACCAGAACCAAGCGCTTAATGACCTGATAAATAAAGAAAAACAGGACATGGAGGCAATTAAGAAAAGGCTTGACACTTTTATTACAGAAAATGGTCTGACCCTGCAACTTCAGACGAATGTCACTAGCGATATGTTGAAAATTACGATTCAGGATTATGCTTTATTTGACTCAGGAAAGGCAGTTGTAAAACCAGAGGCTCAAAAACTTGCTTCAATTATTTCAGAAATGTTAAGTATGTATCCTGATTACAAAGTAGAAGTTGCGGGGCATACTGATAATATCCCTATAAAGAATAATGAATTTGACTCTAACTGGGATTTAAGCTCAAAACGGTCTTTAAACTTTATGAAGTATCTGTTAAGATCGAATAATATCAACCAAGCTCGATTTCGATCGATTGGATATGGTGAGTATCAACCGATTGACACCAATGGTACACTTGAGGGGCGGGCCAAAAATCGTCGCGTTGAAGTGAATATTATTCGAAATACGATAGAAGCTAAAACAAAAACAATAATTCCATAATCCATGGATTTAACTTGTGTCGTTTAAACAGAAAGGTGAAACTATGCGTACACGTAATTTTTTACCAATGAATCAAGCGGATATGGAGGCTCTTGGCTGGGATAAACTAGATTTTCTCTTGGTAACAGGAGATGCGTATGTGGATCATCCTAGTTTTGGTATTGCCATTATCGCTCGTGTTTTAGAAAAAAACGGTTTCCGAGTAGGGATCGTAGCTCAACCTGATTGGAAAGATCTAAAAGATTTTCAGGTAATGGGAAAACCCCGTTTAGCGTGTTTAATATCTGGCGGGAATCTGGATTCTATGGTTAATCACTATACTGCGGCTAAGAAGAAACGGCACAAAGACGCTTATTCTCCTGGAGGAGAGTCTGGTCTGAGACCCGATAGGGCAACCATCGTTTATTCTAATCGGGTCAGAGAAGCCATGCCTGGGGTTCCCGTAATTATTGGAGGGATAGAAGCCTCTCTGCGTCGCTTTGCTCATTATGACTACTGGAGTAATGAGGTTCGGAGGTCCATTCTGCTGGATAGTCAAGCGGATTTACTGGTCTTTGGCATGGGAGAAAAGTCGATTGTGGAAGTTGCCGAACGTCTAAATAACGGGGAACAGATTGATCTGATAACGGATGTCAGGGGTACTATGGTAACGTTAACCGGAGATGGTGTGCCTCATGATACTCTAGTTCTGCCAAGCTTCGATGAAGTTGCAAAGAATAAGAAAAAATATGCTGAAGCTTTTTGGGTTCAGTATAATCAACAGGATCCTTTTTCAGGGAAATCCATGATCCAATCCCACGGGCGAAAAAATGTATTGCAAAATAGGCCTTCACTTCCTTTGAGTCAAGCAGAGATGGATGCGATTTATGCCCTGCCGTTTATGGGGACATATCACCCGTCTTATGAAGAGTCAGGAGGAGTTCCGGCTATTGAAGAAGTAGAATTTAGTCTCACCAGTGTCAGAGGGTGTTTTGGAGCATGCTCTTTTTGTGCTTTGACATTTCATCAAGGGCGAATTATTCAAAGCCGAAGTGCAGAATCGATAATACGGGAAGCCGAAAAAATGACTTGGAATTCTCGCTTTAAGGGGTATATTCACGATGTAGGGGGCCCGACGGCCAATTTTAGACGACCGGCGTGCCAAAAACAATTATCCAAGGGAGCTTGTTCCCACAAACAATGCCTGTTTCCAGAGCCGTGTGCTCAACTAGAGAATGATCATGAGGAATACATAGATCTTTTACGTCGCCTGCGCAACTTGCCAAGGGTAAAAAAAGTATTTGTTCGTTCCGGTATCCGCTATGACGCAGTATTAGCAGATCGTAAATCTAAGTTTATCAGTGAGCTTTGTGAGCATCATGTCAGTGGACAATTAAAAGTTGCTCCAGAACATGTCAGTGACGCTGTTCTAAGTTTAATGGGCAAGCCGGGTAAAGGCGTTTATGAAGAGTTTGTGCAGGAGTTTAAAAAGACTAATGATAAATTAGGGAAAAAACAATACCTCGTACCTTATTTAATGTCTTCGCATCCGGGAAGCACGCTTAAAGAAGCTGTCGAGTTAGCTGAATATGTGCGAGACATGGGTGTTAATCCAGAGCAAGTCCAGGATTTTATCCCAACCCCGGGAACCCTCTCTACTTGCATGTACTATACCGGCTTAGATCCTAAGACTATGCAACCGGTTTATATTCCAAAAAGCATGCATGAGAAAGCGATGCAGAGGGCTTTAATTCAGTATCGAAATCCGAAAAATCATGGGTTAGTCGAAGAGGCTCTACGTTTAGCTCATCGCGAAGATCTGATAGGGTATGGACCTAAATGTTTAATACGACCCAGAAGATATATACGAGACGATCAACAAGAAGCAGGCACTTGGAAGGCGAAAAAGCCAACGAGACGATCGGGTATGAAGAAAAAGGACGTTGCTGGAAAAGAAGTACAGAGTAAAGATGCGCCCATTAAAGGTGCATCAGGAAAAGCAAATAAAGGGCCAACAGGCAAACCAGTGCGCTCTAAGGAGGCCCAGAGTGCGGAAATCCCTTATAAGGGTGCTGGTGGCAGGCCAAAACGCTTGAAGGATGCGCGAAGTGGGGAAGCGTCGAAAATAGGTAATGAAGCCAAAGAAAGACGCTTCAAAGATGTCGTAAAGGCTGAAGTCCCTTATAAAGGCATTCCAAGCAAAACAAGAGGCACTGATAATCCTGTTCCTAACGGGAAGAGAAGGCAGCATCATGGAACCAAGAAGAGATAAATAATTAATATAATATGACCCTAAGCCGAACTAATGGCTTAGGGTCATATTAATTCTAGTCAGAAAATATAACTTTCTTTATGCCCAGTCTCCAAACTCATCGATCAGTGTCTCTTCAACCTCTTCAAGAGTGATTTTCCCCAGTTCTTTGAGGTGACCATCGTCTGACCATTCCAGGAAATCTTCGTAGGTAAAGTCTGGTTCCTCATAATAAAATTTCTGAAAGGAAAACCATATCCCCTCTGTGCGAGTATCTTCTTCGTAACGAATTAAGTAATACTCAGTTTCTTCAAGCTTACTCTGAAAAAACACAGCTTGTCCGGGTACGATCTGCACAACTCGTGCATCTTCATATTGTCGATTGACGAATTGAAATGTAAAGGCCTGTAAGGGAATTTGGTCGTTAGTATGAAGCAGGGGGGCGAGGGCTGGTTCTGGAAGCTTATCGTGTGTCGATTCTTGTTTGTTTTCCCAGGTATAAGTAGTTTCCTTTATTCGTTCCTCTTCCATCTGTTCCGCAATTACTTCGAGGCGGCGAGAAACGAGTGAGGGCAGAGTGTATTCTTGGCAAGAAGCAGCGCGACAGTGGTAGACAGGGACATTAGCTACACGCCCTGGACCGTGGGCCAAATCAATTGGAATCGTCTTAGCTGTCAGATATCCCATATCACCACAACC
Source organism: Desulfosporosinus nitroreducens (assembly GCF_023897015.1). GTDB lineage: Bacteria > Bacillota > Desulfitobacteriia > Desulfitobacteriales > Desulfitobacteriaceae > Desulfosporosinus > Desulfosporosinus nitroreducens. Next base: position 360,365 of record NZ_JAMHFY010000002.1, on the reverse strand, counting down.
GCACATATCGATTGGTTCTATTATTTCATCTTCATCAAACACAATATGACACCTCGCAAAAGTTTGTTGGGCCTTAATTCGCCAAGAGTAGGATAATTCCTTTAAGTATATACATTAAATCTTGCCATTTAACGCAAACTTTACACAGGTAGATTATTTGGGGCTCGTTAATAATACATCAAACGAGAAATAAAATACAGAATGGGAGAATTTTTATGTTTAGAAAAAAAGGAAGATTATTAGCTTCCGTACTTACGGCGGTATTAATGCTTTCATTTGTTGGGTGCGGAGAGAAGAACCCAACAGGTCAAGGACAAGCAGAGACAGCTAATCTAACCGGGTCAGGAAGCTCTTTTGTCTATCCTCTATTAAATCAACAAATCGAGGAGTACCGCAAGGGGAATTCTAACATCGCGATTAACTATCAGAGCTCTGGCAGCGGTGCAGGCATTAAACAAGTTTCAGAGCAAACGATTGATTTTGGGGCGACAGACGGCCCGATGACAGATGAACAGCTTAAAGCCACAAAAGGCGGGCAACTGCTGCATATTCCTTTAACTTTAGGTGCCGTAGCGGTCACCTATAATGTTCCGAACGCTCCAAAGGAGCTAAAAATAGGTCCCACTGTACTGGCAGACATCTTTCTAGGGAAGATAACCAATTGGAATGATCAACAGATTGCCAATGATAATCCGGGCGTATCTTTGCCAGACTCTAAAATTACTGTTGCTCATCGTTCAGATGGGAGTGGCACAACCTACATATTTTCAGATTACCTCAGCAGCATAAGTCCGGAGTGGTTAAGCAAGGTGGGTAAAGGAACATCCCTGAATTGGCCTGCAGGGCTAGGTGGTAAAGGAAATGCCGGCGTTGCGGGTGTGATTCAACAAACGTCTGGTTCTATCGGATATCTAGAACTAGCGTATGCCGTTCAAAATAACCTGCCTTATGCGATGATGAAAAACAAAGAGGGTAAGTGGGTACCCCCTTCTCTTCAAACAACGTCTGCAGCAGCTGCGGCAGCCACAATTCCTGATGACATGAGAGTGTCAATTGTCAATGCTCCGGGGGCTGACGCTTATCCAATTGCTGGTTTTAGTTGGGCTTTGATTTATAAGGATCAAACTGATAAAGCTAAAGGAACGGCACTGGTTAATTTTATTAATTGGTCTATTCATGACGGACAGGCTCTTTCTGAAGGGTTACATTACGCAAAGCTGCCAGCCAGTTTAGTAAGCCGTGAAGAAGAGATGCTCAAATCTATTACGTTTCAAGGAGAACCATTGATAAAGTAAATAGATAGGCAGAGGATTAATTAATTATGATCCAAGTTGCAGGGGCTCTAATTTAGGAAGGCGGAAGAACAGAAAATATGAGTAAGAAACGCATACTTACAACTTCCATGGGGGATCAAACTTTGAGACTATTGACACTTCTGATGGCGGTCAGTGTTTTGGTTCTCATGGCTTGGATGGGGTGGCAGATGTTTGACGCAGCACGTCCGAGCATTCAAAAGTTTGGCCTTAGCTTTATTACCAATCGTGTTTGGGATCCAGTAAAGGAACAATTTGGAGCGCTGCCATTTATCTATGGAACATTAGTGACCTCGTTATTGGCCTTGCTCTTGGCAGCCCCTATCGGACTCGGTGTGGCGATCTTTCTTAATGAAATGGCTGAGTCTAAATTTCGTGCTGTGGTTGGATTTTTAGTGGAGATGCTAGCCGCGATTCCAAGTGTTGTCTACGGATTGTGGGGAATTTTTGTCCTAGCTCCTTGGCTTAGAGAAACTGTCGAACCCGGACTAGCTAAGTGGCTGGGCTTTATTCCCCTTTTCCAGGGTACTCCCGTTGGTTTTGGTATGCTCGCCGGAGGACTGATATTAGCAGTGATGATTCTTCCTACGATTGCGGCCATCTCAAGAGAAGTAATGGCCGCTGTGCCCAATATGCAACGTGAAGCTGCCCTAGCCTTAGGGGCAACGAAGTGGGAGATGATTAGGGTGGCTGTTCTGCCCTACGCCAAGTCGGGAATCATGGGTGGGATCATGCTTGGCTTAGGGCGTGCACTTGGGGAAACAATGGCTGTTACTATGGTAATCGGCAATCGTCCTGATATTCTTCCGTCTTTATTTGCGCCTGCCTACTCCATGGCCGCAGTGATTGCCAACGAGTTTACAGAAGCTACGTATGATCTGTATTTAAGTGCTCTTGTCGAAATTGGTCTTATTTTATTCGGGATTACACTTGTGCTTAATTTTTTTGCTCGACTCCTTGTGTGGTCTGTAGCACGCGGTCCTAAGGGAGGAAACGTAGTATGAACGATTACTTTCGAAAATATAAAAACTTAATGATGTTGACTGTTTTTATTGGAGCAACTATTATTGCCCTAATCCCATTGTTTGGAGTCTTAGGGTATGTCGTAAAGAATGGCCTGAGCGCTTTAAACTTACAGTTTTTTGTTAATTTACCGAAAGCAATGGGATTGCCTGGAGGCGGGATGGCCAATGCGATAGCAGGTACTTTGATCATGGTTTTAATTGCCAGTGCTCTTGGTATTCCCATTGGTATCCTGGCGGCAATCTATTTAACAGAATACGACCGTCACAGTTGGCTGAGTACGGCAGTTCGTTTTGCAACCGACGTTTTGACAGGTATTCCTTCGATAATTGTTGGTATAGTCATATACACCGCAGTAGTCTTGAAAATGGGAAATTTCTCTGCTCTTGCGGGAGGACTTTCTCTAGCTGTGATAATGATCCCATTAATCATTCGATCGACAGAAGAAATGCTAAAGCTGGTTTCCCATTCGATCAGAGAAGCGGGGTTCGCTTTGGGGATTTCTAAAGCTAAAACGATTTTGAAAATTGTTTTACCGACCGCCGCAAAAGGAATAATTACAGGGGCAATGCTGGCAGTTGCACGTGTTGCAGGGGAAACTGCCCCCTTATTGTTCACCGCTTTAGGAAATCAATATTGGTCACGCTCCCTGAATGAACCAACAGCTTCTTTGCCGGTTCAGATTTTTCAGTATGCAACGTCTCCTTATAAGGAGTGGCACCAACTTGCTTGGGCTGGATCTTTAGTATTAATTTTAATGGTAATTACTTTGAATTTAGTAGCACGATATGCATTTCGATCGAAAAGTATTTAGAGGGGGTACAGTACTGATGGGGCAGACTTTAAGTGTCAGGCAACTTGAAGCGTGGTATGGGTCTAATAAAACCCTTAAAGGCATAAATATGGAGGTTGCATCAAATCATGTGACAGCAATTATTGGACCGTCGGGGTGCGGGAAGTCAACTTTCGTTCGTTGTATAAACCGTATGCATGAGACGATGCCAGGGACAAAAGTTAAAGGGGAAATAATTTTAGATGGAAAAAGTATTTATGATCAAGATCCTGTGGCATTACGAAAAATGGTAGGGATGGTGTTTCAAAAACCAAATCCTTTTCCTTCTATGAGCATTTACGAAAATGTAGTAGCTGGTGTTCGGCTCAATGGGATGAGAAACAAGCAGAACTTACAAGGTATTGCAGAAAAAAGTTTGCGTATGGCCGCCTTATGGGATGAAGTTAAAGACCGCTTGAATTATTCGGGCATGAGCTTGTCAGGCGGGCAGCAGCAACGTCTGTGTATCGCCAGGGCTCTGGCAGTTGAACCATCCGTACTGCTGATGGATGAGCCGGCCTCAGCATTAGACCCTATAGCAACTACTCACATTGAGGAATTAGTCAGGCAACTGAAAGAAGATTACACGATCCTTATAGTAACGCATAATATGCAACAGGCTGCCCGAATTGCTGACTCCACAGCATTTTTTCTTAATGGAGAATTGGTGGAGCATGGTGCAACTTCGGAAATTTTTACAAACCCGAATGATAAGCGAACTGAGGACTATATTACTGGGCGTTTTGGCTAAAAAAGGAGGGAATTTGATGCGTCAGACACTTAATGAAGGGCAGCTCTTTTTGATACAGTTATTGAAAGATATGGGAAACGAAGTTGAGCGGATTCTACAAGGGTGTATGCAAACTCTAATATCCTTAGACCGAAAACAAGCCGAATTTTGGATAGCAGAAGATCAGAAAGTCAATGATTTTGAACGTCAAGTAGATGACGAGTGTGTACGCTTAATAGCTACTCAGCAACCAGTGGCAAAGGACTTACGAATGATTATTTCTGCAATGAAAATATCGACGGATCTTGAACGGATGGGGGATTTAGCGATTGACATTGCTAAAATAGTGCGGAGAATTGAGGGCCCTTTATTAAAACAGCTTATTGATATCCCACTCATGGCTGAAAAGGCCCTTGGAATGATGAGGCAGGGTCTGGAAGCCTACGCTAGCGAGGATATGGACCTTGCGCATGATCTGGCAGTTCTGGACGACCAAGTTGATCATTTGTATAAAAAAGTGGTGCGAGATCTGTTAATCATTATGACGGAAAAACCGGAAGTCTTGGATCAGGGCATGTACTTAGCCTTTGTGGGACGTTATCTCGAGAGATTTGCAGATCATGCAACTAATATTGGGGAAAATGTAATTTATATTTCGACAGCAGGCAGGCAGGATCTGAATAAATAAGTTAATTGCAGGAAACTATGAGTGACTGGATGCATACTTTAAGATGCAATATTTTTTGACCTTGTGGAAGTGTTGGTTTATACTAAGAAAAGCAGACCAATGATATGAGGTGTAACGTTGACGAAGAAAGTAGCAGTTGTCACTTTGGGGTGTCCAAAAAATCAAGTGGACAGCGAAGTAATGTCAGGATTACTGGCCCAAAATCATATATTTATCGAAAATCCTGAAGAAGCAGATGTTATTATTGTAAATACCTGTACATTTATTCAATCTGCTAAGGAAGAATCAATTGAAGCGATTTTTGAAATGGCAAGTCTCAAGAAAACTGGTGCTTGCCAGACTTTGATTGCGACAGGTTGCTTAGCTCAACGCTACGGTTCTGAGTTAATGCAGGACATCCCTGAATTAGATGGGGTACTTGGGACAGGAAATATTGATGAAATAACGAAGTTGGTTCAAGAGACTGAGAAAAAACGAACGTCCCTGATTAAACAAGGAGCCCCTGATTTCCTTCATAATGAGTTGATGGCAAGAATTCGGTCTACGCCGGATTATTTAGCGTATGTGAAGGTCGCTGAGGGCTGCGATAACTATTGTACCTATTGTGTCATTCCTTATGTTCGGGGACATTTCCGCAGTCGCCCGCAGGAATCAGTGATACATGAGGTACAGGAGATGGCTGCCCAAGGAGTTAAGGAAATCCTGATCATGGGCCAAGACACTACGCGTTATGGACAGGATCTTTATGAGGAACTTCGCCTGCCTCAACTAATTCGCGAACTCGCTCGGATCGAGGGAATTGAATGGATTAGATTAATGTATTGTTATCCCGAGCGTTTTACAGATGAATTGATTGAAACTATGCGACAGGAGCCAAAAGTTTGCAAGTATATTGATTTACCTTTGCAACACGCGGATAATAAGATTTTGAAAGATATGAATCGACGAGGAACTATAGAACAAGCTGAAACACTGATCGGAAAATTACGGACAGCTATGCCGGACATAACTATTCGAACGACTATGATTACCGGTTTTCCAGGAGAAACGGAGCAGGAATTTCAATCGATAGTTGATTTTATTCAACGTGTCCAATTTGATCGTCTTGGGGTGTTTGCCTATTCTCAGGAGGAGAATACGCCAGCGGGTCAAAGAGAAGATCAAGTTCCACCAGAAGTTCGCGAAAAGCGCAGAGACCAAATTATGCAAATCCAACAAGACATATCTCGGCAAAGGCAACAGCGATGGGTTAATCGGGTTGTTACAGTGTTGCTTGAGATGAAATTACCAGACGGGCGGTGGATGGGCCGAACGGAAGGTGACGCTCCTGAAATTGATGGGCAAGTCTATATTCCTGATACTCTTATCTCTCTTCAGGAGGGAGATCTGGTCAAGGTTCGCATCCTTGAGGCGGATAACTACGATTTAATGGGAGTGGTTGTCTCGTGAATTTACCCAATCGTTTAACTATGGCCCGAATTATTTTGATACCGGTGTTTATGACCTTTTTACTGCTGAAGGTTCCCAAAGGTTATACACTTTTCCCCAATCAAGACTTAGTGGCGGCCGTGATCTTTATCTTGGCGGCCGCTACAGATGGCTTGGATGGCTATATTGCGCGCAAACGGAATCAGGTTACGAACTTGGGAAAATTCATGGATCCGTTGGCAGATAAGCTTTTAGTTTCTGCTGCCCTCATTTCTTTGGTCCAACTTGGAGAAGTGACGGCTTGGATTGCTTGGATCATCTTAGCCAGAGAGTTTGCGGTTACAGGCCTGCGAGCCATTGCTGCTGTGGATAGGGTTGTTATCAGTGCCAGTAAACTTGGAAAAATCAAAACGACTACTCAAGTAATTGCGATTTCTGCAATATTATTGCATGATTGGCCTCTATCCCTGATTGGGATATACATTGGTCAACCGCTCTTATATATAGCCCTGTTTTTCACAGTTATTTCTGGTCTGGATTATATGCTTAAGTCTCGTAAATTGTTGCGCAAATAGACTTATAGTGCTTTTTGTATTGGATATAAAAATAATTAATTTTAAAACGAGTGCCATTCTCATAGATTGGCACTCGTTTTAATGTCTTGCTAAATATCATTTGCCTTATTTTTCCCTATTTGGATATAAGATATTTTTTCTGCGTGATATACTACGTGCTATAATGTCGATATAGCATGAAGTGTAGCAAATGGAGGAAGATATAATGACAAATCGCCGAATACTGATAATCAGCCTCGCAGGATTTCTGATATTTGGGTTATTATTAGGGGGCAAGGTAGTCTATCAAAAAAAGTGGGTTGATGTTTCCATCTTGAGCCAAAGTCAACAGATTCCAGGCGTCGTTTCTGCTAAGGTTGAGGATAACAACAGTTTGAAAGAGATGGTTGTGGTGACCGACCAGCTGACCAACCTTCGTCAAGCAAGCAAAACACTTATAAAAGTTGCAAATAATGTTCCAATTCGATTCGTTGACCACAGAAATGATTCCCTTGAGAAACTATTTGGGCAGATTCAGTTTGCCTTACAAGAAGGAATCGCACGTGGGAATTTTACCGAAATGGCGCAAAATGTCAGAATTCAAGCTGAAAAGGAAGGCGTACAATTAGAATTAGAGATGGACAGTGATGCCATATACGTAATCCTTAATCAGGGTCAAGCTCAGTTGATAGAGGTTATCGAACGAAGTGGGCAAGGCCAGTTTCTATCGTCTGAAAAGGAATAAGAGATAAATTTAGAGAGGGAGAACGTATGTATGAAATATGACATCTTGCTAGGCCTTGCTATAGGAGTTTTTGCCTTTTTAGTGGTTATGGGTTATAACGTGTTCCCCGTAGGTTTGCTGCTAGTAACCGCTTATGTTGTTTGGAAATTGGTTATTTCTCGTCAAATCTTGAAAAATGGTAACGGAGTAGCCATAAGCACCACAGGAATTGATTTTGAGGATATTGGAGGTCAGAGTGTCGCTAAAAAAGAACTCCAAGAGGCTTTAGACTTTCTGTTGTACTCTGATCGGATGAAAGCTTTAGGGATCCGTCCTTTGAAGGGAATATTATTATCTGGCCCCACTGGGACGGGGAAAACATTATTAGCCAAAGCTGCGGCTAGACATACAGATTCAGCATTTCTTTCGGTATCAGGCAGTGAATTCGTAGAAATGTATGCCGGTGTCGGGGCGGAACGTGTTCGAGGCTTGTTTCGCAGAGCACGTGAAATGGTACGTAAGGAAAAAAAGACGAGCGCGATTATTTTCATCGATGAGATGGATATCTTAGGGGCGAAGCGTGGAAGTAATGTTTCCCATCATGAATATGATCAAACACTCAATCAACTGCTTATTGAAATGGATGGTCTAAAAGTAGATCAAGGCCCTCACATCCTGGTCATGGCTGCCACAAATCGCCCAGAGGCCTTGGATGCAGCGTTACTTCGCCCAGGGCGATTCGATCGGCAAGTTAAAGTTGATCTTCCCGATAAAGAAGGTCGTTTGGCCATCTTAAAAATCCACACTAAAAATAAGCCTTTAGCGCAAGAGGTTCGTTTAGAAGAAATTGCGCACGAAACGTTCGGGTTTTCAGGGGCCCATTTAGAGAGTGTTACGAATGAAGCTGCTATTCTGGCCTTGCGCGAGGAGGCCAGCGAGATTAGTGAACATCATTTACATGAAGCGGTCGAGAAAGTGATGATGGGAGAAAAACTTGATCGGAAGCCAACATCAGAGGAACTGCGACGTATTGCCATTCATGAAAGCGGGCACGCCATGCTGGCAGAAACAGTCCGGCCTAACTCAGTTTCTCAGATTTCTATCCGTTCAAGAGGAAATGCTTTAGGATATGTTCGTCATTACCCCAAGGATGATTTGTATCTTTATACACAGGCGATGCTTGAAGAGCAGATCATGGTAGCTTTAGCTGGAGCACTTGCGGAAGAGCAAATTCTAGGTACACGAAGTACGGGTGCTGCCGGTGACTATGAACAAGCCTTAAATCTCGTAGAGAAGATGCTTCTCGCGGGAATGTCTCCCTTGGGGGTTACGGACGTTTCTCGGTTGAACGCCGACCAACGTGAGCCTGTGACGAAAGACATTTTAGCACAGCTTGAAGAACGAACAATGAAGATCATTGAGGAGAACAAACAATCCTTATTAGGGATTACTAAGATTCTTGAAGAAGAAGAAACGTTAAGCGGTGAAACCCTGCGAACCTATCTCAAAACTGTAGCCTAAAAAATGCAACCTAAAGAATGCCCTCCTATGGTAGTGATATAATCTATCATAAGAGGGCATTTATATTATTTTAATATTTTGTACGAGTAAGAAGGATATTTTTTGACAAGATCAGAAATAATTAACAAAGTGCATGGTCGTAGCTCGATTTTCACTATTTGTCGTTCGAAGCACGAACTACGAATTTGCAGACCGCGAATTTGCGTTGATTATAGGAGAGTGGTAAACTATATGAAAGCTGAAATTGTCTCAACTGGGACTGAGTTATTACTTGGAGAAACCCTCAATACGAGTGCTCACTATTTGACAGGAAAACTGTCGTTATTAGGCATTGAAGTTGACTATCATACGACAGTGGGGGACAATCCCAAACGATTAGAACAGATTTTACGTCAGGCAATTGAGCGCACTGATTTAATCGTTACAACGGGAGGATTAGGTCCAACAGCAGATGACTTGACGAAGGAACTTGTTGCAAAAGTCTTAGATCTGAAGATGGAGATAGATGCCCCAAGTTTAGAAAACATTAAACAGTTCTTTAGCCGCAGAAAAGCGCCTATGCCTTCAAGTAACGAGAAACAAGCCTTTTTTCCCGAAGGCTCGAAAGTATTACCTAACCCTATAGGAACTGCCCCAGGTGCCATCATTGAAAAAAAAGGTAAGACCGTAATTATATTGCCCGGGCCTCCGTTTGAAATGCAGCCCATGTTCGATAATTATGTTTGGCCTCAATTAGTCTCAATGATTGGACCCCATGTCGAACGGATGAATGAACGTGTCCTAAAAGTCTTTGGAATGGGAGAATCCTCCATAGAGAAAGTACTCGATGATCTAATGAATCTTCCGAACCTTACGATGGCATTGTTGGCTAAAAGAGCAGAGATGCACATACGCTTAGTGGCGAGAAGCACAGAAATAACATCGGGTGAGGCTAAAATGGCGTTGGATCAAGCTGAAGAGGAAATCCGCCGGCGTTTAGGAAATAAAGTATTTGGTCGAGATCAGGAAACCATGATCAGTATTGTAGGAAAGGCCTTGATTAGTAAGGATTTGACAATTTCTACAGCTGAGTCGTGTACAGGGGGTTTACTTGGTGCTGCATTCACACAGGAACCGGGTAGTTCTAAATTCTATTTAGGCGGAGCAGTGAGTTATTCTAATGCCTTAAAACAAAGTCTTCTGGGGGTTGACGAGAAAAGTCTTAAAGCATTTGGGGCAGTGAGTGAAGAGGTTGCCAAGGAAATGGCAGAAGGAATTCGTTCTAAGACGGGATCAGCTTTGGCTGTCTCTACTACGGGAATAGCGGGGCCAGATGGAGGCACTAATGAAAAACCAGTAGGGCTTGTTTACATTGGTTTTGCAACGGCTAATGGTGTTCATGCTGAAAAATTTCAGTTCTATGGTGAACGGGAGTCTGTCCGTCAGTTGACCGTTCAAGCTGCCCTTAATGGAGTACGCCTTTATGTTAAACAGTGAAGGGAGATTACAATTAGGTGATGGTTGAACGTTTACAAACCTTTGGTGATATACAGTTAAGTAAACCCATTTTACAAGCCCTGTCAGAGATGGGGTTTGAAGAGCCTTCTCCGATTCAAAAAGAAGCAATTCCGGTTGCCCTTGATGGGGTTGACCTAATCGGGCAGGCCCAGACAGGAACGGGTAAAACGGCTGCTTTTGGAATTCCTATTACGGAAAAGGTGAATTCGAAATTTCAAGCAGTGCAAGCGCTTATTGTCACTCCTACTCGAGAACTGGCAATACAGGTTGCGGAGGAAATCGCAAAACTTGGAAAGTATAGGCACGTCAAACCGTTGCCGATTTATGGCGGGCAACCTATTGACCGTCAGATTAGAGCCTTGAGAATGGGATATCAGGTGGTTGTCGGAACTCCTGGGCGGTTGTTAGACCATTTAAATCGGGGAACACTTCGTCTGCAACATGTGAAAATGGTGGTTCTGGATGAAGCTGACGAAATGCTGGACATGGGCTTTATTGAGGACATCGAGAGTCTTCTAAGGGAGGTCCCTGCTGAAGGAAGGCAAGTTCTGCTCTTTTCGGCAACGATGCCCCCAGGAATTCGTAAATTGGCCCAGACCTATATGAATTCCCCCCGTTCTGTCACGGTCAGTCGAGATGAATTAACCGTTCCATTAATTGATCAGGTTTTCTATGAAACGAGAGAAAGCATTAAAGTTGATGCTTTAGGCCGTATCATTGATATGGAGGATATCGGACAAGGGATTATTTTCTGCCGCACGAAGCGTGGGGTGGATGAATTGGTGGTGTCGCTTGAAGCTCGAGGATATTTTGCAGATGCTTTGCATGGGGATTTAAGCCAACAGCAACGGGACCGTGTCATGAAACGGTTCAGAGATGGGAAATCTGAATTATTGGTAGCTACAGATGTTGCTGCACGTGGCTTAGATATTAATAATGTCACCCATGTTATTAACTTTGATATTCCTCAAGATCCGGTATCGTATGTGCATCGGATTGGTCGAACTGGACGAGTGGGCCGTAAAGGGCAAGCTATAACTCTAATTTCCCCAAAAGAATACCGCCAACTTCGCCTGATTGAGAATCTTATTAAAACGAGAATTCGTCGGCAAGAGCTTCCTTCAATGGCTGATATAAGTGAGCGCCAAGCAGAAAATATTAAGAATCAACTTATTAAACTAATGCAAAGTAATCGCTTGGGCAGTTATCGTGCGATTGTAGGGGACTTGCTCCAAGAATATGATTCCATGGATGTGGCAGCTGCTGCCTTGAAGTATGCTATCGAGGGAGCCAATGTGGACGAAATCGACAATAGCAAAGACCCTGATGAACGGCTTTTTGGAAAAACGGGAGCAACACCAGGCATGGTGCGATTTTTTATTAATATTGGCAGAGTTCAACAAATTCGTCCTCAGGATATTATTCGTTGGATTGCAGATCAAAGCGGAATTTCTGGAAGCAGTATTGGAATAATAAATATTTATGATAAGTTCACCTTTGTAGAGATTCCTGATAAATATGCTTCCAGAGTTCAGAGCTGCATGCATCAGACAATGATAAAAGGGCGCAAGGTGAGTGTTGAACCAGCTAAGGCACGTGAAAACTCTGATGTTTAATCAGTTTTAAAGTGGTCTTTTTGAAAGCTAATCCTAATGACAATAGTAGAAATGACGTGCGGAAACAATATTTTCGCACGTCATTTCTCAATATAAGTCCGTTTTTCAATTTATCAACTAATCTTAATTGCGAACTCAATAAAATGTTAGATTAGCAGTTTTAATGTCGGCAGTTTCATAAACAAATTGACAAGTGTTGAAGGGGGCATCTATAATAGAAACCGAACAGATGTTTCGCTAAAAGAGAAAATGCTAATGCGTTATGACCAAGATGAGGAGGATAAAAGAATGGCCGAAACGAATAAGTTAAAGGCACTTGATATTGCACTTGCTCAGATTGAAAAGCAGTTCGGTAAAGGTTCGATCATGAAACTTGGGGAATCTTCGGCGGGTATGATGATTGATGTTATCCCGACAGGTTCTTTGGCAATAGATCTGGCCTTAGGAGTTGGAGGGGTACCTCGCGGGCGGGTAATCGAAATTTACGGACCAGAGTCTTCAGGAAAGACTACTGTAGCGCTTCATATCATTGCTGAAGCCCAAAAACTGGGCGGAGCTGCTGCGTTCATAGATGCTGAGCATGCCCTCGATCCAGTGTATGCAAAAGCATTAGGGGTTAATATCGACGACTTGCTTGTTGCACAGCCAGATACAGGTGAACAAGGGTTGGAAATCTGCGAGGCCCTTGTGCGCAGTGCTGCCGTCGATGTGGTTGTGGTTGACTCTGTAGCTGCCTTAGTTCCTCGCGCCGAGATTGAAGGTGAAATGGGGGATAATCATGTCGGATTGCATGCTCGCCTAATGTCCCAGGCTTTGCGTAAGTTGACAGGATCCATTAGTAAGAGTAATACTTGTGTTATTTTTATTAACCAAATTCGGGAAAAGATCGGAGTTATGTTTGGCAGTCCGGAGACAACTACAGGCGGACGAGCGCTTAAGTTTTATGCCTCGATTCGGATGGATATACGCCGCCAAGAAGCCATAAAATCAGGGCAGGATGTAATAGGAAACAAAACCCGGGTCAAAGTCGTCAAAAACAAAGTTGCCCCGCCCTTTAAAATAGCAGATTTTGATATTATGTACGGAGAAGGTATTTCTCGTGAGGGGAGTATCGTGGATATAGGCACAGAGATGGAAGTTATTGCAAAATCAGGGGCTTGGTATTCCTATCAAGGAGAGCGTCTGGGGCAAGGGCGAGAGAACGTTAAAGAGTACCTTAAACAACACCCGGAGATGGCTGACGAACTCGAGCAACAGATTCGTGCTAACTTGGTCCCTATAGTAACCACTGATGCAACAGAGGACGATGGTACATTTGACGAGCGCTAAACCTCGCAGAAGCGCCAAGGATGTTGCGCTGGATTGTTTATCTCGGAAGGCTTTAACCTATTGCGAATTAGAGACTCGTCTCAAGGAAAAAGGCTATGAAAGCTCAGAGATTAGAGCAGTGTTGGAAAAAATGCTGGAATGGGGTTATCTTAACGACGAAGAGTTGGCTTTTATGTATTCTAAAAGTCGCCTAAAGCGTTATTCTCGGCGCAGGGTTCAACAAGATATGCAGAATCGAGGATTAGTACCTCAATTAATCGAACAAGCCTTGGGAGAAAACTATTCAAGTAATGATGAGTTTGAACAATGCCTAACTCTCGCTGAACGTTGGTGGGTACAAGAGGGCAAGCGTTGGGAACATAAAAATGCGATAGAAAATGCAAAAAAAATGATTCCACGTGAATTATGGGTTCAGCAAAAAATTGCCCGGAAGCTTATTCAACGGGGGTATCCCACAGATATGGTGAGAAACGTACTTTCTCGGATTAAAATTAATCAGAGTGAAGATGTGGAGATATAGCCCAGTGTATAGAATTCATCCATTTAGGACAAGCTTGACATTGGTTGCAAATGATATTAAAATCTTAACAGAGACCTGTCTCTGTTAAGATTTAACCTTTAAAGGTTTTCTTATAGATTTCGTTGTAGTTAGCTAAAATAAGGGGTTTTTTGACTAGCGAGCGAGAGTTGTAGGAAACAGGAGAAGACACCTGTTTTAAAGGTTATGCTTAAAAGTGACTGGTTTTGGAAACCAGTTTTTTTTATTTAGAAATAATAAAGTTAAAGTTCAAACAAAGGAGGTGTGTAGACGTATGATGGAACTAATTATTACCGGGTTAATCTCCGTATTAGTGGGATTAGGTTTAGGTGTCTTGGCAGGCTGGGTTTTTCGTAAGAATACTGCTGAAAAGAGTATCGGATCCGCGGAAGAAGAAGCAAAACGGATCGTTGAGAATGCTCATTCTGCAGCTGAAAGCAAGAAAAGAGAATCTGTCGTTGCGGCCAAAGAAGAAGTCATGCATATTCGCAATGAAGTAGAAAAGGAAACCCGAGAGCGACGTAACGAACTCCAACGGCTTGAACGACGCTTAGTCCAAAAAGAAGAGAGTCTAGACCGCAAAATTGAGTCATTGGAACGTAAAGAGGAAAACCTACACCGCAAAGAAAACGAAGTAGAACAGCTAAAAGAAGAGTTGAATCAAATTGTAGGCAAGGAACAAGCAGAACTTGAACGTTTGTCGGGCATGACCTCAGAAGAAGCTAAACAACTGTTGCTTAAACGTGTCGAAGAAGACGTTCGCTATGAATCGGCGATTCTAATTAAAGAAATTGAAACTCGTGCAAAAGAAGAAGCTGAGAAACGGGCAAAGAATATTATTGCCTTAGCAATACAGCGATGCGCGGCAGACCATGTTGCCGAAACGACGGTATCTGTTGTAGCATTGCCGAGTGACGAAATGAAAGGACGGATCATTGGTCGCGAGGGACGTAATATCCGTACTTTAGAAACCCTTACAGGGATTGATCTTATCATTGATGATACTCCCGAGGCCGTAATTTTATCGGGTTTTGATCCAATTCGCAGAGAGGTTGCTCGAATTGCTCTTGAAAAACTCATTGCAGATGGACGTATTCACCCAGCCCGAATTGAAGAGATGGTAGAAAAGGCTCAGAAGGAAGTTGATCAAAAGATTCGGGAAGAAGGGGAACAGGCAACCTTTGAAACAGGTGTGCATGGGTTGCACCCAGAATTAATCCGTTTGCTTGGCCGACTAAAATTCCGAACAAGTTATGGACAAAATGTCTTGAAGCACTCGACAGAAGTATCTCATTTAGCGGGATTAATGGCTGCGGAGTTGGGTGTTGATATTCAACTTGCTAAACGAGCTGGTCTGTTGCATGATATCGGCAAAGCTGTCGATCATGATATGGAAGGGACTCACGTGCAAATTGGAGTTGACTTGGCCAGAAAATACAAGGAATCCAGTGATGTTACTCATGCCATTGAAGCGCATCATAACGATGTTGAACCAAAAACCGTCGTTGCGGTACTTGTCGCTGCTGCCGATGCAGTTTCTGCGGCTCGGCCAGGAGCACGCAGAGAAACCCTTGAAACGTATATTAAGCGTTTACAAAAACTTGAGGAAATTGCTGAAAGTTTTGAAGGGGTTGAAAAGTGTTTTGCTATTCAAGCCGGACGGGAAGTTCGCATTATCGTTAAACCAGACAAAATTGATGATGTGCTAGCTCCACGCGTTGCTCGTGAGATTAGCAAGCGGATTGAAGAAGAACTTGAATATCCTGGACAAATCAAGGTTGTCGTCATCCGTGAGACTCGAGCAGTTGACTTCGCGAAATAATATTTAATAGTAAAATCTTTAATCAGGCGATCCTGTGGATCGTCTGATTTTTGTATGTAGGGCATTATCCCATAAATGACCAGCTCGATTGAGCAGTGTTTGAGCAGGAAATTGCAAGCCGATGCCGAATAGTTAAGAATGTTAGACAGCGTATAGAGAGGGCTGAAAACAAGGATGTTAAGTAATATGCAATATAAAGATGGAGGACGTTTACAAGATGGAGTTGGGTTGCTAACCTCAATCTTGATGAGATATACCGAGGTAGGGTCAGTTCATTATTGGCGGGAACAACATGCCCTAAAGTTCACGTTCATGGTTACGCAACCCCAAGAAGTCAAATCTTTGCGTGAATTTCTAATACCGGCTTTGGAATTCTTTCATCAACTTGAGGGAATGAAGATGCGAGTCTTTGATATCGCCAGCCGGAGCGAGGAAGGCGTTTGTGTGATAACGATAACACGAGATGTTGACAGTATGTCTCAACGTGAAGTAGGACTTATCGTTGAACTTTTAAAGAGAAAATTTAAAAACCAGTTGGTCTATGATGAAATGTACCTGCCTGAAGATGAACAGATCTATCAAGAGGAAATGATAGCCCAAATGCTGTCGTCGATTCAGAGCAATGATATAAATAAAAACGTTGTTGCGTTGCGAGAAGAAGGTAAGGTCTTGGTGTTTAAGTCCTAGTTTCCTTTATATACTAATGTTCTAAGGCACAAAACTTCATAAAAACACAGTTATTATCTTAATGAAATAATGGTATCCTATGTATATGGCTAAATACAGTTTAGCCGTGGGAAGGGGGAATACTTTTTTGCGAATACTATTTATTGGAGATATAGTAGGTAAGCCTGGAAGGGAAGCAATTAAAAAATTTTTAAAACCGCTACAGCTTGAGCATCAAATTGATGTAACCATTGCCAATGGTGAAAATGCAGCAGCTGGAAAAGGCTTAACAAAGGAAATCGCTGAAGAACTTTATACCAATGGGATTCAATTTTTGACGATGGGTAATCATGTTTGGGATCAAAGAGAAATTATGAACTTCATTGATCGTGAGCCCAGACTTATTCGACCAGCTAATTATCCAGTGGGAGCACCTGGGCAAGGGCATGGCTACATACGTACTATGGGTAAAAAAATTGGCATTCTAAATCTCTCAGGTCGAGTATTCTTACCACCTCTAGACGACCCTTTTAGTGGGGCAATACGCTGGATCAATCAGATCAAACAAGAAACTCCAATAGTTATTGTGGACTTCCATGCTGAGGCAACTTCGGAAAAGGTCGCTTTGGGCTGGTTCCTCGATGGTAAAGTTAGCGCAGTCTTGGGTACGCATACTCATATTCAGACTGCCGATGCTCGCTTACTTCATCAAGGTACAGCTTACATAACTGATGTAGGTATGACTGGACCCAGAGACTCTGTTTTAGGAGTAAAGAAGGAAATTATTATTAATCGTTTTTTGACTCAACTGCCTGCGAAGTTTGAATTGGCAAGTGGTCCTATACAGTTGAATGCTGTGGTCTTGGATATTGATGAGGATACCGGAAGAACGCGTAAAATTAACACAATTCAAATGTTTGATGAAGGTTAATTTCGATGTACGAATATATTGTGAAACGGGCTCGAAATACGCTGGAGCTTTCATACTTTAATAGAAATCTGAAAATTCTTTATCTGCAATAGAGGATTTTGTCTGCTTGCTCTCGAATACATATATTCTAAGTTGTGGTAATACTTGTAAATGAATTCGAGCAGGAGGATGTGTCTAATGGAAGTTTTAAAAGTCTCAGCAAAATCAAGCCCGAATGCGGTTGCAGGAGCTCTTGCGGGGGTACTTCGTGAAAAAGGCGGCGCCGAACTGCAAGCTATTGGCGCTGGTGCTTTAAACCAAGCTGTAAAGGCGGTTGCAATTGCACGCGGTTTTGTAGCTCCGAGTGGAGTCGATCTTATATGTATTCCAGCATTTACAGATGTGATAATTGAGGGAGAAGAGAGAACAGCCATTAAGTTGATAGTACAGTCCCGATAAGGCGGTTCAAGGACAAATGTATGATAACTCACCTGTTTGCTTAGGTCATAAGCAGACAGGTGTTTATTATACTGTCTGGAAAGTCCCTTCGCTTTCGGCGGGGTGCCTTGCTATCCATGGCGGCACTCTAAGCTTGAACATCCTTTATAGAGTTAACCCTGCGGGGATACTTGGTCATTTATGACCGACGATCCTTCTCGCATGTTACTCTTTATGTATCTGAGGAGGCAGTTTTATGAATCCCTATATTGTTGACGGTCATTGTGACAGTTTAATCGATTTTGTCAAGGGTGAAAGGACATTGCAGGACCCTTCTGAAGGAGGGCATTGGGATACCACGCGAGCTAGAATGTCAGGAGTATGTCTTCAGTTTCTGGCCGCCTATATTGAGGCAGAGTATAAGCCATTTATGGCCACAACCCGGGGACTGCAGCTTATAGAAGGAGCTAACCGATTTATAGCGGGTCATCCTGATCAGCTCTTTCCGATTCTAGGAAAGAAGGATCTCTCACTAATTCCTGACCCTGAGCGGACAGGGATTTTGCTAAGTGTAGAGGGCGGGGAAATTCTAGGGCAAAACCTCTTTATGCTGGATATAATTTATCAATTGGGTGTTAGGGCTTTAGGATTAACTTGGAATCAACGCAATGAATTGGCAGATGGTGCTGATGAAGCAGATACCCAAAGCAGATTGACGAATTTAGGAAAACAAGTTGTTTCGCGAATGAATGAACTAGGCATGCTTATTGATGTTTCTCATCTTAATGAGGCTGGTTTCTGGCATGTGCTAGAATTATCGAAGGACCCTATTGTAGCATCACACTCATGTGCCAAGGCGTTATGCAATCATCCACGTAATTTAACAGATCAACAACTTCGCGCTCTGGCAAAGCATAAAAGCGTTGTCGGGGTGAATTTCTATCCGCAATTTTTAAAGGAAACCGGTATAGCAACGCGAGAAGATGTAGTTCGTCATATTTGCCATATTGCTGATGTTGCAGGGGTAGAAACGGTTGGATTAGGGTCGGATTTTGACGGAATTACTGAAGTTCCTGAGGGATTGGAGCATGTCGGAGATTATTGTTTTCTAATAGACGATTTAAGGAAAGCTGGGTTTTCAAATCAAGAAATTGATAAGATTTCAAGTCAGAACTTTATGCGAATACTCTCTAACGTGTTAAAATAGGTGGGGACAGTTAACCGTAGAAATGGGGTTATAACATGACTTCACCATCTATTTTGTACGAAGCCGATTTACATTGTCATACAACTGAGTCTGACGGATTATTGACTCCCAGAGAACTTATTCACTTAGCTGCAGATTTAGGCTTAAAAGGCATAGGCATCACAGATCATGATACTATTCAAGGATGGAGAGAAGCTGAAGAAGCAGGAGCTTACTATAAGATACAGGTTCTTAGAGGAATAGAGCTTAATACGGATTGGCAGGGGAAAGAAGTTCATATCCTTGGATATGAGGTTGATAATGCATCATGCTATTTGAATGACAAGCTGAGGAGTTTGCGTGACGCTCGCGAGCAACGTATGATAGAAATCCTGAAACGCTTGGCAACACAGGGAATATCCATTTGTGCAGATGAAGTCCGAAAATTGACAAAAGGGGAGTCAATCGGTCGTCCGCATATAGCCCAGGTACTGATAGAACGAGGTTTTGTAAAAAACATCAAAGAAGCTTTTGAGCGTTACATAGGGCTGGGAGCACCGGCTTACGTGCCGCGTTATAAGTTAACCACAGAAGAAGGCATCGAGTTAGTAAGACAAGCCCATGGTATCCCTGTTCTTGCTCACCCTGGGATGCAACGATTAGATGAAGGAATTCCCGCCTGGGTTGAAGTCGGTCTCCAAGGAATCGAAGTTTTACATTCTGAGCATAAGTCGGACGATGTGAGCAGATACAGAGCCATTGCTCAACAGTATAAGTTACTCATGACCGGGGGATCGGATTTTCATGGGGAAGCACGTAAACCTGGAGTTGAGCTTGGACGTTGGGGAGTACCCCTTAGGGTCTTAGAGCAGATTCAAACGTTAGCAAAACTCAATTAAGGTACAGTATCTGCGAAAACAACTGAGTCTTTTTTTACTTAAGGTTTAAAATGCATTTTTCCGGCATACACTATTATTGTAGATAATGCCGGGGGGGCGTAAGATTTGAATTCAATAGACGAAATAAAGTTACTCAGGGATCGTGTCGGGGAATTAGAGCAGCGTGTTGAACATTTAAGAGTAAGTCGTCGAGTGCTTATGAATTTGTTAGAGAAGGTTGAACGTGAAAAGGTGGCTTTAGTTCGCCACCTTGAAAAGGAAAATGTGCGCTTGCAACGAGATAATAAACGTTTCGCGAAATGGATATTTTCTAAAAACAGGGAGATAGTAGAACTCCAAGATAAAATGGAATCATCCGCTCAAAAAGCATGAGTTTGCCGCTTGGTGACTCATGCTTCTTAAAATTAATACATATTATCCGCTTCTTCCAGGATGCGGCCTAAATATGTAGTAGGAGTATGGTGTTCGCGGATTAAAAGACAAACAACAGAATTTACCCCTGCCTTTTTCGCTAAGTATCCGCCCCACAAGGCATGACGCTCATATACTTTCAGAGGGATTGAGAAGATAGAGGGACCTCTTTCAAGGTTAGACCATAAGAAGTGGGGCATTTTATTCATCAAGACTATATAAACCCTTTGCCAGAGGCGGATAGAGGCGACGGATTTCCCACAATCATGAAGGAGAGCAGCGGTAATTAAATCTTGAAATTCGTGAAAAGATATAGGGTTATTTGCTTTAATGATACTCTTAGCAACATCAATCGCATGTCGTTGCTCTGGCTTTGATTGCCGAAGAAAAAGTTTAGATGCCTCAGGGGATAAGTGCTCTATTGCCCAGTCGATATCAGTTTGATTAAGATGAGGAAAGACAGCGCAGATGAATTGGTGTACTCGGTAGAACATTTTTTGCCTCCTTCTTTCCTATCATAATAACCCCAATCTTATTTTACAAGCTGAAAGAGTTTCTTATCCCGCAATGATGATGGCAAGAAGGACCTAAAACCAGTATTATCAAACATGAACAAATGGGGAGGCATCACTTTTATCTAAGTGTATGCCTTTTATCTATAGAGTTTGAGAGATAAAATTGCTGGTGATTGAATATAGAACAAAAATAGTAATTAAACATGTATTTTTATTATATTTCTGTTATACTAATTAGAAAACTATTGGGAAGGGAGCTAATCATGTCCAATCGTATTATCAATGAAGCGGCACTTACCTTTGATGATGTTCTTATTGTTCCGGCCAAATCTGAGGTGCTTCCTCGAGATGTCGACGTCAGCACATACTTAACGAAGAAGATTAAACTCAATATTCCCCTTATGAGCGCTGGTATGGACACTGTTACTGATTCTCGAATGGCGATTTCAATCGCGCGGGAAGGCGGAATAGGGATTATTCATAAAAATATGAGTATCAAACAACAAGCCTTAGAAGTCGATAAAGTTAAACGTTCTGAACATGGTGTAATCACGGATCCTATCTTTTTAAATCCAACCGATAGCATTATGCAAGCTTTGAAGCTGATGGAACGTTATAGAATTTCAGGGGTTCCGATTACCGTTGAGGGAAAACTGGTTGGAATACTGACAAATAGAGACCTACGCTTTGAGAAAAACTTCAATCGACTAATATCCGAGGTTATGACAAAGACCAATTTGGTCACAGCTCCTGTCGGGACAACCCTTGAACATGCTCAAGAAATATTAGGACAACATAAGATTGAAAAGCTGCCTATTGTTGATTCAGACGGTATGCTTAAGGGGCTTATCACGATTAAGGATATTGAAAAAGCACGTCAATATCCGAATTCTGCTCGAGATGAAGGCGGTCGATTAGTAGTAGGAGCAGCTGTAGGTGTTACTGCAGATACATTACAACGTGCTGAGGCGTTGGTTAAAGCTCGTGTTGATGTTATTGTACTAGATACCGCTCATGGACATTCCAGAGGGGTATTAGAAATGGTTAGAGTGTTAAAAGATCGTTTTCCTGAGACTCAGCTAATTGCTGGTAATGTAGCAACAGCTGACGCAACACGGGATCTGATCGAAGCGGGTGCTGATGGAATTAAGGTTGGAATCGGACCCGGATCCATTTGTACTACGCGAATAGTTGCCGGGATCGGAGTTCCTCAGATTACTGCGGTAATGGATTGTGCTGAAGAGGCAGAGAAATATGGTATCCCAGTTATTGCAGATGGAGGCATTAAATTCTCGGGTGATATAGTAAAAGCCTTGGCAGCTGGAGCTCGGATCGTGATGATCGGAAGTCTCTTTGCAGGCACTGAAGAGAGCCCTGGAGATTTAGAAATTTATCAGGGACGAAGTTTCAAAGTTTACCGGGGCATGGGATCAATAGGTGCCATGAAAGAGGGAAGCCGAGACCGTTATTTTCAAGAAAAGGATCAGAAGCTTGTTCCGGAGGGAATTGAAGGTCGCGTTCCATATAAAGGCCCAGTATCTGAAACAATCTATCAAATGATTGGAGGACTGCGGGCAGGGATGGGGTATTGCGGGACCGCAAACATCGAGGCACTTCGGACTCAAACTCACTTCATCCGTATTACAGCTGCGGGACTAAGGGAAAGTCATCCTCACGATGTAACGATTACCAAGGAAGCGCCTAACTATAGTTAATAATCGTTGCTTTTAGTGAGTTGCCCTCTCTAATCCCGTTTAATCTTATTGAGACTAATGTAATGAGCGATATTCAAATCATAAACTGGCGACTATTAGCAATAGATCTATAGAATTGGGGAGAGAGTGTAACTCTCTCCCCAATTCTAGTAATGAGTTTTCAAAAGCGCAAGTTCTTAAAATTATGGGGGTACGAATGAATTTTGCTTTTTGGCGATATCAACTTATCTTAGGTTTACTCTTTATTTTTTGGGTTGATTTTTTTGTTTCAGGTGGCTTACTTAATCAGTTGGCTTTTAATTTTGCTATCTTTTATCCGCTTGGTTTTTTGGTAGGGTATCGTCGGAAATATGAGAATCTGGGTTCTGCATACCTGGCTGCCTTTTTGTTTAACCTTTTATCTTATCTAATGGCTTACCTTGTTGAGGTTCCCATTGAAAGTTGGACAATGGTCGTTTTAGATTTCACCAGTCTTGTCGCTTTTCTTAACATTGGTATGTATATTGGGCGACGCGCTCAATCTAAGGAGTGAAAAAATAATGAGAATTGTCATTGCACCAGACTCATTTAAGGGTTGCCTGAACGCCTTAGGTGTTGCCCAAGCTATGCGAAAAGGGGTACAACGGGTCTACCCAGAAAGTATAGTTGAGATGATCCCAATGGCAGATGGTGGAGAAGGCACGGTTGAAGCAATGCTTAGTTCAGTTCGTGGGGTGGAGGTCAAGGTTAATACAACTGATCCGCTTGGACGCCCAATAAAGGCAACCTACGGTCTTATAGACAATGGTTTGACCGCTATCATTGAGATGGCCGCAGCTTCAGGGTTAACTCTCTTATCGAACGAGGAAAAACGCCCTCGCATAACCTCTACCTATGGAACAGGTTTGCTTATTCGGGACGCACTGGAACGTGGCGTGAATAAGATTCTTCTCGGTATAGGCGGGAGTGCAACTAATGACGGAGGAGCAGGCCTTGCCGTTGCGTTAGGAGTGAAGTTGCTGGATTCCCAAGGCAAGCAGTTGCCTCCGGGAGGAGAGGCACTTGCCTCTCTAGCCAGTATAGATATGTCAGAAATTAATCCTCAGTTATCTAAGGTGAAGATCGAGGTAGCTTGTGATGTTCAAAATCGGCTTTGTGGTCCGGAGGGTGCCAGCGCCGTTTATGGTCCGCAAAAAGGTGCAAGTCCTGAAGATGTCAAGGTGCTGGATGCCGCTTTAAATACGTTAGGAGAACGTTTGAGTGCTGTTACAGATACAAAACTGTTAGAGCTGGCCGGTGGTGGAGCTGCAGGAGGACTGGGAGCAGGTGCCGTCGGTTTTTTAGGAGCACAACTGAGAGCAGGGTCACAAATAGTTTTAGAAGTATCCAACGCTGATGAAAAAATTAAGTACGCAGATTTGGTACTGACGGGTGAAGGCAGAACTGATTTTCAGACGGCGTACGGTAAAGTTCCAGTTGGGGTTGCAGCCTTGGCGAAAAAGCACAATGTGCCTGTTTTGGTCATCTCGGGATCAGTGGAGGGGCCACCGGATGTTTTCTTCGCACAAGGAATCCAAAGTTGCTTTAGTGTTTCTGAAGGCCCCGGAACCTTAAAAGAAGCCTTTGCTAAAGCGCAAGAACAATTGGAACGTGCAGTTTGGAGGATCTTAACAGTATGGAAACTGGGATCTGAGTCCGCAGAGAGAAAAAAGATCTAAGTACCTGTCTGTTGAAATGACTAGAAAAAAAGAAGATAACCCCCCTTGGAAAAAAGAAGGAAAATTATGGAAGTTGTAGAATAGGTGATAAAGGCTTATTATCGGCTGACATTGCAACGCAAAGGGGGGGGAAGATGACTGAGTTGTCCCGTAGAGAAAGAAAGAAAAAAGAAACTCGCGAAAAGATATTCTCTAATGCTATGCAACTATTTCGTTCGCAAGGATTTTCTGCTACGTCTGTTGAACAGATTACCCAGCAGGCTGACGTTGGGAAAGGAACGTTCTATAATTACTTTCCTACTAAAGAAGCCGTTATTAAAGAGTTTTCAAGGCGTTCCTGGCAAGATCTTACCGATAGGGGACGTAAAAAGCCCAGTTTGTGTACACGGCAACGATTAAGTACCCTGCTTCAAGATTGGGCAGAATTTATGATTAAGGATCGTGAAATCGCCTGGGTCACAGTTCGGAGTCGTGAAGGTACTGATTATGATATGAGCTTGCACTATGGGTTGTTAGCTATTCTGACGGTTGGGCAACAAAATGGCGAAATCAGTAGTGAGTTTGATCCTGCATTTTTAGCGGAAAGTCTTGAAGGAATGATGGTTCAACATTTTATTCGTTGGTTTGTTTCTGGGAGTGGGGATTTGCATGAAGAGTTAAACCATGCACTATCAGTCTTTTTAGATGGCCTTACGGAAAAGAAGTGGGAGGCCTGACAGAAAGAATTTAAGATTTCACCCTAATTCTAAAGTTTTTACTCATATCCCTCTGTTGTATCCCATAGAGTTACAACGGAGGGGTTTTTGATGCAAGAAAGAAGTTCGCCAAGGGATTTAGGACTATGGATGGGTCAGATGCCAGTCGGTGTAAATAACGATATTACAGATGTACCCGAAGTGCGAGTCGGTCATTTATCCTTAATTCAGGGAGTTGGACCATTAATTTCTCACGGAAAGGGTCCTGTCAGAACGGGAGTAACAGCAATTTTGCCTCGACCTGATAATCTTTATCTTCAACCATGTAACGCAGGGATAGAGGTTATAAATGGCTACGGAAAGTCTCTTGGAGTTCCATATATTCAAGAGACGGGGATCTTAAATTCTCCGATTCTCTTAACGAACACCCTTAGCGTAAATGACGTTGCAAATGGAGTTATCACCTATTTGTTACAACAAAATCCTGAAATCGGCAATAATGCACGAACTCCAAATATTGTTGTCATGGAATGTGACGATTCTTACCTAAATGACATCAGGGGGCGTCATGTTAAATCGTGGGATGCAATACTTGCGCTTCAGCGTGCCGCAAAGGGCCCAATTGAGCAGGGGAATGTTGGAGCGGGGGTTGGTATGTCTTCTTTTCAAATGAAAGGAGGAATTGGGAGTTCTTCACGTCTCGTTCAAGATCATAGTGGCCGGAGTTATGTTCTGGGAATGTTGGCCTTGGCAAACTTTGGAGTATTAGAGGACTTTCTTTTAGCGGGTGTTCCAGTAGGTAAATTATCATCGCACCAACCGTTGGGTTATGTCCCTGGTTCGTTGATTCTCGTAGGAATTACTAATGCTCCCTTATCGCGTTGGCAACTAAAACAATTAGCGGGCAGAGCAAGTTTGGGAATGGCTCGTACTGGGGCAATCTCAATGCAAGGCAGTGGAGATTTTTGCCTAATGGTCAGTAATAATGTTAGTCATCAAAACAATTTCTTGTCAGACTGGGATTTAGATTCTTTTTTTAGAGCAGTGGTGGAAGCAAGTGCAGAAAGTATTTGGAACTCTATGTTTTTTGCTCAAACAATGGAAGGGCGTGACGGGCATATCCGGTACGCTCTCCCGATCAAGGAAACATTGCAACTTGTCCGCAATTGGCAAGGTGGGCTTAGAAGTCATTAGTATTTATTGACGGATATAAACGATGATTATTTGTCATGATCTTCGTACTTAGCGCGTAAACATCCTTATGGAGAAAAGCTAAGGGAGGGTCATTGTTGAGCATTACCTGGAATATAATCTGGGAAACACATCCTGAAGTATTTATCGTTAAGGATTGGAAAGAGTACCCGGAAGATAAAAAAAGATCAAGTCGCCTTCCTCTTCAGTATGCTTATTTTATGGGCGGAGAGACGACTTTAAGAGTAGGGATTATTGCTTGTTCCTCGATAATTCGCGAGGAAGAGTTTCTTTTGGCAGGTCTGTTATGGGGACACCGACTTAGCAATGGCGCGAAGACAGTGATATATTATGTTGCTCCCGATTTTTCAAAGCCCTTTTTAACAGGACTCTCAAAAATCGGGGGAACAATTGATGCAAGAGCGGTATATTGGCGTGAAAAGCTGACGCCAAGTTTATACCCCATTCCAGAGAAGCAACTGCTTAGCCGTTCCAGATATGCCTTAGGGGAAGAACGACCAGATTGGAAGCGCTGGGGAGCAGGCCTTAACCCAGTGGCAAGACAACAACTGATAACGGTTAAGGATTTTTTTAGTAAGTTAGCAAGTCGTGGAGTTCAGTTAGTGGTAAAAAATCAATCTATTAATGTCGTTTGGGGAAACTTTGAAATCGCAGAAGTCCGCCGCAAAGGTAAGAAATTCGAACTATGTACTAAATTAAAGTGGCTTAAGTCGAAGGAGCTTATGCTGAAGTGGCAAAAACAGGGGTGGGTTGATTCTTCAGGATCTTTAAACACTGGTTTCTGTGCCACAATCTTAGATATTTTGGATTATCTTGAAGCTTTGGAGCAAGAAGGTAAACTCCGCCCTCAAGATCTCCTTGCTTCGTTACTTTATAAGGGGGAAGGAGCCTTGAAAATGCTCTGGGGGAGTCCGTGGGCATGGCCGTGGTTGCCTAAAGAGCGAGGTGAAAATTCCGTTATAGAGTTTGAAGAGTGGTCTTTTTTCCAAGGTAATGGACAACTAAGTGTTGTATGCCCAATATTTGAGAAGCCGCTTTTAAAGGGTGTACGGAGTATTTTGTTGGCATCTGTGTTAGAAAGAAGCCTTCTTTTAGTGAGTGCCAAAGATGATCAAGGGAATCCTCTAGTCTGGGATGGCCGAGTACACTGGCTAACGACACTAGGCAAGGATGAAGAGCTTCGTCGTTGCTACAGTTGGTTGAATGATCCAGGCAAGTTTCCAATTTGGACGTTACCCGAAAATTGGCAGGAAAACGGAATTTATGAACTGAACTGTCAAAGTAATTACTTGAACCATTCCCTTATGCAGAAAGGGTACCTGTAAAATTAGACAAACTAGGAAAATCAATCGTGACTTCGGTTCCTGTAGAGGAAGACGAGTCAGAAAAATAAAGCTTACCATGATGGGTGAGAATAATTTGTTGAGCAATGGTTAAACCTAACCCAGTGCTTTCCTTATGTGTAGTGAAAAATGGGTCAAGAATTCGTTGACGCAGGTTTTCTGGAATACCCGGTCCGTCATCGATGATATTGACGCTTACACAAGATTCCTCTTCTCTTAAGCGAATAATAACGTTTCCTCCTTTTGGAGAGGCTTCAATTGCGTTATTAAGAATGGATACCAATGCCTGGAGGAGTTGTTCACGGTCGCCCATTATATAGACCGGATGTGAGGGAAATTCCAGAATAAGGTTAACGGCTTGCTTGTGGAGAAGGGTTTGAATTGCTTGAGTCATTGAGGGAATGGCTTCTGCAAGGTTAAGTCTCTCTAAATGAGGTGCGGAAGGATTGGTTAAAAGGATAAACTTATTAAGTAACTGATCAATGGTTTGAATTTCATCGAGAATAAGTTGTTGGTAAGGACGAAATGATTCCGGCCATTGCTCAGGGGTAATCAGTTGCATAAAACCTTTGATCGTCGTCATAGGATTGCGGATTTCATGAGCTAAACCCGCAGAAACTTGACTGACAATCGAGAACTTTTCAACTTGCAATTCAGATTCTAAACGTTTTTTTGCTTCACTGATATCAAAAAGTGTTACAAGTATTCCAGATGGATTGTTATGGTCCAGTAATGGACGAGTACGGAATTTTAGCTGCTTGATAATCCCTTTTTGTGTCCAGGTAAAATCACCATTCTCAGGAACGTTGGAAGGATGAGAATTTGGTAAGATGCCTAGAACATCATAGATAGGTTTACCAACTAAATAGGACTCAGGCAATGACAATAGATAAGTCGATTGAGAATTTAGTTCTAGAATAGTTCCCGTATCATCCAATAAGATAACCGCTTCACGAGTATAGTCAACTGTCTGAACTAAAGGTGGATTCTGTCGCAGAAGTGCACGCATTGTTTTGAGGTGTCGTTGATGAAGTATGCGTTCTTGTTTTTCCTTCCGGTCAAAGAGAACCATTATCACAAGCAGGAAAGTGATATGAACTAATAGTAACGGACTTGACGAAAGGATAGGATTTGCATAAGAGACTACTAAGACTATAGTGGCGAATATGACCCAAACTTTTCCCCAAGTAGTAAACAAGAGTTTAAACCATATGATGAGGATGATAAATGGGGTAAATTTCAAGGTTATGTGCAAGGAGTCGGGTAAGGATAAGATATCACATAATGCAATGGTTATTATAAATAAAACAGATAGAACGATCAAAGCTTTTTGTCGCTGGAAAGAACGAAAGCGTAATTTAAGGGGAACCACATTGATAATCTCCTTCCAAAAACTACTATATGCAACACACTGACATAGTTTATCATAAGAAGGCGTAAAAAATTGTAAGAAAAAGGAGATTTAATAATTTGTAGAACTAGTCTAAAGCGGCCTATAAACCCAATAATTTAGAATTAAGTTTAAAAAAGATATTTCAAAATCCGACAATCGATTAATATAGATCAGATATTAAAACCAGAAATATTTTCCCTTGAACTAAATACTTATAAAAAGGGGATATGCAAGAATATAAAACATGGTGTATAATTATGCAAAACCTATAAAGGAGAATCATAAAGATGAAATTGCGTAAGGCAAGAATAGCGGATGTTGAAGCTATGATGTCATTGATTAACAGTAATGCGGAACAAGGGCTCATGCTTCCCCGATCAAGAAATATGCTGTATGAAAACATCCGCGAGTTCCTGCTGGCTGAAGTGGATGACCAATTAGTGGGGGTTGCTTCGCTTCATATACTGTGGAGTGATTTGGCAGAGATAAGAGCATTAGCAGTTGCAAGTGAATACAAAAGAAGAGGAATTGGAACGCGGATAGTTAGAGCACTTGAAGATGAAGCGAGAGAACTTGGCTGTTCAAAAGTTTTTGCACTAACATATCAGCCTGAGTTTTTTAAATATTGTGGCTACGAAGAGGTCAGTAAAGACCAAATGCCGCAAAAAGTTTGGACAGAGTGTATTAACTGTATTAAATTCCCTAATTGTGATGAAATTGCTGTCAGTCGAATTCTTTAATTTCTTTTAGCTATAGAGCTTACAATGAATTTCTCAAAGTGCCGAGCCTTAGGTTCGGCATTTTCTATGGAACAGATTTCCTCTCATCAACATAGTTAATACTATGGCATGCGCTAAATATGGAGACGGAGAGAGTTCTATGGAGCTTAAAAATGAAGTCCAAAAGAGTCTAGATCTAGCAAGGTTTTATGTATCTGAGGGTGTGCAACAGATCCTGCAGGGGAAAGTGGATGAATTACACAGTGTTTCTCCCAGTCAAGGAGCTACGGCACTTGCATCACTCGCTCTCCTAGCCATAGGCAGAGGGTACGAGAACGCTCAGCAACGAGGGGTAAAATGGCTGAAGCATCAGGATCAAGGAGGATGGGGGAAATTTCCCGGAGATAAGCCTGATGAAGAGATCACTCAGATAGTTAGCATGGTTCTTCAGGGAAGTGAAGGAGGATGGAAGGCCAAGATTAAACTTTTATCACAGACAAAACGATTTTCTCATGTGATTTTATCATTAGGGCAAAGAGTGATTCCTGGCTTGGAGGGACCTTCACCAGAAGAAATATTGCTTCCCACTATTCTTGAAGATAGGATATTAACAAAGTTGCCAATCTATGGGAGATCGGTCGTGGTAGCTGCATCGATCCTTGGCTCAAACTCTCAGGAGGGAGTTCATCAGGGCATTCAATATCTTATTAAAACACAAATGCAAGACGGTTCGTGGGCAGAAGATATTATAGCTACGAGTATGTCCATTCTAGCGATGATAAGCAAGGGAATTCATACGGAACAAACTCATAGAGCTGGGCGGTGGCTAGTACAGAAACAATATCCGAGTGGTGGATGGCCTGCTTTTGACCAACTAAACGTATGGTCGATTGGTTGGGCTGTGAGTATTTTTGGAGAGATAACTCAGAATCCCTCAGATATCCCTTGGCTAGATGAAGCAATAGATTGGTTAAAAAGAGCACAAAATCTAGATGGCAGTTATGGAAGCACTCCTCCATACACCCACCCTGACTTGGACGATACGGCTGTTGCTTTGATTGGCTTGCATCAGGTATGCGGGGAACGAAACCAGCTTGGGGCAGACCTTCTTAAGAAACTTCAAAATGCCGATGGAAGCTGGAGTACGTTTCCAAGTTTCCAAGGGATACCTCCCAATATTTCTTCAGAGTTTCCAGTATATATACCGAGTGTTGATGTAAGTATCCACGTTTTAGAAGCATTATGGCGGGCTTCACGTTCACAAGAGGAAATAATATGGCATGGGCTAAATTGGATTTTAGCTCAGCAAGATGAACAAGGTGCTTTTCCGGCATCATGGTTCGAAGGGTCTGTATATAGTACAGCTCAGGCCCTGGAATTGTTTAGTAAGTGGAAGTTCAGCTGGGAACGATGGAACACCGCACGTCACATTCTAGGAGCAAGAAAGAAAGGGCTAGAGTTTCTGATAGAAGCACAAGATTCTAATGGAGGCTGGGGTTCGGTTGTTGAAACTAGTTTAGCAATTGCAGGGTTATGGCGTTATTCAAAAAATTTCCCGAAAAAAATCATAGATAACGGAGTAAAAAACCTTCTCTCTGCACAGAGCAACAACGGTTCATTTGAACCTTCTCATCGTGGAATCTATGCTAAGGGGTGGAATTATGAAGAGCCGATAACAACAACATTAACAGCTATTCGTGCTTTACAACGCTACCAACGATTGTATAAAAATTTATTTTTTAGATAAATCTGGATTTCCTTTTATAAATATATTTAAGAGCCTTCATTTGTAAGGCTCTTAAAATAATAATTCAATTCCTAAAGTTTTTAGTTTAATTCTTCCTAAGGATCGTATGAAGAAAATTCCATTGAAAATCAAGGTAGGCATTACCCATCTCGTATTCGCTCAAGCCTTTGGAGAGGAGATACTCACGAGAGGATGCTTCAAAATCAAGAATAAATCCGAGAATCTCGTTGGCATGAGTTGACAGCATTTTTCACCCTCCATTTCAAACTTGCGGTTAGTCTTGTCCGATTTTGCCATAACCTATTAGTTTTATAACCTATTATAGAAAATTTCCTGCGAAAAAGCTGTTGTAATAGGGGATATGGATTAGAAGCAAAAGAGAAAAGAAAGAAGAACTAATATGTATTTTTGTGGTTTTTTGCGGAATCAACATGAACAGACGAGCAACGACGCCAAAGCGAGACGTCTAGCAGAAGAAGATTTCCTGCACGGTAATGCTTTTTAGCATGAGAAATGTCGTTAAGACTAATATAGCAATCTGCAAGATTATGATGAATACTAGCTAAACAGCCCATAGACAGAAACTTCTGAGTCAACCAATGGTCACCACTTTTAGGAAACTTATTTTGCTTTGCAAGATGTAAACTTCGTTCGAACATTCTAGTTGCTTCGGGAACTTTCCCAATTTGTTTCAGAATGCGACCCTGTGTTGCCAGCAGCAGCGGATCAACTAACGCGTAGGGATTATCTCGTAAAATATAGAGTGCTCTTCTTGCCTTACCCTCTTTAAGGAGGATGTCTCCGAGGGTCATACAGAGTAAGGGGTCATGGCTTGTCAAGAAATTTTCTAAGAGAGATATTGCCTGAGCGGGTTCATGAAAATAATAGTATAGTTGGCTAGCAAAACGAGATATCGACAAAGGGCTGGTGTCTTGCGAAATTACGTGAGCCATTCTTTTAGCAGCTAACTTTTGCTCTGGAGGGTTAAAGCTTCTTTTCATAACCATGGCCATATAGGAAATGCCCAGCCCGATGGCTAGAGCATATAGCCCGCTATGCAAGTCAAAGTGCCAAACAATAATGGCTGATATGAGTATGGAGAATGTTGCTAAGAACATAAAATAATATAGTTTTTGTACATAAAGTATTTCTAGATCGTATTTGATCCCACTCATTTTATCCCCTCTCTCATAATTACGATTGACAGAAGATAAATAGAACACGTTTTAAGCCTTTGTTAGACAAAAAAGCAGCAGGTATTATAATGAACACGAGAGTGCTTTTTATTATTCTGGACCTTTAATCAGAAAAATTTTCGAATAAGTTGTTCTAAAATAAAATTGAGGATTTCCGCGTCCGGAAATCCTCATTGCGCAAAACCTAGAAGATTTAACTACTAGACTTTACTGATTAAACCATAACGCAAATATTGTCGAAAATCAATATGTAAATTATAGGAAACTATTATTTCGATTGGAATTTTTCCAGATATAATGGGCTTCCAGAGAACATATAGTCAGTTACATAAATCACTAATCATAATATTAAAAATTTTTGTGTTAAAAGTTATTGTAATTAGGGAACAGATGTCATAAACTTATACAAGATGGCATGATGGTCTGACCAGTAGGAACGGTATTTCCTTAAAAATCATTTATTAGGAGGAAGGCTCGCATGAAAAATGACGAAACAAATGAACTATATAAACGATTCAAAGCAAAATTAGAATTGGTGGCTGGTGAGTGCTATCGCGTTAACACTGCAATAGAAGCGGGTGAACTTGTTTGCAAGGTTTTGGGGGAAAAAGGAATTCAAAATGTAGCACTCTTAGACGCCTCAATCTCTAAAAAAGGAGATTTTGCAAATTTGATTGAGAAAAAGGGCATAACTGTTTACACAGACCATTTTCGTGAGGTAACCCCAGAGGCGCAGGCTGGAATTACGCAAGTAAATTATGCCATTGCTGAACTTGGAACACTTGTTCAAGCAGATGCAGATGCTAATGTAGATCAGCGTTTATGTTCAACGCTTGTTCCTATTCACATTGCACTTGTTTCGACCGTTAGCTTAATAGCATCTCTGAAGGAGACGATGGCAACTCTACATGGACTTCCACGAATTCCTGGGTTTGTTGGGTTTATCACGGGGCCGAGCAGAACTTCAGATATTGAGCGGGTTTTAACAATCGGGGTCCATGGTCCTAAACAACTCGTAGTTGTCTTTGTAGATGAGGAAACAGGGGAGGTCGCTTAAATGGCAGACAAACAGTTTAAAAAGAAGATTTCAGATGCACTGGGAAATGATGTCTTACGTGGGGCCTTGGGGCGCTTTGGAGATGCCTATATCATATCACGGGAAAAAGCGTACGAAGGTTATAATTTTAAGGAAATCAGTGACAATATTGCGGAAGTTAAGTCCTATGCAGCTAGCCATTTAGATGAAATGATTGATCAATTTGAAAAAGCCGCAACTGAACGTGGAGCTAAAGTTTTTCGTGCTATGACCGGTGACGATGCTAAAAAATATATTCTTGAAGTAGCCAAACGAAATAATGTTAAGCGTGTCGTAAAATCAAAATCCATGGTTTCTGAGGAAATCCTTCTCAACAAAACTTTAATGGCTGAAGGAATGGATGTGCAGGAGACCGACTTGGGAGAGTGGATAGTACAACTTGCCGGACAACATCCATCGCACATGGTCATGCCAGCGATTCACATGACAAAAGAAGAGGTTGCCGACGTTTTCTCTGGCCATTTACATAGGTTAAACCAGCCTGTCATAGCAGAACTTGTTAAGACAGCCAGAGTGGAACTCCGGAAATCCTTTATAGAGGCTGACATGGGAATTTCAGGAGCAAATATGGCAATTGCTGAGACAGGTACCTTAATAATGCTTACAAATGAGGGTAATGGCCGTCTAACATCTACCTTGCCTCCGATTCATATTTTCTTGGTTGGTATAGAAAAACTAGTTCCAGAGTTTGAGGATGCTACACACATTCTTCAGGCACTTCCAAGGAGCGCAACAGGCCAGCAAATTACGAGTTATGTAAGTATGGTTACAGGTCCTACACCCGCTTATTACTCGGATGGAACAGTTAAGGATAAGGAGTTCCATATCATTTTAATGGATAACGGTAGACGCAAGATGTACAATGACGAAAAGTTTAAAAAGACTTTTCAATGTATTCGATGTGCATCTTGTCTTAATGTTTGCCCAGCTTTCCAACTTGTCGGAGGGCATGTCTATGGCCATATTTATACTGGTGGCATAGGTACAATCTTAACGAATTTCTTAAACTCTGAAAAAGATGCTCAGAATCCTCAAAATCTTTGTCTTCAATGTGGTAAATGTTCTGAAGTATGTCCAGGGAAATTGGATATTCCCCAAATGATTTTGGAAATGCGCAATCGTATTGGAGCAAAAGAAGGACTTCCGTTTACGCAAAAATTTGCACTTGATGTCGTGTCTAATCGACGGCTTTTCCATTCTTTGTTACGTATGGCTTCCGTCGCCCAAAAACCATTCACGAAGGGGCAGCCCGTTATTAGACATTTACCAATGTTTCTTTCAGGTCTTACGGAAAAGAAGAGTTTACCGGCTGTAGCGAAGGTCCCTTTCCGAGATGTTTTCAAAACTATAAAGCAGGATGTAAAAAATCCTAAAGGAAAGATTGCACTTTATGCAGGCTGCCTGATAGATTTTGTCTATCCAAAGATCGGAGAAGGTGTTATCGGCGCTCTCAATGAAAAAGGATATGAAGTCATCTTTCCTGATGGACAATCCTGTTGTGGTGCCCCAGCGACGTACATGGGAGACCGCAGTAATGCACGTAAGTGTGCGATCATGAACATTGAGGCGTTAGAGGCTGAAAAGGTCGACTATGTTGTTTCTGCTTGTCCTACCTGTACCCATGCCCTTAAAGAAAGTTTCAAAGAGTTGCTTCATGATGATCCAGCATTAGCAACTCGTGCCGAAGAATTAAGTAAGAAGTCGAAAGATTTCTCCAAATTGTTATTTGACTTAGGAGGACTAACACCTGGGGGCGATGGAATCCCCATGAAGGTTACCTATCATGATTCCTGTCACTTGAAACGGTCGATGGGAGTTTATACGGAGCCTCGAAAGATCTTAACTGATACTGCAGGAGTGCAACTCATCGAAATGAAAGAATCCGATCGTTGCTGTGGTTTCGCCGGCTCCTACTCTATAAAATTCCCAGAACTGTCAGGACCAATCTTAGAACGTAAGCTAAGGAACATTGAAGAATCAGGGGCGGATGTCGTAGTTGTAGATTGTCCAGGATGTTTAATGCAAATTTCAGGTGGTCTTGATAAGCAAAATCCGAAAGTTAAGGTTGTTCATACTGCTGAACTTTTATTAGAGAAAAGAAAAGTAAAGGAAAACAGGAAGAAGTAGTTTATTCAGCATTATTAGCGCTTAAATTTCATTTTTCTGCCAAGGAATTTCCAGGTGATATCAAGAAGTAAGTTGATGTAAGCAAACAATCATTTATCCCAAGCAAGTAGGCAATGTGTTGCCACGAAAGCGAGCGAAATCGCATTATAGGAAAAAGGTTGTTTGGCGAGAGAGGAGAGGGCAGATAAGGAGAACCATTTAGAAATGACGTTATTATTTTAGACCTATAAAGGGTGGCTTTGGATTTGGAGATGAGCTTAAGTCGCAAGAATGAATTAATGCTAGTCACTACCTTTTAGGAGTCTGAACTAATCGTTTTTTAGGATATGAATGGGGAACCTATACTGAGGCCTCAAATTTAAAATGGCTCTCCCGACGTGCCTGCAGCATACTTAGGGAGGGTTGACTCAGGGATTGCCCCTCTGAATACAGAGCGGGTCGTGGCAAGAGCTGAGATTGTAAGAGCCCAAGGAATAACTCAATCTTGGGCTCTTCTTTATTCGATCGTGAGACTCCTCTTCAGGTGGAAGAGGTTTATTTTTAAATGTTACGAATTAAGTTCGCAGAGGTGGGAATAATAATACTTACCTGTGAACATCACTGAAGAATAGAAGGAATTTCGAAGAAAAAGGAGAATACTATTGTACAGAGCCGGAACAATAATAGTTCTGGGTTTGAGACCTCAATTAGGAGGACAATAATCGTGATTCAAGCTATTATCTTTGATATAGAGGGAATATTGTCAAGCCTTGATACGGTAAAATTCGTGCAGAATTACCTTGGAATTTTGGCACCGCGTTTTGCACATATACTTTCGCCTGATAAGTTTTCTAAACAATTTTTAAAATCTATGGAAAATGTTCAAAAGGAACCTAAACCTGAGCAAATAGTTATGCAAGCCTTTTTTGAGGACTTTTCTAAAGCAACAGGTCAGTCAGTACAAACACTAAAACCTATTTTTGAGGAGTTTTACACCTCTGATTTTCCAGCATTACATTGCCTTGTCAAGCCTAATCCACAAGGGGTTAAAGTAGTAGAAAATGCTATTCAACAGGGTTTTTTAACGGCAATAGTTTCGGATCCTCTAATGCCTTTAATTGCTATACAAGAACAAATTCGTTGGACAGGTCTTACACCTGAACAATTTAAAGTAATTGCGACTTTAGATAATTTTCATTATTGCAAACCACATCTTGGTTTTTTCAAAGAAACAGCAGAAAAACTTGGGGTTAGATCTCAAAGTTGTTTGTTAGTTAGTACGCATATTAGTGATTTGGTCTGTCAGGAACTGGGGATGAAAGTCTTTTTATTAGGGAGCTCGATTGAAACAGAGGATAGGACTGATTATGTGGGTCAGTTGGATGATCTTTCTCGGCTTATAAGTCAAGGAAGTTTATGAGAAGCCCGATTAGAAAACTTGGCTATCGCCCGAAGACACTGTCTTCGCACGTGTTAGCTTTCTTGCAGCCTCCGGCGCAGGCGATATCCTTAGTTGCACTTATGCTTGGAAAGTATATAACGCAAGGTTATACTTTCTGATTGTACAAGAAAGGAAGGATAAGGGTGGGAACGCTTTGCCAGTACGTAGTTGATAAAACGGTAGAGGGTCTTAATCCACCGTTTCCATCTGCACGTATGGCTAAGTTATTTTATGAATTTCTTGGCCGGTATAATGAATGGAAGCTCGTTAGGCGCCAGGAGACAATTGGCTTATTCGTAGTTTTTTTGTTTGCATTGTTAGCCTTAACCCTACCCTGGTTATATCCGGAGATTGGAATTAGCGTGAGTATACTGACGCTCATTCTACTTTTTTTTGCTGTTAAGCACTATATTAAACTGAATGAAAAAGTAAGTCATTTATACGTTAACGTTCATATTTTGCACCATCATTTAATTGGAAAGTTAGAAGTTGGTTTTTGCGATCATCGAGACCCTTGTCAATGCGTTGAAGAGTTCAGAGGGTACGTATTGAAGAAATATGATATTTCCCTTGATATTGGATCCTTACGATAACAAATAATTTTCCAAATAACTGCAAGATAGAATTTAACGCGGAAAGAATTGGCTAAATTACATTAATAATGTTAAAATAAGTAATGCAAAAGTTAACTTTATAAATGAAAGGAGATTTTAATTTGAAAAAATATGTTTGTTCAGCTTGTGGTTATATTTATGATCCCGAAGTCGGAGATCCAGATTCCGGAATTGCTCCAGGCACTGCTTTTGAGGATATCCCGGAAGACTGGGTATGTCCATTATGCGGAGTAGGCAAGGATAATTTCGAGGTTTCCGAGTAATAATGGGTTTATATGGCTTCTAGAAAAAAAGGGAAAAGCAAAAAGCTTTTCCCTTTAAACGATTTATACCAAGCTGGCTTTCTTTATAGTTCCATAATGGCCGCTTCATCTCGGTCAAGTTTTTCCATGCATACTTTTAAGCGACTGCGCAAGGCAGAATCACCTACAGCCTCTCTCATTTGGCGCATCAGATCAATGGTTCGCCTAAAAACACTGATGATATCGCCTTCGTCAAGGTTGCATAAAGCTTGTACCTCGACAAATGTACTGCCTTGGCTCCATGCATGCGTAATTCCAGCAACACGAGGATCGTATCTCACAGCATCTTGTCCGCAAATACTTTGAATGTATTCAGCAATTTCTTTGACTGGAGTTGAATCAAAGACCGAGGTTCGGTGAAACATATCGTTTTTCCTAGCTTCAAAGTCAACGCTGGAAAGCAAGGCGTTGAGTTGGTCATCGTCTAATTGCGCGAAAACATCAGAATATATTAACTCAGTGACTAGGAGTTCTTGTACATATATGCGGCTGGCACAGGTCCCTCGGGGCAATAACTCATCTTCTCGTAAATACCCTATTTGACGGAGGTGAGTTTTTTTGTATTCAAATTCTTGGAGAAAGGCATTTTCTTCAGGAAGGGCAGCTAAGGCATTTTGAAGTTCTTGCTGCTGTTGTTTTATAGTTAAGTACGATTTACTTTGAGCATAGCAGTTTTCCTGTTGTTGAGGGACACAACTTTTAGGTGTTTGGGATAAAAGTTTTTCCCAGGTGCGAATCTTACGAGCCATCTCTCGCCCGTATACACGGGATTGCTTGCGCGGTCCTAAGGATTTATAGGCCTTTCTAAGCTTCTCTAACTCTTTTCGCTTGGGATGATGTTTTAAAGGACAGTTAAAGGAACCAACCTCTTCGCAAAGATGTTGATGTGTTCCTTCAAGTTTTTGTTGGATTTGGGCTAATTCTGAATGAAGTCGCTCAGAACTTAGTCGGTAGCTGTAAGCGGAAAAACTCTTTTGAAAATACGTTTCTATTTGCGTTTGAGATAACGTAGCAGTGAGATTTAGAACTGTATTGTAAGTCAGTCTAAATTGACTGGTCAGGGGTTCGAGGCGATTTAACTGGAACTTAGGCGGCGGACTTTTCTCCATATACCCTAAGTCAACTAGGGCGAATGAAAACCCTTTTTCATCAAGACCGCGACGTCCCGCCCGACCAGACATTTGGAAAAATTCGTGATTGGCAAGGGGTCTGAAATTACGTCCATCATACTTATTTAGCGAATCAAAACAAACCGCTTTGACAGGATAATTAATCCCAACACTAAAGGTTTCTGTGCAATAAAGTACTTTGATTAACCTTTCTAGAAAGAGTTCTTCGACAATAACCTTTTGAGAGGGGAGCAATCCGGCATGATGATAGGCAATCCCCTTGGAACATAAACGCTTGAGTTGACGTGTCGAAGATGACCAATCAATCTCATGACCAAAAAGATGAATGAATTTATCTTCGACGGTTTTCCGTTCAGCGGGTCTTAGATAATTTGCGATGTTTGCTAACTCCATTGCTTTTATCGCGCATTGTTTTCGACTGAAAACGAAAAAAAGTGCCGGAAGATGACTTCGTTGTATTGTGCGAATGAGGTCTAAGTGAGTCGTAGGGCCAAAGGGGCTTTCATCATTGATCCGATCTTTGAGTTTTCGGCGGTAGTAACGCCAAAGTTGATCGTAGTCAACAAGTCCAGTGTCTTTAGTAAAGTAATAGTATTCTAGGGGAACCACTCGATTATGTTCTTCGATGAGTGCAACCTCTTCATGACGGATGGATTCGATCCAGTCCACTAGATGACTAGCATTAGCGATCGTAGCGCTCAAACCAAGGATCTTCATTTTTGGTGGTGCCAGAATGATAGATTCTTCCCAAACGGTCCCGCGTTCCTCGTCATTTAGCCAGTGAATTTCGTCAAAAACTATATGAGATACAAACTCTAAGTTGGGGTCTTCAGTGATAACTTGATTACGAAAAACTTCAGTTGTCATAATTAGCAGGGGTGCGGTTGGGTTAAGTACAACATCTCCTGTCATTATGCCTACAGCATCTTCGCCAAACTGTTTCTTGAAGTCTCTGAATTTTTGATTGCTAAGAGCTTTTATTGGAGCAGTGTAGATTACTCTTAAGTGTTCCCGCATGGCTTTTTCTATTAAATAATCCGCAACAAGAGTTTTCCCAGTACCAGTAGGTGCTGCTACTATGACGGATTTACCGGCATCGATTGCATCAAGTGCCTCTTCCTGGAAAGGGTCTAGGATCATTTCGTGATAAGTGCGCTTAGACATGTCAGTCAGCTCGTTTCTGATATCATTTTACTAATTTTAACAAAGCAATCAATAATGGTCAAATTTAGGGCTAAGATGGTCTGAATTATCCCTTGAATCCATAGGATGAAACAAGAGACAAGGCTAGGGGGGATCAGACGTGTCTTCAATGAGATTAGAAATTGAGAAGGCTATGGGACTCAAGTTTCCAGAGCGAAATGGAGAAGTGATTGTACGGTTTGAGGAATCTGTAGAAATTCCCCAACCTGCTGAAATGCTTATGCGGGGATTATATCGTGATCCTGATCGTGTTCGTCAGGGTTTTAAACTGTTACACCAAGAGACGGGCTCAATGATAGAAATTTTGATGCCTAAACGATCCCGTTTACGAGAATGGGCGGACTCTCTTCCGGAGCGTCCTAAAGAAGCAGAATTATTTCTAAAAGAGACCGCAGAGCAACTTTTAATACGAGAACAGCGTCTAGTTCAAGCTGAACGGGAGTTGGTAGGTCAATTACAAGAAAGTGGCCTGGAAGATGTTTATCCAATCCCGCTTGCTGCTTTTGGAGTATGTACGTATAGGGAGCCCTCAGTTAAACTGTTTCTCAAGCCTTTAGGACGTTTTTCCGAACTTTACGAGATTAATCCAGAAATATTACGGCAAGCTGTCAGAGTTCACTTTTTATTCTTGCTTCTATTAGTCGCTGGAGCAGACTTAGATGGGCAAGTATATTCCAGGGTGGGGGAAGATAAGGTTGTTCATTGGATAGCCAGTATTTACACTGTTCGGTATTTAAAAAGCCAATCAACAGAACTGATTCATTGTTATCAGGAATGGGTAAATGCATGGGGAGGGAAAATGCCGAGTCAAAGCATGCTTAACGATCGCGAGTGTGAAAAAACTCGTGCAGCTATGATCTTTTGGCGTCGTCAACCGAACATAAGCTGGGAAGAATGTTGGCGTATTATCAACCAATTAGAACGACCTGGCAGCACAAGTTCCATGGTGTTTTAATTAAGGCCACTCAGCAAGTTCATGGGGTTTGAGAATTTCTAACCGATCGTCTGCTAGTTTCAATATTCCTGATCGTTTCCAACTATTGATGGCCCGGTTGACACATTCTCTAGACGTTCCAATCATACTGGCTAGATCCCGATGTGTTAAAGAGGCATCTACGAAAATTGGTTTTCCTGGAGTTTCAGCAGGTCGAGCTAAACGAAGAAAAAGGGCCGCAAGAATTCCAGCAGTAGAGCGATTAGTTAAGATTCGTATGAACTCTTGGGAAAGTCTTAATCTTCGGCTCAAGGTACGTATAAGAGCTACTGACAGTGCAGGATTTGCTTCTAAAATTTGAGGCATTACTTCATTGTTAAGGACTAACAAGGTACTGTCCTTAATGGCTTCAGCAGTAGCAGGATATGAACCAGCTTCTAGAAGCAGAACCTCAGCGAAACAATCATAGGGACCACACCAATCGATAATTTGCTTTTCACTTGCCGGAGTAGATCTGCTGAGTTTAACCTGCCCAGAAAGAACAAAAAATACTGACGAACCTATTTCTCCTTCGACAAATAATAACTGCCCGCGGCGGTAACGACGTTCAACTAAATGTGGAAGAAGAGGGACGACATCATTAGAGCTTAAGGAAGAAAACAGAGAAAAGCGACGAAGGTCTTCAGAGTTAACCACGAATAGCACCTCATTTCCAAATTTGAGGTCTTATAAATTCTGTTTTTTGGACCTTTCGAAAACCACATATTCAATAATAGCCTTGTTCCCAATTCTATTAAAATACCATAAACTAGAAGAGGAGTAAGGGGGAAGGGATATGTTGGATATTGAATTGACTCCAGTGCGAATAGAACAAGTTATCAATGATCCTTTTCGAGTATTTACATTATTTGTAGTTGCAGTTCTATCTGTAATTATTGTAATAAATGCCGAGTAACCAAACAATTAACAAAGAAAATAATAAGGTTGGTTTATCAATTCCGAGACACCCACTTCAAGTGGTGTGTTCCTTATTTTACTTCGGCGACGATAGTCTCCAGTGGAGAGTATCGCCGAGCGCCTTTCCCAATAGGAACACTTGGCGCGAAGGAGGTAGGCTCCATCCTACGGCGCGAATGTATTCGTCTGTGGATATGCCCCTTTGGCATAAGTCTATCCTCAGCGCAATTGTATTCGTTACGGGCCGTGCGCTTTCAGCGATAATCTCCACCGGAGACTATCGTACTGGAGACTTACGTCACCGAAGTCTCGATGTTCAGCTTTAGCTGAACGAGTTCACTGGGTGTAAAGGGGTAGCACTGACTTGTTGGGCAGCACGGACAACTTCTGTAATAATACGCGTTTGGTCAGGCAGTGCTTGTGACTCCCACTGAGTCATTATCTCACCACGTGAAGAAACATAATAACGTGCAGGCAAACGGTTTAAGGCGAGTGCCATGATGTCAGCCTGACAGCGTTCACATGAGCATTTAAGAACGTTGTTGCGGAGATAGTTTTGCAATGTTTGTTGGACAACTGTTTCTGTGTGATTCTTAAGCTCATACATAGAGTAAGTTCATCTCCTTTAAAAATAGTTAATTCCAATAATAAAGGTTAACCCGCCAAAGAACAAGTAAATGCTCTCATCTATTAATATAAAAGTTGAGAACTTACG
The DNA here is from genome assembly GCF_023897015.1 of Desulfosporosinus nitroreducens. GTDB lineage: Bacteria > Bacillota > Desulfitobacteriia > Desulfitobacteriales > Desulfitobacteriaceae > Desulfosporosinus > Desulfosporosinus nitroreducens. The sequence goes on along the minus strand of NZ_JAMHFY010000002.1, from coordinate 317,510 downwards.
AAGAATTCTATTTAGTATAAAGATAAAAGAGCAACCTCGTTGAGAAGATGCTCTTGTTAATGATTCTTTAATAATAGTACTTATTTTTTAAATTTACTTGTCAACTCCTGCCAGAAACGGCTTGTTTCATACCCTAGGCGCCAAATGGCAATGCCTTTCAATCGATAGCTCTTGACGAAACCGAAACGAATCTTGGCAGAGAGCTCATTCTCATACCACACAGTATGTTTAACTCTTCCTTTCCAGTTGTAAAAGTATGGTTCAACTGCTTGGTCAGACCAAAGGGTACGTGCATTGGTTTGGGTGACTAACTCTGGGATATCACGCATTGGGACAAGACGGGTTGGTTCACTGGACCAATCGTATCCATAGGCAGGAATACCTAATAACAGTTTTTCGTTAGGTATATAGCGGATGGCATAGTCGAGTGCTTCGGTCATCCAAGGTAAGCTTGCTACAGGGCCAGGCGAACCTCCTGAGTAGTGTTCGTCATAGGTCATCAGGGTTATGGAGTCGCATATACGCCCAATTCCTGCAAAGTCATACCCCGGCGCTTCCCACTCCGAACGTTTAGCTGGAATAGCAATTGTTAACAGTAAGCCACGTCCATGCAATATGGTCCTTAGAGATTCAAGAAAGGTCAAAAATGGAATGCGGTAAGAACCTTCTACCCCTTCGAAATCTACATGGATACCGGCAATATTGGAAGGAAGTAACTCTATCATGTTATTAATGCAATTTCGTTGCGAGGCAGTTGAAGATAAAATAGAACGCAGGGGTAGATGATCGAAGACCTTTCCGTTAAAATTATGGAAGAGAACGAGAGGCGCAGTACCGCGGGCAATAGCTTCTTGCAGGGCCAGGTTATTTACTTGGCCTGTAAATTGACCATCAGGCTTTAACTGGAAGGCAAAGTCAGCATAAACATCAATGCGTGAGCCTTGTTGCCGAAGCGTTTCAATTGCGCGAAAATCGCCCTGGAAATCTTCAGAATAATAACCAAGTATCCATAATCGTTTGTCTAAGAGACGTCGAGCTGTGGGTGTCCAACTTGAATTCAAACAGTCCTCCTCCTCGTATAGCAAATCCTCTTAGGATAAGATATGAGGAGAAAGAGATTTAATTTGCCTTTTTCAAATGGTAAAATTAAGTAAAATGGGAGGGACGGCCATGAAATGGGAATTTATCTATGATTTACAAAATATCTTCTCCATACTGGATGATTTGGAGATGCAGTCTATTGAAAGGGATTATCCAATCATATGGGAGAAAGTTCATGCTGTAAGCTGTGCACAAATCGGTCGCATACTAGCAGAAAAGAGAGGAGTTAATGTAGATGAGGCTGCCTTAGCTTGTGCTTTACACGACATTGGCCGTTGGGTCACAGGGCGGCAGAATGAACATGCCCCAAAAGGGGAGGAACCAGTTCGGCGTTTCCTAACTCAAAAAATTGGTTCTAAAGAAGCTAAAGAACAGATCGTACAAGCAGTTATAAATCATTCTAAGAAGCATGAGATCGGAACGCCGCTCGAGGAAATAGTTAAGGATGCTGATATCTTGGATTGTCATTGGCATGGAGAGGACATCATGAAACCTTTTCATATTACCAGACTGAAGGCGGCTTTAGGGGAATTGGGCAGAATTTAGTTGTATTTTTACATTTAATCTCATAAAGCTGTTGAATTTGTAGAAAATATTGGTTGCTAATAAGCAAGCCCTCTGCTATACTGACCGTGTGCTTGTTAAAAATTGGGCCTAATTAAAATTGGAATCCATAATTCTGACCGTATTTGGTGCAAGGATGATAATTTAAGAGGATCCAACATACAAGAACACCAAATAAGGAGGAGTTATCATGGCTCAAGACAAAAATCTAACATGTCGCGATTGCAGTCAAGAATTTGTATTTTCAGCAGGTGAACAGGACTTCTATGCTGAAAAAGGTTTTGAAAATGAACCAACCCGCTGCCCAGCTTGTCGTCAGGCACGCAAGCAACAATCAGGCGGTGGTCGAAGTAATTACGGCGGTTTTGGCAGTCGTCCACAACGTGAAATGTTCCCGGCAGTCTGCGCAAGCTGTGGAGCACAGACTGAAGTTCCTTTCCAACCTTCTGGGGAAAAACCTGTGTATTGTCGCGATTGCTTTCAATCCATGCGTCGTTACTAAAGATAAGATGATTTTCAAAAGGCTTAGGGGTAACCCCTGGGCCTTTTTTATATGGATCGATTTTATTAATTTCTGTAACCATATTCCCAATGCTTCCCAAGCAGAGTACAATGTGAAACTCCCGCTTGCAGAGCGGGAGTTTCACAATTGGAAGAAAAGCTTTCCTTGGCATCCAGGTATGGTCTGGCAGAAAGCAGAGTTGCAAACTTTGAGACCCTTCGTGACATTGCCATTACTAAAATAGCTTTCATTAAAGTCTTGGTCCAAGTGATCTCAAGACTGCGGTGGACTCTGAAAGTATCTAATCAAGGATTTCCAGATCATCTGGACTTTTATCTTTAGTAAAAATTACGTCCTCTTTATTTTCTCCCGTAGTAATGGGTTTGGAAGAGGTCTTAGGATTAAGCTTAGATGGCTGGGCATCTTTCGGATTGGAGACTTTATTTTTAGGCGATGTCATAGCGGGTTTCCTCCTTTATGAATGGGCATAAGGATAAGATTGCAGGAATTAAACTCATATCCTATAATAAGTATGATTATAGTGAAGAAGAATTATGTATTCTCTAGCAATTTAGTAAATAACAAAATATACTAGCGAATCGTTTTTCGTGAATTATAAAATGAGGCTAGTTAGTAGAGTAGAAGGTTATGGTGATTATCAATGTCACAGATGGTTCGAAGGTTTATCAGGTTATTTGCGGGTCTTTTCCTGTTTGCAGTAGGTATAGTATTGACAATAAACGCTAACCTTGGCTTATCACCGTGGGATGTTTTTCATCAGGGAATTACATATTTAACAGGAATTACTATGGGGCAAGCAAGTATTGGCGTAGGGATTATTCTTGTTATGCTTAATGCTGTTTTAGGAGAAAGTTTAGGATGGGGATCCTTATGCAACATGTTGTTCATTGGATTGTTCATGGATTTAATAATGCTTAATCATTTTATCCCGTTATCAAATGGAATCTTTTCTGGCTTAATCATGATGTTTTTAGGTATGTTTATCATAGGATTAGCGAGTTATTTCTATATAAGTGCAGGATTGGGTTCCGGTCCGCGTGATGGGTTAATGATTGCCTTAACCAAAAAAACTGGTAGATCAGTTCGATTTATCAGAAATTCAATAGAAATTAGCGCACTCTTTGTGGGATATTTATTAGGCGGGTTCGTAGGGGCAGGAACACTGATCATGTCTATAGTACTTGGCTATATTATTCAGTTCGTATTTAAGCTTTTTAGATTTAATGTCAATCAGATTCAACACAGGTTCATTGATGTGGATTTAAAGCTTTTAAGAGCAAAGATATTAAAGAAGAAGGCCAGTCAAACAACAGGCATATAGTCCATTTAACTTCTAAAGCCCAATGTTATGTCATTGGCGTTAAGGAATTGACGTTAAACCGGTTACACATGTGATAATTTCTATTGACAGGGTAGATAAAGAATAGTATTCTATAAACAAATGAGATGTATTCTCAGTTATTTTTTAACCAAACTTGAGAATGGTTATCATTTTGATAGAGGAGGGATAGCCGATGGATCGCTTTTTACAGGATTTAAAACCTGGAGAACGAGCGCGTGTTGAACGTATTGAAGGCGGAGGGGCCTTGCGTCGTCGGATGATGGATATGGGAATCGTCCCAGGAGTAGAGTTAGAAGTTGTTCGCTGTGCTCCATTAGGTGGTCCGCTTCAGATCAGATTGAAGGGGTACTACTTAGCTATGCGTAGAGGAGAGTGCGCCAGGATTATGGTTTGTGCGCCAAATCGGGAATACAGCGAGCCTTCATTAGCGAGTCGTTAACTATATTTTATGACGAGTAAATGAGTGATTTTCAATATAATGTTGCCGCTAGGACATAATTATGAGCTGCGAAGAGAGGAGGCGGTAGGGTCATGAAAATAGCTCTTATGGGCAATCCTAATGTTGGCAAGAGTACGGTCTTCAATGTCTTAACAGGATCAAATCAACAAGTTGGGAATTGGGCTGGAAAAACCGTAGAACGTAAGTCAGGAATTATCCATAGAGCCAATGAGGAAATAGAGCTCATTGATCTTCCCGGAACCTACAGTTTGACTGCATACTCTCAGGAAGAGATTGTCACACGAGAATATATTCTCCGCGAAAAACCAGATGTCGTGATGGCAATGGTGGACGCTTCAAATATTGAACGAAACCTTTATCTTGTCCTTCAAATCCTTGAACTTGCTCCCCGTGTTGTAATCGGCTTAAATATGATGGATTTAGCAAAAACCGCAGGAATAACAATTCATTCTAATAAATTAGCATTAGCTTTGAATGTCCCTGTAGTAGAAATCACAGCTGCTAAAGGACAAGGTATTGAAGAATTTCTAGCTGAGGCTATTAGGGTAGGAAAACTTAAAAAAGATCCGATAGCGGATGATGTTCCTTATCCGGAGGAGCTTGAAAATAGAATTCAAGCAATGGAACGGTTATTATCAGATACCATTTGGGCTACAAAGTATCCCTTGCGATGGTTGGCTATTAAACGTTTAGAACAAGATCCGGAAATTGGACAGACTTGGAAGAGTATCCCACAGACAAACCAAAGGAATAGGAGCACGGATCCGTGTTGCGACCCTGGGGATCCTGTAAAATATGAACTTCAAGAATCGGTAAGTTTGCCTGGAGAAGCTTTACTCCAGGCATATGAGGCAGAAGGGTGGAACAAGGATCATTTCGAGATGGCAGTTGCAGATGCCAAGTACAAATATATCTCTAAAATACTCCCGGAATTTAGGGTGAATGAGAATCCTGTCAAACGCACTTGGACAGACAAATTAGATGAATGGATTCTTTCTCCCTTTTGGGGTTACCCTATTATGGTAATTATTTTATCACTGGTTTTTTGGTTTTCTTTTGTTGCCAGTGCACCTTTAGGCGGTGCTGTATCTGAAGCAATGGCCTGGGCGGCAGATGTGATTGTTGTTATCATGCAGTGGGGTCAAATGCCGGAAGTTATTCAGAGTTTGGTACGAGATGGAATATTCGCAGGGGTAGGTGCCGTTTTGGCATTCGTGCCCCAAATTGCGATTTTCTTTGCTTTTTTCTCCTTAATGCAAGACAGTGGATATTTAGCGCGTGCAGCATTTCTTGGAGATCGGTTTATGCAACTAATGGGGTTACATGGAAAGTCATTTTTCTCCTTGGTCTCTGGATTTGGCTGTAATGTTCCAGGGATTATGGCTACGCGAACTCTCGAAGATCCAAAAGATCGTTTAATTACAATGCTAATAAATCCATTGATTCCCTGTGTACCGCGCTTAGGGGTAATGAGTGCTGTTGTGGCTGCATTTTTCCCTGGATCTCGAGGGGCCTTCATTATGGTAAGTCTATTGTTATTAAGTATGCTTCTCGTAATGTTCTCCGCGCTCTTTTTAAGAAGAGTGGTTAGGCAAAAGGAACGCTCTGCCTTCGTCATGGAACTCCCCCTATACCATGTTCCCACTATTCGCAATGTGCTCTTGCCTACGTGGCAAAAAACATATTCTTTCTTGAAAAGGGCGTGGACGTTCATTTTAGTAGCTTCGATTGTGGTTTGGGTCCTAAGCTCTTATCCACAAGGAGTCCCGATGAATGAAACGTGGGCAGGGAAAATGGGCGGTTGGTTAGCTTTTATCGGGCAGCCGTTAGGATTCGACTGGCGGATTATGGTTGCGATTGTCTTTGGATTTACTGCTAAAGAAACGACATTATCGACCTTAGGTATTTTATACGGTGTTGCTGCTGATGCGTCGCAGTCCATCGCACAGGCAATGACTGGGGCAATGACTCCTTTAGGGGCATATACCTTTCTGGTAGTATATATGCTTTATATCCCTTGCCTGGCATCCGTTGTTACAACCTATAAGGAATCAAGAAGCTTGGGTTGGACAAGTTTTGGAGTTGCTTATAACCTAATCCTTAGTTTTATCATAGGCTGGCTTATTTTTCATGGAGGACAGCTTTTTGGCTTTCAATAAATGAAAAAAACCCTTTGGGGGTGAAGCGGATTGCTTACAGGCATTATGGAAGTGCTATCACGAAAAGAATCATTATCAATGACACAGCTTGCTACAGAGGTAGGCTATTCAGTTAGAGAGCTTGAAAGTGCTCTGGAGCAAATGGAACATATGGGATATGTTCGTCGTGAGATCTTAGGACAAGCTTGCAGTCCCGGTTGTGGAATAGATCAATGCAGCGGTCACTGTGAAGGCTGTGGTTTTCTTTCTACTCAGGCGTTTACTTTTTGGGTACTCACAGAGAAGGGGCAAATAATTTTAAGACAGTATCCCGGCAGATGATGTGAGAAGTTTCGAAATATGATATGATCTAAAGTATTAGGTCTATCTTTACTGTGAAGAAGGGAGCTCGTGAACTAATGAGTAAGCCCCGTGAGGAAAAATATCAGGCAATTTTAGATGCAGCCACGGAGGCTTTTGCAGAATATGGCTATTTTACCTGCCAAGTATCCAAAATTGCTAAATTAGCTGGAGTTGCTGATGGAACCATTTATTTGTACTTCAAGAATAAAGAAGATATTTTGGTCAGTCTTTTTTCGGATCGAATGGGGAATTTTATTCAAGAAATTCGTCAGTCGATAGTCAAATGTCAGACAACCCAAGAACGATTATTCTGTATAATTCGAACTCACTTCAAATACATGGAGGAAAATCGTTCGCTAGCTATAGTTACACAGATTGAGCTTAGACAATCAGACCCGAAAATTAGGGAGGCTATTTCTGGGCCTCTACGCGAATATTTCCATTTAATTGAGCAAGTTCTAACAGAAGGTGTGGAGAAACAAGAAATCATATTAGCTGACGTAAAAGTGGGTCGACAGATGTTCTTCGGTACATTAGATGCTGCAATCAGTGATTGGGTGAGTTCTAAGAAACCTCGTCCTTTGGAAGGTATTGAAGAATTAGTGTTTGAGCTAATGCGGGGAGCCTTTAAAATCAAACAATGACTCAAGTTTACCTCATAAGTGTTATAAGAATTGTAAGGCCTTTCACTTCAATCAAAAAAGTGAAAGGCTCTTATTTTGAAGATCCCGTCCCAAACATGAAGGAAACCTTACCGGTTTTCTTCATTTGTCTCAGCTATACTGTATAATGGTCATCGTGCGGCTATTCGTTCTGCTTTTGCTGAAGGTCGGTTTTTCATAAATAAGGCGATAATTCCTGCAACAAGGGGAAGAAAGAATAAAACGGAAATTGCCGTTGCTAAACCGTAAAGATCTCCTATATGACCGATTATAATGACCAGCAGACCTCCGATTCCTCCGGCAAAGCCCATGGTTAATCCGGCTGCTAAAGACTTATTATTTGGAATGGCTTCTTGGGCTGCAACAACGGTCACAGAAAAACTAGATAATAGAGAAGCGCCAGCAAGGGCTAAGAAAACAATACTCAAAATGCCTTGCGTGTGTGAAAAGCCATAAAAAAGAGGAGTAGCTAGGACCAGCGAACTGACAATTAAGAGTTTACGGCCATAACGATCTGAAATATATCCACCTAAGATTCCGCCAATTGCTCCAGAAAACAGCATAATGAAAACTAAATGACTAGAGGCAATTGAAGAAAGATTTTGTGCTTGAAAATATAAGGGAAGGATGGTTAACAATCCAGTATATGCTAATGCACGAATCGCAATAACACTGGTAATAGCTAAGAGTTCTTTTCGTGCGGTTTGTAAAGAATGTAATACTTCGGATAAAGTAGGGACGTTTCCGCCAAGGACATTATTCTTGGGAGCAAAGAAAAAGAGTAACAAAGCGACTAATATTCCCGGTATAACCGTATAAACAGTAGCGCTAAGACCATAGGTTTGAAACAAGGGAACCAGTAAAAGCGGGCTGAGAGCAAAGCCAATATTTCCAAAAGCTATAAAAGTAGATAAGAGAACTGCTTTTCGGTCACCGCTGACAACAGTAATCATTGTTGAAGCTTGGGGATGGAAGGCGGCAGTTCCAAGACCTGCCAAGGTGGCTAGGAGAACAAGCAGGAGATAGTTAGTGACAAGACCCGTTAAACTGAGCATAATCGCCATCCATAGGGTGCCCACATGGACAAGCCAACGCTTCCCCTGCCGGTCAAGGAAGTAACCAAAGATTGGCTGAATGAACGAAGAGCTAATAGTAAACGCTGATACTAAAATGGCTGCTCTAGTGGTACTGAGAGCCGTTGCTGCAACCAGAAAAGGAAGCATTTGAGGCAGATAGTTACTGTACATATCATTAAGCATGTGAGCCAAAGATAATATTCCGATCGTTGAATACTCAATAGGTTGCTTAGGTTTCATTTTGGGAGCTCCTTTCGGTCTTGTTATTTTTAATAAGGGCGTAGTGGGTAAGAAAAAATTCGAAATTAGCATGCCGTTGGACAATATCCTCAGCATAATCATGAAGTGCAGTTCTTCCGCGGGTAGTGATGGTGTACCATTTTCGAGGAGGACTCTTCTCTGAGGTCTGCCAAGTTGATTTTACCCATTGTTTTTCTTCCATGTCCTGAAGGGCGCGGTAAACACTGGGACTGTCCGTTAAGCAATATGGTATTTCTGTCTGCAAGCTAGAGAGGATCTGTGCTCCATAGGCCGATGAGGATTCCTCTAGAAAGAGGAGAATAAATGCGTTAGTGTGACGACTTTGTTTTGAACGATTCAAGACTATGCCCCCTTATACTGTTTATTACAGCATACTGTTTGTTACAGTATAATTGCTTTCAGGAATACGGTCAAACTAAAACAATATATTGATCATGAATATTGAAATGTAATACATTGAACATAAATAGACTAGTCTCTAGACAAATAGTTAATGTAGGGGTAGTATTTAAGAAAATGTCAATACTATTTTAAACAAAATCAACAGATAGGGAGATTGCGATGGATTTTGCAGGGAAAGATAAGGCCACTTATGTGAAAGAGACGTTCAATGCTATAGCAGGGCGTTATGACTTAATGAATAGCTTAATGAGCTTAGGAATGGATAAAAGATGGCGGCGTCTTGCGGTTCAAAAGGTCGGGGCAAAGCCTGGTATGCATATACTTGATGTTTGCTGTGGGACAGGACAACTTTCAATGGAAATTGGAAATGTTGTTGGGCCTGAAGGGAATGTAACAGGATTGGATTTTTCGCAAAAGATGCTGGAAGTAGCAGAAAAATCCTTGCGCCAAGTATCTAATCCGGCTCATATTCGATTTATTCAAGGGAATGCAATGGAGCTTCCCTTTCCAGATAATTCGTTTGACGGTGCAACTGTGGGCTGGGGATTAAGAAATTTGCCGGATTTGAGACAGGGATTGCGAGAAATGGCGAGAACGGTTAAGCCGGGCGGGAAAGTTGTATCTCTTGATATGGCAAAACCATCACTGCTAGGTTTTAAACAAGCATATTGGTTATATTTCGATAAGCTCGTTCCCTTAATGGGCAAGGTTTGGGCAAGAAAAGCCAGTGCCTATCAATATCTTCACGACTCAGCCCGAGAGTTCCCGGCTCAAGAAGAATTAGCCCGTATCTTCACAGAGTGCGGTTTGAAAGATGTAAGCTTTAATAATTTAGCCGGTGGTGTTGTCGCCATAGTTTCAGGGAAAAAACCATGAGCTGGTCTAATCCTGTTTAAATCCTTTTGATAAATAAAAAACCGTTGCTAAACGGTTTTTTATTATTATCTTACTAATTTTTTGCCCACAAGAGGAGCTGTGTTTCTTAATTTCTCTGCATGATTCTTTGCAAAGATGTCCATACTATCGATGTTACATAGGAATATTGTGAAAAGGAAGGGATAAGTATGAAAGTTCGTGACGTTATGACTAGCCAAGTTGAGTCGGTCACTCCGAGTTCTTCAATTGTAGACATAGCACGGTTGATGAGGAGCAGTGATGTAGGGTCAATTCCTGTTTGTGAAGGGAATAAAGTATTAGGTATCATTACCGATCGGGATATTGTCCTTAAGGTTATAGCAGATGGTAAAAACATTCAAAGCACATCTGCCAAAGATATTATGAATTCTGAGGTTATCACAGTAACTTCTGACCAAGATGTTCATGAAGCCACACGTATAATGGCTGAATATCAAATCAGGAGATTACCGGTCACTGAGCAGGGTAAGATAATTGGGATAGTTGCATTAGGTGACTTAGCCACTGAAAAAATTCATGTGAATGAAGCTGGTGATGCCCTTAGTGGTATTTCACAAGGTGCTCATCATTAAAAAATAACAATTAGGTGAAAAAAATGAGCGATTTACGAGATCGAATTGACTTAGGGACTTGGGGAGCGTTTCGAACAGGATGGTGGGTACTTCACATTGTAGGGATAATTGTTGTTGGGTACATCGGCTATTGGATCGCTAGGATGTAGAATAGAGCCATAAAACAGCTAATAGCGTTGTGAAAAATTCACGACGCTATTAGTTGTTTTATGATAAAATAATGACAATACCTACAACATTACGAGAAGAGGATGTGTTCACTATGGATTTAAATGTCGGAAGAAAAGGTCAGGCTCAGACAACGGTAACTGCTTCAAATACTGCTAAGGCAATGGGAAGTGGACAACTTGAAGTCTTCGCAACGCCAGCAATGGTGGCACTAATGGAACAAGCTGCTGTAAATTCTTTAGCATTGCCTGTTGGACAATCCAGTGTGGGGACTTCCTTGACTATTAAACATAGTGCTGCAACACCCTTGGGCGCTAACGTCTTTGCAACGGCTGAACTTGTTGAAATAGACCGTCGGCGACTTGTTTTTTCAGTTGAAGTTTGTGATGAAGCGGGTCAAATTGGTTTTGGAATGCATGAACGTTTTATAATCGATATTGAACCTTTTCTTGCTAAAACACAAACTCGCAAACAGGGGATGTAACGTGGAAGGATTTAATACATTATCTGAGAGGAAAACATGGGAACAGATAATTGATAAATCTCGCTTTATTGGTATTGCAGTTCCGCTGACAACTGCGGAGCAAATTGATAAAGCTATGCAGAATATTCGCGAAGAGTATCCAAATGCACGTCACTATGTCTATGCATATCGACTGCATGACGGGTTTATTGAGAAATCCTCAGACGATGGTGAACCTCAAGGGACAGGTGGCCGGCCAATACTTGATATTCTGCAACATCGAAATATTTGGAACGTATTATTGGTTGTAGTAAGGTATTTTGGAGGAGTATTACTGGGAACCGGCGGGCTGTCTAGAGCTTATGGGGGAACTGCCCGGCAACTAATTAATGAGACAGAACTAAAGGAATTGGCACTCTATCAAATATATGTTTTAAGTGTGCCTTATGAATGGTTTGAAATGCTTAAGTATCAATTTGACCAACATAATTGGATAATTGAAAAGGAAGACTTTAGAGAAGTGATTGAAATGCTTGTTCATGTTCATGGACAAGAAGCTGAGGTATTTCAAAAATGGGTTGATGATTTTACTAGAAGACAAGTTCGTTGTGAGAGTCAAGGCACCATCTGGAGATAACTAAAAACATATAAAATTTAAATAATTCAGAAGAGTAGAACTTTAAGAAAGTGAACACAATCACTTTCTTTTATTATCCATATATGATAATATGATGATGAGGATCAGAACAATTAATGGCATGGTTAAATATGATAGTGAAAAGAAGAGCAAAATTCTGAGTGAAGGGGGCGTTTTTATGTTAGCTTTCATTCCTATACTAATCATCGGTGGATTTCTGGGAGGATGCGCAGTTGTTATCGCTGCTTCATGCGTTCAGCTTGTTAAAGTAACTGTTAATTTACCGAAAAATGATGGCAGAATGCCTAGAGCGATTGAAGCTTAATAAATGGTAATACTAGTTAAATGTAATCACCCAAAAACACCCCTTGATTAGAGGGGTGTTTTTGATTTTTGCGCAGGCATCAAAAAAGACGAATTATTTACCTAAAGATACTTTGATTTCGGCCCGTTGTTTTTGCTTCATACAGGGCATGATCTGCTCGCATTATTACGGAAGCAGGAGTATCGGTGGAACGCCAAAGTGTGACGCCAATACTTACAGTAACAGAAACATTCATAGCCGTTATTTGATTGTAAACTTGGGTTTTCTCCACGACTTCTCGAATTTTCTCGCTGATAAATAATACGATTTTTTGTGTTGCCTCTGGAATAAGAATGGCAAATTCTTCTCCTCCATAACGGGCAATGAGATCTTCTTCTCTTAAATTGTTTCTAAGTTCTCTCACGATAATTTGTAATACAGTATCTCCAAATTGATGTCCGAAGCGGTCGTTAAATTGTTTGAAGTTGTCAACATCAATCATGAGTAAGCCAAAAGTAACCGATCGTTTATGACGTTGACAAAGTGAAATATATTCATGCAAGCGTTTTTGAAAGTATCTATGATTATATACGCCAGTTAATCCGTCAGTAATTGATTCTCGTTCTACAATGGCATAAAGAAGAGCATTCTCCAAGGCAGAAGTGGCGTGACCAGCAACTGTTTCTAAGAATTGCATTTGTTCTGGAGTTATCTCCGCTTGTCGAATCGCGTGAATATTTATTGTGCCTGTTTTGTGCTGGGCATTCTGAAGGGGTAAGCAACATATCCATTCCCAATCCTGTGCTCTATTTCCTGGGGAGCAATAATAAGTAACACCTTCAGATAATACTTGAGCGAGAAAAGACAAATCGAGATTTGGTGGCATCTGAGGGTATATTGTACGTGAGTCAAAGACTCCAATAACTTCAAAATCTTGCGTTTTCTCATTGTAAAGGCAAACACTTGCTTGATCAATGCTAATAAGTGAAGCAATGGCACTAATAATATTGGCAGCAATCACTCTTGGATCAAGCGACGCATTAAGTGCACGTGCAATATCTAAAAGAACATTAGTCTGTAGACGTATTTCTTCTAGTTGACTTTCTAAGGTTTGTATTCTTTCCAATAATATAGAAGTATTTTCTGGGTCGTTTCTCCGATCACTAGACATAGATATGCCCCCTAAACCGAAATCTAAGCATGTATGATGAGCAGACATGTTGTATATGGCTACAATGTTTATATTATTCTCTCTAAATTTGAATAATCCTTTGATAATATATTTATTTCCGAAAAGAAACTTTAGTAAAGAATGTAATTCGAAAGAGTAATAAGAAGGAGAAACAAGACTTCTGTCGAATTTTTATAAATACTGTTTAATATAAGGGGGGGCCCATGTTCTGACATATCAAATTGCCGTTGTTTTAATAAGTGTTCCATTTGTTGCGTTTTTGATTTGGCAAGCGAGGGTATTTGGTATATCCCGAATGAGAGCATTTGCAATTTCGGTTTTATTGAGTTGTGCTGTGTTATTGTTTCCTTTAGCTCTTCGGTCAGGTTGGACAACTTGGTGGATATTGTCTGTGCTGATTTTAATTATTTCGGGTACAATATGGTCAAAAATACAATTATATAGAAATACAAGAAACAACAGAGAATTACAGGATGTACATGAGGCTATCTCCGTTAATTCAGAGATAGAGATCACGGTTGAAAAAGAAGTTGTAGTAGAAGAAATGATCACGGTTGAAAAAGAAGTTGTAGTAGAAGAAATGATCACGGTTGAAAAAGAAGTTGTAGTAGAGGAAATGATCACGGTTCAAAACGAACTTGTAGAAGAAGAAATGGTCATAATTGAAGAAGAACTGGCTGTCGAGGAAGAGAGTATTCGTGATTCTGAAAACGCGCCATCGATCGATGAACTTATTGAATTAGGTTTTAAAGAGAAAAACTTAGATAACTTTCAACAGGCAGCCTATTATTTTTTGCGTGCATTAGCTCTTAATCCGATGCCAGATTTGGCCTTATGTTTAATCATGGATTGTTATTGGTTGCTAAATAATCTAGGGGAACGTGATTATGCTATAACGGAGTTAAAGATACATGTTAAAACTAATATATCACGATTTAATCCAGAGCTTCAGCATCGCTTTGATGCATGGATGATCAAAGAAAATCTTAACAAATATTTTAATGATTAGGGGGCTTTCGCCTATGAAGATGACAAAAGTAATAATTGGCTTGCGTGTTATTAGTATTTCGGACGGGACACAAATTGGGGTTGTGAAGGATTTGGTTCTTAACCAACAGAGCAAATCCCTAGATTTTATAATTATCGACCAACCCTCAGATTATTTTGGTGCGAAGGTCGTTTCCTTCACTGATATCTTAGGCATTGGAGAATTTGCAATTACTGTCCCACATCAGGGAGTAATACAAGATGTTGCGCAAAATACAGAGATTCAGAATTTGTTAAAGCAAGATATCCGAGTAATAGGAACAAAAGTGTTAACAAAAAAGGGACAACTTATTGGAGAAGTCAAAGAAATAATAATTGATGAGGAAACCGGCTATATAGCTTCTTGTCTTTTTGAATCAGAGGGACAGATGCAAAAGATTGAGGCTGAAAAAATCATTACTTTAGGTAAGGAATTACTGATTATTGAAGGGGAAGCGATTCCCCGAGACTCTGACAATTCCAAATTCAACGATGAACTAATATCTCAGATAGAGAATCCTGATCTGTTACAGAATATTGCGGAAAATGAAGATGGCATCGGTACCGAAGATTTTATTGAGAAAATGGATGTAGTTGAAGGGCTTGAAGCTGATTTTAACCTGTTTGAACAACGCCAACTCCAATATTTCATCGGCAAAAAAGTTGAGAATGATATTGTTTTAGACAATGGGGATATTTTGCGTGCTGGAGAATACATTACGCCTGAAATGGTGACTCACATTAAAACTAGAAGCACTTTGATGGAAGTTACCTCTCATTTGCAGAAAAACTAAGAAAGATAAATGGATGTAGCTACTATGAAAAAAACAAGGTTGCTTATCTTAGCTTTATTGCTACAACTATGTGTTACACTGGGGTTTGGAGCCGTTGTTTCGTATGGCAATACGCGTGACCGGGCGCCATCAGGGTTAATGATATGGGACCAGGATATTTCTGGATTAAGTAGAGATCAAGTATCTGCTCTACTAAGAGAAAAACTCCCGAATACTGTTACGTATGTGGATCAAGTTTATCCTTTGAAGTGGGAACGCACTTATACAGAGATTGAACATTGGTTAGATCAAGTTTATCCTGCTACAACGGGCTCTCGGGTTGGAGATATTTTTCAAAATCTGGCGCGACCCTTGATCGTTTCATCCGATAGCATTAGATTAGATCAAGCAGAAATTATTACACAGCTGCAAGAATTTAGCAGGTTGATTAATCAACCTGCCCAGGCAGCAACAATTGAGTTTGACGCTGGTCAATTGAAAAAGACAGACGGACTATCGGGAAGAGACCTTGATATTGAAGCGACCTGGTTAAAGATTTTCCAAGAACAGGTACAAAAAAATGTCGAGGCTGTTGTGAATGTTATTCTGGCTAATCCCAGCACAGCTGACATATTGGAAATCGGGGATAAGTTAGGAGATTACACGACCTATTTTAATCCTCAGGATGGGCAACGAACTAATAATGTGCGTTTAGCCGCTATGGCGTTGGATAATCGATTAATTCCACCTGGAGAAGTATTTTCATTCAATGAGGTTGTTGGAGAACGAACGGTAGCTACTGGTTATTCCCCAGCCATTGTCTTTGTAAATCAGTCGATGGTCAAAGACATTGGAGGAGGCATTTGCCAAGACTCCAGTACGCTATATCAAGCTGTACTCCAAGCTAATCTGTCTATTGAAGAGAGGCACACACATTCTTTGCCGGTTTCCTATGTTATTAGAGGGCAAGATGCCACAGTATCCTACGGAATTCTTGATTTTCGCTTTCGAAATAATACTCAAGGGTATTTATTAATAAGTGCACGTACTGGTCCGAACTGGTTAAGAATACGATTGTTCGGATTGGCTGATGAAAAACACCCAGAGCTTCAAAATCCGCAAGGTTATCCGAGGGGTCCGGAATCGTGGGATAAAGACCCAAAATAGAACTTATTTATATTGTTATATGTAGAAAATTGACTCCCGATAGGAGGCTATGCAGCCCTAGCGGGAGTCAATTGTTACAGTAGACTAAATGACAACAGTTATAAGCAGTTGCTTCTGTTCCTGCGATAGTAACTTATAAATTCTGAAAAATAAGTTTTGCAGCTACTAATAAAGACATTATGACAAATAGAGGCTTCACTATTTCAACACCACGATGAATGGCAAGCTTCGTACCTACATAAGAGCCTAAAATCATAAATATGGCCATGGGGATTCCATAAGAAAGGATAATCTTCCCATTCCAAGCAAAGAGGAGAAGAGAAGCGATATTGCTCGTGAAATTTAAAACTTTGGAATTTGCAGATGCAACGACGAAATCGAATCCAAACAGTGCGATGAATGAAAAAATTAGGAAGGATCCGGTTCCGGGACCAAAAAAACCATCGTAAAATCCGAAGATCAGCGCAAATAGACAGCCTGCAACTATCCTTGAAGAACTTAGTTCTTTGAATTTATTCTCGATCCCTAAGTTTTTATGGAACAAAGTGTATATTCCAACAAATAGAATTAGGAATAGGACAGCTTTATTCAAAAAATCGGAACTGACACTGAGAACCGTCCAAGCACCTAGAAATGCACCGATTAATGTAAAAGGAATCTGCCACTTGACAAGCGGAAAGTGAACTTTCCCAGAGCGAGCAAAGGTTATAGAACTGTTTAAGGAAGCCAGGGAAGCTGCAAATTTATTAGTTCCAAGTGCTAGATGGGGAGGGACACCCACCATTAGTAATGCTGGTAAACTAATAAGTCCTCCTCCTCCAGCAATTGCATCGACCATTGCTGCAACAAAACCAAGAATGCACACTATGAATAGATCAAGAAACATTATTATACCTCACTTTAGACATCGCTTTTATAGTATACTACCAAGTGCAATCCCCGTCATCAACTTCTATTAATATGGATGACATGGACTGTGAAAATAGCGAAAAATGGTGTAGGATTATATAGTGGTTAAATAATATGCTTCGACAGGAAGGAGCAAACCTCTAAATGCGGCAAGTAAGTGTTAATTCGTTAACAATGGGGGATGTCTTGGGTAAAACCATTTTCTCCAGCTCGGGCAGAATCCTTTTAGGTAAAGGCGTTAAACTAACTCCATTATATATTGCCAAATTAAGAGATATGGGGATTTCTATCCTTTACATTGAGGATGATCGTTTTGATGATGTAATTGTAGAAGATGTTATTAGTGAAGAACATCGTCGTGAGGCCATGGAGATTTTAGAGAAAAGTACAAGGTCTGTTCGACTGGGAAAAGAGCTCGATGGTTTTGATTTGAAAAGAATTATCAATAAAATCGTCGAGGAGATTCTATTCAAAAAGGATATACTAGTTAACATGATGGAAATGCGCAGTTTGGACAACCAAATGTTTGCTCATTCAGTAAATGTTTGTGTACTTTCGACTATTTTAGGGAAGGCCCTGTTACTTGACCGTGAAAAACTTGAGACTTTGGCTATCGGTGCAATCCTGCATGATATTGGAAAGGTACAAGTGGATCCCAAGCTAATTGCTAAGGTTGACTTAACAGCGGAAGAAGTTGAGACACTCAAAACACATACAACACTGGGCTTTGAGGATCTTAGGAAAAGAAAAGATCTAAATTTAGTCATTGCCCACATTGCTTTTCAACATCATGAACATATGAATGGGACAGGCTATCCACGACAATTAAAAGAAGGCGAAATTCACCCTTTAGCGCAGATGGTAGCGATTGCGGATCTTTATGACAAGTTGACTTCTGACCACAGCAATGTGAAACGTATAATGCCGCATGAGGCTTGTGAAATTCTAATGGGTCTGGCTGGTATGCTCTACCCCTTAGAAATGGTCAGAGTATTTATGAGAAATATTGCTGCGTATCCGACAGGGGTTACGGTAAAATTAAATACTGGTGAGATTGGGGTTGTGGTTGATCAGAATTTGAGCATGCCAGCCAGGCCGATCGTACGAGTTTTTGACGAATCAGACTTTGGGTCAAATGTCGTGAAAGAGTACAACATGGTAGAGAAAAGAACTATCTTTATTCAGGAAGTTTTAAGCTAGTTGGCGGAGGTAACACATGACAAAGATTAGTTCTGATGGTCAGGTATCCCAGTATATTTTTGATGCTTTACAAGAGCGATTTCCTGATGCTCACTGTGAGTTAGTCTTTCACACGCCTTTTGAACTATTGATAGCCACGATCTTATCCGCTCAATGTACTGACGAAAGAGTGAACCTTGTGACTGCTTCTCTATTTGCAGAGGCAAATACTCCTGAAGCAATCATGAACTTGGGGCAATCCGCACTTGAAAATAAAATTCGTTCTTTGGGACTCTTTCATAACAAGGCCAAGAACATTCTAGCTGCTTGCAAGGTGCTCGTTGAGAATTTCGAGGGAGAGGTTCCTGCTGATCTTGAGTTATTGAGAGCTCTTCCGGGTGTAGGGCGAAAAACTGCCAATGTTGTGGTTAGCAATGCCTTTGGAATTCCGGCAATCGCGGTTGATACCCACGTTTTTCGAGTTGCGAATCGCTTAGGGATAGCTCACGAGAAAACTCCAGAGAAGGTTGAAGAAGAGCTCATGCTTACTTTCCCACGGGAAAGATGGTCTTTAGTTCATCATCTTATGATCTTTCACGGAAGGCGAATCTGCAGTGCTCGAAAACCGCGTTGTGAAGAATGTCCTCTTACTAAAGTCTGTAAAACGTACCCGCAATTCGGTCAAGTAATTTTGCCAGAAAAAAGAGAGGGTTGATCACAATGAAATACGTTCGGTTTTTAAACAGTAAAAAAGAAATTCGATTTGGAAAAATTGAAGGAGAGCGGATTCAAGTTCTCGATGGACCCTTTCTTGATCCCGCAAGTAAACCAACCGATATTATATTATCCTTGAATGAGGTTACTTTGCTTGCTCCTGTGGATCCCAATAAAGTAATATGTGTAGGGCTTAATTATGCTTTGCATGCCAAAGAGTTAGAACATTCGTTGCCTGCCGATCCGGTTATTTTTATTAAGCCTCAATCCAGCGTTATCGGCCCAAATGATGAGATCATCTGCCCCAAAATAAGCCAACGTGTTGATTATGAAGCAGAATTGGCTGTCGTTATCGGAAAAACTGTCAAGGACGTCACTGAAATCGAAGCGGCAGAGGCTATTTTTGGTTATACTTGTGCAAATGACGTAACGGCTAGAGATCTGCAAAAAAAGGATGGTCAATGGACTCGCGCAAAATCATTTGACACATTTTGTCCAATCGGCCCTTGGGTTGTAACAGATATTGATCCGAGTCACTTAGACATTCAATCAATACTCAATGGTGAAATAAAGCAGTCTTCGAATACCCAGAATTTCATAACTTCAGTGCCAAAACTCGTGAGCTTTATGTCTCAGGTCATGACGCTTAATCCTGGGGATGTAGTACTTACAGGTACTCCTGAAGGAATTGGAGCTATACAATCAGGGGATGAAGTTATCGTCAGAATTGAAATGATTGGGGAATTACGCAATACCGTAAAATAAATCATTGAATGACACTTATTACTTGCATAATATGGGGGTACAAGCATGATTCGCATCGGACATAACCCTAACACTAATATGTTGCCTATGTTCTTTTTTTTGCAAAAGGACCATCCTTTAATAGAAGCGGTTACCGCTGAGCCCACGGGACATAATGCAATGTTGGCTGATGGACGGATTGATATGGCACCGATAAGTGCGTTTTCCTATGGAGAGCATTGGAAAGAATATGCGATTTTGCCCAATCTGTCGGTTTCTACGAAAGGACGAGTAGGATCAATTCTGATATTTTCGAAAGTGCCTTTAAAGGAATTGCACGGTTTGACCGTCGCTTTGACTGACACATCTGCAACCTCAGTTAATCTTACTAAGATTTTGCTCCACCATTTCAATGGAGTAGTTCCTAACTATTTGACCATG
The DNA here is from genome assembly GCF_023897015.1 of Desulfosporosinus nitroreducens. GTDB lineage: Bacteria > Bacillota > Desulfitobacteriia > Desulfitobacteriales > Desulfitobacteriaceae > Desulfosporosinus > Desulfosporosinus nitroreducens. The sequence goes on along the minus strand of NZ_JAMHFY010000002.1, from coordinate 297,414 downwards.
TCCGCTAATCTTCAAGAGATGTTTGCTAAAGCTGATGCAGCGCTCCTAATTGGGGATGCAGCTATTCAAGCAGCGCTTCTTCATCCGGATTGTTATATCTATGATTTAGGTGAGGAGTGGCTTAAATATACTGGTTGTTCCATGACATATGCGGTTTGGGCATTCCCCAAAAAACTCTTAACAGAGAGAAAGCAAGAAATACAGGCCATCTATCAGTTGCTCTTGGAGGCTAAAGCTAAGGCACTGTGCCATATAGAGAATGTCATTGAGACATGCCGAGCCATGCTTGGAGGATCGCAGGATTTTTGGAGAGATTACTTTACACAGTTTAACTATGGTTTAGATCATCCGTTTGTCTTAGGGCTAAATAAATATTTAGATTTATGTTTTGAACAGAATTTGTTGTCAAGTCGTCCAGTTCTTGAGTTTTGGCCTAAGGAGTAGAGCATGGGATATTGGGTTTACCTTGTAAGATGTGGTGACAATACAATCTATACCGGTGCAACGACAGATCTTGTGCGGAGGGTGAAAGAACATAACAGTGGTGCCGCAAGAGGCAAAGGAGCAAAGTATACTGCCTCCCATCTTCCAGTTACTTTGGCACAAGCTTGGGAGGTTGAAACATGGAGTGAAGCCTTGCGCTTGGAATATGCCATAAAACGATGTACCCGTATAGAAAAGGATCAATTAATAAAACAACCTGAACTTATTTACCACCTTGCGGAGCGACGTGGGCTTAAGTTTTCAATTTTAGAGGTTTATCGAGAATCGGTAAATCCGGCGAATTGATAGCATTTAATACAATAGTGGGAGGGAATTTCATGCCAATTGTACAAATCGAATTATTAGAAGGTCGTACACTCGACCAAAAAAGATCGCTCGTAGAGAAAGTCACTCAGGCAATTATTGAATCAACGGGGGCTGCCCCAGAAGCTGTCTCAATAATTATTCGGGATATGCCAAAGGAAAATTACGCTAAAGCAGGTAAGCTTGCTTGTGACAAATAGGTTAATTAGCTGGTTTAGTTTAAAGCAAAGTGCGAAGAGTACCTCCTCTTCGCACTTTGCCTTTATGGGACTAGATGGGGCTATACATTGTAGGCACTTCCTCCTAAAAACTCTCTTAAAATGGAGTTGAAAGGAACAGTAGAAATATCTAATGAATCAAAAAAGGATAAAAGGGTTAAGAGGTGAACGGCCATCTCATAATGAGGGCATTCTGGAGTTATAGAGATCAGTAAATGTTCTGCATAGGGTCGTAATGCATTGAGTTCGTATAGCAGGCTAGAGTTAAACATGACATCTGCTTCTTCCTGATATGGAAAGATATTGTTGTTTTCTCCTCGACGAACACTTTCCCATTGGGCTAATGTTCGAGCAGGATCACTCCCGCGGAATTTATAATCTCTTACAAGACGGCGTATGAGTCGAACCTCTGTAGTAGGAACTCGAGTATAAGCATCAATATTAAGCTGAAAAAGGGCACTAACATATATCTTAAACATTTGAGTACGATCAAGTGAAGGCAGTAAAGATGGGTTAAGTGCATGAATTCCCTCTATTACAAGAATTTCATCGGGACCTAGACGCATAGTTCTTCCGGCGGGACATCGCCCGCCGCATACAAAGTCAAAGAGCGGAGTTTCAACTTCAGATCCCCCAATCAGAGCATTTAAATGGGCAGCAAGAAGGGGTAAATCAAGGGCTTCCAGGCACTCAAAATCGTACTGTCCATTGCAATCCAAGGGGGTTTTTTCCCGAGGTAAAAAGTAATTATCAAGAGATAATGCAACTGGGCGAAGACCGTTAACGCGTAATTGAGTTGACAAGCGTTGGGCAAACGTTGTTTTCCCAGAAGATGTAGGCCCGGATATAAGGATAACACGGACTTTAGAACGTTTCTTAAAGATACGATCAGCAATTGAGGAGATCATCTTTTCATGTAAGGCCTCAGCTAAATAGATGAGGTCCTGAGAAGATTTGGCTGAAATAATTGCATTGACATCTTGAACGTTAGAAAGGTGTAAGTTCTCCAGCCAACGCTGGGTTTCAGAGAATGTTGCAGAAAGTTTTTCCGGTGGAACAAAGGGAGAGAGCGAATCTGGATGATTGGCATTAGGAAAAAGCAGAATAAAACCAGGTAAAAAGTGGATCAATTTAAAGTGCTTTAAAGACCCAGACTGCTCTAATGGAGGATAGATCGTAGTGATCATTTGCTCTTGTATTTGGCAATGAAATAAATGATCATCACCAGTCTCATAGTGAATAGTTTGATCTGTATTCACCCAAGTCTTCAAGTGGTCCTCAATTTTCTGAATTTCCCTTGAAGACAGTACTGAATTTTTAAGTTCACAATATACACCATCGAGGATAGAGTGAGAAATTATGAGTTGTTCGCTCGGGAAAAGCTCTTTAATGACTCCTATAAGTCCAATAATTAGAGTTTGCCGATATTTGCGGATTGAGTAATCAGACATTCCTGATCTCCTTTCGATTTTTAACTATATTTTACAATGGTATTCAACAATAGAATATAGGTTTCCTTTAAAACTTTGATTTAATTTCAGAACTTAATAATACATTTAAGCTTTTAAGAAGGAGATTTATTATTATAAGGCGAATATACAGCGAATAGATTGTAAATAATTAATCAAGTTAAATAGGTCTAGGAGGGAAATGTATTGTACGAAAGCACACGGGGTAATCTTTATGGACAAACAGCTGCGCAAGCTATAACATTAGGAATGGTACCAGGCGGGGGACTTTTTGTCCCTTCAACTTTTCCCGACTTGAATTGGAAAGACCTTCAGGGGTTAACATATCGTGATGTCGCCAAACGTGTCATGATGCCATATTTAGCGGACTTCGCTGAGGAGTCTCTTTCCGAAATAGTCAACGTATATTCTGATGGAAGATTCGATGGAGAAGACCCAGCACCTTTGGTATCCTTAGGGAAATTCGGAGTGTTGGAACTTTGGCATGGACCTACGGCTGCTTTTAAAGACATGGCCTTGCAAGTGTTGCCCGACTTAATGAAGGTTAGCCTTGAACAGTTTAATCGGGAAGAAGATGTTCTGATTCTTGTAGCTACCTCCGGTGATACTGGAAAGGCAGCCTTAGAAGGGTTTAAAAACAGAAAAGGGATGCATATTGTTGTCTTTTACCCGGATGGTGGCGTGAGTCCTGTTCAAGAGCGTCAAATGACAACAACAGAGGGATCAAATACTCATGTTGTGGCTGTTGTGGGTGGAAACTTTGATCAGTGTCAAACAGCTGTAAAGCACATTTTTGCCTCAGATTCTTTGAAGGCAAAGCTTCAAGGGAAGAATTTCATCTTTTCCTCTGCTAATTCAATTAACTGGGGTCGGCTTCTGCCTCAAATTGTATATTATTACTGGGCTTATTTACAGGCAGTGAGCCAGGGGAAAATCACCTCAGAAGGTAAGATGAACGTGGTAGTCCCTACTGGAAATTTTGGAAACTTACAGGCTGCGTACTACGCTAAGCTCATGGGTCTTCCGATTAATCGAATAATATGTGCTTCAAATACTAATAATGTCTTGGCGGATTTTTTTGCAACTGGAGTTTATCAGAGTCAACGTGCCTTTTTTCAGACGATCTCCCCTTCAATGGATATTTTAGTTTCAAGTAATTTTGAGCGGTTTCTATATGAAATGAGTGGGCGAAATTCAGAGAAGATTCAATCATGGTATGACGCAAGTAATCAGGGGACGTTTACAGTTGATCCAACTACCCTGAAAGCATGTCAAGATACTGTTTATGCCGGATGGGCGAATGAGGAGGAAACGCTTGAGACAATAGCAAGAAGTTATAAAGCCTATCAATATGTTTTTGATCCACACACTGCAGTCGCTATGAAAGTGTACGAGGATTATCTTTCCGCAACAAACGATCAAACATTCACGGTTATTGCTTCAACCGCAAGCCCCTTTAAATTCTCCTCTAATGTCATTAGAGCGTTAGATGGAGAGCGAGAGTTGAATTGTAAGGATGAATGGGAAGCGCTTGAGCGTTTGAATATATTGACAGGATGGAAAATCCCTTGGGGTTTGCAGGGATTAGACAGTAAAACAGAGAAAAAAGCTACATCATGTGTACCAGAAGGGATTGCTGAGCTAATTGAAAAAATGTTCATAGATTAGTCTAGCTGGACTAGTAAAGATTAAGGAGTGAGGATTACCCTCACTCCTTAAAATATTCTCTCGTGTGGGTGCGCCTTTGGGTAAGACCCAAGAAGTTTAACGGAAATATGTTCTTCCTTAAGTGCCCAGAGTACATCTTGAATGAGGGGAGCAAAGACATAACCGTCTACATCAACAAAGAAAACATACTCTCCCAGTTTTCGTTTTGAGGGACGGGATTCAATACGACTTAGATTGATATGGCGTTTGGCAAATTCGCCTAAAATACGATATAGGGCGCCGGGGGTATTTTCTGCAATAACCAAAAGAGAGGTTTTATCTTCGCCGCCGGACATTTCTGCAAGGCTATGACCAACCAAAACAAAGCGTGTTGCATTTAATGTAGCGTCTTGAATGCATTCTCGTACAAGGTGAAGGTTATATAGTTGAGCAGCTCGACGAGGACCTATAGCCGCCCAGTTTTCCCGAATCGAAGAAATTCTATGGGCCGCCTCAGCTGTGCTCAGGCAAGTGATTTGTTGTGCATTAGGGAGATGATTCTCGAGGAAATCCCGGCATTGCCCAATCGCCTGTTCGTGAGAATAAACCCGCTCGATTTGTTCCAGAGGCATAGGTTCGTGTGCTAAAAGGCATTGGTCAATAGAATGGATAAACTCATTGGTGATAAAGAGGTGCTCAGTTTGACCTAGTGTATCCATAGTTACTCCAACTTGCCCTTCGGTAGAATTCTCTAAAGGGACAAAGGCCAAGTCAATTTCTTTATCATTACAGGCGAACAGCAATCGTGGGATTGTTGAGAATGCGATAAGCTCAGGCGATGAATCATTTAATTCAGGCTGAGAGGCTATAAATAAATGAATCGCCTCCTCAGAAAAGCTGCCTTTAGGTCCTAAATAGCCAATTTTTTTCATGTCCTGTCTGTCTCCTCTCTAAATAAAAAAACTTGGCAAGCATAAAGCGCTGGCCAAAGATGGCCGAGTGTCCCTGGAGCCAAGGACGGCGGGAAGGGACCGCTGGCCAAGGATGGCCGAGTGTCCCTGGAGCCATGAACAGCGGTAAAGGCCTTCTCGAAAGTAAAAAAATCCGTCCCATCCCGTTTAAGGAACGAGTCGGAATTTTTACGGCCCGCCCTCCAGGCGTTAAGCAATTTCTCAGTCGATTATGTAAATACTTGATGAATATTGAATATATTTCTACTATCATAATACAGATAGAGATTAACGGCAAGTTTATAGTCGAAAGAGAAGAATCACACACTTGCATAGGTCGCAGTGATCGAGTAAAATATATCTTGGAAGGTTGGGGAACCTTCCAAGGGGATAGTGGACAAGGTGAAGCAGGCAGTGGTACGTACGCTGTCTGTTTCGCTATGTTTATAGGTATCTTGGTTATGATTTTTATAAGAGCACTCCTATTACTTATAAAGTTTGTGAGAAATAGTAATTTACAAGCAGGATGTATATAATAAAAGATAAGTAATTATTTCTGGGGGGGTAAATATTCGTGGATCAGAAAAAACTAAAGACTAGAGCAGAAATTCCAGAAGCTAATAAGTGGCATTTGGAAGACGTTTTTTCCGATAATAATCAGTGGGAGGCAGAGTATTCTCATGTCGAAAAACTATTGGAAGAAGGAAAGAAATTTGAAGGGCATTTAGCCGATAATGCGGATATGTTAATCTCGTGTTTTGAGTGGATGGACGATTTAAGTCTTCGTATAGAAGAAGTATACGCATACGCGCGTATGAGGCGTGATGAGGACAATAGAATTGCTAACTATCAGGCTTTAACAGATCGAGCGGGTGCACTCGCCGTTAAGGTTAGCAGTGCGGCATCTTTCGTAGTTCCTGAATTGTTGGCCATGCCAGAAGGGAAACTGAAAGAATTCCGGGCAACGTCCACAAAAATGGAACTTTATAATCATGTGCTGGATGACATTCTTCGCAAGAAAGAACATATTCTTAGTTCAGTGGAAGAAAGATTATTAGCTGAAGTTGGTGAATTGGCAGAGGCCCCGGGGGCTATCTTTTCTATGGCTAATAATGCAGACCTTAGATTCCCGAATATCGTCGATGAATCTGGCCAAGAGATCGAATTAACAAAAGGTAATTTTATACAATTTATGGAAAGCCAACAGCAGGAGGTGCGCAAGGCGGCGTTCAAGACGCTCTATGGTACGTATGAGAAGCAAAGAAATACCTGGGCAGCTACCTTGAACTCCAGCATAAAGTCTGACGTCTTTTTTGCTAAAGCCAGACACTACCCCTCAGCCCTTGAAGCTTCATTAGATGATGACCGCGTTCCTTTAAAGGTTTATGATTCCTTGATTAATACAGTTCATGAGTTTTTGCCTCATATGCACAGATATATTCAATTGCGCAAAAAAGCCTTGAAGCTTAGTGAATTACATATGTATGATATTTATGTCCCCATCGTCCCAGAAACGACCATGAAGATAACCTATGAAGAAGCAAAAAATATGGTCATTGAAGGATTAAGGCCTTTAGGGGAAGAGTATATCAGCATTCTTGAAGAAGGATTTTCAAAGAGTTGGATTGATGTTTATGAAAATGAAGGGAAAACAAGTGGAGCATATTCTTGGGGTACATATCGTGCTCATCCATATGTGTTACTAAATCATCAAGATACACTGGATTCTATGTTTACCCTTGCTCATGAGATGGGACATTCATTACATACTTATTTATCTAATCGGAAACAACCTCATATTTACGCTGGATATAAAATCTTTGTCGCTGAGGTTGCTTCGACGTTGAATGAATCATTAATTATGGAGCATCTCTTGAAAAAAACAACAGACCCTAAAATTCTGGCATATTTAGTGAACCATTATCTGGAGCAATTCCGAGGTACTATCTTTAGACAAACTATGTTTGCGGAATTTGAAAAAAAAGTTCACTTAGTTGTTGAGCAAGGCGGTGCCTTAACCGCTGATAATCTCTCGGAAATGTATCGTGATTTAAATTCAGTCTATTATGGCAAGGATGTCGTCCTTGATCCGGAAATTGCCTTAGAATGGGCACGTATACCTCATTTTTATAACGCTTTTTATGTATATAAATATGCAACAGGTTTCTCGGCGGCAATTGCCTTTGCTCGGGCGATACTGGAGGAGGGTCAACCGGCCGTGACTCGGTATTTAGAGTTCTTAAGCGGTGGAAGTTCGGATTATCCAATCGAATTACTGCGAAAAGCGGGCGTGGATATGGAGACCCCTGCACCTGTAGGGAATGCTCTTCAGGTTTTTGCGGAACTTGTAGATCAATTGGAGAAACTCCTAAAGTAAATTAGGGTTTGACCAAGGTTTGAAAGCGAGGATCATTACGAACGGGGAGAAAGTCGTGTTCGTTACGGGCGACTTCCTTGACATCGGCATCAAGAGCGATCGCAAGTTTCAGATATTCCAGCACTTTGTCAACATTACCTTGACGACCGTAAATGCTGGCAATGCCATAATAGCTCCACGTATCTCGATTGTCCAGTTGCAGAGCGTTTTGATAGGACGCGATTGATTCATCCCAGCGACCTGCTAGTTCATAAGCCAGTCCTTGGTTAAAATGTGCATAGACAAACGAAGGATTTAAATCAAGGGCTTGCTTAATAAGGGCAAGCCCTTGATTGTGGTGTCCTTGAAAAGCGAGAGCGGCTCCTTTGGCATTTAGTGCTTCATAACAATGATCATCAATTTGCAAGGCTTGATTGAAAAGATCAAGAGCGTCCGCGAATTGGCGTTGGTAATAAAGCTTAAGCCCCTGTTCGTAGAGAACAAGTGCTTGGGAATCTGATATATGGACTAAAAGAAGAGTTGAGGTTGGGGAGAGCTCCTTATCTTGAGGTTCAGATGAAGAATCAAGGCTTTTCTCAGGTGCGGCAGGTATTTCTTCTGGTTCAGTTGGGGATAGGGTTTGGTCAAAGTCAGATGTAAAGGAAAACGTGGAATTACTTTGTAAAGTATAGAAAACTGTTATAGCAATAACTAGGACTACTCCAAGTGAAATGATGATTTTTGATGATAATCGTTTACGCATAAGCACTCCTTTGAGCAAATATGAATAGATCCAACTGGATTCTTCGCTAATTATAGCATAATTACAGAGATATATAATTAACATCTCTATAGACTTAAGTTGAGAAATAAAATGGGAAATTTCCACAATTGGAAAACTTGACAAGGTAAGAATGGCGGAATAAGATAATTTTAGAGTATTGTACCTTACCATCAAGTGTAAATGGTGTTTATCCTCTGGAATGGGGGGTTATAAAAATGACTGATGTTTTATCACAAGATGCCTTGCAACAGATTATTCAAGTTGCGCAAGGATTCTACGCTCGGAAAGATCGTGCCCACGATTTAGAACATGCTTTGAGAGTTAGAGAGTGGGGCAGAAAACTGGCTCTGGAAGAAGGCGCAGATATAATTGTCATTGAATTGGCTGCACTTCTCCATGATATTGGTCGTTCTGGTGCAGTGGAAAAAACTCATGCAGAAAGCAGTGCTGGGTTAGCCGTGAATATCTTGCAAAAAAACGGTTATTCTGACGGGATAGTCAAACAAGTTAAAGAAGCAATTATTTCTCATTCTCGTGAGGCGGGGCATGAACCGAAGACCCTTGAAGCGAAGATTCTGTATGATGCTGATAAATTAGATTTTGTAGGTGCAATCGGGTTGGGACGTTTGTTTACTTGGGCTGGAGTCCAAGGGTGGACTTTAGTAGGAGAAAACTCCTGTGAGAAATTTTACCATGAGAGAATCTGCAGCTACAGAGATCACTTATTCACGCAGTCGGCTAAAGCATATTTTGATCCATTATTTCTTTATATGGAAGGATTTTGGCAACAATTACGTGCCGAAAGACTTAAATTATCTGATTCTGGACAAGCTGACACTATATAAAGCTTGAAAGGATGAATCAAAATAATGCGTTGGTTTTGGCGACTGTTAACTCTCCTTGTTTTTCTGGGACTCGTTCGAACTTTATTAGTTCCAGAACCGAAAACCTTTATTGTCTGGCCAAAAGAACAAAATTGGGTACAAACGATTCAAGGGGAACTAAGACAATGGCAAGAATTATCCCAGGATCTCCCGGCGAGTATAGAAGTTGAAGTTCGTCGTCTTTGGAAAGATTTCCAACCAAATGGAGACGGCAAAGAAGTATAATAATCAATAAGAGTTATATTTATGCGATACTTTTAAAAAAACTAGAAGTATGGTATATTAAGAATTAATTGGATTAAAAAGGAGTGAAGATAATGGTTAATATTACTGAAATAGCTGCCCAAAAAGTTAAAGAAGTGCTTAAGAATCAAAATAAAGAAAATGCATTTCTTCGCCTTTATCTTGTAGGTATTGGCTGAGGTGGGCCGAATTTCGGCATGACTCTGGAAGAGTCAAAAACGGATGAAGATGTTCTTGATGTTGAGCATGGTGTTTCTATTCTAACGGATAAAAAACTTACCACCCACTTAGAAGGGGCAGTCGTCGATTTTATTGAATCTAACAATGGTGGTGGATTCGAAATTCGAACGGCGAAGTCCGGTGGTGGTTGTGGAGATAGTTGCGGCGGAAGCTGTTCGTAATTGTTCGGTAAAAGAGAGCTCTGTGAGCTCTCTTTTTTAGTACCTTAAAAGGAACCTTTTATCCCATGTCCAAATCTTATATTTGGTCAAAACTTGCGGTTTCAGTCATTTTCAGTATACATTTATAAACATAAAACTTGAATGGGGCTTGAGTATACTAAGTAAATATGTTAGTCTAATCCCCATAATAGATACATTGCCGATAAAGGGAGGAAGAACCATGACTATGCCACGAGAAGAATCTAACCACGCAATTATAACTGTAATAGGGCGTGATCAGATTGGAATTATTGCTTGGGTTTCCGGGCGTCTTGCTGAATATCGCGTAAATATTCTAGATATTAGTCAGACAATATTAAATGAATTTTTCACAATGATCATGGTCGTCGACTTAGAGCCATCTGCATTAAAGCTTGACGTATTAGCAAGCACCCTGGAACAAGAGGGGGACAACAAAGGGTTACAGGTAAAGGTTCAACACGAAGATATTTTTAAGTTTATGCACCGTATCTAATTAGTATTGTGAAATCAGACAGATGGAGTTAAGTGAATAGTGGAGGTAAGTCATGACAATCACATTCGCACGAGAAGAAATACAACAAACAATTAATATGATCCATAAGGAAAACCTTGATATTCGGACTATTACAATGGGAATTAGTCTGCTTGATTGTAGCTCCGATGATATTGGCAAGATGGAAAAGAAAATCTATGATAAGATTACCAAAAATGCAGGGAGATTAGTTGAAGTTGGCGAGCAAATCTCGGCACGTTATGGGATTCCCATTATAAATAAACGGGTTTCTGTTACCCCCATAGCGATCGCAGCAGCACAAATGAATGTGGATGAAATGGTACGGATTGCTAAGACATTGAACCGGGCTGCCCGCGAGATTGGAATTAATTTCGTCGGCGGTTTTTCTGCACTAGTTCAAAAAGGATTTACTTCAGGAGATTTGGCACTTATAGATGCTATACCACAAGCACTTAGTGAGACGGAATTTGTCTGTTCTTCAGTGAATATCGGAACAACAAAAGCTGGAATTAACATGGATGCGGTACTTAAAATGGGCAATGTAATTCTAAAGTCTGCTCAACTCACTTCAGACAATGACGGGATTGCAGCTGCTAAGTTAGTGGTATTTTGTAATGCGCCAGAAGATAACCCTTTCATGGCGGGTGCTTTCCATGGTGTAGGCGAACCAGATACAGTTATTAACGTTGGTGTCAGCGGCCCAGGGGTTGTCGCAAAGGTTGTAAAAAAATATCCTGAGGCAGATTTTAGTGAACTGTCAAATTTGATAAAACAAACCGCCTTCAAAATTACCCGTATGGGAGAGTTAATTGCGCGCGCGGCATCAAAGGCTTTAGATGTTCCGTTTGGAATTATAGATCTTTCCTTAGCCCCTACTCCCGCAATTGGGGACAGTGTAGCAGAAATACTTGAGAATATGGGTCTTGAACGATGTGGAACCCATGGAACCACCGCAGCCTTAGCTCTGCTCAATGATGCAGTTAAAAAAGGGGGAGCGATGGCCTCGTCTCATGTTGGAGGGTTGAGCGGCGCTTTTATACCTGTTTCGGAGGATGCAGGAATGGTAAGGGCTGTTGAAGAAGGGGCTTTGACCCTTGATAAGTTGGAAGCAATGACCTGTGTCTGTTCAGTCGGTTTGGATATGATTGCGTTGCCGGGTGATGTTAGTGCAGAAACGGTTTCGGCCATCATAGCAGATGAGGCGGCCATAGGGATGATTAATAAGAAAACAACGGCAGTGCGAGTGATTCCTGCGATTGGTAAAAAAGCCGGAGACCGAGTAGAATTTGGAGGACTTTTGGGAGGAGCACCTGTTATAGCTGTACATCCCTATTCTTCAAAATTGTTTGTGCATCGCGGAGGTCGAATTCCTGCGCCAATTATAAGCCTTACTAACTAATTCGAAATTGCTGCTAAATATTTGTAATGTTAAAAGACCTCTTAGGAGGTTTTTTTTCTTGTGTTACTTAAGGAGAAGAAACAAGTCTCTTGTCAGATAAGAACTAAAAAAATTCTCCTTAGGTAAACATTGGTTGGATGGCAGATTTAAATTGGGATACACTGTTGTAGGGATTTGAGTGAGACCATTCAGATAGTGATTACAGGCATGATTATCGTCTGCTGGATAGACTAACCCCTATATCTTGATTTAGGTCTTAGAAAATTTCAAAACATATAATAACTGGAATAGATATTTTTCCGCAGAGAGGAATTTTTTCCCTTAGGAATTTTGCAGGACATTTTAGGTTTGTCTCGAATAGTATTAATTATAGTAAAAGCTGAATCCAAATCCTGTACTTTGGAGCGGGGGATTATTATGGGGGTGAATCACGTGGTCTATTCACGTGTAGGGCTTACACCTGCTGCCCGAATCCGTCAACTAACCTCGTAAGCTAAGAAAGGTGGATTTTTTCTTGGCGGTTTCCTCTTCTACGTGCAAGTGGTTGGGAAGCGTTGCTTTGTCAGGCCTGCTTTTAGCAAGCAGCCTTCCTACTTTAGTTTCAGCTCAACCCAGTACGACGATTATTCGTACTCCTATGAAGCCCTTGTTGCTTGTTGCTGATAGTTTATCGGCAGAAAGTTATACGCAGACAGTACGCAAGCAAATGCAATGGGTCGAAAGCCCGATCACCAATGTCAGTGTGGAAAGTGCTTCTATACCTGAAGAATCTGTATCTATACCGAGCGAGCCAGTCGCAGTCGCTGAGAAAACAACTCAACCAAGCAATGATGTACAAACAATAAAAAAAGTACAGACAGCTAAAAAAGTTCCAGAACCTGTTCAAGTCGTAGCCGCAGTACAAGGAAAAGTAGTAGTGGCAACAGAACCGCCTAAACAACAGGTATCTAGATCCAGTAGCCCTACTCTTGTGAGTAATGCTCTAAGTCTAAAAGGTGTACCTTACGTCTTTGGAGGAACTAGCAAGAGTGGCTTTGATTGTTCGGGATACACTCAGTATGTTTTCAAGGGTTCAGGCATATCCTTGCCAAGGACATCTCAAGCGCAATTTAATGTGGGGTCACCTATAAAGAAAGATCAACTGCAAACGGGTGATTTGGTATTCTTCACGACGTATGCAAAGGGACCGTCCCATGTTGGCATTTATATCGGCGGTGGAAATTTCGTACATGCGTCCAACAGTGGTGTGCGTACAACAAGCCTTAGTGATGGTTATTATTCAAGCCGTTATCTGGGGGCACGTCGAGTCAACTAGTTTACCTAATGAGGGAAACTAGAACAGTACAAAAAGGTCCGGCAAGAATTTGAGTTCTTGCTGGACCTTTTTGTACTATTACTTTCAAAAATTGTTCTAAAGTTGTGGTAACCAGGGGATAGGTTTGAATTTAACGCATTCCCCGCCTGGTTTAGCAAAAGCAAACGACGAATTCTGGATATAATAATCAGTAATTGAGCATTTATGAGTTCGTTTAAAGTAACATTTGCGACATACTTCAACTCGGTAATTTAGGATCACAGGACGAATTCTCCCTTCTATTCGACAGCTGAGGTTGGCTTAGTATCGCGAAAATATTCATAGATTGCGGTTGCTGCATTTTGTGGAATTCCAGCTGCTTGAAGTTCTTCAAGGCTGGCACCCTGAATCTCATCCAGAGATGGAAAATGACGTAACAGTTGCTGCTTGCGTTTAGGGCCAATACCTGGGATGCTGTCTAGTGCAGAGAAGGTCATATTTTTAGTTCGTTGTTGGCGATGGAAGGTAATTGCAAAGCGATGGACTTCATCTTGAATTCTGCCAAGTAAAAAAAACGTGGGATGATTTTTAGTTAATGGGACTTGGACCCCCGACTGATCTAGAAGTCCATGAGTTTGATGCCGGTCGTTTTTAACCATGCCTGCAACGGGGATGGATAAGTTTAATTCTTTTAATGCCTTTAAAGCAGCGCTTATTTGTCCTTTCCCTCCATCAACTAGAATTAAATCTGGAAGAGGTTCGTTTTCTGATACTAACCTTGAATATCTGCGCATAACTACCTGATTCATAGCAGCAGTATCGTCCATTGTTTCCATGGGTTGAATTTTAAATTTACGGTACCCCCTGCGTTGAGGTTTACCTTCGACGAATTGTACCATACCAGCAACGTTATGAGTTCCCGCAATGTTTGAAATGTCAAAGGCTTCGATTCTGCTGGGAGCTGGGATGCTTAAGACTTCTCCAAGTGTTGCTAAAGCCTGCCCTGTTTCATTTTGCTGCTTAACTTCAATAGTAATTGAGTCGTGAAGGGTGGTCTGTGCATTCGTCATTGCCATTTGGATTAATTCTCGTTTCTTCCCTTTTTGGGGGACAACGATGGGAAATAGTCTAGATAAGACCAGAGATTCAATAGATGGGAGCAAAATTTCTTTGGGCCATACTTTGCGTTCAATATAGAACTGAGCGACAAAGGAAATGAAGGCTTCTTCCGGATCCTCGTAATAGGGGAAAATAAAGCTGTCTCGCGCTAACAATTTGCCCTGACGCAAATAAAAAACTTGAATGCACATCTGGTCTGTCGTTATAGCATATCCTAAAACATCGCGATCAATAAAATCATTGAGCGTGATGTTTTGCTTTTCTCCTAATTGCTTCAAATCGTTAATTAGGTCCCGATATTCTTTGGCCCGTTCGAAGTGAAGCGCTTCTGAAGCTTTAAGCATTTTTCCATTTAAGAGAGCGAGAATCTCGCTTTGATCACCCTTTAGAAAAGTGGAGACCTCTTTCCGCATTCCTGAATACACATGGGGAGAAATGTCATCAATACAAGGGGCTAAGCATTGCTCTAAGTGGTAATATAGGCAAGGCTGTGAGGGGATCTGACGACATTTTCGAAAAGGAAACAATCTATTAAGCAAACGTGCAGCTTCCTTAGCGGCTGTTGAATTGGGGTAAGGTCCATAGTATTTAGATTTGTCTTTTTTTATTTGTCTGGTCACAAGGACCCGTGGATGACTTTCCTCAGTAATTGTTAGGTAGGGATAAGTCTTATCATCACGTAAGAGAACATTATATTTGGGGTTATACTTTTTAATCAAATTACATTCCAAAACGAGGGCCTCAACTTCGGAATCTGTCGTGATATATTCAAAATCAACAACTTGACTAACTAATCGGGCGGTTTTACCATCATGTGATCCTGTGAAATAAGATTTAACTCGGTTTTTGAGTATTTTTGCCTTACCGACATATATAATTTGCCCCTGATAGTCTTTCATCAAATAGACCCCTGGTTTTTCTGGCAACAAGGTCAATTTTTGTCGAAGAAGATTCATGTTCCCCACCTCAACTCTTATTTTAGAGGGTGGAATTATGAGATGCAAGTTTATTAATCATATCTTTGCTCTGACATACGTATATATGGTAATGAGATTGCGGGTGTCATAGTAGGCCTGAAGTACAAGTACAAATGGAGGGGAAAGGTATGTCTAATACTTGGGGACGACCACCGCGCAATGAAATATGGCGGGATTTACAAGCCCTTGCTTTATGGATATTGATTATTGGAGTTGTGGGTTACGTTCTTTTCCCAAGCTTTTTTAAAGATATCTACTCTCATCTGGCGGACCCTGTTACGCAAACTAGTACTCTTAACGATCAATATACTCTAAATAATTCAATTAATACAAATTCTGATTTGACAGATCAGAACTTCTTTGGCCAAGATTTTTCCAGTGTGTCTAATTCACTGTACAATAATAGTAATAACGAAGTATCCATAGGTTATTGGGTTATCTTTGTTGCTGACGGAGAATTCAAACAGTTGTCAGTTAGCAGTAATACCTACACCTATTTACTTAGCTTAATAGAAAGTGATGTAAATGCTGCCGGAAAAATTACGATGATATTATCTTCAAACGGCAAAATAAGCAAGTATAATGTAAGTCAAGAGATATACGCCATTATTACTAATATGGCTTTAATCGTAAATCGTAATAATACCTAGAAATTATTAACGGAAGAGCAACTTGGCTCCTACGGCGAAGAAGCCAATCCCCAGCAGTTGCCATGGACTCCATGGCAATCTGCTCACACCTAGCAAGCCAAAATGGTCGATGAGTACTGCCGTACTGACTTGGCCAATGATAATCGCTGTGGTGGCATTACACACCCCCACTTTTGGGATGCTCACTGCAACAAGTCCGACTATGATGACACTTAGAACACCGCCCAGATATAGATACCAAGGAGTTGAACTCCAATTATGGGTTAAGAATGGTGCTCGCCACAAGAGAACAGCACCCAGAGAGACAATGGTACCAATGATATGGACAACGAGTGTCGCCGAAAGTAAGGATGTCTTTTGACTTAACGATGAGTTTATGGTGCCCTGAACAGCCATAGCAACCCCTGAAATTGCTGCTATTAAAAAAGGAAGAGAAAGCAATTTTGACATTTAATACCTCCTGAATAAGTTTTTGGAAGCATGGTGAATAAAGCCATTTCCGTTAAGATGTATCAGTATTCATTACCAAGGTTAAGGGGAAAATGTAAGTATCGTAAAAATATTTGAAAAAGAGGTGCATCATGGACATTGATTATAATTTGGTACAGCGCGCCCAGATGCTACTCACTCTGGACCATCCTTTAACACATGTGCGAGAAATTCTGCTAAAAGAAGGATATCCTCAAGAACAAGTTGTAGAATTAATGGATGCCACCGAAGAAGTATTAAACTACCTCGTTCCGCCACAATATGATGAAAATAAAATAGGAATCGATATCTTACACCCTGGAGAAGAGAAGACACAGGGCAGGAAACCGACAGTTGATATATTAATTGACAAACGATCTGGACGGTTAGAACTTATAACACCAGACCAACCTGAGACCTGGCGTGTGGCCAACGAGGTTCGTAAAGCTATCAAGCGCCAACGCAAAGCAATGAAATATTATCATTAAACATTAGCCTGACTGTAAAGTATTTACAGTCTTTTTTTTATTTAATTCGACATCCTTTCTATATCTTTTCTCGAATTTCAGGAATTATGTTATAATAAGAATAAGTAACAATTTCAGGAAAGAAGGGTCCATAGTGGAATTTAATCCAGTATTAAAAGGGTTAGAAAAGGTATATTCAAAAATTATTAACGAACAAAGACTAAACAGAGAAGACGGTTTAGAACTTTTACAAACGACTAATATACTTGGTCTTGGTCACCTAGCGAATGAGCGGAAACGCGCTATGACTGGTGATCAAGTTTTTTATAACAATAATGCTCATATTAACTATAGTAATGTATGTAAGGTGCGGTGTGGACTTTGTGCCTTTGCAAAAGACTCTGGTGAAAAGGGATCTTATACAATGTCAATCGAAGAAGTTGTCAATAAAGCAGGACAATTCGCAGAGCAAGGAGTTACCGAACTTCATATTGTAGGGGGAATACATCCGGATCTTCCTTTTTCGTATTATCTGGACATGATCCGAAAGATCAAAGAACGTGCTCCTCAAGTTAGCTTAAAAGCTTTCACGGCGGCAGAATATGATTTCTTTGCTCAGATTGAGAATGTGCCTGTAATAGAAATTCTTAAAACATTAAAGGACGCCGGTCTGAGCTTTATTACGGGCGGGGGAGCAGAAAATTTCAGTCCAAGAGTACGAGAAATTATTTGCCCCGGAAAACTAAGCGGTCAGCGGTGGTTAGAGATTCATCGTCTTGCACATCGGCTCGGCATTCCTTCTAATGCCAACGTGCTTTATGGTATTATTGAAACAGATGAAGAACTGATTGATCATCTCTTAGCGTTACGGGATTTGCAAGATGAAACAATGGGATTTAAGGCCTTGATCCCTACGGCCTTTCATCCCAAAAATACAAAATTTGAAGATCTGACTCAAGCCAGTGCAATTCGCACCTTAAAAGTAATCGCAGTTGCTCGCTTAATATTGGATAACTTTCGTTATATTAAGGCCTATTGGGTTTCTTCAAGTCCTCAAGTGGCCCAAATGGCGCTTTCATTCGGTGCTAATGATCTTGATGGGGTTGTTCGGGAAGAGAAAATTTATCATACGGCTGGTGCCACAAGTCCACAAATGCAAAGCGAATTGCAGTTAATTAGCATGATTCACGAACTAGGCCTAGAGGCCGTTGAGAGGGATACCTATTACAATGTGATTAAGACCGTACGTCCTCAATAGAGTTAGAACCAAGAGGTGGTTAAGATGCACATCGCAGTATTGTCAGATACCCATTTACGAAAAGGAAAGTCTCTCCCTAGTTTTGTTTGGGAACACTTATCTCAAGTTGATATGATTTTGCATGCCGGTGATTTAACACATATGGGGTTGTTAGAGGAACTTTCTTGTATTGCCCCTGTTCGAGCGGTTAGAGGAAATTGTGATGGCTGGGATGTTTCGTTGCCCGATCATGATATAATTGAATGCGGAACATTAAATATTGGTTTAATTCACGGCAATACCGGAAAGGGGAAAAATACCCCGGATCGTGCCTATTCTTCATTTGCAGATTCTGCAGTTAATATCATTGTTTTTGGACATAGTCATTCTCCATATTTGGAATGGAGAAACGGTATCCTTTTGTTTAACCCGGGTTCTCCAACGGATAAAAGACGCGAGCAATACTTTTCTTTTGGACTGATGGATATTCTGCAAGGTCAGGTCCAAGCCAAACATCTTTATTTCTAAATCCGGAGGAAATCATGAAACATCGCAGGAATAAGGTCAAACGTGAACACGGTATTATTCAAAATGCTTTACTCTGGTTAGAAAGTTTAAGCCGTTTAGCGGAAGTGACAGACATCATTCCTGGTGTTATAGATGTTAATCGGTCCTCAGAAAGAGGCATTGTTTATAAATATGAAACTCAAACGGGATGTAAGCTATTGCTTAAAAGTAATGGATCCATCCAAGAAGCCTTTGTAGTAACTAAACACCCTGAACGTGTTCAGGAATGGGTTAATAAGGAGTTTCCGCCCGATTCACCACCAACAATTCCTGAAAGCATATCGCCAAATGACTTCCACGAAACTAAAAAGAAGATATCAAAGATTTCCTCAAAACCAGCGGTTAAATTAGAGTACAAACCTTCCATGCCAAGGCGTCAATCGAAAAAGCAAAAGCGCCCTCATTGTAAAGCTGTACCGTCTTATTTTAAAGATGATGATGCGCTGAATGTTGCTGACCGATTGGACATTTCTACACTGAAGGCCTTGAAACAGTTTAAAAAATCACTGGAAACCGTTAAGATTGAAAATCTTAACGCAAAGGGTAAAAGAAAATCGTAAATATAGCAGCTTAAGACGCATGTCTTGCCAGGCTGAAAATATTAGTAACTTATGGCTATATAAGCTGTTCAGCATACGAGAGGTGTATAAGTATGGAAGTAAGCAACATATCAGCAGCACCTAGTTCGATTAGTGCATCCCTTCTTAATAAGTTTCAGCTTGGAGAGCGTCTATTGGTGGAAGTCGTTCAAAAACTCAATGACGGGGAAGGGACTGTTCGAGTAAAAGGACAAAATATGCACGCTCTTTTAGAAACTTCTACTCAGGCGGGAGAGAAGTTTTGGGTTAAAGTAGGAAGTTTAAATGAGGGCGGCTTACTGCTGATACGTGAGCCCATCCTTGGGAAATTGAAAGATTTTTCTTCAGCCCCTCAACAATTACAACAGATCATAGAGAGGGGACTACCCAATAACCAAGAAATTATTGCTCTAATAAAATCATTCCAGACATCAAATATTGGGTTGTTTCGTTCGTTGTTTGGGTGTATGCAAGGGACTTCAATAACTGATGAATTATTAACCAACTTAAAAAAGGCGATTCCCCAATGGAACAGTTTTTCAGAAGATAATGGAATGGAAGAACTATTGTCGAGTTTGAAAAAACTTGGTCTTAATTATGAACAACGAATACAGCAAATGATGAAATTAGATTATCCTGCACGGGGAATCGAGAAACAAATGCTACAGGAGACCTTCAAAGGAATGCTCCTTAAAATAATCCGAGGTCAAACAAGTGAGGACATGTCTGATTCTGATGGTCCTCTACTACAATTACTTCAGAAGATAACCGGTCAACAACTGTGGTTTAAAACTGGAACTATGGACAGTGCTTATATGATGCTCCACATTCCACTGTTAAATAAAGAGCAGTTTGTTCCCGTCCAGATAGCCATTGAAAGTGCGCGAAAGGGACTAAAAATGGATGAACAACACTGTAGAATTGCTATCTTAGTTGAAACTCAGGAGCTCGGAGAGATAGGGATTGATGCTTTTTTTAATGAGAATTCATTCACATGCCGTGTTTTAAGTAATGATTTGCAATTCTTGCCAGCTCTCCTTGAAGCAGTTGTTCCTGAAACAAGGGAAAGGTTTGCAAAGCTGGGATTTCACATAGAGAGAGTTGAGATGGGAGAACTTGATCAAAATCTAGAATTTAAACATTTCCTACAAGGATCTCGCCGTACTGGAGTTGATATTTCGAGGTGAAAGATAAGAGTGAAAACAATGACAAGAAGCAGATTAAGAAGGAAGAGAAGGCAACAGCCTTAATATATGATCAAGCTGGGGCACCTCGGCTAGTGGCTAAAGGGGTAGGAGAAGTGGCTCGGAAAATTATTGAAGCCGCTGAAACAGAGGGAATCCCTATTCAAAAGAATGCAGTACTTGTTGAAGCCTTAATGCAAGTGGAGCTGACTAAGGAAATACCGCCTCAACTCTATCGTGCAGTCGCAGAGTTACTAGCGTTTATTTATCGCTTAGAAAATGCCAAAACCTCATCTAGATCGTAATTAACCATACATAATTCATAGTACGCTTCCGCAAACTATCAAAAGAAGGAAAATAAGGATGCAGGAGGTTCTCTATGAAGACATCATTTGAAGCGCTGAATAAGATCCTTAAGGGCGAACATATGGCGATCAGACAATATCAAGCATATATTGACACACTGACTGACAGTCCGTTGCGTAACCATCTTACCGCTATTCTCACAGATCATAAAGAGCATGCAAGCCGTATAGCATATTACATCCAAACCAATGGGGGGCAGGTTGAGGAAGGTGCAGGATTGGTGGGTATTGTGGCAGACTGGAAAACCCGTCTGACTAATTTGAGGGAGACAGCGCCAACAGAAATGCTGGAACGTCTCTATGATGGTGAAGATAAAGGGTTGGCTAGAGCTGTTCAGTATTCTGAGCAGTACTTGAACAGTGCGGAGAAAGAGGTGCTTAATCCAATATTCTCAGATGAACATGATCATCTGAAACAATTACAAAATCTGCGGGAGGGGCTTTACAATAATATTTGATATATAATAAAAAAGCGGCAAATTGCCGCTTTTTATACTTAACTCATTAATTTGACAGAGCATCCTTTTCACGTTGTTTCTTTGATAAACGCTTCCGTGCCAACATATTGGCTACTTTACTATTGTCTCCTAAAATCATTCCTTGTAATCTCCATTCGCGGAAGAACTGCCAGAACTGTTGTTCAGAGATTCTACGGGTAAAGCCTTCAGACTCCTCATCATAAGGCCAAAAAACATCTACCCAAAGTGTTCCATTGTTGCTTAAAACCAGTAAAAAATGTACCAGTTCAGGATTCGTAGATTCAGAATCACGCATTAATATGTGTGTACGGCCGTTAGGAAAATCGGTTCGTATGTAACTCAGCTTCATCTTAATCCCCCTCTGATAATTCCAGAGATTCCTGACATATCAGGTTTAGTATAGCATGAAATGAATGATAAAACGATGGGCATTTTTAACTGCCTCGACCATTTATGCCCTATCTTAAATTATGCTAAGTGTTGATTGAAAGTTCACGAGATTTGACGTATGTGTTAAGTAAGTTTAGGACAAACTGAAAAAGCTAACTATATAAAGGATAATGGGGGGTATATTATGCTGACAGTTATTCATACGTTCAACGGTCCGGACGCAGATCGAATTTTAGGCGAAGTTCGAATCGGGATACAATCCCTTGAAGATATAGAGGGATTTAAATTTGCATCCGTCAATAAACAGGAAAACACAAGAGATATTATGCTTTTTTCGAAGTGGGAAAATCGTTCCGCTTATGAAAATTGGGCAGATACTGTTGGAGAAAATAAGGCATTCAAACAAGCATCGCCACAAATGTTTGAGGTTCTCGAAGAAAAATACTGATAAGATTTAACAAAAATACAAGGGAGGTGCCAGGGGAATTATAACTGGGCACCTCTCTTGTATTTAGAATTAATAAGTTTCAAAAAAGATAGGCGGATGTCTTCACAAAATTCTTGTACGCAGTTTCAAGGCATCTCATTCCTGAATTTAGCGAGCCTAGTGGAGACACCGGAAAGGAAGAAGCGTTAACTTTACGAACTGGCATTATACCCATTAAGGAGTTTGTCATAAAGATTTCATCAGACGATAAGAGGTCAGATAAGGTATATAAGCCTTCTTGTATAGAGATTTGTTGAGAGCGAGCTAAATTGAGAATAACTTGACGGCGAGTTCCAGGTAAACACCCACTAGAAAGCGAAGGGGTAAAGAGAGTTCCATCTTTCAGAAAAAAGAGATTACTCATTGTCCCTTCAGCAAGAAATCCTTGGGTATTAAGCCATAATCCTTCTTCACACCCCTGGCGACCAGCCTCTTCCTTTGCCAAAATATTTTCTAGATAATTTGTTGATTTAATAGAGCACAAAGGAGATTGTTCATTCCTAGGGTATGGCAACAAGTTAAGCTGTATCCCAGAGGTATACTGTTCGAGTGTGTATGGTATTGAACGTTTGTGAAGTAGAAGTTGGGCAGGATGACGGGTCAAGGGTGATCCGCCGCTTAGAGTGATCCTCAGGGCATATGGGAAGGTTTCCAGAGTTTGTTGGATGAACACTTGAATAAGTCGTAACCATTCTCGTTTATCTGGCAACCTGAGGCCGAGTATCTGAGCTCCCTTTTTCATACGTTGCCAATGCAGATCAGCAAATAATGGCCCGCGATCTGTGATAAGAAGAGTTTCGAAAAGTCCAAATCCAAATAAAACCAAACGGTCATTAGTTAAAATAGTCTCATCGGGAATCATGTAAACTTCCTTTCAAAACCCTAAAAAGTGCTTTAGCTTTATCGAGAGTCTCAGTATATTCAGCCTCGGGTCTGGAGTCTGCGACAATCCCTCCTCCAGCATGGATAAAGGCCTTTCCATCTTTTAATAAGATGGTACGTATAACAATATTAAAGTCCCAGGCACCATCAAAGCCCATATAACCTATGCTTCCAGTATAAAGCCCGCGAGTATGCGGCTCTAACTCTTCGATAATCTCCATAGCTCTAATCTTTGGAGCACCGGTGATTGACCCCCCCGGGAAAACTGCTTTTAAAATCTCACTTGGTTTTAACCCTGGCAACAATTGTCCGGTAATAGTCGAGACAAGATGCCAGACTGTTGGATATTTTTCCAGCCTAATCAAATTAGGAACTTTAACCGTTCCAAACTTGCAAATACGCCCGATATCGTTGCGCTCTAAATCAATAATCATAGTTAATTCCGCACGGTCCTTGGGGCTGTTTTGAAGCTCAACGGCTTGTTGTTGATCAGCCGAAGGTAAGTCTTCACGCGGACGGGTACCTTTAATCGGACGAGTCTCTATTTGTCCTTCCGGTTTAATTCGTATAAACCGTTCAGGAGAGCTGCAAAGAACTTGAAAATCTGAGTAAGGCAGAAAAGCAGCAAAGGGAGCAGGATTTTGTTGATGAAGTTGAGAGTAGAGATCCCAGGCATCTCCTTCCCAATTCACGTAGAAGCGTTGGGTGAGATTGGCCTGGTAAATATCACCTGCGAAGATATAGTCAATTACACGCTGTAAATCTCCTAAATATTGTTCTCTCGTGACACTTGGTTCGATTTTAGAATGGGTTTGAGTTTCTAATGCGTCAAATGTTTTTTGCTGGGCTTGCTCTCTGGCAAATGTATTTAATTTTTGTTCCAAGCGTTGGATTCGAGTACGAGCT
Source organism: Desulfosporosinus nitroreducens (assembly GCF_023897015.1). Taxonomy (GTDB): domain Bacteria; phylum Bacillota; class Desulfitobacteriia; order Desulfitobacteriales; family Desulfitobacteriaceae; genus Desulfosporosinus; species Desulfosporosinus nitroreducens. The sequence continues at coordinate 273,671 of NZ_JAMHFY010000002.1, read as the reverse complement.
AATTCAGCACCACATCTTCCGTCTTCTTCAATACCACAAGCTGCAATCCAATATTTACACTGATCATGATCATAAATAACAATTCCATCATACCAGGCAAAACGCCACAGCGGTAAGTTTAAGTCATCTTTAGCATACTTTAAAAGATGTTCAATTTCATTTTTTAGGTCATAACTTAAAAATCCAACGGCCCCACCGGAAAAGGGAAAAGGAGAATTAGGTACACGGTATTTACCATTTATATCATCAAGAAAGTTTAGACATTCAGATCGTTGAAGAGGGGTTAAGTCTCGCTTTGAAAGGTAGGGCCATATTAGTTCGAGTTGATCTGGATAGGCTGTGGCTTCTAAAAAAGGGGATGCCCCCATATATGAATACTGACCGAGTTCTTTGTAATCATTTCCGCTATCCAGGAAAAAAGGGGAGGGCTCTTCTTTAAATGCTTGGAATAAGAGATAAGGGGGAATTGACAAAGAGAGTGGCTGAACCACCCATTGTGAGGGGGAATTATGGTACTGCCATAACTTGGCATTTCGAAGGGCGTTTTTTAATAATTGATGACCAGACTGAGTTAAGATCGCTTCAGGATGAAATTGAATGCCTTCTATCGGCAGTTCAGTATGGCGAATACCCATTATTTCACCATCAGTTGTTTCTGCGGTAATTATCAGTTCTTCAGGAAGGGTAGAACGCTCGATTATCAAAGAATGATAACGTGTTACTTCCAAAGGATTAACAAGTTCTTGGAAGACTCCGTGTTGATCATGTCGAATGGGCATTGTTTTCCCATGAACTGGTTGCTTGGCACGGATAACCTTTCCTCCAAAAAATTGTCCTATAGCTTGATGTCCGAGACATACCCCTAAAATTGGGATTCGACCTTTAAAGTGTTCGATAACAGCTAGGGATAGGGGAGCTTCATCGGGTGTACAAGGACCAGGCGATATCACAATCAGGTCGGGATGCAACTCTTCGATATCTTTAAGAGTGCACGCATCTCGACGTTTGACTACGACATCCTCACCAAGTTCACCGAAGTATTGGTAAAGGTTATAAGTAAAGGAATCATGATTATCCAGCAAAAAAATCATAAATTTTTTCCCCTATCGCACATTGCAAAATTTTTAGATTTAGCTATGATAGTCAAGCAAAACAATAGTCAAGATTTTAGTTCTGAGTTATAGGATTCTAATGCAATATAGTGTCTCTAGTTAAGCAGTCTTTATCCAATTATGGACTTTCAAGCTGAACTGCTTTTTAAAGTTGTAATAGACTCCTTAAAAAGAAAGCTTGGGGTAGTCGCCAGCTTTTGGTGCATTAACGCCAGTTTTATGTTCTTTAATTTCAGTGTCACAGTACAAAAAGAAAAGTTGCATTAATGCAACTTTCTATTCCACTTTATGCAACGCATCTGTTAACTCCTGAAAAGCTGGTTGAAGGTTGGGATTTTCAATCCCCTGTAATATAATTGTCTGATTGAGGATGACTTGCCCCACATTTGCCCCTTCTACCTCTATCTGTATAGACTGTACATCCATTGTAAGTACTTTGCTGTCTACTACAAATTTCATGCGCTTTGGCTGAGGGAAATTAGCTTGTATCCTCGTTGCTTTGACTGGGGTCTCTGTAGATGTTTCCAATGAACTGGGAGTGTGTAAATCGCTCAGGACAAATGAAGCCTCTAAGAGGAATTTTTGCAGTACCGCCATATTCGTGTTCCAAGGTAATTCTACCAGCTCTGATTGGGTCATTCCTGAAGGGGAAACAGTCAAGATTACATATGTTCCGTCTTGTGTTAAAAAGGGTTTGGGAGAACATCCGTTAAGGAAAAGACAGGAGAATAAAATCGCGAGACTGAGTCCGAACATCGATATCTTTTTTTTCAACAATGGGGAATCCCTCTTCCTAATCAAAGATAGTCGAATTTCAAATTCATAAAGAGTATTCGCTATAGATTTTGAAAAATCCTGCTTTGTTGGTCCGAATGTTAAAAATAGTGTACAATATCATTAAGAGAGGGGTCAACATTTGTGGATAAGGATATCGTGTTTTTTGATGTGGAGACATTGAACTCGGAGCTTGAAAGTGATAAATTCATTGAATTTGCTGCACTTCGAGTTCGTAACGGACAGATTCACGAATCATGTCGTTATCTTTTACAACCAGACCAAGGAGTAACCGGTAAATGGCATACGGATCTTCAAATAGAGAAACTTGGTAATGAGTTGCCATTATCTAGTGATCACCAAGAAATCATGAATTTTCTTGGTGATGCAGTTTTAGTTGGTCATGAAATATCGGTCTGCCTCTCTATGCTTGAAAGGAAGTTAAACGTTCGTTTTCAGCAACCTTTATGGGATACATTAGACTTAAGCAAGGTTTTTTTCCCAACTATGCATCATTACCAACTGTCATACTTGGCTGATAAGCTTTCATTACCATTAAAAGATGAAACACTGCATCTGTCGGAAGAAAAGGCCTGGTTAACTTGGAAACTTTTTGAAGCATGCTGGAAAAAAGGCATGAAGTTCGATTTGAGTTTTTTTGATCATGCCAAAGGCTTTATGGCGGAATGGGTAGGTAAAGATTTTATTGAACAATTGCATAAAGAAATTATTAGGTCCTTTCCTGACCGCCCAATCCGTACGGATCAAGTTCTTACCCCTTTTACAGACGAGGGCCTGTTTGCCGCCGAAAAGATAGCGACAAGTATTCCGGAATCTATAGACTGGGTTGTAGACAATTTTTCTCCAGGAGGGAACCTCGAACAAAATTTACCAAGTTATGAAAGCAGACCGGGTCAAGTGAAGATGGCAAGATTAATAGCGAAAGGGCTTTCTTCTTCACAGCACGTTGTTGTTGAAGCTGGTACAGGGACAGGAAAATCATTTGCTTATTTGATTCCAAGCCTATGGTCAGCTAAAAAAACCGGTCAAAAAGTCGTTGTAGCGACCCATACAATTCCACTTCAGGAACAACTTCAGAAAAAGGATATTCCGATTTTAGAAGCGGTGTTGCCGTTTTCGTTTAGAACCTCTGTACTAAAGGGGAAAAGTAATTATTGTTGCCTCAAAAAATGGCAAGGGTGCTTAGTTAATCGAGAAATATTAGGCAACCAACAAAAACTGGCAGTATTAAGTATCCTAGTTTGGTTAAGAGAAACCTTAACGGGGGACATCCAAGAACTTTCGAAAGTTCCTGGACTCATGGAACTTTGGCCAAATATAAGTGCGGATAATGAAACCTGTATTCCGGGAAGGTGCTCGAAAGCTGGAGTTTGCTTCTTGCTTAGAGCTAGAAAAAAAGCTGAAGAGTCTGATGTTCTGATTGTGAATCATTCGCTCCTTTTCTCGGATCTAAAAACAGATTATAATGTCTTGCCTGAATATCATCAATTAGTGATTGATGAGGCCCATCAGATCTATCAAACGGCACTGCAACACCTCGGTTCGGAACTAAGTGTAGAAAATGTTACACGAATTATTGATAATATATATCGGCCAACCGGAATAAATTTTTATGGGGCAGTCAAACAACGTCTGCAGTCACTTGCAAGCAGTGTGCCATCTGTACCTTGGGAGATATTTACTAAACGGTTGGAGGGAATTCCTGAAACTTGTGCAAATGTCTTAGAACAGATGAAGGAATTATTCGAGTTGTTGTCGATGATTCTAGGAATGGAGCGAACGTTCCGATTTGTTGCCCAACATACAGTTAAACCTTGGTGGGCAGGACTTAGCGTTCAGATCGAAAACTTAGTGGGAAGACTCAAAGGCCTGCTTACCGTCCTCGAAAGTTTAACAAGCGTCTTAAGTGGAGATGACGCAGATGAGATCGAGGAATTAAAATATACCTTAAATAGTCATCAGAGAGACTTACAATCATTTGTAGACACTCTTATACTGGCGATAAATGTAAATAATCCCAAACAAGTAACCTGGCTTGAACAATCTTCTAGACTGTATTTAAAGACTTCACCAATTGAAGTTAGTGAAATTCTAAGAGAAAAGATATTTTCTCGTCTCGATTCCGTCATTTTGACGTCAGCCACCTTAAGCATCTCAAATTCATTTGAACATTTTCTTCAAGATATTGGATTGCCAAAGTCTACTTTAACTGCACAGGTTGATTCCCCCTTTGACTATGAGCGACAGATGCAATTTATCGTAGTTAAAAAAGGCATGAACTTTCAAAATACTGATGGGGAAAAGGCTATAGAACTTGCTGAGTTTATTGCTGAAGTTGCAGGGCGAATGAATGGTCGGACGATGGTTCTATTTACTGCCCACAGTATGCTCCGGCAAACGTATGAGTATTTGAGTCCTTTACTGGCTAAGGATGGAATCGAATCCTTGGCTCAAGGAATACAAGGTGAGCGCAGCACGCTGCTTGAAGCTTTTAAGAGGAATCCTAAGAGTGTTCTTTTGGGGGCTAACAGCTTTTGGGAGGGAATTGATATCCCCGGCGATACATTATCTTGTGTCATTTTAGTTAAGCTTCCATTTTGGCCTCCTTCGTTGCCATTAATTGAGGCTCGCTCAGAGTATCTAAAATCTCAAGGACGAGATCCTTTCCATGAACTCCTCTTGCCTGAAGCTGTTATTCGCTTTAAACAAGGATTCGGGCGTCTGATTCGGTCTAAGGGGGATCGAGGGGTCGTCATCTTACTGGATGATCGGGTCATTGAAAAATATTACGGAAGATTCTTTTTAGGTTCATTGCCAATAAGGACCCATATTCGAGGAGAGAATGCACTCGTATTTCGAAAAATCGAGGAATATACCAGGGATTTAAGTGAAGAGCTTTTATAATCGTCCTAAAAATGATAAACTAGAGTAAATCAAGAGGAGGAGGTCAATTTTTAGGTGAAACAATATCCCATTTCCCGTGATGGTTGGTTGTATCTTGCGATATTAGCAGGGCTAACGGCTTTAGCCTATTGGGTTTGGCCGTGGCTTATTATTTTACCAGGAATTCTGTTTTTATTTGTTTTATTTTTTTTCCGAAACCCGGAAAGACAAGTGCCTATTGACGAATTAACGTTAGTTTCCCCTGCAGACGGGGTAGTTATGGATGTAGAAAGGGTCTATGAGGACCAATTCTTTAACGGAGAAAGCATCCGTGTTCGAATCTTCTTAAGCGTTTTTAATGTCCATGTTAACCGCAGTCCAATGGCTGGAGAAGTTGTTTTTCGTGCCTATCGCCCGGGTAAAATGATTCCTGCCTTTAAAAGCCATGCTTCAGAGCTAAATGAAAAAAACTTTGTGGGAATTGAAAATAGTCACTTGAAAATTTTAGTGACACAAGTGACAGGATTTATTGCTCGTCGCATAGTGTGCTGGGTTGATAAAGGAGACGTCATGACCAAAGGGGAAAGATTTGGCTTGATTAAGTTTGGATCATGTACAGAAATTTTTGTGCCTACTAATGTTGAAATAATGGTTAAGCAAGGAGACAAGGTGCGAGGAGGACTAACTATAGTTGGGAAGGTGAGCGTGGAATGAGGAAAAATCCGATTACTGCACGCATGATCCCAAGTATCTTCACCTTGGCAAATTTGCTGTTTGGTTTCCTGGCACTGATCTGGGTTATTGAAGGGCAGTACACTTTAGCAGCAGCTATGATTGTGCTTTCTGTTCTTATGGATAGTTTGGACGGAAAGGTAGCCCGCAGACTTTCTGTGAGCTCTGATTTTGGTAAAGAACTTGATTCTCTAAGTGACTTGGTTTCTTTTGGGGTGGCACCTGCTATTCTTACTTACCAAGCAATCTTGTATCCTCAGCCAGATTACGTAAGGTATACCGGGTTAGGTATTGCTGCAGTTTTTGCTTTATGCGGTGCTGTACGTTTAGCTCGTTTTAACATGCTTAATATTACGACTTATTTTGTTGGCGTACCGATTACTTTCGCTGGTGGTTTTATGGCTCTGTTAATGTTTTTCCGAACTATGTTGCCATGGTATATTTATTTAGGCAGTATGTTTATTTTGGCTTTTTTAATGGTTTCGACATTTAAGGTGGCGAAGTTGGGAAAATAGAGGGGACTTGTGTGACACAGCGCTCGATGCTTACGACGCAGAGCAAACTAACCGTTTAAGCTCGTTTCTCTAGGGAGCGGGCGGAATACGGGTGAGTGTTCCGCCAGATGAGCTGGCAGTTTGCTATGCCGTCCATGGCTCACCCTGCACTAGGCACGTCCTGTGCCGTCGTCCGACGACCATGGATGGGTGTCTAGTGCCCCTGTAGCCATTGACGGCGAGATGGGGCCTTGGCTCACTGGTGGCAGTGTACATCCGACGTCCATGGATGGACTAGTGTCCCCGGAGCTAAGGATGGCGGGAGGGGACCTTGTACACTGCCCCGTATCTGGGGTCGCTTAAACGGAAGTTTGCTTTTCTGCTTACGTAAAGACGTCGCGCTCGTGTCACACTGCGTCCTGGGCTTTTGGGGCATTGGAACGGGGTGACGTTGCTGGGGAGAAGGCACATTTCATGTGCGCCTTCCGGCATGGGTCTTGGTGTTCATGACCTGTATCTGGAAATAACAAGCTATAAATAACGAATCTCTCAAGAGTAGAGAAGGTATTTACCTTCTCTACTCTTTTTTTCACCCTTGTAACGCTTCAGGCATATAGTATGGCACGGGAACTGAATGTTTAGGGGGGACATATTAATGGAAAATCAACAAATAAGTTGGAATAGCGTGGGATTACGTATGGTGCAAGGCTTAACGACAACGATTGATGCAGTTCGTCAACTAGATGTTCAGGAAGCTTCTTTAGTCATGAGGTTGTTAGGAAAGAGTTGTACCCGCATGATTAAAGAGGGTGTAGGGCATCAATTCGGAATTGCCTTGATAGAAACCAGTGCCCAATTAGCTATGAAAGAGAAGCTAGTTTTGGAAGACGTCCTAAAAGTTATAACCGGTATTATTGGACGGCTTTATTTTACAGCAAATACAGAGGAGGAGCGTTTACTTGTTGCTCAACTCGAAGAGGCAGTAAAGAATTACCAATCCGTTTAGAAGGTCATTCCCCGCTTTGTCTGCATACATTACCACTAAGTAATGGATATTAAAAGGGATGCAAAGGAGGAAGGAGACTATGCGAATTTATTATGTTCGGTTGCCGGAGTTCGTGCTTAATGTATTAAGAAAAGTTTTTGGCTAAAGTGGTCTGAAATTTACTTTTCCCTCCTAGAATATATAGTAGAGACAAGCAAGGAGGGAAATTATGCGTCAAAGTCGTTATGTATGGTTAATTGGGATATCACTCTTATGTCTAATGACAATAGTCGTCTTGAAAACACCTCAAGCAGTGATATCGACTCTAGCGGATCCACACTACGGGAATTCTCAAAGGACAACAATCCAACAGTTCTGGAAGTATATGGATTTGCGCCAAATTGACTTAGCTCGTGATCTGGTAAGTTTACCAAAGGGTTCTGCGGATGAAAGTGAGTTTAAGGTTTGGGAGACCTTAATGAACAAGGATCCAATGCTGTCATTACAAAAAGTGGAGTTTATGAATCCTGACTTGGACAGTTCGCAAGATATCATTGTGCGTGTTTCATGGACATCGTCGTTAGAAAAAGTTCAGCAGGCAACATTTTCCATGAGTCTGGCTAAAACTGAAAAGGGTTGGCAAATTCAAGGAATTAAGCAAATCAACGATCTCTCGTATATTGGGGGGGATCAAGATGGAGGGTCGGTTTAGACCTTATACCGGTATGAGTTCAAGTACTCAAGTGAGTAAAGCACCTTTACGCTTATTTGTGGGTATTGTCTACTTAGTTATTGGGTTAATTTTATATCTGTTTGCCAACTGAACTTTAGGCTTTGAAGGAAATAGTTTGAAACACGGTGTACCTCATTGGGGTAAACCGTGTTTCTTGCAGTATAAGTTTGAGATAGATAAATTCATAACGAAAACTTGTTGAGGTATTAGTTAGAACACTGACCAGATTAAAGAATAAGTACAAGACATTGCATAGTTTATCGAATAATGGTTTAAACTGAGGCTGAAATAGGTTTACTTTGGAGCGTGCTTAAATACACTCAGAAATGTGTTTTAGGTCACACTTAAGCGATGGCTGGCATGTTAATCTATGATCATAAAGAAGGAGGTTATTTCAATGGCAGACGTTAAAAAAGAGGCTCCTGAGATGGAGTGCGATCATTGTGGTACTACAAGCGAATTAGCGCCTATTTTGACTTATGCTCATCAAGGTGAAGAAAAACATGTATGTACGCGTTGTTTGCCAATGCTCATTCATGGTTAGGAGTTGAGTAGATGCGCTTTACACTAGATATGAAATTAAAAGACATAATGTCCTCCAATCCAAAAACAGCAGAAGCAATGCAGGAATTAGGATTACACTGTCTGGGGTGTGCTTTTTCAGTCAATGAAACCCTGGCCAATGCAGCCCAAATGCATAATTTAGATCCTAATGTTTTGTTGGAAAAAGTAAATTCTGTGGAACAAGGCGAGATGTCGGCGGAGGCTGCTGCAAAAGCTCAACCAGCGGGAGGGATTTTGCAAATGGATAAGAAAACTTATTCAATTGCTCCTCATATACCGGCTGGTGTTGCCACTCCGGAAATCCTGCGTAAGATAGCTGATGTCTCTGAAAAATATCATGCTCAAGCAATTAAGGTGACTTCTGCTCAGCGTATTGCTATCGTTGGACTAAAACCCGAGGATGTCCCTAAAATCTGGGATGAACTTGGCATGGACCCTGGACATGCTGTCGGATTATGTGTGCGAAGTGTAAAAGTTTGCCCAGGCGATACTTTTTGTAAAAGAGGTCTGCAAGAAACGCTATCTCTAGGGATGGAAATTGACAAACGTTATCATGGTATGCAGTTACCCTCTAAATTTAAGATCGGGGTTGCTGGTTGTCCCAATAAATGTACAGACTCAGCTTCGGTCGATTTAGGATTGATGGGTACTAGCAAAGGATATCATTTGTATGTAGGCGGAAATGGCGGAGTTAAGCCAAGACCGGGTAATATCCTTTTGGAAAATTTGCAGAGAGAGCAAGTATTGTCAGTCATGGATGCGGTCATTTCGTATTATAAAGAAAATGCCAAGCCTCAAGAACGGATTGGTCGTCTCATTGACCGAATCGGAATAGATGGACTGCGTGAATTTGCGGAGCAAACAAAACACTAAGACAATCAAAACGCGGATGCATTGCCATCCGCGTTTTGATTGTCTTAACCTCTTAATCTACATTCGGTCTATTTTAATTATTCGACATGTATAGCATCTGTCGGACAGCCGTCAGCAGCATCTTTGGCGGCTGACTCAACTTCACTTGGAACAGGGTTAGTATAGGCTACGGCTAATCCGTCATCTTCCATCTTAAAAACCTCAGGGCAAAATTCCGGACAAGCTCCACAACCAATACAAGCATCTTTGTCGACTGCAGCTATCATAATATCATCCTCCTTTACCTTCTTAAGTATCATTCGCCCATAGTATAACCACAAATAACAATAAACTTAACATGAAATACACTTTATTTTTAATGTTTCTTTGCAATTCATGTATTTGATTAAAGGAAATCTCTATTATACCCAGCAGTTTGATAAATCTCGATTGTGTTAGTATTAATTCGCTAATCTTATGTCAGTCAATAACTTGAATGGAAAATGATGGTAGATTTTGCGATAAATAAAAATACCATAAATATCCAAATAAACCCTTTGAAGTTAGGTCGCATCTCACTTTTAAGCGGAAATTAGTGTTGACTTATTATTTGCGATTTCGACATCAACCATAGCGTATAATAAAAGCACCGGAGAGATGCAAACGTAAATTATGACTCTAATGCTGGACCGGAATACATTTAAGGCGGGATGATTTTAAGAATGAGTAAGAAAATAAAAATAATTGTTGCCGATGATAATCGTAATTTATGTCAAATGCTACAAAACTATCTCCAAGGCCAAGAAGATTTAATCGTTGTTGGAGTTGCAAATAATGGTTTAGAAGCGTGGGAACTTATTCAAAGTCAGGAACCGGACTTAATTATTCTTGATTTAGTGATGCCTAATTTGGATGGATTAGGTGTATTAGAAAGAATCAACTCGCGTACAACTATAAATCGACCTAAAATAATCATGCTAACAGCCTTTGGACAGGAATCACTTACTCATCAAGCAATGATGCTGGGTGTCGACTATTTTATACTTAAACCGTTTGATTTAGATATTCTCAGTAAACGTATTCGATCTTTAACTCAAGACATACCTTCATCCCAGCCTAACCATAATTCCTCTGCTTCACCAATTGTTGTTTCAACCGTTGGAAGCGGGTTGAACCTGTGTGTGGAAGTGACGACGATGATGCATCAAATTGGGATTCCAGCTCATGTAAAAGGATACCAATATATTAGAGACGCTATTCTGATGGTAGTTGAAGATGTTTCATTGCTAGGTGCGGTAACCAAAGAGCTATACCCAAGCATTGCCAAGAAATTCGATACTGCTCCCAGCAGAGTAGAACGTGGTATTCGCCACGCGATAGAGTTGGCATGGGAACGTGGACATACTGATACCTTGAAGAGAATTTTCGGATATTCAATGAATATAGAGCGACAAAAGCCCACTAACTCAGAATTTATAGCTTTGTTAGCTGACAAGTTGAGAGTTATGAGCAAGGTTAGCTAGAAATAGAAAAGACTTGAATAATTCAATTATAAAAGCATCTCCTTTTACCTTTAGGGCAAAAGAGAGGTGCTTTTGATTTTGTAATTAAATCTTACAATTAACTATTAAAGTGTTGTTGAAATGCAATTTTATTGATAGACTAATCATTAAAGTAACGCTAATTACTTTAATCCAAACTTTATTTTTTCAGTAGATATAAAGCATAAAAAGGAGCCGGTTTTTTTGAAGGGAAAACTCATAGTCATAGAAGCAGGAGATGGCAGTGGCAAGGCGACGCAAACAAAATTATTGTTTGATAAACTATCCCTGAATAATTATAACGTTAAGCATGTAGAATTTCCTGATTATCAGAGCGAGTCCTCTGCTCTTATCAAAATGTATTTGAATGGGGAATTTGGCAATAATCCGAACGATGTCAATCCCTATGCAGCGTCCACTTTCTATGCTACTGATAGATATGCTTCCTATAAAAAAAAGTGGGGAGACTTCTATCAGAGTGGCGGCATCATTTTAGCCGACAGGTACACCACATCCAATATGGTTCATCAGGCGGCTAAAATAATCAACCCTGACGAACGGGACGAATATCTCAATTGGTTATGGGACTTGGAGTTCGTAAAGTTCAAACTTCCAGTACCTGATTGCGTAATTTTCCTCGATATGCATCCACAATACAGTCAGATCCTACTAAACAACAGATCTAACAAATTTGGCGACGGTGAGAAGGACATACATGAAAGGAATTATGATTACTTAGTTCACTCATATAACAATGCTACTCAGATCAGAGCATCATTTGGCTGGGAAATGGTTAATTGCGTACATAATGGACAGTTGCGAAGTAAGGAAGATATTCACAGGGACATTTATGAAATTGTAACAAAAGTCATCCATGGCGAAGATTAAGGAGGAAAAAGGATGCTAAAGGGTAAAGGACGTTGGTATTTGGTTATTGCTGTTTTGTTAGCAGTAGCTTTAATCCTGTCTGGATGTGGACCGAATGCTGCACTGACAAATGGGGATAAACCAAACGGTGCAACTCCTGTTGATGGTGGAACATTTCGTTTTGGGATGATTTCAAGTCCTTCAGCTTTGGAACCTGCCTTTTTAGAAGAAATTAATGGCATTCAAATTGGCAAAGAACTATATGACGGACTTGTAAAATACGATCCTTCTTCTTTAGAAGTAATGCCCGGTATAGCGGAAAAATGGGATTATTCTGCGGATAAGAAAGTTATTAAATTTCATATTCGCGATGACGTTAAATTTCATGATGGAACTGCAGTAAAAGCTCAGGATGTTTTAGATGTCTGGAATCGTTTAGCTGCCAAAGACACGCTTTCCCCCGTTGCCTTCCCACTTGAACCTATTGTTGGATTCGCTGAAGTGAATAGTGGAGAAGCCAAGACAATTTCAGGACTAAAAAAGATTGATGACTTTACGATTGAAGTGACTTTAAGAGACAAGAATGCAGCTTTTCTCACCTCTTTAGGGCACCCGGCAGTCAGTATTTATAAGATAGAGTCTGCGCTAAAGGCGGGTAAAGATTTTGGTAGGCCTGTCGCCACTCCCGAAACTTTAATTGGAACAGGAGCCTTCAAGTTTGTAAAATGGAATTCCGATCAAGACGTAACAATAGAGAAGTTTGATGATTATTATGGAACCAAGGCTCATGTCGATAGAGTCGTCTATAAAATTTTTAATGATGAATCGACGGCTTTAAATGAGTTTCGTGCCGGAAACTTGGATTATGTAGACATGTTGCCTCCGGGTCAAAGAAAATCTATTATCAAGGAATTCCCTGATCAAGCCATTAATCAAACCACTTTAACTACACAGTTTATCGGATTTAACCTGAATAAGGCGCCGTTTAAGGATAATGTCAACTTACGCAAAGCAATTGCCTATGCTCTTGATCCCCAGAGTATTATTGATACTGTACTCGAGGGAGACTCAACTATGTCCAACGGACCATTGCCTTCAACAATGCCAGGCTATGATAAAGATCTAAAAGCACCAAAATTTGACCCTGCTAAAGCTAAAGAATATTTAGCTTTAGCAGGGTACCCTGATGGTAAAGGCCTCGCACCAATCCAGTATGCCTACAACTTTAATCAAGAAAATCAAAAAATTGCAGAAGCTTTCCAAGGCCAATTGAAAGAGATTGGAATTCAAATCGAGTTAAGAAACATGGAATGGGGCTCCTACGTTAAAGCTATGCAGTCAGGCGAAAATCAAATGTTTCGCGTCAACTGGGTTGCGGATTATCCGGATCCAGCTAATTTTCTTAACATTCTTTATTCCAAATCCCAATGGGGGATGAATAATGTTATTTTTTATTCTGACCCAGTAGTTGAAAGTCTACTGACTCAAGGCTTAGAGGAAACTGACACAACCCAACGTATGGATATCTACAAAAGGATCCAAGAATTAGTCGTAGAAGATCAGCCTGCCGTTTGGACATTTAACCCTAACTATCTGCGTTTGTTCGGAAAGAAAGTTCATGACCTGACCATTAGTGCTTTAGACCATAAAGATATGCGTACAGTCTGGTTATCCAAGTAACTTTGGTTCAATTAATATTGGAGTTTATGCTTACTGATGCATAAACTCCAATTTAATGTACGACTATTCGAGTAAATTGTTTAATTTTTAGGAGGAAGGTAATTTGTGATACGTTTTGTCATTCGGCGTATTTTTCAATTGATACCTGTTATCTTAGGGATATCAATGTTAACTTTTTGGATGATGTCTTTTGTCCCTGGAGATCCGGTAGCATTAATGTTAGGTCAACATATTTCTCCTCAAACCATGGAAAGTGTTCGCCAGGAATTGGGATTAGATTTGCCCTTTTTAACTCGTTATCTAAATTACCTTTGGAATGTCCTTCATGGAGATTTTGGTCGATCCTACATACAACATCAAGAGGTTTCCCAGATGCTCTTAGATAAAATCCCTGTTACCTTTTGTTTAGCAGTGGTAGCCTCAGCGATTGCGATAACATTTGGTTTACTTATTGGAGTATTGTCCGCAGTTAGGCAATACAGTTTTTGGGATACTTTTACTACCTTTTTTACGTTAATAGGTCTCTCGTTGCCAACTTTCTGGTTGGGGATGGTCTTACAATTAGTATTTGGCGTTATTTTTCGGATATTGCCGATCAGTGGTTCTGGTGGTGAAGGGTTTCATCTTCAATACTATATCTTGCCCGGATTTGCACTAGGTTTTGCGTCAATGGCAATGTATGCCGGGCTGACTCGCTCTAGCATGTTAGAAGTTTTAGGTGAGGATTATATTCGTACTGCTCGTGCTAAAGGTCTTTCTAAACAGGTCGTTGTTTTCAAACATGGAATGAAAAATGCTCTTATTCCAGTGTCCACGCATGCAGGCATGGATTTTGCGAGCTTAATGGGTGGCACGATTTTAATTGAGACAATTTTTTCGCTTCCTGGAATTGGATACATGCTTTTTAATGCCATCTCCAGAAGAGATTATCCTGTTGTCCAAGGGGTTACGCTCTTTCTAGCCCTCGTTTTTGTGGTTATAAACTTGCTTGTAGATATTTCCTATGCATTTTTAAATCCGCGGATTCGATATGATTAACGGCTAAGGAGGTAAGAAAATGTCAACTAATTCAGATGCCGATAAAACCTTGGAATTATATGAGACATCCTCACTTTTCTTGGAAATGTGGGTTCGCCTGAAAAGAAATAGGCGTGCGATATTCGGCCTTTTCCTGGTTGTTTTCTTGATACTGGTTGCCTTATTTGCCAATGTTATTGCCCCCTATGATCCTGTACAGATTGCTTTGAAAGATTCACTAAAAGAACCCAACTTGGCTCACTTAATGGGTACAGATGTTCTTGGGCGGGATATTTTTAGCAGAATTATATACGGAGCTAGGGCGTCATTAATCATCGGGGTGGTGGCTACAAGTATTTCCGTAGTCATAGGAGTCATCATTGGTGCTTTTTCAGGCTATTATGGGGGATGGCTTGATTCACTAATGATGAGAATTACGGATATTTTCTCAGCATTTCCATTTTTCCTTTTGGCAATTGCAATCATGACTTTTTTAGGACCAAGCTTGCTTAATATCTTCTTTGCCTTAGGTATAGTGGGATGGACAAATTATGCGCGACTTGTCCGTGGACAAGTTATCTTGGTTAAGGAAAGTAAATATATAGAAGCAGCTCGCTCTATCGGGGCAAAAGACAGACGAATTATTTTAAGACATATCCTTCCCAACGCTATAGCACCAGTGATTGTTTACACTGCCCTGAATATCGGAGGAGTTATTTTAGCTGAGGCAGGATTGAGCTTCTTAGGCCTTGGAGTTCGGCCTCCTGCGCCAAGTTGGGGATCCATGCTGGCAGAAGGCAAAGACTTCATTTTTAATGCTTCGTGGCTGGTTGTTTGGCCCGGTGTAGCCATTTTTTTAACTGTACTAGGTTATAATTTATTAGGTGACGGGTTGCGTAATGCTCTGGATCCGCGCTTGAACCTTAGGAGGATAAAGTAATGGATCAAGAATTGTTACTCCGTGTTAAAGAGCTTAGAACAAATTTTCACACGGATGCCGGGGTTATAAAGGCTGCAGATGGCGTGAACCTTGAGATTCGAATTGGAGAGACTCTTGGAGTTGTAGGTGAATCGGGTTCAGGAAAAAGTGTTACGGCCATGTCTATTATGCGTCTGATTCCTATGCCTCCAGGTAAAATCGTAAGTGGAGAAGTGATGTTTGATGGCAAAGATTTGCTCAAGGCTTCGGAGGATGAATTAATGAGGATCCGTGGCAATGATATTGCTATGATTTTCCAGGACCCAATGACATCCTTAAATCCAGTACTTACTGTTGGAGAGCAAATAATGGAAGCTATTATGCTTCATCAGAAAGCAGGACGTACGGAGGCAAAAAAAAAGGCTGTCGAAATGTTAAAAAGGGTTGGTATTCCTGAAGCGGAAGTACGCATAGACAATTATCCGCATCAATTTAGTGGTGGTATGCGACAACGTGTTATGATCGCTATGGCTCTATCCTGTAATCCAAAACTTCTTATTGCTGACGAGCCAACAACAGCGCTCGATGTGACTATTCAGGCTCAGATTTTAGATTTGATGAATGACTTGAAAAGGGAATCTGGTACAGCCATTATGTTGATTACCCACGATCTAGGGATTGTCGCAGAATTGTGCCAAAAAGTGTTAGTAATGTATGCTGGAAATACGGTCGAATACACTGATGCTGTTTCTTTATTTACCAAGCCTATGCATCCGTATACATGGGGATTGCTAGGTTCGTTGCCAAAACTTGATGTGTGGGCAAAGCAACGTCTGGAACCTATTCAAGGGCAACCCCCTGATCTGCGCAATTTACCGCAGGGGTGTAATTTTGCACAGCGATGTAATCAAAAAAAGCCCATTTGTGAACAACAAAAACCGACCTGGCTCGAGATTGAGGCAGGGCATTTCGTAAGCTGCTTTTTATATAAAGAAGAGGGTAAACGACATGATTGAAACTAAAAAAACGACTGAAACCCTGTTAAAGGTTGAGAATCTAAAGAAATATTTTCCTGTCAAGAAGGGAATAGCAGTTCAGCGGTATGTAGGTGATCTTAAAGCAGTTGACGGAGTTTCTTTCGAAATTCGTCGCGGGGAAACACTAGGATTAGTTGGAGAAAGCGGATGTGGAAAATCCACTATTGGGCGGGTAATCTTAAGATTACTGGAACCAAGCAAAGGAAAGGTCATTTTCGAGGGAAAGGTTCTGAATGAGCTTTCCCATGAAGAGATGCGCAAGATGCGCAGTCAGATGCAAATGATATTCCAAGATTCATATGCTTCTTTGAATCCTCGCATGCGAGTGGGGGATATCATTGCAGAACCTATTTTGATTCAGGGAGTTTCGAATCGTGCCGAGCGTGAGAAACGTGTTTGTAAGATCTTAGATGTTGTAGGCTTAAGTCCTTATCACGGAGCACGTTATCCACATGAATTTTCGGGAGGACAACGACAGCGGATTGGAATCGCTAGAGCTTTAGCGCTTAACCCAAAGTTGATTATCTGCGACGAACCAGTATCCGCATTAGATTTATCGATTCAAGCACAGTTGATTAACTTACTTGAAGATTTACAAAAAGAGTATCATTTGACGTATTTATTTATTGCACATGACTTATCAGTAGTTAAACATATTAGTAACCGCGTTGCAGTTATGTATTTGGGTAAGATTGCAGAACTTGCAAATTCAGAGGAACTCTATAAAAATCCTCAACATCCTTATACAATCGCTTTATTATCAGCTATTCCTGTTCCAGATCCGACCGTTAAAAAAGATCGCATAATTCTTAAAGGCGATGTTCCCAGCCCAGTTAATCCACCTTCGGGCTGTCGATTCCATACGCGTTGCCCTAAGGTACAAACTATTTGCAAGGAGCAGGATCCGAATTTTAGAGATATTGGAAACGATCATTTCGTAGCTTGTCATTTTATTTAAGATTACTGAGCGAAGGGCTGTAATATAAATGAATAATATTTACAACAAAAGCCACAACAATAGTTGTGGCTAATTTTATCATGGTGCGCCCGGCGGGATTTGAACCTGCGACCTCCGGCTTCGGAAACCGTCACTCTATCCACTGAGCTACGAGCGCTTATAAGAGGCACTTCAATACTTTATCCAATTATGAGTATTTTGTCAAGCTAAATAGCAGGATCCATTGAATGCAATATTCTCTTTATGATATAGTAAAAGCTAAGTTAGCTTTGGATTTGTTTCTTAAAAGACTCTACTGTATAATTTAAAAGATAACAATGCACTGTTACAGGTGAAGAACGGGGGTTCCTATTGCTGAGACGTTTTCGTGACTATTTTACATGGTATTTGTTTAAGCACTTTTTTGGAATCGTAATTGGTTCAACTATTGTAAGCGTAAGTATCAATACATTAATTATTCCCAATGAAATAGCTGATGGCGGAGTCACAGGGATCTCGATAATTCTGCATTACTTATTTGGTTGGCCAGTTAGTTGGGCTGTTCTCCTTTTAAATCTGCCACTTTTT
The DNA here is from genome assembly GCF_023897015.1 of Desulfosporosinus nitroreducens. Classification (GTDB taxonomy): domain Bacteria; phylum Bacillota; class Desulfitobacteriia; order Desulfitobacteriales; family Desulfitobacteriaceae; genus Desulfosporosinus; species Desulfosporosinus nitroreducens. The sequence continues at coordinate 255,935 of NZ_JAMHFY010000002.1, read as the reverse complement.
TTTCTCGGACTGCGTATGGTGGGGAGAGATTTTTTAGTGTTCAGTATTGTAGGTGTGGGAGTTCTCTCAGCGACGCTTTCTCTGACTACACATCTGCCCGCATTAACTAATGATACGTTGTTGGCCGCGATATCTGGCGGAGTTCTTACTGGAATCGGAATGGGTCTCATTTTCCGATCCAGAGGATCGCTTGGCGGAACTGACATATTAGCAGTATTGCTTACTAGAACTACCTCTTTTAGCGTTGGACAAATCCTGCTTGGTATTGATGCAGTTATCTTTCTGGGCGCAGCCATTTTGTTTGGCCCAGAAATGGCTATGTATGCCATGATTTATATGTTTATTGCTACACGGGTTGTGGATCTTGTTCAAGAGGGCTTAAGTGTATCCAAGTCAGTTTTGGTGGTAACTGCTCAGCCTCAGAGAATTGCTGAGGAGATCATCGATAAGCTTGAGCGAGGGGTAACACTTTTTCAAGCAATCGGCGCTTTCTCGGGTGAAGCTAAGCAAGTTGTTTATTGCGTTATTAACCGTTCAGAACTGTCTCAAATAAAGGAAATTGTTCGTGATCAGGATCCTCAAGCTTTTGTAGCTATTTCCGAAGTGCCTGAAGTTGTAGGGGAAGGTTTTTCTTCGTGGAAGGGACACTGAGAAGCGATCTAATGATTAGAGATAATATAAAATAGTGTTTGAGGATAGAGATCTGCTTTTGAATCATTTTAGGGCACTTTGAAACGAGGGATTGAGATTGTTTAGTCAGCGCAAAAGAGGCCAGAGAAGTCGCTGGAAGACAGTATTCTTACTTTTCTTGGTTATTGTTTTTATGTTCACTCTGGGGCCCTTCGTTTGGCGTATGCAACAACTAAAACACGCAAAAAGTGTTTATGATGTTCAGAGGGTTCAAGAGGAACTGCATTGGATAGAGAAGAATGCAGCCTTGTTAAAAAATCTGGCAATTGTCAAAGATACAAACCTGTGGTTGGCGCTTAATGTGGGAAGTAAGGACATAGACGAATCCAAGTTGGCGTCATATCAAGACAGAAAACATCAATTTTGGTTATACCTGTTTTATTTGCAAGAGGGAAAATTAAGCTCAGCTCAGAACGTGTTGGCTAAGATGAGTGACAGCAGTCTTATATCACTGGGGAAAGGTCTGATGTCCATCTCAAAGGGGGATGCTCAGCAATCACAACGTTTACTGACAGATACTAATATGGACTGGAAGACATTATCGATCGATGAGCAGACCCTTAGGCATTTAACCTTAGCGCAAGCAGCCATAATTGGGGGAGATCTTCACACTGCACAAACAGAGCTCAAAGCAGCTCAACAGTTAAATCCGGATAATCCTGCATGCCTGTCTATGGCATTTAATGTCGCAATAGAAGAAGCGCAATGGTCGAAAGCTCTTGAGCTTAGTCAATTAATCGATGCTCAAATATGGCGCCCTGCTAATACGTTATTTGAGACTAAAAAAGCTATCCTTGGTATTTATCAAGACGACAAATTGATTCTGTCTAATAGCCTGGCCTCTCTAAAAGGCCTACCCCAGGGGGATGCATGCATAACCTATGTGAATGGAATTCGCGTTTTGGAAGAAGGGAAGTTAGAAGAGGGTAAGGATTTACTGGAACGGTCAATAAAAGATGGAATTGAGGGTCAATTAAATGTTGATGCCCAAAAAGCCCTTGATCAAATCAATGAGCGACTAAAAGCGGATCAAAGTCTTCGCGCCGCAGTGGCTGAAACCAATGAACAATGGTAGTCAGGCGGGCAGTTACTTGGCAGGGAGAGCCTCTTCTTTCAAATTACTTTCAGGTGGCCAGGTACTGCTTGATTGAGATAATAATTTTCCCACAGGAAGTAAAGTATTCCCCTTGCTTTTAAGGCTCTGAATCACGGTAGGTAAGGCTTCAATCGTATCAGGAGCAGAGTCGGAGGCGTGAAATAGAATTATATCTCCAGGTTTAGCTCCTGTACCTGGACGAGGGCCATTAAGCACATTGTTAACGACGGCACTTGGGCCGGGACGCTTCCAGTCAAGAGAATCAACACTCCATTGAATCACACGATATCCCAGTTCATCGGCTGTAGCTATAACCTTATTATTATAGGCTCCATTAGGGGTGCGAATCAGTCGTATTTTTTGACCTGTAATTTTTTCTAGGACTTGCTGGGCACTGGTAATCTCTTTTCTTATTTCTTCTGCCCCTAAAGTGTTGAGATCGATATGACGGTTTCCATGCGAACCGATTTCATGCCCTTCAACTATCATTTTGCGCACTAATTCTTGATGCTTTTCAGCCCAGGGACTGGAAAGGAAAAACGTTGCTTGAATTTCTTCTTTCCTAAGAATGTCTAGTATGGGTTCCGCCGTCTTCTCTCCCCAACTAATATCGAAGGTTAGACCAATAGCTTTGGTGTTAACGTTGACTGAGTAGATCGGTTTTAATTTTCCAGAGAAAACAGATGTAACATTTTCACGGTAAGCAAGCATGACGAATAAAAGAATTCCCCAGAGAGCAACATTTCGCCATGAGGGACGTTTGAAAATAATAATTCGCATTTGGCACTCCTCCTTCGACTAAAAGATATTCATACAATAGCAAGATCATGAGAAGTAAAACAAAAAAACGCCTGTAAAGGCGTTTTAAAACTGCTAGTCAGACTTATATTCCGCTATGCGACTTCATTGATGAATGGAAAAGTATTTTTCCAGAGCAGAAAGTATTGAGTGTAACTAAGGTTAAAGCTGGTGTCTTAAAAGTTCAGCGTTAGCCAATTTTGTAAATTTACGTTAGGGAAAAATCCAGTATGTTCTAGCGTTGAATAAATCGCTTACCTGACTGGATCAAATCTACTCTAAACAATAATTTAAGGAAAATATGAAGGACAACGAATGAAACCGCTATAAAAACAAGAATACGTACTACAAAAAATGTTACAGCAAATACCAAAGAAAACACTTTACTTAAGACCAAGGCTGAGACATATAGTCCCAGAATGAGAATGACTAATTTGAGGGCAACCATCCAGTAATTTGAAGACTGTGCAGGACGATAAGTATTCAAGCCAAACACTCCCTTCTGAGCTTAAGATTATCATATTTCGACTTTTATGTCTAGATTACAAGCTAGTTCACCCTAAAGTATTTCTTATACAAGGCATCTCAGCTGTCACAATTTTTGCCATCATGTCACATTCCAAAGCTGCCGTACTCTGCTAAAACATTTGTTTGGACCTTGGATTTCACATATTTAAAACTTATATCTTTATAATATGCCCAATAAATCCCCTCGTGCATATGATGGAACAGACACGGAGGGATTTATATGTACGATGCTGACTTATACATCTGGCGTAACCTTATGGAAGATGGAACAGAGTGTCTTGGAGATGAGCAATATCTTAAAGCAGAAAAATATTATATTCAGGGCTTATTAAAGGCCTACGAATTAACCGTCCCAGAAATTGTGGCCTTTACCCTGCGACTTCTAGCGACGGTAAGAGTGCGCCTGGGGAATTTGGAGTTTGCTGAAGAAGGGTTTAAAGAAGCTTTACGCATTTGCCAAGAGATTCAGAATTCTAAAGGAATGGCTGAAGCCTGGGCTGGTTTGGCAAGTATCTCAGTTAAAAAGAGAATGCTTCCGAAAGCGGTTGAAGAGTACGAACAAGCAATAGCTGTTTACCCTAAATCATCCCCCCAGCTCAGGCTCGGAATGCTTTATGCTGACATGGGTCAAGTTTATACCGCTCTTGAAAAATGGACTAGCGCCAAGAACTCATATGCAAAGGCAGTAGAACTTTGTCGCTTGCATGGTTTCCCAAAAGGAGAGGCAGAGTTGGATGTTCTTTCCGGAGAATTATGCTTTAGACTTGGGCAGAAAACTGAAGCTCTAGGAAACTTAAAACATGCCTGTCAACTATTTGCCCAACTGCAGGATATGGTCGCTTTATCGACGACACTTCAATATTTGGCTTTACTTTACTTTGACCAAAATGAAATGCGTTTAGCCCTTGAAAGTCAACAAAGAGCAGTTAGTCTCTGTTTAAAGTTTGACACCAAGGAGGTTTTCAGTGAAAGCTGTTATTTTCTTAGCAAAATTGAACAAAACTTAGAGGATTACCAAGAAGCAAGATATTATCTTGAATTATCGGTTCATTTTTATCCTGAGCAAACTATAGATCTTGCTATACGCTATCAAAATTTAGGAAGCTTACTATTTCTTTCAATGGATTTTACAAAATCTGAAATATACTATTTAAAGGCACGAAATCTCTTTGAATTGTATCACGATGACCAGCGCAAAAGTGAAGTTTATGAAGCATTGGCTCTCCTAAAAGGGTTGCGTGAGCAAAAGGAAGGTCCGCTAAACACCCAAGATATGCCGGAAGACAGATCTAAACTCCATAGGGAGTTTACCTTGGAGGCCTTAATACATTTAGCAGAGTTTTATGAAAAACGCCATAATGATCGCGACGCCTTGGAGTGCTACTGGAAGGCTTTGAAAAGGGGGCGTGATGCTGAGGTGGCAACGGATTGGATAGAATACAGGGTGCAACAGGTTTCAAAACGTCTTCGCAAGAAGAAGTAATTTCCAAAATCTTATAAAAGTAGCTTTATTAATTATCGCAATTCAGTTAGAATAACAATATAGAAGTTGCTTCTAAAAGGAGACGGGGGGATATTCGATATGCGAGAGGAAGATTCGATACTTCTCGAGTGCTTGGAAGATGTGTATCACACCTTTGAAAAGGCCTTAAAGAAGGCTAATCAGGTTCGTTCGATCCATGTCCAGAAATTTGAGCAACTCCTTGTTGAGATAAGAAGCGAGCGAAGGATTTTTGAAGATATTTCTATTCCAGCTCGACTTATCGTTGAGCAACTCTTAGAATCTCAATTCAGAGTTGGACAGGTTGCGATAGAAGCAGAACGGCTTAAGCAAACGTTTGCTAGTGTAGCCTATGTTAAGGTTGAGGAATTTGGTAAAATTTGTATGAAGATAGGGGAACTAGAGGTCTCTTGGCGAGATGGGAACTACTCATATTATCTGTATCCTGACAAAGTAGAGCTAAGAGCAACTGATGAGAAGTCATCAATTAAGTTGTTTTTTTCCATAGCTTTTAATCGTCAATCAGTGGAGCGGTTTCCGGAAATCCTTATTTCTCCTAATGTTGTTTATATCCATCCACAACTCGAAAAATGGATACGGAAGGTGCAATAATGTCAAATCTTTCTCAAGGATTGGTACAAATTTATACTGGGAATGGCAAAGGGAAAACTACAGCAGCATTTGGCTTGGCGTTACGGGCTGTTGGCCATGGTTTTCGGGTTTTCATTATTCAATTTATGAAAGGAAACGATGGCTATGGTGAGCTAGATGGCATAAAACGTTTAAGTCCTGAATGTCAACTTGAACATTATGGGGGAGCAGGATGGGTTCACAAGGGAGAAAATCTCGAAGAAAACATCGTTGAAGCGAAAAAAGCTTTCTCGAGAGCTCAAGAAATTGTCTTCTCAGGGAATTGGGATATTGTCATTCTGGATGAGATCCTTAATGCAATTTGGTTTGAACTGATTCCAGAAAGTGAAGTTATGGAACTATTGACCAAGAAACCGTCTCATGTAGAATTGATCTTGACTGGTCGAAATGCTTCAGAGGACATGATTGAAAAAGCGGATTTAGTAACAGAAATGGTGGACAAGAAACATCCCTATGATAAAGGCATCATGTCACGTCAAGGAATTGAGTTTTAAAAACATCTCTTAGGAGGTGTTTTTTTCATGATCATACACAAATGATTTCAATGACTTATCTTCTTCGACGGGGCATATACTTAAGTATTATCCCAACAAGTCTTGCTGTTGTTAGAGAAGGGAGGGCTACTATGGAAGTCATTAAATGGTTGCGGGAATATCGCGAAGTAGAGGCTGCACTGGCTTGGAGTGGCACTTTTGCTGATTATTTGCAAATGGTTACTAAAAACTCTAAATTAGCGCTACATGCCCATGCTCGAATCTATGAGATGATCAAAGCGGCCGGGGTTGAAACAGTTGGGGACTCGAAAAAGTACAGTTTTTTTGACAAAGAGCTTTTTGGGTTGGATAAGACCTTAGAGAGGCTGATTGAAGAGTATTTTCATAGTGCAGCCAAGCGGTTAGATGTCCGCAAACGGATCTTACTTTTAATGGGACCAGTAAGTGGCGGGAAATCAACAATCGTAAGCCTACTGAAAAGAGGACTTGAAGACTATACAAGAACTGAGGAAGGAGCAGTTTATGCCATTGATGGATGTCCTATGCATGAAGATCCCCTGCATTTGTTGCCAGTATCTTTACGTCAACAATTTGAAGATACGTACGGGATTCGTATCGAAGGGAATTTATGCCCCGTATGCCGCTTGCGTTTGGATGAGGAGTTTGTCGGTGAAACAGAACGCTTTCCAGTAAAAAGAATATTATTTTCAGAAGAGCAACGGGTTGGAGTTGGAACGTTTACCCCATCAGACCCCAAGTCTCAAGACATAGCAGACCTAACCGGCAGTATTGACTTTTCTTCTATCACGGAATATGGATCAGAATCCGATCCTCGTGCTTATCGTTTCGACGGAGAGCTGAATAAGGCAAACAGAGGTTTGATGGAATTCCAGGAAATGCTTAAATCAGATGAAAAGTTTCTCTGGAATCTTTTAAGTCTTTCTCAAGAAGGAAATTTTAAAGCGGGGCGCTTTGCTTTAATTTCAGCAGATGAGTTGGTAATCGCACATACAAACGAAAATGAATATCGGGCTTTTATCGGGAATAAGAAGAATGAGGCGCTGCAATCCAGAATTATTGTTATGCATATTCCTTACAATCTGCGAGTTAGTGATGAAATTAAGATTTATGAAAAATTAATAAGTCAAAGTGACATTAGAAATGTGCACCTGGCTCCACACAGTCTTTGGGCAACCTCAGTCTTTAGTGTACTTTCACGGCTAAAGCCCTCGAAAAAACAAGGCATGGATCTGGTGAAGAAGTTGCGTATTTATGACGGAGAAGATGTGGAAGGATTTAATCAAAAGGATATTAAAGAATTAACTATGGAGGGAGAAGAACTGGGCGAAGGCATGAGTGGCGTTGATCCGCGTTATGTCATCAACCGAATTTCGACAGCCTTAATTCGAGATGAACATAAATGCATTAATGCACTAGATATCTTAAGAGCTTTAAAAGACGGCTTATCTCAGCATACATCGATCATGAAGGAGGAAAAGGAGAATCTTCTAAATCTGATCTCAGTTGCGAGACGGGAATATGACGAAATGGCTAAGAAAGAAGTACAGAAGGCATTCGTCTATGCATATGAAGAATCTGCAAAGTCGCTCTTAAATAATTATTTGGATAATGTAGAAGCGTTCTGTAATTCTACAAAAATTTATGACTCAATAACTAGTGAAGAATTAGCACCTGACGAGCAACTAATGAGAAGCATTGAAGAACAAATTGGGGTTTCAGAAAATGCCAAGAAAACCTTCCGAGAGGAAATACTGATTCGAATTTCAATGTATGCTCGAAAGGGAAAAACTTTCGGATATGAGTCGCATGAACGTTTAAAAGAAGCGATTGAGAAAAAATTGTTTGCGGATCTTAAGGATATTGTCAAGATCACAACCTCTGTCGCTCATCCTGATCAGGAGCAATTGAGAAGAATCAACAATGTTATGGATCGACTTGTCAAAGAGCATGGATACTGCCCAATCTGTGCCAACGAGATAGTGAAGTATGTAGGGGCCCTCCTTAACCGATAGAGAGGACAGGGATTTAGTATGGCGGATGACATCATTGTAAGCCGTGATGACTGGACTTTGCATCGCAAAGGACATCTTGACCAATCAAGGCATAAGGAAAAGGTTGAAGAAGTTATTAAGCAACAAATGGGGGACTTAATTGTTGATGAAAGTATCATCTTAACGGATGGTAAAAAAAGCACAAAGATTCCCATGCGCTCTCTTGAAGAATTTCGCTTTCGGTATGATTTTAATAAGCAAAATCATACCGGACAAGGGAACAAAAAAATGGCTCCTGGCGATATTATTGGACGGGAACAGCCTGGGAAAGGAAAAGGTAAAGGAAGCGGAGCTGGTGAAGAACCTGGCCAAGATATTTATGAAGCAGAAGTTACGTATGAGGATCTGGCAAGCATTCTTTTTGAAGAATTAAAGTTACCTAATTTAGATGATAAAAAAAGACCGCTTATTGCCCATGATCGTCCCGAATTCAATGATGTACGGAAGAAAGGGCTAATGGCCAATGTGGATAAGAAACGTACATTGCTCGAAAGTATCAAAAGACAGGCCTTTTCAAAGAAGCTGAATAAGGAAGCCAAACTTAAAATATCTCCGGAGGACTTGCGTTTTAAGACTTGGGAGACTCGACCCAATTTTGAGACTAACGCGGTTATCTTGGCGATGATGGATACATCAGGCTCAATGGGTCAATTTGAAAAGTATATTTCCAGAACCTTCTTTTTTTGGATGGTGCGTTTTCTGCGCTTAAAATATGAAAATGTAGAAATGCGTTTCCTGGCACACCATACTGAGGCAAAAGAAGTTACAGAGGAGGAATTTTTTACACGTGGAGAAAGTGGGGGGACTCGTTGTTCATCGGTTTATAAATATGCTTTAGATATCATTGAAAAGGATTATCCCCCAGCTCATTATAATATTTATCCTGTTCATTTTACGGATGGCGATAATATTGGATCGGATAATTCCAGGGCATTGGCTCTAATGAAAAACCTAGTCGAAGTGAGTCAAATTGTTGGCTACGGCGAGATCTTAAGAACACATTACTCCAGTACATTAATGTCAACCTTAAAGCGCATAGCCGATCCTAAGTTGCGTTTGGTAACCATAAGGGATCGCAATGAAGTATATGATGCACTCAAAACAGTTTTCTCCTAAAAGTGAATGAACGTGATTGAATAGGAGTATGTAAGGGGGGGAGTCATGGACAGTGAGATGCGAGCCCTAACTGATATAGCGCAAGATATCGCGCAAGTGGCCCGTGACATGGGACTTGATTTCTATCCGGTAAATTTTGAAATCGTTCCGGCAGAGGCATTGTATACATTTGGAGCCTACGGAATGCCGGTGCGTTTTACACATTGGAGCTTCGGTAAGGCCTTCTATAAGATGAAGATGCAATACGATTTGAATCTAAGCCGAATTTATGAATTGGTCATAAATACTAACCCTGCCTATGCTTTCTTGTTAGAGGGAAATCGTTTAATTCAAAACAAACTTGTCATAGGGCACGTCTATGCCCATGTGGATTTCTTTAAAAATAATCATTATTTCTCTCGTACACCTAAAGATATGGTTGAACGAATGGGTGCTCATGCCGATAGAATCCACGAATATGAAACCAATTACGGACGAGACAAAGTGGAGCAAATCATGGACGCAGTCTTGGCTATTCAAGAACATGTCGATTATAGAGCTCACATCGGACCCGTTATAAAATCTGAAAATGGACTTAAGACAGATAGACGTGTAAAAGGTGAAGGGCATGTCTGTCAAGGTAAATCCTGCGCCGGAACTTGCAGTGGAAAAGCTGTTCAAGGACTAGGGAAAGGAGATCAGCAAAAGAAGACTCGAAAGAATACAGTCTCGTTACCGTACGAAGATTTATGGGGAGACCTGTTAGCAGATGGATGTGAAGTCCTGCCCCAGCAGGAATTTGAAGATTTGTTGCTGTACATTATTAAGTTTGCACCCGGCCTGGAGGAATGGCAAAAGGATATTGTCAGCATTGTTCGTGAAGAGTCACTGTATTTCTTTCCTCAGATCGAAACTAAAATTATTAATGAAGGATGGGCCACCTTTTGGCATGCCAGGATTATGCGAGAGCTTAATCTAACTGATGCAGAAACCCTTGAATTTGCGATTATGCACAGCCAAGTTGTTCAGCCTTCTCGATTGGGATTAAATCCTTATTACTTGGGAGTGAAGATATGGGAATACCTGGCGAAGACTAAATCTGATAATGAACTGTTTGACCTGCGCGAGACCGAAAACGACCTTTCATTCATTCGTAATCATCTTAGTCGTGAATTGGTCGAAGAACTAAACTTATTTAATTTTCGTAAAGTGGGTGCACATTGGCAGGTTACAGAAAATGAATGGGAGAAAGTCAGGGATAATCTAGTGAAACAATTGGTTAATGGAGGGCATCCTCGAATTGTTGTTATTGAAGGAGACTATGAAGGTAAGGGAGGATTGTTGCTTAAACACTGTCATGAAGGAATGGATCTGGATATTATGTATCTCGAGAAAACCCTGTCTCTCGTTCAATTTCTCTGGGGAAAATCAGTAGCCCTTGAGACCGTAGTGGATAACAAGAAATACATCTATGAATCTGCGAACGGAATAGTAAGTCGTCGTCTGGCAACTAAAAATGAAGAAAATGGCGTCAGATAAAATTATTCCCCTGCTCAAAAACAGATGCTAGAATAGGCATCTGTTTTTGAGTAATAAATAAAGGATTTTGGACTATTAAAGTAGAATTTATAGTATTAAGTCGATGTTTTAAGTTTATATCTCAGACTATGCCCTAATGTGCAACTAAGGGTGATAGGGTTATTGAGGAAGGCAGGAAGGGCATGCAAGGGCTAGAACAATATTTAATAGATATAATTTATCACTTTAAGTATATTGGCTTATTCATTCTACTCACTTGTGGTTTGGTCGGTGTTCCTGTACCCGATGAATTCCTTATGACCTTCAGTGGGTTTCAAACATCTTTAGGGCGAATGGATTTTGGGACAACCCTTATGGTTGCTACCTTGGGCAGTTTCTTAGGAATGAACTTAAGCTATTGGATTGGAAGGAGATTGGGAATTCCTTTCTTGCACAAAGTTGCACCATATCTTCATCTTAATGAAAAGAAAATCGCCAGAGCTGAACATTGGTTTCAGTGTTATGGAGACAGGCTAATTGTAATTGGATACTTCTTTCCTGGATTTCGCCATTTTACAGCTTACTTTTCAGGAATGAGTAAGCTTCATTTTGGACGTTATACAGTATTAGCAGGGATTGGTGCTTTTCTTTGGGCCTTAACGTTTATTACGCTGGGACGAATCCTTGGCGTACACTGGCAAAAAATAACTCATATCTTGCACCATTACTTGGCACGGAGTGGAATTGTCCTAGCTATTATCGTATTCTTAATCTATCTCTACAGTGTAAAAACGAAGCAGGGAAAGTCCTATGAACTAAACCTGTTTAAAAAATATTTTCCATAGATTAGGGAAAGTATGAATCCAGTGGTATAATACTATGGATAAAAACCTAAAACATAAAGGAGGTCACACGGGTGACAAATGAAATGAATCAGGATCAAGAGGCTAAACAAAACCCCATAGTAATCATTGAAATGGAAAACAATAATACGATTAAAATTGAACTTTATCCAGCTATTGCGCCGGAAACTGTTGAGAATTTTATAACTCTCGTTTCTGAAGGCTTTTATGATGGCCTCATTTTCCATCGATGCATCCCAGGTTTCATGATTCAAGGGGGAGACCCTAATGGCACAGGAATGGGCGGAAGCAAAAAAACAATCCGCGGCGAGTTTAGTGGTAATGGTTTCAAGAATGATTTAATGCATGATCGCGGAGTAATATCAATGGCTCGTACCTCAGCCCCTAATTCCGCAAGTTCTCAATTCTTTATTGTTGTCAAAGCTTCAAGCCACTTAGATGGTCAATATGCTTCTTTTGGGAAAGTCATCGAAGGTATGGAAGAAGTCGACCGGATCGTCAGTGTTCCGAAAGATCGAGGAGATAAACCTTTGGAAGACCAACGGATGAAGAAAGTTACAATTCAAGCTTAGGTATAGATTGAATTGTTTTGAGTGATTCTATAGGGAAAGAGGAGGGCCATGCCCTCTTCTTTCTGCATATTCTGAGTTCTATTGCGGATTGAGGTGTACTATGTTAGATTTGATGCGGTTATTTGCTCAGGTGGTAGAAGAACAGAGTTTTACGATGGTTGCTCGAAAGTTAGGAATCAGTCAACCTGCTGTTTCCAACCAAATACGCGCTTTCGAAGAAAAACTGGGGGTCAAGTTGCTTTATCGTAAAGGAAAGGGATTTGCACTTACTCAAGAGGGGGAGACAGTTTACAGACATACCTTGCATATGCTTGATGAATGGTCAGAGCTTATGCGAGAGATTGGTGATTCGGAAAAACTAATGAGCGGGAAAGTCCATATCGGAGCTTCCCACATTCCAGGAGAATATTTACTGCCAATTTATTTAGCTGCCTTTCGTAAACAATATCCGGAAATTAAATTTAAACTGTCCATTGGAGACAGTCTTGAGATGGCGGAAAAGGTCCTCGCTCATGAAGTTGATTTTGCCGTTGTTGGAGCGATTTTTGATACGGAAAAATTAACCTCTGAATTTTGGCTAAAGGATGAACTAGGTTTCGTAATCTCAAGCGATAACCCCTTATGTGCCAGTCAAAGCATTGACCTCAAATCTCTTAGGGAGGACCCTATGATTATTCGTGAGACAGGGTCGGGGCATCGGCGAGCCTTCGAAGAAGCACTCACTAAACAGGGATTAGACTTGAATGATTTTAACATAGCCTTAGAAGTCGGAAGTACTGAAGCTGTAAAAAATGCTGTTCGTTCCGGTATAGGATATTCGTTTCTTTCAAAACATGCTTTAGAACCTTGTGAGAAACAAGGTCTAGTATGGGCAAACGTCAAAGATTTTTATATTGAACGAGGTTTCTATCTTTTAACCCGCCGTAATAAACCTTTAACGGTTGCCGCTGATGCAAGCTACCGTTATTTGGCTAGTCAGATGTCGGAAACCAGAAGCCGAAGGTCGGAATTAGAAAGCGAATTATAGTATCAGGAAGTCAGTCAGTCTTTCCAATGCGCATATACTGTTGTACATAAGTTTCGGTTATAGGATACTTCTAAACATTTCGACACCTATGTCTAAATTCTACTGCAGTTTTATGAGATAATAATAAGATAAGATTCTAAAAGGAGAGGCCCGCTTGAACTGGTTTATAAGTGAATTCAACTTTCGAGCATGCCGTATGGTAAAGAACTTCCAGCTCGAGAAAGCTCCTGACGTTAGTTTAATTTATGGACCAAGAGGAGTAGGTAAATCAGCTTTATTGCATCATCTTTATCGACAAGGTGAATCGGAAAATGGAAGGCTTATTACGGATGCCTTGGCTTTTGCTCGTCAGTATGCCTACGCAGCTCAAGAGAAAAAGCTCAATCAATTTCGTGAACGATACCGCTCAGCTCGACTGTTGCTAATTGATGATCTTCAGTGCTTAGCGGGAAAAGTCAAAACAATTGAGGAACTCCATTATACCTACGAGTATATTATCGAAAATGGGGGCAAGTTGGTGATTGCCTTGGAAGCAGACCGGTTAGCCTTAGACTTCCTAGGTGATCGGCTGGCATCACGGTTTTTGAGCGGCGTTGCCATACTTGTCGATCGACCTCAGGAAATTGAATTGAAGCGCTTCTTAGAGGACTATATTCGAGAAAAACGTCTTTTCCTGGATGAATCGGTATTGAGCGCGATCGCAGGGAGAACATCTAATTTATCGGATGCCATAACCACTATGGGGAAGTTTATACAATTCGCTGAATTGCAGCAAGATGAATTAAGTCGCACCTGTTTTCAGGCTTACTGGGACAATAAAGAGAGGGTAAAGCACAACTTAGCAGATCCGACCAACATTATTCAAAAGGTTGGTCAAACGATGGGAGTTTCTGTTCAGGACTTATTAAGCTCCAGCCGCAAGCCAAAAGTAAACGAAGCAAGAGAGATGGCGATATATCTAATACGTACGCTTTGCCATATTTCTTATCCAACTATAGGAAGTTATTTTAATCGTAATCATAATACTGTTATCATGTCATATAAAAAGATGCAAGATAAGCTTATTAATGATGAAGAATTAATCAATAAGTATCTAGTCATATTAAATGCGTTTAATCCCTCGGAAGCTTAAAAAGATATAGATAATCTGACTAAAAAACATCATAAAGCTAGATAATGAGAAGGGGTGATGCAATGTCAAGAGTAATACAACGGATCGGGGTACTAACGAGTGGCGGGGATGCTCCTGGAATGAACGCGGCCCTTCGCGCAGTCGTCCGAAAAGGGATTTATCACGGGTTAAAGGTTTATGGAATAAGTCGAGGGTATGAAGGGCTTATTCACGGAGAAATTCAAGAGATGAGCATAGGCTCTGTGGCAGATATTGTGCTTCGCGGTGGAACGATGCTGAAGACCGCTCGGTCAGCAGAAATGATGACACCTGAAGGCCAGCAGAAGGCCTTAGATCAGTTACATAAGCATCAAATAGACGCCTTAGTGGTGATCGGCGGTGATGGGTCTTTTAGAGGGGCTCAAACACTGACCAAAGGAATTCAGATTGTTGGGATTCCGGGAACAATTGACAATGATATCCCTGGGACAGATCTGACGATAGGTTTCGATACGGCAACTAACACGGTCATAGATGCAGTAAGCAAAATTCGAGATACAGCGACCTCCCACGAACGAACATTTATAGTGGAAGTTATGGGCAGGGATTGCGGAAATATTGCACTTCAGGCAGGTATTGCCTGTGGAGCCGAAACCATCTTGGTACCTGAGATTCCCTTTGATTTAGATGAGATTTGCGATAAGTTAAAACGCGGTCATCAACGTGGAAAAAATCATAGTATCATCATTATCTCAGAAGGTGCAGGAAGTGCCTATAAAATCGGTGAGGAATTGCGTTCTCGTTCTGGGTTTGAGACTCGTATAACAATCCTGGGACATCTGCAACGCGGCGGTAACCCCAGCGCTTTGGATGCTGTGATTGCTGCTGCTATGGGAGGGAAAGCGGTTGAAATCATTTTGGCTAACGAGACTAATAGAATGACAGCCTATGTCAATCAAGAGGTTATATCCAGACCACTCGAAGCTGCCTATGGAGAGAGGCCTCCTTTTAACAGAGAACTGTATGATTTAGCAAATCAGCTTTCAATTTAGCATTCGAACCTAAATGCAGAGATGAGGTTGAATTTATGGAAAATCAAGTACGGTCAGGAGTAGGGATAGATTATACGGGTATGATGAGTAACTCGCAAAATCCCAGCGGATTTACTAAGGCGGAATTGCAGAGTCTTCAGATTGAGTTAGATAGAGCCCAAACTTCACTTGAGTCGCGTTGGGAGGCCGGTGAGTTAGATTTCTCTAAGCTTTTGGTGTCTATGAAAGCCCAAGTCCCAGAAATCATTAAATATGCTGATGCAGCAGCCTCTAAATTTGAAAACTTTGTAGTTTTAGGAATTGGGGGGTCGGCGCTCGGACCATTAGCAGTACACCAAGCCTTAAACCATTACTACTATAATGAACTTCCTCCTGAGAAACGCGGTTTGCGACCTCGTTTGTATGTTGTGGACAATATAGATCCAGTTCGATTTAAAGAATTGTTTCAGATACTTGATCCCAGCAAAACTCTTTTTAATGTAATTTCGAAATCCGGTAACACGTCAGAAACTATGGCTCAGTTTTTGATTGTTCGGGATATACTGCGTCAGGTATGCGGAGACAGCTATGCAGAACACATCGTAGTCACGACAGATAAAGCAAAAGGCAATCTCTTGCCAATTGCCCTTAAAGAAGGGTTTCAACGCTTTGTAATACCAGCTGGAGTCGGAGGCAGATTCTCAGAGTTAACTCCAGTTGGCTTGCTTGCTGCAGCGGTATGCGGAATTGACATTGATCAGCTTTTGGAGGGCGCTCTAAGCATGGATCAGTGGATTAGGGAAACACAAGGGGTGTTCTCTAATCCAGCGCAACTACGGGTAGCTTTAGCTCGTTTTTCGTGGCAAAAAGGGAAGACTGTGTCAGTTTTTATGCCTTACGCTGACGGATTAAAAACCATGGCGGACTGGTATGCCCAATTGTGGGCGGAAAGCTTAGGAAAACGATTTGATCGACAGGGACAGGAAGTGCATGTAGGGCAGACACCAGTCAAAGCGCTCGGAGTAACGGATCAACATTCCCAAGTACAGTTATATGTTGAGGGCCCAAATGATAAAGTAATGACCTTTGTGACGGTTGAGAAATTTAAGGACACTCAATTGATTCCATTAGACTCTGAGTTGCCTGAAGATATTCATTTTCTGGGGGGACGCACCTTAGAAGAATTGCTATTCTCGGAACAAAAAGCCACCGAATACGCACTGACCTTGGCAGGGCGGCAACATCAAAAGATTATACTGTCCAGCTTAGACGCCTATAACGTTGGACAATTGTTGCTTTTGCTGGAGTGGGAGACGGCGTATATGGGTGAGCTATTAAACATAAATGCTTTCGATCAACCAGGAGTTGAAGAAGGAAAAAACGGGACGTATGCCTTAATGGGTCGCAAGGGATACGAAACTAGGAAAAAAGAAATTGAGGAGTATGGTGAGACTCAGTATTATTTGCGCTCATGATGCAAGTAAATTGTGTTCACTAAGGCAGAAAAAATCCCTGCCGTTATCATAGGTGCAGCTCTCCCTAATTGATCGGTTTATCCCCATCATCAAGGTCGATGGCAAAAATTTTGCTATCGACCTTGACCGTGTTGGCGCATAAAGTTATAGGTCTATTAGTATTTAGCGAGAAGGATTTTGCCGTAATAGGGCGAATTTAGGTTAAAGAGAGGTGATAAAGTGGAACCGATTTTTGCTCTGGATATTGGAACACGTATGGTGATGGGACTAGTGATGACTAAGAATGACGAGCATGGTTATGAGATTTTAGCGAGTGCCCAAACAGAACATCGTCAACGTGCCATGTATGATGGTCAAGTCCATGATGTAGATGAAGTAGCTCGAGCTGTTGCAAAGGTTAAAGCACTCTTGGAACAAAAACTGGATTTTCCCTTGAAACAGGTAGCCGTGGCGGCTGCAGGCCGCGCCTTACGAACAGAAGTTGCAGTTGCTGAACATAAGGGACTGCTTCCGGTACGCTGGGAGCGGGAGAATGTATTAGCTTTGGAAATAGAAGCAGTTCATCAAGCGTTACGCCAACTCCAATCATCAACTGGTGATGACTTACAAAGTTATCACTGTGTAGGATATAACCCTATTGCCCGCTGGAACGAGGGAGAAGAGATTGCGAATCTGATTGGACAGCGGGGAAGAGTGGCTAAGGTATCCGTAATTGCAACCTTCTTGCCCCGGACTGTCGTTGATGGTTTAGTGGCTGTATTAGGACGGGTAGACTTAGAAATGACAAGTCTGACGCTGGAACCGATTGCGGCGGGTCAGGCAGCTATTCCACCGAATATGAGACGGCATAATCTGGCTTTGGTAGATGTTGGAGCCGGGACAGCGGATATAGCCCTAACTCGAAGCGGGTCCTTTTTCGCCTATGGGATGGTTCCCATGGCGGGGGATGAGGTCACTGAGGAAATTTGTAAGCATTTTTTGTTAGATTTCAAAGTGGGTGAAAAAGTAAAACGAGAAATACTGAAGAAAAAGCAGTTAAGTTTTACGGATTTTCTTGGAGCCAAAGTCGTTGTAGATCAATCTGAAGTTTTGGAATTAATTCAATCCGTCGTAGGAAAGCTAGCGGAAAATATTTCTAAGGAAATTTTAAAACTTAATGATGGTGTTCCCCATGCTATTATACTTATTGGAGGGGGAAGCTTAACCCCACTGCTTTGTGAACTTTTGGCTGAGACCTTAGGAATTCCTCAGAATAGAGTTGGAATTCAAGTGAGAGATCGGTTAGGGGAAATACACGGAGAAAAAAGCTTAAAGGGGCCGGAAACTATTACCCCAATTGGAATCGGCATTGCAGCGCTTGAAGGAAATGGGCTTCAATATTATACAGTATCAGTGAACGATACACCTGTTCCTATCTTCGCTTTACAATTAACGACAGTTGCAGAAGCTTTACTTGCCGCAGGCATACAGCCACGTTCTTTTTTTGGTAAGCCTGGATCGGCATTGACCTTTGAATGGAATGGTGAAATGCAGGTTATCAAGGGGACTTTAGGCAACTCAGCAGAATTGTTGGTTAATAGAAAACCCGGTAAACTGGATCAATCCTTAACCGCTGGAGATGAAATAATCTTTATCCCTGGTGAACAGGGTAAAGATGCACAGATATCTGTTAAAGATATCTTGCCTGTTCAAAATCCAAAATGGATTTTCTGGAATGGAGAGCGAGAGAGGTATGCTCCCCAAGTCTTTGTCAATCATAAGTTGGTTCTAGAAACAGATCATATTCTTGATGGGAACAAAATCTCATACGTTGCCAATGATGACCTTAGCAATCTCCTTAATCAAAAAGGCTATAATCTTCAAGAAAAGGAAGATCTGGAGATTAGTGTTAATGGAGAAATTCACACGTTTCACTTACACCATGAGGTTTTGGTCAATGGGAACACGGCAGAGGGCAACATAATTATTAATGATGGAGATTGTATTGAGGTGCGTAAAGTCCAGCTCACGATAGGTGATCTAAAACTTAAGCCTAATCCAATCACTTTTTATATAAATGGTAAGGAAATGGAATATCCAACTCAAGAAACTATCATAACATCACAAGGCAGACCAGTTCAGGAAGACGAACTGCTTATAGATGGAATGGATCTAAGGGTGGTGGGATATAAACAAATGCCAATCCTTTCAGATCTTTTGCCCTATGTTAAGTTTTCGGATGAGGTGCCTCCTGGTTCTACATTAACCCTAATTGTCAATGGACAACCAGCGGAGTTTACAACAGTGTTGCGTCCAGGTGATCGTTTGACAGCAACATGGAATTAAAAACACTTGACAATCGCGCTGAAGGACATAAAATGATAAGGGAGGTGTTGTGAAATGTTGTTCCAATGGTTAGTTGCACTAATTGTAATTGCTGCCTTAGTTATTACGTTGTACTCTGATGCGGGATCGGCTAAGAAGAAACACTCCGACTATTTTCAAAGAGTTCAAAAGCCAACCGGAAAAGAAGAACGTAATGCAGAAATCCCCCGTGGAAATAAACACGATCCTTTTTATGCTAAACTAAATAGTTTATAATTTTAAAAGACAGACATGATATACTTTGGTATCTGGTCTGTCTTTTAAATTCATGATACTTTATGATAAGTATTGGAGAAACTTGAGATCATTTCTTATTCAAGCTATAATGTATTAGAAAAACTTGGCTGGCGCCATGCCGCAAGGAATGGTGGTAGCTTTATCATGTTGCCAAGACTTTTAATACAGATGACCAAGGTTAGTCTTCGCCATAAATGGCAAGGTGCTTGATTGAGAGAAGGGTTATTAAAAAGTATATAACGATAAAGTTATACTTGCTAAGGAAAATAAAATAAGCAAAGCGTTTGTAACTCAAATACAAGGTTTTCAGCTGAGGGAGGATATAATGCATCAATATTGGTTTTTTATTGGCGATTTTCCTATTAGGGCCTATGGGACGATATTTGCTCTAGCTTTCATTATTGGAGTAGGAATTACCCTATATTTTGCTAAAGCGGAAGGACACCCGGAATACATAGACTTATTTATGGACTTAGCGCCCATATTACTTATTTCTGGAATCATAGGTGCCCGCTTCTGGCAAGTGTTTTTTTTCGATTGGGGATTTTACAGTAAATATCCTGGTGAAATCTTGGCGATCTGGCATGGCGGACTTTCGATTCAAGGGGGCGTGGTCGGGGCGTTATTAGCCGGTGCAATTTACGTTTGGCGAAAAAAATTATCCTTCTGGGAATTAGCTGATATTGCGGCTCCTGGGCTTATATTGGCCCAGTCCGTCGGTAGAAATGCTAATCTAATGAACGGTGACGCTTTTGGGGGTCCTACAGGAGGAGATTTTGGAATTCTTTATCCCGTTGGCACCATTGCTCGAAACACATTTGGAGATCAACCCCTATGGCCGGCAGAAGTGTGGGAAGGGCAAGTTGATATAATTATTTTTGCGCTTCTTGTGATTCTGAAATTAAGAAAATGGCCGTCGGGCATGATCTTTTTGTTATATATGTTTTTGTATAACCTGACAAGGTTCTTTTTGGAAAGTCTGAGAGGAGACAGCCCAAGGTTTTTATTCAACTGGACAGCAGCCCAATGGAGCAGTATGGTGGCCGTAGGAATTGCATTGGTGCTTCTTGTTTGGAGAATATGGAGAAATAAAAAGACCGAGGAAGTCCCTAAAGAATTATAACAACTTGAGCTTTTTAAGGATTCAAATTACATTACGTGATTTGTACATTCTGTATTTTACAAAATGATGACTCTTCTACACCTAGAATAATTCGGATAGCGTCTAAATTTTTGGTTTGTATTTCACGCGGACTTAGCGGTTCATCAGCGTCTGCGATCTGTTCTAATATTTCTGAATGGACAGTGATCAGTATTTTTTTTGACATATCCACATTTTGAAAGTGGTAAACATGAAGTTTCTTTTCTTCAACAAGCAAGTTTTTACGTCCGTATGTTGCCCGGTTTATTATCTGAAAGGCGTCGAGTGCGCAAGAATGTGTATAAGCTGTAACCGAGATCCCTGAATCGAGTGCAGCGGAAATACCCAATTCTCGATTAGCAATTTGAGCCAATCGATAGCCTAAGGCTATTCCGGGGCACGTATGCCCGTGAAATTCTATGACCTGTTCCCACGGGGTTTTTTCTATGCACATAGATCTTTCCTCCTCCACAAGCTTTTTAAGTTATTGTATAGCCTTACGGGGAAAATGAAAAGTAATAGTATTTATAAATTAGATTTAGGAAATTGCAGGATTTTTCAAATAAAAGTAGAAAATTATAATAAATAATAAGAGGGAAATCTCACTGCGGGATTTCCCTCTTATCTCAAAGCTCGGTTTTCTGAATAGTAAATTAAGGTTGGGGGATGATCACTCCGATGATTCCGCCCACTCCACCAGAAACTAGTGCCACGATAGTTTTCTCAAACATTTTTAGCCAAGACGGAGTGTCCGACCAGAAAACCGAGGATAGGATCATCACTAAAATAATAAATCCTATGCCAATAGACAATCCATAGTACAATCCCCTTGTGCCTGATTGGAAGGCCGTGATAAAGGCAGCAATAAAGACACTTGTACCAAAGATAATATTGATTGACAAATTAGATTCGGGGAGTGATGTGTAGGAGAGCAGAGCACCGAATACCAGAGAGAATACCATGGCTAAGACGGACGCTAAGAGAATTCCTTTGAGAATTAAGCTGATTTGAAAGGATTTTGACATAGGCTTATCCCTCCTTTGCTTGTACTCGTAAGAAAGTAAAACTTGGCGGTCACTAAACTCAAACATCCATGTTCGAGTCTTGGCTGCAGGGAAACTCGGCCAGCCTTGGGCAACTAAGGCGACCGCCAGCGACTAAAGTCTTGGCGCTAGCCTAGTTTTCTTTATTAACTACCTATGCCAAAATTTTAAGGAGTATGACTGAAAGAATCAATTATTTATTAGAGAAATGATCATAGGGGAGGAAATGTAATGAGAAAGACGATTCCTGATTTTGAAAAAATGAAACAGGCTGGAGAGAAAATTAGCATGTTGACTGCCTATGATTACCCTTCTGCTCAGTTCGTCGAAGAAGCTGGGGTCGATATGATTTTAGTAGGAGATTCTTTAGGAATGGTCGTCCTAGGATATGACTCAACAGTTCCAGTAACAATGGAAGAAATGCTTCATCATACTAAAGCAGTCCGCAGGGGAGCATCACAGACGTTTATAGTTACTGATATGCCATTTATGAGCTACGCGACTATTGATCTGGCAATCGTTAATGCGGGGAGGCTTATTAAAGAAGGCGGAGCGGATGCTGTTAAGTTAGAGGGAGGCATGGACATAGTACCTATTGTTCAAACCCTGACTCGTGCAGGAATACCTGTAGTTGGACATATTGGCTTAACACCTCAAACTGCAAATCAGCTTGGTGGATATAAAGTACAAGGGCGAGACCTCGATAGCGCTGTCCAGTTGGTTAAAGATGGTCAAGCTTTGGAGCAGGCGGGTGCTTTTATGATTGTTCTTGAAGCGATACCCAGGCAAGTCGCAGCACAAATTTCTAGCGGACTGAGGATACCGACCATTGGAATAGGGGCGGGGCCTGATTGTAATGGGCAAGTCTTGGTATTCCATGATATTCTCGGTCTTTTTAAACGATTTACACCTAAATTTGTTAAACAATATGCCGAATTAAGGTTAGATAGTGTACAAGCAATACAACAATTTCACAACGAAGTTAAACAAAGTACTTTTCCATCTGAAGAACACACCTTTGGATTGTCAGACGAGGTTATTCAAAAGCTATATGGAGATTGAAAATTTTAATTGTAATTAGTTCAATTAAATTTAAATATTAACAATATTCAGTATGGATTTTTTCCATAAATTTGATATAATATTAATGATTTTTAAGTTATTTTATTTTCGTTATGGAAGGATGGACTAGCATTGAGATTAAAAGAAAAAACTCATCGAAAATTTGTCGAATTTTTCGAGAAGATTTCTACTATGTATCAAGGCAAGGATTTTGAATTAGCATATTCAGATATTCAACGTGAAACAGGTGCTGCAAGTGTTACTTTAAAGCGAGCTATTCAGGCTTTAGCTGAGGATGGTGTCATTGAAGTTCAGCCTGGACGTAACTCAAGATATGCTCGTTTTAAGTATTTATTGGCAGCTCAAGACATTGATGAAAACTCGACAGATGCATTATCATCAGATTCGCAAGGTTCAGAAAACTTGGATAAAGAAGAAACGCCTCATTCCGGAAGAGTGTTCGAATCAATGACAGAAGACGTAGGAGAACTTTTACAGTTAGTAGATCATCTGAAGCGTCGTGTGCGTAATCAAGAAATGGCGATTGCTTTACTGCAAGATCGTTTAGCGGAAATTGAGGACAAAATACGAAAACGATAATTTCCAAGGATTTGCTAGAGATTTTTTGTAACAGTAGTGGTATAATATGAACATATCCTAGCTGGTGCGTATTGACTACCATGGTTTTGATCCTATTATGTGACTAGGGAGCTAAATGCTGGATGATTACAACAAGCCCGTATTCAAGAATAAGGGAAGTTGGAAAGTTTAGACTAGGCACCCACCTGCGAGAGCAGGGTCAGAAACCTGGAGTCTTACGGCAAGTTGGGGAAGGGTAGGGACTATTCCCTACCCTTTTAATGCTTGAGTCAAAAGCATAAGTGCAACTAAGGCTACCGCTGTGACAAAGTCTTGGCGCTGGCCATTTCTTTAAGGAGTGTATTTATGACACGGATCATTCTAACGCGCCATGGTCAGACATTATGGAACATTGAGGGGCGAGTCCAAGGAAGTTTAGATTCTCCACTTACCGAAAAGGGGATTCTTCAAGCTTGTTCTTTAGCAATAAGGTTAAGAGGCGAGGAAATTAAACATATCTATTCCAGCGATTCTCTCCGAGCGATTAACACAGCTGAAGAGATTCGCCGTGAACTCGGACTTGGTAAATTGTCGTCAAGTCCTGCACTTCGTGAGTTTTCATTTGGAGAGTGGGAAGGGTGTGTATGGCAGGAGTTACGAGAAACCTATCCGGACATCTTTAAGCAATGGGACTCAGAACCACATCTTGTCACTACACCTGGCGGAGAAAATATGACACTTGTACAAAAAAGAGCATGGGATTTTTTACAACAGATTGTACAAATTCATAAGGGAGAAACCGTTTGCCTTGTAACCCATGGATTAACCCTAAAGTTGCTAGTAACAAAAGCACTGGGGTTTGAGGTTCATGAATGGGCAAAAACACCCTGGCAACATAACACAGCACTGAATATTTTAGAGGTCGAAGGAGAAAAATGGATTCCATGTATCCTTGGAGATTGTCAGCACTTAGACGGAATGGAATAGTTTAGAGTTAATTTACAACATAATTACAGGGACAGGCATTTAAGTGCCTGTCCCTGTAATTATGTTGTAGGAATTGATATAGAAGTATGTCTAGATTATTCACTTACTCAGTGCTTTTTTCCCAATCTTGGGTAAACATGGTCACTAATTTGTTAGATGCAACAGGGGAAGGAACTGTAACGGAAAATTCATGGTTGGCGGTAAATGAATAGCGAGTCCAACCTGAACTGCTTAGAATAAATGAAGTATTATCAAATATTGCTAAGTTCATTCCTAATGACGGTTGGCTAGGATAATAACGAATTTTTACTCCATTAGATGACAATTCTTCCAGGGTAACGGGTGTTTTAGCAGTTAATGATTGATCAAGGATAAGGCGAACGTCACACCCTTTTATGGCTGCATCTATTAAGGCTTGTTTCAGATCAGGCTCAGTAACTTCTGTACTTTCTATCCAAATGGATTTTGTACTTGAAGATATATGTTCTATAAGTTGCTGTCTGACATTTGTATTAGTTGCTAAAACAATGTTATCTTCCGGCAGAGTGGATGTCTTTGGGACATCCAAGGGAAAAGTTGTAGTAAATTCCCAATCCCTCGAAAATACAGTTGCAACTTTCCATGCTGATCTTCCAGAGAGTTCCACAGCTAGATCGTGTGCCTGAAGGCCATTCTCTGTCCAAGCAGGACCATAAATAAGGGCTCTTGTTTGGTCAACAATTAGATATTTAGTGTGATTATATTGTCCTTTTTGGGCTGGATAAAACTGAACTGAGACATTTTGACTCTTCAGTTGATCCAAAGTTATGCGATTGGCTTTTTGCCATTGATCCAGAAGGACGCGAACATCAACACCTGAACGTGATTTCGTGACGAGAAGCTGGATAAGATTAGGGTCATCAAACACCGCCTGCTCAACATAGATTGATGTCTGGGCGGATTCAATGAGTGCAAGAGTTCGATTATAGATGGCATCTTTGTCAATAAACAGTGCATCAGGAGGAAGATTAGAAACTGGGATTTCTTCAGGAAAAAACTCTGGAACCTTAATGTTACAACCACTTAAGAATAACATGCTAAAAAACAGCAGAATAGAAATCGAAATTACGGAAATCCGTTTTGACATGCGCATACTTCTCCCAGGTAAATATTGTGGCTACATTATATCATATACCTTCTTAAGGATAAAACTATTGTAGGCATAACCATAAGAAGTTTTTCATAAGAATTGGCAAAGTAAGTTTGAACTTTGAAGGGGCATGGGCTATGAAGATTTCTAAAGTTATTTTGATCACATTAATGCTTGTCTTCGGCTTAGTTACGATTTCGTGGTTAGTTTCTTCAAAATCTAATACTACTCCGATTCTCAAGGCTTCAATCTCAGGATTTTCAGCCGAAAATGCGTTTGAACATGTTAAGTATCTCGTGCAGAAAATCGGACCGCGACCGGCCGGAAGCAAGGCAGAAGTGAAAGCAGCTCAATATATTGATTATGTGTTAAGGCAAAACGGTTGGAAGGTACGCGATCAACCCTTTAGTAAAGTCGTCGTGCGTGAGGCTTCTGTTCTACAAAAGGAACAACAAGTCGAATTAATTAACAGCCAAAATATTATTGCCGAATTACCAGGAACACGTCCCGATACCATCATTGTAGGTGCTCATTATGATTCTGCAACAGTCAATGCCCCCGGAGCAGTGGACAATGCTTCAGGCGTAGGAGTTTTATTGGAACTTGCCAGAGTTCTTAGTCAAGAGCCTCACGAAGAAACCTATCAATTTGTTTTCTTCGGAGCAGAAGAGTATGGACTTGTTGGATCGCAATTCTATACGTCTCAAGTAGATTTATCAGCCGTTCGATGGATGCTCAATCTAGATATGATTGGAAGTCCCATGGAAATTGATGTTGCAGGAAAAAAATCAACCCCTCCAGAGTTAATTAAGCAAGTTACAGCATTGGCTGGTGAAAGCAGTATTCCCTTTCACCTTAGTCGTGATTTCATTTTAATGACACGTGAAAGCGCTCAAGGTGGAGTAAGCGACTACAGTCCTTTTCTCGATCAGAATATTCCTGCTCTTGGATTAGGTATCTACGGTCGGCCAGAGGGGTATTTTCATCGACCGGAGGATCGTATTGACAGAGTTTCGCTAGAAGAGATTCAGAAGATTGGAGATTTTGCGCATCGTTTGCTAACTAATGTAAAGATGAGCACGATTGGCCCAAATGAATGGGATGAATTATATCTGCCTTTCCAGCTCGGCAAGCATGTAATTATTCTCCCTAATTATGTGATACGTATAGTTACTTGTCTTACATTCTTTGTAACTGTGTTAATGTTAATAAAGTTTCATAAGAAAAGGAACCTGAAAAAGTTTGAATGGAAAAAGGCTTTAGGAGTGTTGGGGATCTCATTGTTGCTGAGTCTGATTGTAGTTATTACAAGCGGAATTGGTGAAGCAGTATGGGGATTGATTAAAGAAGTACAAATATTGTACTACGCATATCCTTTGCTTTTTATAGTTGCCCGCGTGGGAATTGCACTAGGGGTCTTCTTAATTATAACAAGTTGGCTGTATAAGCTTCCTTTAGTGCGGGATTCTGAACTCTATTGGGTTACTGGAGCAGTATTGCTTTTAGGAATTAGTTTAGTCTTAGCATTAACTCGGATTGACCTGGCATTTCCGTTCATATTTTGGTTGTTGTGCTTAAACATCCAGTTCTTTTTCCCCAACATTGTTTTGGTTTTAATCGGCCCTTATTTCCTTATTTGGATGCATTATGAACTTCTTAATTCCCAACAATGGATTAGTTATTATCAAGCAATACATAACTATTTCTTAGTTTTCCTTGGGATTTACAGTATATTGATGATTCCATTTTTTCTAGCGTTGCTGCACGTTTTGATTACCAAGACCCATCGCTTGAAAAAACTGTTGGTTCTTTCAAGAAAGCCGGCACTAGTTGTTACTGCTCTATTAATTCTATCTCCTGGTTTAGTTCCTGTTTACACTAGATCTTACCCTCAAACAGTCGTTGTCCAGGAGGAGTGGTCAGGAAGCAGCGAGGGGAAGGTTCACATTTTCTCTGACGAACGTTTGCCCAGAAGCGTCGTAAAAGATTTAAGCGGAGAGGATGGAAAGAGTCTTTACATCCCCATACAAAATGAAAAACCGCCAATTAATGTTGAAGCTTCCATGGCGGAGACTATTAACGATGGACAGAGGATTCTTGACGTATCATTTATCTTGAATTATTCGAGGGAACCATACTTGACACGGGTCAGGATAGAAAGTGAACACCCTTTTGAAGTGCAGACCGATGAATTTTTACCAATGGCCAAACTTCCTAGAAAACTGCAGTTAATAGGAGTACAACAATCAAACCAAAAATACTCAATTATATTACAGAGAACACCGCCGCATAAAAATAATATCCACATGTCCATCGAGACACAGGGTTTAGTAACCTGCTCTATCGAAGCAATGTTTTCTGATCCATCCCCAAGAATACAAATTCAACATGATTTATTATCCATAGACTATCAGATTTGGTTCAAAGAAAAATATGATTTTTAACTGAAACATTGAATAGGCCCAAAAAGAATTGGGAACGATGATAAAGATAATTTGGAGGAGGGTAAAAAAATGTATACAACGATTGCCGTTGAAGATGGACTTGGTAATGTAATTCAGGCCCTTCATAATGCAGGGTTTAAAACGACTCCTTTGGAAGGTCAATCATTAAAGAACAACGTTCGGGCAATTGTCGTAAAAGGGGACGAAACGAATATTCTTGCCCCTGAATGGCCTGTGAAATTGCCAGTTATTAATGCATCCGGACGTAGTGCTGATGAAATTGTAGATGTTCTTCGAGATCGTCTCTCATAATTTATAGAATTATTTTTTGAGCTAAACTTCGTCCTTCTGTAAAGGACGACTTTTTTTCGTGACCATAAAGGTATAATATTCCATATAATGAATTGAAGACTTGTATCTCATTCAGGAAGGAGTTGCTCTTATGTTCTTTGGTCTTATTCCCTTTGCCTTGGGTTTTGGTTTAGGTACTTTTACTGCTGCACCACGTTATGTTCCGTATCCGTCTCCTTATCCCCCATATCCCTATCATTACCAGGGATGGTATTAGAATGCAGCTTTAATTGCACTAATGCTTAGAAAGTTTATAACGTAAGTTTAGACTTTCTGCCAGAAAAATGAGAGAAAAGGAAGCAAAAGCTTTCTTTTCTCTCATTTTCGAGGTATATTTTGAAGGATGTCAATCTCATATTAATGGTAGACTGAAAGCGAGGGAACTAAATGACGGTTGCAAAAGCGTTTCTCAAAAAGAATCGTAAAAAGAGACTTGAGCAAGGGCATCCCTGGGTTTTTCCCGGTGAAATTGAAAAGATCGAGGGGAATCCTCAAGGCGGAGATGTTATACATATTGTGAATCATGTCGGACATTTTTTGGCCCAGGGATTTTATAATCCGCTATCCCAACTTATCATACGAGTAATAACTTATTCAAATGAAGTTGAAGTAGATCAAAATTTATTTCTCCAGAAAATTGAGCAAGCATGGAAGCGGAGACAGTGGTTAGTTCCGGATGCCACATCTTGTCGGGTTGTCCATGGTGAAGCTGATTTTTTGCCTGGATTAATCATCGACAAATATGAAGATGTTTTGGTCGTGCAAATTCTTTCCCTAGGCGTAGAGATACGTCGACAGTGGGTCTATGATGCCTTAACTCAGATCTTTAATCCACGTGGAATTTATGAACGAAGTGATGTCCCGGTAAGAAGGCTGGAAGGACTACAAGAAAGAGAAGGCTTCGTTGATAAGCCATTTGATACCAAGGTTACGGTCTCTGAAAATGGTTTGAGAATTTTGGTGGATGTAGCTGAGGGACAAAAAACAGGCTATTTCTTTGATCAGCGAGAGAATAGAGCAGCCTTGAAGCCACTGATGACGGGATGGGGTGCTAGGCACGGCATTAAAGTGGAAGGGGACACGCTTCCCGTAGATGCTAAAGGGAAAACAGTAAAAAATCCTTTTTGGGATGGTGCTGAGGTATTGGATTGTTTTTCTCATACCGGTTCTTTTATGTTGCATTCCTGTCTCTATGGTGCTAAAAAGGTCACCTGTGTGGACATTTCAGAAAAGGCCGTTGAAATGGCTAAAGGTAATGCATTGCTCAATGGATTCCTGCATCGTACTGAATTTATGGCAGCCAATGCTTTCGATTATTTGAGAGAACAAGTAAATGAGAAAAAAAGCTGGGACATTGTAATTCTAGATCCGCCGGCATTTGCCAAAAACCGTCAATCTATTGAAGGGGCTATACGAGGTTATAAAGAGATCAATCTCCAAGGCATGAAATTGGTCCGTAACGGAGGGATTTTGGTAACTGCATCTTGTTCTTACCACTTGAGTGCTGCACGGTTCTTAAGCATGCTTCAAGAGGCAGCCGCAGATGCTCATAAAGTATTAAGACTCATTGAATTCAGGCGTGCAGGCATTGATCATCCTGTTCTTTTAGGCAGTGAAGAAACGGATTATTTAAAATTTGCGATATTTGAAGTGTTTAACCGCTAATTACCAGAAAATCACTTGCAAAGGATTGTCATTATCATATAATAGGTAATATATGGAGGAGGGCTGGGAATGGAGGAAGTTAAAACTTTTGAAAGTATTTGCAATTTATTACGCAATCGCTCCTATAAGTTGACCCCTCAGCGTCAGACAATTTTACAAACATTTCTGGAGCATGTCGATCGTCATTTAAGTGCTGAAGAGGTGTATATGCTTGTAAAACACCAAAATCCAGAAATAGGTTTAGCGACTGTCTATCGTACCTTGGACATTCTAGCTGAAATAGGAATTTTACTTAAAAATGATTTCGGAGATGGGCGGAGCCGATATGAGTTTAGCAGAAAAGACGAACATCACCATCACCATCATCTGATCTGCTTGGGGTGTGGGAATGTCTCGGAATTTGATGACGATTTGCTAGAGTCTCTTGAAGCCGTGATCATTAAACGAAATCAATTTAAAATCATGGACCATGACTTAAAATTTTATGGGTATTGTAGTCAATGTGGAGAGGGGCATTAAATTGCGCCTTTCTATTTTTATTTGAGCAAGATTTTCTAAAATAGGAATAAATAACAAACAGGAGCTGTAAAAGTCAGAATTCTGACGAGTAAAAGCATTATTAATAAACCTTATTGCGAATTACCGCGCATTTGAAAGGCATTTGACGTTCGATTTATGTACTAAATAGAAGGGGAAAGCAATACGAAAGGAGAACTAAAATATGGTAAAATAAGTAAAAAGAGGTGGAAGCTATGGATCTACCTATGGCCTCAAATACCAAACAAAAAAGGCCCACTCTAAAAAATTCGTATTTGTGGAGTTTTATGCAAGCCAGATGGAATCGTCGGTTTGGTAAGACCGATGAAGCTATCCAAAATTGGGTAGATTTATTGAATCGAGAATCATCTAGACCACGTTTTAAAGAAGTCGGCTATTTAATTGAAGTCCAAGCGTTACAAGAAGCAAGAGGATATTTAGAACAGCTGGAAAGTGACTCGGATGAGGATATATCGGAAAAGAACTATCTTCTTTCAAAGTGTTATCTTGGGCAAGCACTAATTCCACAAGCTAAAGAAAAGATCGAACAAGCGATCCTCAAAAAGCCGCAGAATGCAAAGTATTGGGACTTACTTGCGGACTGTTATCTAGAACTGGGAGATTGGCGTGAGGCAATTAAGGCCTTAGATAACTCCATGAGAGCAGCACCCCAAAATGCAGAAACAAACTATCGAATGGGAATGATTTACTCTTTTCACGAGGAATATCACGAAGCTTTAAGGTGTTTTCAAGGATGTTGTCAACTTAGGCCCCGTGAATTCTTGTATTGGGAAATGAAAGCAGAGATGCATTTACTTCTAGAACAGTTAAAAGACGCCTGTAACAGTTATGAAAGAGCACTTCGTTATGGAGGAACCCCAGACTTAGCCGCCAGACTGGCGTACTGTTATGTTCAGAATGGTGAGATCAAGAAAGGAATTCAATATTACAAATACACCTTAAAGTATGAACCTGATCATTATGACAGCTTAAGTAATCTGGCAGCAGTCTATCAAAATCTGGGCCGTTCCCAAGAAGCGCTGACCTTGTTGGAACGTGCCAAAAACATCTATCCTAAGGACCCGATACTGCTTAATAATTTGGCTTTTACGTTAGTTCATCAGGGACGAACAAGAAAAGCATCTGAGTATTATCGAGAAGCGTTAGAGTTGACACCAGATCATCCACTAATTCTATACAATTTAAGTGTTTGCCTTACGCGTAAAGGAAATTGGCAAGAAGGTATTGATTTAATAAATCAACTTCTTAAAATTGAACCAAATCATTCAGCAGGATGGGCTTTGCTGGGAAATATTTATGACCAAATTGACCAATCAGAGGTTGCAATAGACTGCTTTAATAAGGCATTGAAGCTAGCATAAAAGAGAAGGGAGAGACCCTTCTCTTTTCTCGTATCAATAAGAAAGCTCACAGGGCTATCAGCTCAAAATCGACGGCAATTACGGCAGCAGTATATTTTTTGATATTTCATTTTTCTTTTGTAAATAATAGTGGTAAAATAGAATGTAATTTGTCTAATAAGGAGCGCGAAATGTTTCAGGTATGTGTTCGAGCGCACTTTGATGCTGCTCATTTTATCAGGGATTATGATGGTGATTGTTCTAATTTACATGGTCATCGATGGGATGTAGAGGTTTGTATCGCCGGTAAACAATTGGATCAGTTAGGGATGTTGATAGATTTTAAGGAAGTTAAGCAGAGCATACGTAAAACGCTTAAATTACTGGATCATGGTTTGTTAAATAACTTAACTTTTTTTGGTCCTAAAGGAGTTAATCCTACAGCAGAGAACCTAGCCCAGTTTTTGTTTTTGGAATTCAAAAGGGATTTGGTCATAGAGGATAAGCGCTTGGCGTGGGTAAAAGTCTTTGAATCTCCTGATACATGGGCCATTTTTAAGGAGGATTAAAAAATGGCGGGAATCGTTTTACTTTCAGGTGGTTTAGATTCTACTGTGGCCTTAGCGCTCTATTTGGAAAAGGGCAGTATTGATTTAGCCCTTACCATCGACTATGGACAAAGGGCAAGCAGGAATGAAATCTCTGCTTCGCGAAAGATTGCAGAGTTCTATAATATTGCGCATCAGGTTATTCCTATACCTTTTTTGCAGGAACAGACTCACTCCGCTCTTGTTAATCGTTCTGAAAATTTGCCCTTGATAGAATATAACAAACTAGATGATCTTGAAGGCCAGGCGCTAGAAAGTGCACGTCAGGTATGGGTTCCCAATCGCAACGGTTTATTTCTGAATATTGCGGCTGTTTTTGGCGAAAATATGGGCGACCACCCAGTTATAATCACTGGTTTTAACAGGGAAGAGGCTGCAACCTTTCCAGATAACTCCCTGGACTTTATAGAAGCGGTGAACCGATGTTTGGCTTTTTCTACCCAAAATAATGTGACCGTTTTCAGCCCTACTTCGATTTACGAAAAAAAGGAAATTGTTAGAGAAGGGTTGCGCTTGAACGTTCCATTTAACTATATTTGGAGCTGTTACGAAAGTGGAAATAAAGTTTGTGGACAGTGTGAGAGTTGTCAACGTTTAAAACGAGCCCTGCTTAAGAACGATGCAAAAGAACTGGTAAGAGAATTATTTGAAATAGATCAGAAATAATAGTTTTTAAAGATCTGACCAGAGACTCATAAGAGAGGAAATTTCAATGAAATACTTTATAGAGCACAAACTCCTAAACTACGATGGCAGCCAGCTTCAGTCTTTATTTGCCTATAAAAATTTTGGTTTAATGGGGGATAGTATAAGTGTATTCCGTGGCTCCTGCCATGTAGAGCAAAACGAGATGGTGGACATGGAGGATGTCTTGGCTAAGGATTGGATTTACAGCGAAGACATGTTGCATTTTATAGTAGAACATTTTGATATGGATTTAGAAAAGGCAATTATTCGGCAACGCCTGCTCATCGCTACAATCAAGGAAGAACTCGAAAAACTTGGGGTGAAGACCCTAAGTCGGAGTGGGGATGATCTTTATGAAGAAGATAAAAAGCTTTCTGTAAGTATTAGCACCCTTTCACCAGTGTCTAGTATGATTCATTGCGGGCTTAATGTTTCCAAGCTGAATACACCCATTCCAACCATAGGCTTAGGTGATTTCCGGATTCAAGATGTATTAGGATTTGGAGAGAGCGTTGCCGAACATTATTGTGATGAGGTTCTTTCTATGCGTCTTGCGCGTTGTAAAGTGCGAGGGGTTTCGTAATGCTTAAGTTGCCAGTTACGGAAATATTTTCTTCAATTCAAGGGGAAGGTCCTTATGTTGGAGTAAGGCAAATCTTTCTTCGCTTGCCAAACTGTAATTTAAGGTGTCCATATTGTGATACGGTGACAACAGCACCGCAACAATTGCGCATGGAGACGGAAGCAGGGTCGGGAGTTTTTAACATGACTGAAAACCCTGTTCCAATTGAAAAGATTATAAAGTTGTTGCAAATTTATGATTTTTCTCTTCATCATTCTTTGAGTATCACTGGAGGAGAGCCCCTTCTGTGGGTTAACGAATTACGAGCAATCTTACCTTTTTTGAGAGAGAAAGGCATTAAGATATACCTTGAAACTAATGGAACATTACCTGAGCAGCTTCTTCAGATCCTACCTTGGGTTGATATTATAAGTATGGATATTAAGCTGCCATTTGATGGTCAAAGCTTCTGGGATGTTCATGAGTCTTTTCTGCGCTCTAGTCTTCAAAAAGAAGTCTTCGTCAAAATTGTTGTTCATCGAGAAACCAGTCTTACGGAACTCCAGTACGCTCGTGATTTAATAGTGGCGGTAGATCCGCTGATCCCAACAATCTTACAACCTGTAACAGCAACAAATGAGATCAATACCCCTAAACCTTATCAACTTCTAGAATGGCAAAGTTTTTTTCTTAAGAAACTTACTAACGTAAGAGTTATTCCTCAAACACATGTATTTATGGGACAACTATAGTTAAGTTAAATTAAATCTAATGAAGGACCATATAGAGTAAAGGAGAAAAGAATTATGGGGATGGATTTAGAAAAGATTGAGCAAGCTGTTTACATGATTTTAGAAGCTATAGGAGAAGACCCTAAACGCGAAGGGTTACGGGATACACCAAAGCGTGTAGCTAAAATGTATGCGGAAGTATTTAGCGGTTTACATGAAGACCCTGGTTATCATTTGAATGTACAATTTTCAGAAGAACACGAAGAGATGGTTATCGTGAAGGATATACCGGTTTATTCTATGTGCGAACATCACCTTGTCCCATTTTACGGCAAGGCCCATGTTGCTTATATCCCGAGAAAAGGTAAGATAACAGGTTTGTCAAAATTCGCTCGTGTAGTTGAAGGGTTTGCACGCAGACCGCAACTTCAAGAACGTTTAACGTCTGAGATCGCCGATGCTATTATGGCAAAACTTACCCCGCTGGGCGTTTTGGTGGTTATTGAAGCAGAGCATATGTGTATGACTATGCGAGGGGTTAAGAAAGCAGGATCACAAACATTAACGTCTGCCGTACGTGGGATATTTAAGACAAACCCTATTACTAGATCGGAAGCATTTTCATTAATTCAGGGACACAGACGCTAAGAAAGAGGTAATTTTGGGTGAATGACAATATAAACCCGTCTGATCGTCAAGGAAAGATAGAACTTATTGCCTCACAACGCTTAAGTGTGAATGGTGAACTTTATAAAGTGGTAGATTTTTTAAATAAAAATCTCAAGGGACATCGCTTAATGTTTGGGTTAACTAAAAAAGAAGATAAAATGGTTATTTCTGTTTACGAAGTAGAATAATCGGAGGAATAATATGCATATTTTACTAACAAATGATGATGGATATCATGCCTCTGGTATTCAAACATTATATCGTTCACTTCGATCCCTGACAGAGCATGATATTAGCATTGTTGCTCCAGAAGGTGAGCGTTCTGCCACGGGCCACTCTATAACCTTGTTTCATCCTTTGTTTGTAACAGAACATGATCTTGACAGCCATCAAAAGGGATTTGCCGTTAGCGGTACTCCTTCTGATTGTGTTAAACTTGCTGTCCAAGGAGGGCTTATTACTAAGCCTGATCTGCTTATTTCGGGAATCAACCAAGGCTCTAACTTAGGAACGGATGTTTTTTACTCGGGAACAGTCTCAGCGGCCATGGAAGGAGTAATACTGGGCGTTCCTTCATTAGCTGTTTCTTTAGCAAACTATCAATTTACGGATTTCGAACCGTCAGCAGTCTATTTAGCAAAGCATTTAGATTATATCGTTAAGCCTCATAAGAAAGGCTTAATGAATATAAACTTTCCGGGCAAACCTCAGTCTAAGTGGGCTGGAGTTAAAGTGACAAGACTTGGTAAGGCTATTTATGACAATGTGTTTGAGCGAAGAGTTGATCCTCATGGGAGAGCTTATTATTGGCAATGTGGCAATAGGGCAGAAGATCTTGAAGAGGATACGGATTTAAGAGCGATCCAAGAAGATTTTATTTCGATTACTCCAATGCATAGTGATTTGACGGATTTTAAAGGGATTGAACCTTGGAAAAAATATTTTAACATATCCAACAGTTTGCTCGATAACGGGGTATAATTAAAGGAGTACAGATTAGTTCTGTACTCCTTTACCTATTGATTATAAGGATGTCTCATTTAAGGATTCTTTTGCTCTGCGGATCATGGTTTTAACCATGCTTCCACCAATTCGTCCTCCGACATGACCACATTCTCGAGAGGTCATGTTTTCCCAACCTTGACTCTTAATTTTTGAGCTTATACCTAGTTCATCTGCAACTTCCCATTTGAATTGTTCCAACACCGATTCCGGTAAAATTCCACTATTTCTATTTCTGCGACTCATAAACACATCTCCTCTCAAATCTATCTACTGACACAATTGTAGTATTCACATATGCTTCAGTGTTTATAGTGCATAAATAATGGATAGTTATTGTGTTTTTACTAATGGAGGAAGCTTTAATGATAATTGGCACGTTTATATTTTATTTTATATTATTTGCGATCGTTTTCTCATATCCAGGATTCCGAAATAAGAAGGATAAACGTTCAGTATTTAAATTATTAACAATTCCTGCTATCTTAGGACTGGGAATGGTTTTTTTAACTGTCATAAAAGTATATTTTGTTTACAAGATTTTGGCATTATTAGTTGTTCTTGTGACATTTGTTTTATCTTATTGGCAATGGGGAAACCAAATTCGTCGATTGTGGAATGAATTTTAGGGCGGAAGAAACTTTCCGATCCATGGCAGTCTTCTTAGATCGGCAAAGGTGACGCCGCCATTAAATAATAGAATTGTACCATAAATGACTATTCCAACTAAAAATTCAAGGGGATATCCTAAAGGATGGCTGCTAAAGAACGGATCCGAAAATTGAAATACGAGAAGCATACCTACTCCGCCAAAAACTGGTTGGAGAACAAATCGTTGAAGATCTAAAGGCATTCCGGTGTACCTTGAAATTGCCGCGATATTTAAGACAGCCATCATAAAATAACCAAATGCATACGCCCATGCAGTTCCACGCAGACCCCAATGGGGGAGACCTGTTAGGTAGATAAGCAAGGGGATGCGAATGACAGCCCCAATGATGGAATGGACAACTGGAAGATGAACTTTTCCGATTCCTTGCAAAATTCCCGTTGTGGTTTGTTGTACGTAAGAAAAGATTCCTCCAAAAGCTAACACACGCAAAATTGGTGCAATTTCTGAACTCTTGAAAAACGCGGTCAATGGACGAGCAAAATAAAAGAGAATAATAAGGCAAGGAATTCCAATTAAGATCGTTAAACGAATGGCTTCAGCGCTGCGTGCACGGACGACGTTTAATTGTCGTCTTACGGTTGCTTCAGATATGGCAGGTACAAGTGAGGTTGCTAAGGCAAATGTAAAGACACTGGGAAAGGTTAGCAGTGTAAAAGCAGAACCACCAAGCTGTCCAAATAAGGTTACTGCTTCTCGTGCAGAATATCCCGCTACTTGAAGACGAAGAGGGATGATTATTGCATCTAATGAAGACAAACCCGTAGCCAGCAGCCTTCCAACGGTCACAGGCGAAGCTAATTTCCATAATCTGATTAATATTTGGCGTGAGGAAAAAGTTCTTGCCTGATTGTCTCGTGTGACTTTAAGTTTTGCCCTCCAATATTGGATAATAATAGCGATCAATCCGACGAATTCGCCAGCTAACATGCCTAGAGCTAATCCTGCTGCAGCCCATTCAACGCCATAATTCAAAAGTCGAAGAGCTGCCGCATATCCGACTGCCACTCGAATTATCTGTTCGCAAATTTGGCTTACAGCCGTGGGAACCATATTCTGTAAACCTTGAAAGTATCCCCGGAAGACTGATGATACAGAAACGATAAAAATTGCCGGAGTGCATATGAGAAAGATGTTAAGCACTCTTGGGTCAGAAAAGATCTTGTGAGCTATATAAGGGGAAAGGAAATAGAGAGAAATAGATACGAAGGCTCCTGAAATACTGAGGAGCCAAAGGGCTAAACGGAAGATGGATTGGGCATTAGAAATACGTCCAAGAGATACTTCTTCGGAAACCATTTTGGCAATTGCGAGCGGTATACCCGCTGTTGTAACAACAAGAGCCATCATGTACATAGGAAATACCATATTAAACAAACCATAGGCTTCACCACCAATATTTATCATTATTAAATATTGGTAGGCGAAGCCCAACAGGCGGTTTAACAAATTTGCACCTAACAGTATAGCTGCACCGTAGACAAAGGTCCTTCTCGCCATGTAACCCTCCCTAATCTGAGTTATATATAACCATATGCTTGTAGAAAAAAAGAAATGCTTAGGAAATTTTCGGAGTGCTTACTAGGCATAAAGGATTTTGGCTCACGACGAAGAAATGTTAAATGCATGGAATATTGATCCAAGATTGGGGCATTATACCTCGTGAGGGGAGAGGTAAAAGTGTGGGTACTTCTTAAGAATGCCAAAATATACTGTCCTGAGTATACTGATAATTCGGACTTGTTGATTGTTGGAGTTAACATTGCTGCAGTCGGCAAAAATCTGAGACTGCCTGATTTTGTAGAGGGGGAAGTGATCGACCTTCAAGGTAAGACACTGGTCCCAGGTTTTATAGATGCTCATGTACATATTTGTGGAGGAGGGGGCGAAGCGGGACCTGCTTCGCGTACTCCAGAACTTCAACTTTCTCAAATAACTCGGGCTGGAACAACAACCGTCGTTGGTTGTCTGGGGACAGATTCCGTATCACGCTCTATGTCAGAGCTTTTGGTTAAAGCTAATGCACTCCAGGAAGAGGGAATAAGCACCTATATTTACAGTGGGGCCTACCGAGTTCCAATGAGAACACTTTTGCCAACCTTAGAACAAGACCTAGTCTTGATTTCAAAAGTCATTGGTGCCGGGGAAATAGCTATTTCTGATCATCGTTCGGCACAACCTCAAATCAGTGAACTTGAGCATTTAGCGGCAGAAGCTAGAGTTGGCGGAATGCTCGGAGGAAAAGCAGGGGTAGTTCACGTTCATCTAGGAGAGGGGAAACAAGGCTTACAACCCATATGGGAAATATTGGAGAAAACAGATATCCCTATTACTCAATTTATACCGACTCATATTAATCGAACTCATACTTTACTAGAACAAGGGATTCAGTTTCTTTTAGCAGGAGGGCATATCGATCTCACGGCAGGGTGTGACGATTTTCCGGTTGAACTGCAGGTGCCGTCAGTCTTAAAAATGTTGTACCAGCGGCAACTTCTTAATGATAGGATCACCGTAACCTCAGACGGGAATGGAAGTATGCCTAGATACAACGAAGCAGGCATACTTATTGGCATGGGAGTCGGTTCAGTAGAAGTTTTATGGCGTGATATTAGAAGTTCAGTCATGCAACAAGAAATTCCTTTGGAGGCAGCCTTGCGTACAATTACAGCCAATGCAGCAAACGTACTGCGCCTTAAAAACAAAGGGATGATTCGCGCAGGCTATGACGCTGACCTGGTAGTGCTTGATGAAGATCTGCAGGTCGATTCTGTCTGGGCCAAAGGCAAATGTATGATCCACAATAAACAGCAAAGGGTATGGGGCACATACGAAAAAATAAATTAATATTCCAAACTTGAGAATACTTGACCCACTCTAATCAATAAATTAGTACTAATCTAGGATCTAGACATAGAAACTCCGGTAATCTGTTGCAAGTAAAAAGGCTCGGTCCTTTTTCTTAAATAACAAATCAAGGAGGAATCGTCTTGAAAACCTATGACACAAAACAACTTCGCAACGTCTGTCTAGTTGGGCATGGTGGTGCAGGAAAGACTTCCCTTGCGGAAACCTTTCTATTTAATTCAGGTGCGATCAATCGTATTGGCAAAGTTTCTGAAGGAAACACAGTCTCAGATTATCTACCCGAAGAAGTTAAACACAAAGTGTCGATTAGTATGAGTCTGACTCCGTTTGAGTGGCAAGGAGTTAAAGTCAATGTTCTCGATAGCCCGGGATACTTAGACTTTTTGGGAGAAGTTAAGAGTGGTTTACGTGTCGTTGAGAGTGGAGTTCTCGTACTTTGCGGGATAGCAGGGCTTGAAGTCCAATCGGAAATTACGTGGAATATTATGGAGGAACAAAAACTTCCTAAGATTATTGTTATTAATAAATTAGATCGAAAGAATGCCAATTTCCAAAAGGTGGTGGATCAGCTAAAAGATGCCTATCCAGAAGCAAGGCTGGTTCCTCTACACCTTCCTATGGGGCAGGAATCAAGTTTTAAAGGGTTAATCGATATTCTCGAAAATAAAGCCTACGACTATGACGCAGATGGAAGTGGGAAGTGTTCTGTCAAAGAGGTTCCAGTCGAGTACAGGGAAGAGACCGATTTTTTAAGAGAACAATTAGCTGAAGCAGTAGCGGAAGCTGATGATGAAGTATTAATGAAGTATCTTGAAGGGGAAGGATTAAATGAGGCAGATCTGCAAACTGCCTTAAAGGAAGCATTAAGGCAAAATCTTATAATTCCAGTGCTTTGCAGTTCTGCAAATAAAAATATAGGGATTTCAAAGATTATGGATTTCTTGGTAAAATTCGCTCCCCCCCCGGAAGCAATTCAAGATAAAGCGGCTCTTGTCTTTAAAACCCTAACAGATCCTTATGTCGGGAAAATGTCTTTCCTCCGCGTTTATGGGGGGAAATTTACTGCTGAATCATTGGTCTATAATTCAAGTCGCGAATCAGATGAAAAGATCGGGCAACCTTTTTATTTGAGAGGTAAAATCCAGGAGCCGGTTGGATCTGTGTTACCGGGAGATATTGCAGTTATCGCAAAATTACAAGAAGTAAAATCAGGGGATACATTATGTTCAAAAGATCATCCTATCGAGCTTGAGGGGATAGACTTTCCGGTCCCTGCGTTATCAGTTGCTATTCAAGCGAAGACTAAAGGGGATGAAGATAAGCTTAGCAGTGCTTTAACACGTTTGCTTGAAGAAGATCCTACAATAAGGATCAGTAAAAATACAGAGACTAAGGAATTAATTTTAACAGGACTGGGAGAAATGCAACTTGAGATTCTTCAAGAAAAGCTAACCCGGAAATTTGGAGTTGATGTGACCTTAAAAGTGCCTCGCGTGCCTTATCGTGAGACTATTCGTAAGGCAGTCAAGGTAGAAGGTAAACACAAGAAGCAAACGGGCGGACATGGTCAATACGGGCATGTATGGATTAACATAGAACCTTCTGAAGGCAGTGACTTTGAGTTTGCTGAGTCGATTTTTGGAGGGTCTGTACCGAAGCAATACATTCCAGCGGTCGAAAAGGGAATTCGTGAGGCTATGGCAGAAGGGACTATGGTAGGATATCCGGTAACAGACATTAAAGTAACTCTTTGTGACGGCTCGTATCATGCTGTTGATTCTTCAGAAATGGCCTTTAAACTTGCAGCGATTATGGCTTTTCGCAAAGGAGTAGAGTTAGCTAAACCCACCTTGCTTGAACCAGTTGTTGAAATAGAAGTGAGAGTTCCTGAAGTCTTCATGGGAGATGTAATTGCGGACCTTAATGGAAAACGGGGAAAAGTTTTAGGAATGGATGCCAGCCAAAAAAATCCATCCATACGGGCCCACGTACCACAGGCCGAAATGATGCGTTATGCAATAGATTTAAGAAGTTTAACTCAAGGGAAAGGTTCATTCACTATGGATTTCCTGCGCTATGAAGAAGTCCCAAGCAAAATAAGCGAGACATTAGTCAGTCAATTGAAACTAGCGAATAATCGTTAGAAAACTCGGCTAGTCCAGGCTTTAATCGCCTGCGGGCGCTTTAGGTGCGCTGAATGCGCGGGTCATTGAAATAGGGGCTGTAATAGATTACAGTCCCTATTTTAATTGAATACATTTTGAATAAAGCAGTTGCCTTTTCCAAGGGACAGGTCCATTTTTTGCTATAGAGACAAATTATTACAAGTTGTATAATTGTTTTCATGTCTAGAATCTTTTCAGTAAGAGGATGAATACAAATATAGGAAAATAGAACCATGATGTTGGATTGAAGTTATGTAGGGAGAATGATAAAATAGATGATGTTAGTAAGAACTAACATGATGGAAGTAGAGTGATTGGAGAGGGCCTATGTGCACTACTGAAGATAAAATAATAAATGCTTCAATTGTTCTCTTCTCGAAAAAAGGTTACACTGCTGTTACTACTAAAGAAATAGCTAAAGAAGCAGGCGTAAGCCAAATGACCCTTTTTAGGCACTTTGAAAGTAAACATAATTTATTTGAAAGGTCATTGGATAAATTTGTTTTTTCTCCTAAATCTAAAGCATTATTTGAAAGCTTAGAATGGGATTTAGAAAAAGATTTAAATAAAATTTGTTCTTCCTACCAAGATGTTTTATATAAAAACCAAAAAATTATTCTGATGCATTTAAAAAACGAAGAATTAAATCCGCATTTTGAAGCTGTATTATATAAATTTCCGAATGAGTTTAAGAAACTTTTAAGCAACTATTTCGAAGAAATGAGGAATCGAGGGGCCATCATTGAAAATCCAGAAACATTAGCTGTGAATTTTTTAACAACCAGCTTTGGCTTGTTTTTCACATCTTTAGTCATGAATAAACTTACGTTTGATACTGATATTCAGACGTGTATTTCTAATTATATTAAAATATTTACAAAATGCATAAGCTTGTTATAAATAATTCTCGCCTTAATCAATCTAACCATCCATGGCCAGACCTGAATGATTGAGCCAGCAGAATTTTCAAAAAAAACGTTGTGCATAGTGGAGGAAAAAAATGAGTAGCAGAGTTTTAAATATTGGTTTGGACATTGGTTCTACAACTGTAAAAATAGTTGTTTTAGATAAAGATAAAAATCTTCTTTATAAGAAGTATTTAAGGCACTTTTCTAACATTCGAAATACGGTTATTAAAGTACTTGATGATGCCAGAGCTATTATACAAGGAAATTTATTTACCCTGATGGTCACTGGATCTGGTGGGTATAATATTTCTCATACTCTGGAGATACCTTTTATTCAAGAAGTGATTGCTTGTACGAATGCCATAAAGGTTGTTATTCCCAACACGGAAACTGCTATTGAACTTGGCGGAGAAGATGCCAAGATTACTTTTCTTGGAGAATCTATTGAGCAACGAATGAATGGAACGTGTGCCGGGGGCACCGGAGCATTTATCGATCAGATGGCTTCCCTATTGCAAACAGATGCCCTGGGCTTAAATGAATTAGCTAAAAACTATCATCACATTTATCCAATAGCTTCTAGATGTGGAGTGTTCGCAAAGACTGATATTCAGCCCTTATTAAATGAAGGAGCTGCCAAGGAAGACATTGCGGTGTCTGTTTTTCAGGCCGTTGTAAATCAGACGATAAGCGGCCTGGCTCAGGGACGGCCTATTAAAGGAAATGTAGCATTTTTAGGCGGGCCTCTTCATTTTATGTCGGAGCTTAGAAATCGCTTTATTGAAACTCTAAAGCTAGAGAACAAAAATGTTATATTTCCTGAGAACTCCCAATTTTTTGTGGCGATCGGAGCGGCACTGTCTTTTGGTGAAATGACGCCTATCACCATTCAGAAGTTGTACGATAAAGTACCTGAGATTCTAAAGGTCGATAATTCTGAGAATAAAGAGTTAGAAGTATTATTTGCTAGTGACGAGGAATATAACGAATTTGAGAAGCGACATGCTGTGCATAAAGTCAATCGAGTGGAACTTGATAATTACGAAGGAGATGCCTTTCTCGGAATTGATGCCGGTTCGACTACCACGAAGATTGCCCTTGTCGATGAAGCTGGAAGCTTATTGTATTCCTATTATGGCAGCAACATGGGTAAACCCTTAGAGTCTACCATCGCGGCCTTGAAAAGTTTATATAAAAAATTAAATAAGGGCATAAGGATCGTAAATTCTGCCGTTACTGGATATGGGGAACATCTTATTAAAGCGGCCCTCAGAGTGGACATTGGAGAAATTGAAACTGTCGCACATTACACGGCAGCTAACTTTTTTCAACCAGGAGTCGATTTTGTTCTTGATATTGGCGGACAGGACATGAAAAGCTTAGTGATCCGTGATGGGGTTATAGAATCCATTACATTAAATGAAGCCTGTTCTTCAGGTTGTGGATCATTTGTGGAAACTTTTGCAAACTCATTAAACATGGATGTCAAAGAATTTGCTCGATTGAGCGAAGGGTCCAGGCATCCTGTTGACCTTGGGACACGATGTACGGTATTCATGAACT
Organism: Desulfosporosinus nitroreducens; assembly: GCF_023897015.1. Lineage (GTDB taxonomy): Bacteria > Bacillota > Desulfitobacteriia > Desulfitobacteriales > Desulfitobacteriaceae > Desulfosporosinus > Desulfosporosinus nitroreducens. The sequence goes on along the minus strand of NZ_JAMHFY010000002.1, from coordinate 212,080 downwards.
CTAAAGTAAAACAGGCGCAGAAAGAAGGCGCTGAGATAAGTGATATTTCTGCAGGAATCTCCATTTCAGTTATTAAGAACGCACTTTATAAAGTCATTCGATTGAGAAATATCGAAGAACTAGGTGAAAAAATTGTTGTCCAGGGAGGAACCTTTTATAATGATGCCGTCCTTCGGGCCTTTGAGAAAATAACCAAAAAAGAAGTAGTTCGACCAGATATTGCAGGCATAATGGGTGCTTTTGGTGCCGCTTTAATTGCTAAGGATCAATATGAATTTGGGTATCAAACAAGTCTTGTTCAAGGAGACGATTTGTTCAATTTTACAACTGAGGCTACGATGAAGCGTTGCGGTTTATGTGGAAATAATTGTTTAGTAAGCATTAAGCAATTCTCAGGTGGAAATGAATATATTTCAGGAAACAGATGCGAACGAGGACTGGGAAAAGACCTCGTCAAAAGTGATATCCCAAATCTTTACGAATACAAGTACCAAAGAGTTTTTAACTATAAACCCTTAGCCAAGGACAAAGCAACGAGGGGAACCATTGGCATTCCAAGAGTTTTAAATATTTATGAGGACTATCCTTTCTGGTTCACCCTTTTTACAGAGCTGGGTTATCAAGTGATAATCTCGGGTCGTTCCTCAAATAAGATTTATGAGCAAGGAATGGACACAATCCCTTCCGATTCTGCATGTTATCCTGCCAAGCTTGCGCATGGGCATATGGTTGACTTAATTAATAAAGGGATTAATAAACTTTTTTACCCCTGCATTCCTTATGCAAGGCAAGAAGATAAAGAGGCTGACAACCATTACAACTGTCCTATTGTTACCTCCTACCCGGAGACAATTAATGCAAATATGGACAGTTTGCGGGAATCACAAGTAACGTTTTATCACCCTTTCCTGCCATTGGATATGCCTCGCAGAATGCTAAAACGACTAATGGAAGAGTTAAAACCTGAGGGAATACCAAAGCATGAGCTAGCGCAGGCGCTTGATAAAGCATATGCTGAACTTGATCGTTATAAGGACGATGTAAGAACAAAAGGAGAGGAAACTCTAAATTATATCCGGAAAAATAAGATCAAGGGAATTGTCCTCGTGGGAAGGCCTTATCATATTGATCCTGAAATTAACCATGGTATACCAGAGATGATAAATTCCTATGGCTTTGCTGTTCTATCTGAAGACGCGATTCAACATCTGGGCAAAGTCCAAAGGCCAATGCGTGTTGTTGATCAATGGGTGTACCATTCAAGAGAATATAATGCGGCAAGTTATATAGCAGAACAGGGGGATTTAGAATTAATTCAATTGAATTCCTTTGGTTGCGGACTTGATGCAGTGACTACTGATCAAATTAAAGAGATACTCGAAACATTCGGGAAGATTTATACGGTCTTAAAAATTGATGAAATAAATAATTTGGGAGCAGCAAGGATACGTCTGCGCTCTTTGATCGCCGCAATAAAAGAACGAGATAAGAGAAACTTCACTCCTAAAAGACTATATAATTATCCAGCAAGGGCCGTATTTACAAAGGAAATGAAGAGAACTCATACAATTTTAGCTCCCCAAATGTCCCCGATTCATTTTCAGTTCTTTAAGACGGCGTTTGAAGATTCTGGTTACAGTATAGAATTTCTGCCCTCAGTGGATAAGTCTGCAGTCGACGAAGGCTTAAGGTATGTGCATAATGACGCTTGCTATCCAGCTATTATTGTCGTTGGTCAACTGATGAAGGCGTTGAAATCTGGAGTTTATGATATTAACAACACCTCAGTCATAATGACTCAAACGGGTGGCGGTTGTCGAGCAACAAATTATATTTCGTTTATCAGAAAAGCGTTAAAAGATGCGAATATGGAACAAGTTCCTGTCATTGCCTTAAATACGGGAAATTCATCCAGTTTGGAGACCAATCCCGGTTTCAAATTTACTGTTCCTATGTTTAATAAGATAATGCGGGGGCTGGTCTATGGAGATCTTTTGATGAGAGTCCTGTATAGAGTGCGACCTTATGAGAAGTTTCCGGGTTCAGCTAATCTCTTATATGACTATTGGGTTGAGAGATGTCAGGAATCATTGAAGAGTGGAAATAAAAAAGAACACGAAGAGAATATTCGTCAAATCGTAGCAGATTTTGATAGCCTGGAACTTTACGAGGACTTAGTCAAACCGAAGGTTGGAGTTGTTGGTGAAATTTTGGTTAAGTTTCATCCGACAGCAAATAACAACGTCGTTGAACTGTTAGAAGCTGAAGGAGCAGAGGCTGTAGTTCCTGACCTGACTGACTTTCTCTTGTATGGTGCTTTTGATAATCGCATTAAATACGAGAAACTTTCTGGAAGTTTTTGGGATATGGTGTCTGGATACTTTTCGATTAATAGAATTGAATCTTATCGTAAAGAGATGAAGAAGGCACTTAAAGCCAGTAAACGGTTTGAAGCTCCAAAACCTATCGAAGAGATTGCCAAGTACGCGGAAAATCATCTCTCTCTGGCCAATCAGTGTGGTGAAGGCTGGTTTCTTACTGGAGAGATGGTTGAGTTAATTCGCAGCGGCGTTAATAACATTGTTTGTTTACAACCCTTTGCCTGCTTACCTAATCATATTACGGGAAAAGGCATGGTTAGAGAAATTAGAAGATCCTTCCCTAAAGCGAATATAGCAGCTATTGATTATGACCCGGGAGCAAGCGAAGTTAATCAACTCAATCGAATTAAACTTATGCTTTCAGTAGCCGTAGAAAATCTTGAAAACAAGTCTGAGGAAGCTAAAACCCCACCGTTAGACTTAGAGAATGAGTTAGTGGAACGTAAGTTGACGATGGTTTTAAGCGGAGAGCAGAATTTAATTGAGTGTAAAATGGATTAACGTAGATGTAAAGGGCTCAACCTGTTTTTGGCTAAAACGGTTGAGCCCTTAATATTGCACGAGCAGAGGCAAGTTTTAAAGAAAGGTTAGGTTTACTACCCAGGCCAAAACTTATACTGGCTAAGAGCCTCTAAATTATTTTGATAATGATTAACAATAGAGCTATGATGATTAATAACGCCACCAAAATACCTAAAAAGCCTAAAAGCATTCTCTTCACCCCCTCATTTAGATCTGCAGAAGAATGAGAGGTTTTATTAATATACTCTATTCAGCATGTCCGTAAATGTTCGATATTTATAATTCTGGATATTAATTAGTGTTTTGATTATTGGCAGACGAAGTAATCACTCAAAAAATATAAAATACATCCCTTAATCGACAACATTAGCTTGGCGGAAGTTAAATTAATCGATACACTTAGTAAAATTTAGTTTAAGAAACCATACTCTCAATATATAGTTACAGATTTCCCCTTACTTCGCGAGAAACTTGTGAGATGATTAGGCTATCTTAGGAATATGGGCGCATTATTATTTGGGTAGAAGTGTGTAACATCACTAAAAGCTTTAATAAAAGATGGGGATAAATAGGAATAGATGACTGGATGATTAAAAGCATAGATGAATATAGTCATCCGACAAGAAGGAGTTGTTATGCATAACTATAGTCTTAGGGAATTTTTATTGTTTCCACCTGTTTATTTGAACGTAAAGAAACTTAGGTCCGAACTTCAAGGAAAGACTGTTCTTATCACTGGTGCGAGCTTTGGGATAGGAGAGAAGTTAGCTTATTTACTGGCAGATATGAATATTCATTTGATTTTAGTCGCTAGAACAGAGGAAAAGCTTTTAACAATGAAAAGGGAGATAGAAGAGAAAGCGGCCAAAGTAAGTGTTTATTCTGCCGACCTTAGAAAACCTGAAGAGATTAAGGAATTGTTAACCTTTATTCATCAGTTGCCTGATGGTTTGGATTTGTTGGTAAGTAATGCGGGTATATCAATAAGGCGATCAATTAGCCATTCATTAGACCGTTATCATGATTTTACTCGAACGATGGCTATTAATTATTTTGCGCCAGTTCAATTGTTATTGTCGCTCATTCCACTTCTAGAAAAAAATAAAGGTCAGGTTATTAACATATCAACAATAAACGTCTTGTTAATCCCTTTCCCTTATTGGGCTGCTTATCAGGCATCAAAAACGGCTTTTGATACCTGGTTTCGGTCTGTAGAACCTGAATTGAATGCTATGGATATATCAACAACAACTATCTATCTTCCATTAGTGAAAACACGCATGATCATGCCAACAACTGCTTATCAAAAACTTCCTGCTATGAATCCATATCATGTTGGAAAAATCATTTGTAAGTCAATGTATACAAAAAGACAGAAGTATAGGCCATGGTGGTTTATTTTTGGACAGTTTGCTTCACTTATGTTCAGAGGAATCTGGGAATTATCGACTTCGGTTATAAATAAGAAAGAGGAGATTTGATAGAGATAATGGTTAAACTCATCAATGTTTTATTCAAAATGAGATTACTTTCACCATTAGGACTTTATAGCCTAATTTCTGCTGTTTTCAAATATGGAATGAATTTAATGGCTCTATTAAGTTTTGCAGAAAGGATATATGCTAGTAAAACTGTATTAGTGGATGAGGATGAAACATTAAGTTACGAACAATTATGGTCACAGTCGGAAAGAGTTTCCCTTGTTTTGAAAGAAAGCTATCAACTTCGAAGTGGTCAAAAGGTAGGGTTTTTATGTAAAAACCATGTTTCTTTAGTTAAATCAATTTTTGCAGTTTCTCAATTAGGAGCAGATATCTATTTGCTCAATACTGAAATGAGCCTGAGTCAGTTTAATAACTTTGTCGTTCAACATGATTTTGACTTTCTTGTCTATGATTTTGAATTAAGTTCTAAAATTGAACAGTCATCTTATAGTAAAGATAGGATTCTGAGTTACCATAATCGTTTAACGGCAATCAATACCTTGCTAAATACAACTGGGAAGACAAAACTAAAATCCCGACGGTCCTCATCGAGTAAAATTATGATACTAACAGGTGGTACAACAGGAAATCCTAAAGCAGCAGCTCATAAACCATCCCTGCTCAATTATATAAATCCATTTCTGACCATGTTAACTAGACTCAAACTTATAAATTATAATACGGTTTTTATTGCTACGCCGATTTATCACGGTTATGGGGTAGCGATGCTATTGTTATTTATCGCATTGGGTAAAAAAGTGGTTATTAATAATGGATTTGAAGTAAAAAAAGCGTGTACTCTAATTCGTGAGCATAACGTTGAAGTAGTAACTGTCGTACCATTAATGGTCTATAAAATGCTAAAGCACAATGCAGAAGATTTAAAATCCCTATCCTGTATTGTTTCAGGCGGGGCTGAACTCAATCCGAAACTAGTAATAGATATTTATAATACTCTGGGAGAAGTAGTGTATAATCTATATGGCACTTCAGAAGCCGGTCTGAATACCATTGCAACTCCACAGGATTTACTCTATTCAACGAAAACGGTGGGCAAAAAAATAGAGGGTGTCCACTTAAAGATTTTGGATGAAAATAAGAATGAAGTGAACTTTGGCAACGTAGGTCAATTGTGCATTAAAAATAAATGGTCAATGAGAAACAGTAAAAGTTCTTGGATTGAAACAGGGGATTTGGGTTATCGAGACTGTAAAGGGTATTACTTTTTATGTGGACGGGTGGACGATATGGTTGTTTCAGCTGGTGAAAACGTTTATCCGGTTGAAATTGAGCAGGCATTAATAAATCACCCTCAAGTAGAAGATGCAGCAGTTATTGGGATTAATGATGAAGGCTTTGGGCAACGGTTGAAGGCCTATGTACTTCCAAAAAAAAATGCTGATCTCACAGAAAAGGAACTTTTAGAATGGCTCACCTATAGAATTGCGAAATTCCAGATGCCTAAAGAAATAGCCTTCGTTAATCATTTACCTTATACATCTTTGGGTAAACTTGATAAGAAGCAACTTAAAATGAAATAACCAAATAAGCCCTATCGAAGGGCCTATAAAATAAATCTGTCCGAAACCTGAAATGGGCAAAAAGAAAAAGGCTCTAAGCCTTGGTGAGTTTGGCAGGGGATGAGAGAGTCGAACTCCCACTGACGGTTTTGGAGACCGCTGTTCTACCATTAAACTAATCCCCTATATTTTTTGCAACGAAGTGAATTATATCGGAAAAAGGTGAATGTGTCAATATGCTTTGCGAAAATTCTTTGGATATTGAATTTAATTTTGAAATAAGCAGGCAGGATTTTTGAAGAAAAACAAGAATAGGCATACTATAATAAAGTATATCTATGATCACTTTGTGGATTTATGGTAAGGGTTATAATAATCCATAAAGCAAATGCTAATGAGGGAGGGGTGTTTTTGAGGTCCGATTTACACATTCATACTCATGAATCTGATGGATTACTTTCCGTAGAAGAGGTCATTAACCTTGCGTATGCTAATAAAATCCAAACCTTAGCCATTACGGACCATGAAAGTACACAAGCTATTAACAAGGCTGAAAGTCTTGCTAAAGAATTAGATATTAAAATTATCCCTGGAGTAGAATTGCTAACGAGCTATCAAGGTCATGAAGTGCATCTGCTGGGGTATTTCAATGACGTGAATCATCCGGTTCTGCAAGAACGTTTAAAGGAACTTCGAGCACAGCGTACTGATTTAGCCCATGACATGGTTGAATGCTTAAAAAACAGTGGAATTTCTCTAAAGTGGCAAGATGTTGAGAAAGAAGTCGGAGCAAATGGAGCTGTTACTAAAGGGCATATTATGAGGGCCATTTATCATCAGGAAGATGGCAACACTCAGAAAAATTGGCGAGAAATAGCCGCTCATTTCCGGCCGGGGGGAGTTGCCTATTTACCATATTTAAACCACGCCTTTGAGGATGCAGTGAATCTAATATTTTCTTGCGGCGGACTGCCAGTGGTGGCTCATCCAGGACTGCTTTGGGATCCACAGATAGTGTTCGCTCTGTTAGCCTACCGGCCTATAGGACTTGAAGTATACTATGGGTATTGGGAAAGACAATCAGCGTTAATAAAATACTATACTGAGGTTGCGGAAAACTTTGCTATCATTGCAACAGGCGGCAGTGATTATCATGGACCTTCAGGGTATGTAAAATTGGGTCAAATGGATATTCCCTATGACAGCGTTCTTAAGCTAAGGTCTTACTTAACAATTTAATCTGTACGTAATTAATGTTCGACTCGACAGAAAGGAGCAAGTTGTTGGTTAGGAGGGTTTGGATCGCCTTTATTGCCTTAGTTGTTACACTAATAGTTGGGACAGCCGGCCTCATGGTAACAGAACATCTTAGTTTAGCTAGAGCTATATATCTTACGGTTCAGACAGTTACGACGGTTGGATTTGGAGATATCGAACCACAAACCGACGCCGGGCATATCTTTCTGATTTTCATGATGCTGAGCGGAGTCGGGGTCATGTTATATTTTGCTGGACTATTAATGGCCTTTCTGATTGAAGGTCAGTTAGCTGGTGTATATTGGAGAAGGAAAATGAATAAAAAAATTCAACAAGTGCAAGATCATGTTATTGTCTGCGGTGCAGGACGTGTGGGCAGACAAGTCGTTTACCGCCTTCGTAAAGAGGGGGCTCAATGTGTTGTAATAGAACAAAAAGAAGATCTGGCTAACGAATTAATTGAAGAAGGTTTTTTGGTTATTAACAGTGATGCAACTCATGATGAAACCTTAATTATGGCTTCCATAGAAAAGGCTAAGGGACTTATCTCAGCTCTCCCAGAAGATGCTTTGAATGTTTTTGTTACATTAACAGCGAAAGGACTGAATCCCAATATTCAGGTAGTTGCCAGAATGGATCACCCGGAGTCTGAGAAAAAGTTACTGCGAGCAGGTGCTGATAAAGTGATTTCTCCGGCAACACTAAGTGGTTGGAGAATGGCGATGTCAATCTTGAAGCCTATTAGTGTGGAATATCTTGAAACTGTGATCCATGATCATAATATTGAAATGGAAATGGTAGAACTAAAAATCAATGAAGGTTCCTGTTTAGTTGGAGAGACATTATTAACTAGCGGTATTAAGCAACAGACAGGGGCAATGGTACTTGCCATTTTACGTGGCAATCAGGTAATCAGCAATCCTAGCGCCGGAGACGGAATATTGCAGGGGGATCTTTTGATCGTCTTAGGGTTAAGAGATCAATTGCATCGGTTAGAAAAACTCGCTGCAAACCTTTCAAATTGTAAAACCTGAAAATCATCATAGTTTTCGGTTAAAAGGAGAAGTCTTGGGATAAAATACCCTCTATGTGAGAGTAGTAACACTTTTCATGGTGGAGGGAAGATATATGCATAATTCACGTTCTGAAAAAGATGTCTTGAAGGATATTAAGAAACTAATTCAAACTCATTTCGGAGAAAGCGCTCAAGGAATTCACGTTGAGGTCAGAGGGGATAAGGTTACACTGTGGGGAACAGTGGACAGCCTCGTAGAAAAAGACTTTTTTGCAAGCCGAATCGGACGAATTGCCGGGGTTCGAGAACTGGATAATTCTCTGACTGTAGCTAATGACGGAAACATCTTGGATAAAGACATCGAGAGGGACATAATCGAACGGTTTCAAGGATCTCGTTATGAGGATATCGCTCACTTAGGTTGTCGAGTAAGCCGGGGGATAGTCACTTTGCTGGGGCATATGGAAACTCAAAGTGAGGAGAGATTTGCTAAACGCCTGGCCTCCCAAATACGGGGAGTTAAAGAAATTCGGAGTGAAATTCAGTTTTTACAAAAGGCAGTTGACGATGCGACTTTAGTTAATCGTGTTGAAACTGCTATGGTTGCTTCTCCTTGGGTAGATGCTCATGAGATTAAGACTGCATCTCGAAATGGTCTGATTACCCTCACTGGACTTGTTGACTCTCCTGAGGAAATAGAATGGGCTGTTGATACAGCCTATAAAGTGCCTGGAGTAAAAGCCGTGGTCAGCGAAATATTTGCTCGTCATCAATCTCAAGGGGAGGATTTGTGGTTAACCGAACAGTTAGTCTCTAAGCTTGGCCAACACCGCTTGAATTCTGGACAAATTCGCGCTTTTGTTAAAGATGGAATTGCTTTTCTAACCGGAGAAGTGTACTCAGAAGAAGATCGGGAATGGGCTGGAAAGATGATTCAATATATTCCTGAAATTCACGAGGTCAATAATTCTATAAAAGTCGCGGCACACTCCGCAAAATAAGCTTTAGCTCTAACTTTTCAAGATAGGCATTATTGATCTTAGAAGCCTTCATTTGTACTAGCAAAGTATGATGAAGGCTCTGTTTTTTTGTGGCTGATAATCCAACTGTCGCTGAATAAGTTTTTAAAGATTAGTCGATAATGCTACACATTTTAAATATGAACATAAAATGGAAATTAGAGAATTGAAAAGACATTATATTTTTCGATAGAAAGTCATGCTATAATGAGGACTGTATTGTTTAAGGGTAATATTGATGCTTTAGAAAACTTGGCTAGAGTCAAGCCAGACTAAAAAAGATAGAGAAGGTGAGCTGTTGGATCCGATAACACATGGCTTAATTGGAATTGCACTCAGTAACTTGTCGGGTCACCCGATGCAATTGACTGATCCTGTTTTTTTAGGTTGCACATTAGGTGCAATGCTCCCTGATTTAGATATTATAGCTCACGCAAAAGGTCGCTTGAATTATTTGTTAAAACATAGGGGAGCAAGTCATTCGTTGATTGCTTTGACCACTTCGGCACTAGGACTTAGCACTGGGCTTTATTTGTTTTTCCCAACCACCTCATGGTCAACGGTGTTCTTTTGGACTTTGATAGGAACAATGTCTCACGGAATAATGGACTTATTAAATTCTTTTGGTGCAGAGCTCTTATGGCCTTTTTCACGAAAAAAAATTACTGTGGATATGGTTATGCTTACAGACCCTGTGGTACTAGGTTCTATGCTATTGTCTGTAATTATTTCCCTGATTACACCTGAGTTCGCAAGAAACTCCTCGCTTATTGCTTTAGCGTTTAGTGCGATATATTTAGGATTTCGTCACTTAGGGAGAATTGAGATAAGAGATCGTTTGAGTAGTATTTATCATTTGAAGGAAAAAGATCAAGTTAAGGTTATTCCTGCGATGTACCATCCTTTTACCTGGAATTTTATACTTTTCCAAGAGGAACATGTGAGTTTTGGGGTTATCCGAAATCAAATACCATCGATCTGTCGTGTGTTGCCTAAATTGACCGAGGATAATCTATCAGTTGCCAATGCCTTAGAAGGAAATGTAGCTGTAATATTTAGCCAATTTACTCCTCATTATCATGTAATTGCTCATTATTTAGATAATGAAGAGTGCAGGGTTGAATTTTTGGATTTAAGATATTGGGTCAAAGGAGATTTTCTCTATACTGGTAATGTATATTTAGATTTAAATGGGGAAATATCTCATGAAATCTTCCACCCATTACCTAAGCATAAAGGGGTGCTGTTAAGTTATTAGTTCGAAAATCAAAAAAACCTTTTGACATTCGCCTAGCGCATCTACCATAATAAATACAGTGGAGGAGGTGGAAGATATGTCGAAAAGGAAAAAAAACAGTTCTTTTTGGCTCAAATTTAGTGCACTTTTATTATTAATTATATCGATCTTAGGCTTGCTGGGCGCTTTCGGTTTATCCATCGGAAAACATGTTGATGCTTTCTTTACTTTGACTATGGGAGGTCTAGCCTGGGCTGGGCCCTTCTTATGTTTTATAATAGGGATTATACTCTGGCTTTATGCATCAACTATTACGGCTGAATCGTCTATAAGTTCAGAAAGGTCACCTAAGGATGACTCTAAGATACCAAATAATCAGAAACGCCAGGAGAGAAGAAGTAAAGATAAATCGCAAGACTCTAATGTCTTTCCTCTTCCTGCAGGGAAAATTGTAAGCTTAAAAGGGTTTAATCAATATTTCAATTCAGCAGAATGGGTAGAAATGAAGGATAAAGATGCCCAAATGTGTGAGGAAATGCAGGAGATAGGAAGAGATTTTCCATCATATTTCGGAACAGGAGAATCCGGTTTTCCAACGAAACGCCGCAACATGACCGTTTTAAAAGGGCTTAATAACTATTTCACAGAAGTAGATCAAGAAGTAAGATTAGAGGTTAGCAGCTCAGATCATAAATATTTTGAGCCAGCAAAGTTATCGAAAATACCTACAGAGAAACCAGCAAGCTATTCTACTGTGTTTAAGTCGAAAACAGAACAAGAAGAATTCTTATCCCAATTCAAGGAGGATGAAAATCCTCTCAACGAGAAACTTGATTTTGTTGAAAATCGGAGTGAGGACAGCAGAATTAGCAGTGAAGCAGGGGGTGTTGTGGAAACATCCCAAGCCATTGATGTTCCAATACCTAAAAATGAGACAGTAGTAGAGACAACAACAGATTCAGATTCAGATTCAGATTCGGAAAGGCCGGAAACTGGCTATGGAGATCTAACTGAGCAAACTGTCAAAGGAGTTGCATGGAATACATCAGCACTTACAGAGGCCATGATGGAGACGGCCTGTACTGTTGAGAGGGTGCCAATGTCAGAGCTTGCAGTTGCTCCTGTGGCCGAAGAGCCTGCCTTAACATTTGAATTTGTGGAGCAAGTGGAGCAAATAGCACAAGCGGCACAAATAGCACAAGTAGAGCAAGTTGACCAAGTTGACCAAGTTGAGCAAGCGCCGCAAGTCCTCGATCATAAAGCTGAAGTTGTTAAGCACTGGGAGTTTCCCAATTTCAATTTATTGGAACCGTTGCAACACAGAACAATCATTCAAGATACGGAAACATCGAGGCAACTTGAAAAAGTACTTCTCGATTTTGGAGTAAAAGCCAAATTAATTCGTGTGACAAGGGGACCTGTCATTACCCGTTATGAGTTAGCGCCTGCACCTGGAGTAAAAATTAGTAAAATCGTCAATTTATCGGATGATATTGCGCTTGCGCTTGCTGCGCGGGATGTCCGCATTGAAGCTCCGATCCCTGGAAAAGCGGCGATAGGTATTGAAGTCCCAAATAAACAGGCGCTTTCTGTACCGTTTAGAGAAGTGTTAGAAACTGCTAGCTTTGGACAATACTCTTCCAAGCTCAAAGTTGCTCTAGGAAAAGATATTGCGGATCAACCGATTATCGCTGATTTAATAAAAATGCCTCATCTGCTGGTAGCGGGTGCTACTGGTTCAGGGAAAAGTGTTTGCATTACGACGATTATTAATTCTCTGCTTTTCAATGCAACGCCGGATGAAGTAAAGCTCCTGCTTGTAGACCCCAAGATGGTCGAACTGAGTCAATACAATGGTATTCCGCACTTATTAGCTCCTGTTGTGATCGATCCCAAAAAGGCGGCAAGTGCTTTAAAATGGATTGTTAAAGAAATGGAAAATAGATACGAACTCTTCGCGGCTTCAGGGGTGCGAGATATTGAACGGTATAATCGCTTAAAAGCAGCAGAGACTTCAAGAAATACACCGGCCTTACCCTTTGTGGTAGTGATTATTGATGAGCTCGCTGATTTGATGATGGTTGCGGCGGGGGAAGTAGAAGAAGCAATTTGTCGTCTGGCTCAAATGGCTCGGGCGGCTGGGATTCATTTAGTGATTGCGACGCAACGTCCATCGGTTGATGTAATAACCGGAGTCATCAAAGCCAATATACCTAGTCGAATATCCTTTGCAGTTTCATCTCAAATTGACTCCCGTACTATTCTTGATGCCACTGGGGCGGAGAAACTGCTTGGCAGAGGAGACATGCTTTATTCTCCCTTGGGAGTAAATAAGGCGCTTCGAGTACAGGGGTGTTTGGTAACGGATGAAGAAGTACAGCGAGTAATTATGCATTGGAAGGAAATGGGCAAGCCGGAGTATCTTGACCCAGAAAGACTTTTTGCAGAAACTACTGTTAAGAGTGAAGAGGGGAATGGACCCGATGATGCTTTGTTCCTCGATGCCGGGCACCTATTCATTAGGACAGGCATGGCTAGTGTATCCTTTCTTCAACGCAGGTTGAAATTAGGCTATACCAGGGCAGCCAGATTAATGGATATGCTGGAAGAACAAGGGGTTGTAGGAGCTTATGAAGGAAGTAAACCGAGGCAAGTACTCTTAACTCTGGAAGAATTTGACGAACGATTTGGATGATAAATATAAAGAAACACCCTTGTCATGTGAAAAGGGTGTTTCTTTATGTATGAATGAAGTAAGGGGAAATGGGAATAATGCATAAATGATGTATTAAAATTAAGACGGAGACGGAGAATGAAGTTTTTCACACAATCTTTAAGAAAGAATAAGCCTTATAAAGATATTGTTCTTAACGGCGAAGATTTACTCAGTCATGCTGAAGATATTGCTCGATCAAATGTTAATCAGGGGACTAGTCAGCTAAAACGATCATTGATGCCCAGAGTAAAACAGAATATGAAATTTTTAGAACAGGCTTACCATGAAATTGCTGATTATTCATCGAGAACACAAGACAGTGTACCTGCAACTGAATGGTTATTGGATAACTTTTATAGTTTAAAAGACTTGAGAGTAGAAATTCAAAACAGCCTTCCTCAAAAGTTCGAACGTCAATTACCGCAAAATTCTACGGGCGATTTCGAAGGATACCCGCGAATTTATGGACTGTTGATTGAACTTATTGAACACACGGACAGTCAATTGCAAAGTGAAACGCTGAAAGCCTTTATTAACGCTTATCAGGTTCAAGTGCCCTTATCTAGCGGAGAACTATGGGCAATTCCCATTATGTTGCGTATTATCCTCTTGGAAAATATTCGCAGGTTAACGGAACAAATACTTTATACTCAAGCAGAAAGAGAAGCAGCCGATCATTGGGTTATGCCCTTACTGGAATCAGAACACGGGTCGGAAGAATGGGAAAAACTATTAAAAACGTTAAGTCCTCAAGAAGAATATTCCTCTTCTTATGCAGAACAGATCCTAAAGCGAATTCGGGAGGTTGGTGCGGATGTAGGCCCGCTGTTACAATGGGTAGATCGTGCTGTAGCCAAACAAGATACCACAATTGAAGAACTGGCAAAACTGGAACGCCAACGTCAGACCATGTATCAAGTGTCAATGGGTCACGCAATTTTGAGCATTCATTTCGTTAATGCTGAAGACTGGCCACATTTTTTTGAAGAAGTCAGTTTAGTGGAAGGTATATTTGGAAAGGACCCAAGTAGAGTTTATGGCCAAATGGACTTTCAGTCGCGTGATTTCTATCGCCATTGTGTAGAAAAGATTTCAAGAAACTTTAAAGTGTCCGAGTTAGTTGTAGCTCGAAAAGTGTTAGTGAAGGCAGAAGGGGCATATGAACAAGGGGATGCTGTCTCGTCGCATGTCGGGTTTTATCTGATTGGAGCAGGGCGAGAAGAACTCGAACAAGAATTAGAAAAAGATTTTGGAAAATCAAGGGGCTTCTGGAGTAAGGTTCGGCGCAAAATACGCAAGCAACCTAACTTATTTTATTTCGGAAGTTTGTTGATTGGAGCAGGAACTCTATTGACCTTGGCCTTAGTATACGCGCTCGTAAAGACACCCATTTCCCTTGGCTATATTCCCTTAGTTATAGCGTTGTTAATTTGGGCGAGCAGTATTGTCATCCCCTTAGTGAACTGGATGGCTTCTGAACTATTTCGTCCATCATTCCTGCCAAAATTTGAATTGAGGGAAGGAATACCTCAAAAATTACGGACTATGGTTGCAATTCCTACACTTTTGACAAATGTTGACAGGGTTATTGAACTTGTCAGCGAAATTGAAGTTTATTATCTTGCCAATCGAGATGAGAACTTGTATTTCGCTCTTCTGGGTGATTTTGCAGATGCAGCGACAGAAAGTGTTCCAGAGGATAAAGAAATTGTTTCGGCGGCAGTGAGTGCCATCGAGAAATTAAACAGAAAATATGGCAACAATCGATTCTATTTCTTTCAAAGAAGAAGACTCTTCAATAAATCTGAAGGCGTATGGATGGGGTGGGAGCGCAAACGTGGGAAACTTGTCGAGTTCAATCGACTTCTGCGTCAAGAAGGAACGACAAGTTATGATATTCAAATTGGAGAACTTTCCATACTGTCAACCATTCGTTATGTAATCACACTTGATGCAGATACCCAGCTGCCGCGGGGAATTGCTAAGAGACTCATTGGAACAATCGCTCATCCTTTGCATTCACCTCAACTTAGCGCAGATGGAAAAAGGGTGGTTCAAGGCTACGGGATACTTCAACCGCGAGTGGGCGTATCAATTCTTAAAGCTGGTGCTTCTAATTTTGCAAGAATTTTCTCGGGAAGAGTTGGAGTTGATCCCTATACTACGGCAGTATCGGATGTTTATCAGGACTTGTTTAGTGAAGGTATTTTTACTGGAAAAGGAATTTATGATGTAGATGTTTTCCATAAAGTAACGGATCAATCATTTCCAGAAAACACGATCCTGAGTCATGATTTGATTGAGGGATTGTATGCACGGGCTGGGTTAGTTTCTGATGTGGAACTTGTTGATGGTTATCCTGCTAACTACCTCGCTTATACCTGTCGGCAACACCGCTGGGTTAGGGGGGATTGGCAACTCTTACCCTGGTTGTTTGCGCCCATCCCATTTTTAGCACGTTGGAAAATATTCGATAACTTGAGAAGGAGTTTAGAAGCACCTGCCCTGTTGTTACTTCTTATGCTTGGATTTATGGTTCTTTCTGGAGAACCAATAGTTTGGGTTGGAATAGTCTCTCTAAGTTTATTCTCGCCCATTGTATTATATCTGCTAAATCAACTTTTCAATGACCGTGCTGAGAAGGGAAACTTAAGTCATGACTTAATGACCTTAGCTAAGCAGTTTGTTCTTCAGTTCGTGTTTCTTCCTTATCAAGCTTTAGTTATGCTGGATGCAATCGTCAGAAGTCTGTATCGCCAGTTTGTTTCTCATCGACTTCTGTTAGAATGGGAAGCTGCTTCAGATGCAGAGAAACGCATAGGTGCCAGCTTGCAAACCATGTCGCGCTCGATGTGGCCTGTAATTCTCTTTGTTTTGTTGGCAGTTTTGGGCATTGCCTACGCTTTCCCAACAAAGTTAGGAAGATTTGTCCCATTGGCAATTGCCTGGGTCATTTCAATTTGGGTTGCTCATTATGTAAGCGAACCTATTCAGCATAAAAAAATCTCACTTTCAGCTTCAGAAGAGATCGTTTTGCGTCGCTTTAGCAGAAAGATATGGGCTTTTTTTGAAGAATATCTTGGCGGGGATGATCATTGGTTGCCTCCGGATAATGTGCAAATTGATCCACCAAATGGCGTAGCACATCGAACTTCACCCACCAATATTGGGTTAGGGCTTTTAACAAATTTGGTGGCAAGGGATTTCGGATATATACCCTCAACAAAGGTATTGGAAAATATTCAGCATATGGTTAATACTATTGGAAAGCTGGAACACTGGAGAGGGCATCTTTATAATTGGTACGATACTCAGACCCTTATGCCCTTAGAACCTCGCTATATCTCGACAGTTGACAGTGGAAACTTTGTGATGTATCTTTTGACTTTAAAATCAGGGTTAGCCGAGATTATTGAAGAAAAACCTTTGCTTGATTTGCAATTTGTAAGAGGGCTTAAGGATACTTATAACCTTTTGCTTGAAGAAGTTGACGAAGATACCTATCAAGAATTGAATTCTTTTAAAGTAACACTGGATCAACTTCTTGGTTCAGATGAGCCTTTGAATCTTAAGAACTGGATGAATCTATTATCACTATGGCCAGCGCAGATTTTAGAACGTGAATTAGGCAAAGAGGGATTATACTGGGCACATCGTTTAGATACCATGATTCAATCATTTTGTTTAGAACTTGGCGAATTGTGTCCTTGGATTGGAAATGAGCAAGTTATAAATAATCTCAGCCTGAAGGGACTTGCTGATTTCTATGCGAACGGACTTGGAAATGGCAGTTTTCCTCCGGAACTTAGTGAGAACATCGAACGGGCACACAAGAAGATTCTAGGTTATATTCATAAATCGGAGGAATTACAGCAACACCTTGAGGGGATGGCTTTAGCTACAGATTTTTATCCCTTGTTTGACGAATCACGTCAGCTCTTCTCAATCGGTTATCGTGTTTCAGACAGCAAACTTGATAACTCTTATTATGACTTATTAGCTTCTGAAGCCCGCCAAGCAAGCTTCTTTGCAATTGCCAAAGGGGATGTGCCTCCAAGCCATTGGTTTAAACTTGGACGTTCACTGACAATGACGAAAGGCAAAAGAAGCTTAGTCTCTTGGAGTGGAACAATGTTTGAATTTCTGATGCCACTCTTAGTGATGAGGAATTATGAGGGAACTCTTCTCAATGAAACTTATCACTCGGTTGTTGATGTCCAAAGAAAATACGGGTTGGATCACAATGCACCTTGGGGTATTTCTGAGTCAGGATTCCATGCTTTTGATCCTCAACTAAATTACCAGTATAAGGCGTTCGGTGTACCTGGATTGGGTCTGAAACGCGGGCTGATTCAAGACCTAGTGATAGCGCCGTATGCAAGTTTTTTGGCGCTGATGGTTTCTCCTCGTGAAGCATTGTTGAATATCTCCGCGATGGAACAAAAGGGTTTTGGAGGACGTTTTGGGTTATATGAAGCAGTTGACTTTACTCGTGAACGTGTCCCGGTAGGACGTTCCTATAAACTTGTCCAGAGTTTTATGGCCCATCATCAAGGAATGAGTTTATTAGCGATCGATAATGTCTTATTTAAAAACGTCATGCAACAGCGTTTACACAATGAAGCATTGATTCAGTCTGCAGAACTTCTGCTTCAAGAGCGGTTGCCGGACGTAACGTCAATTATTCCTCAGCCCGAAGATGAACATCAAGTTATCAGGCAAAAAACCAAAACTCTTGATCTCGAGAAAAACCAGTTCATTCTTTTAAACACTGTAAATAGCCCTATTCCAATTGCCCATTGTATTTCCAACGGACAATACTCTGTCATGATGACAAATTCGGGCTCAGGCTTTAGTCGTTATAAGAATATTTGCGTCTCGCGCTGGAGAGAGGACGTCACGCAAGATACGTGGGGCATGTATTTCTATATTCAAAACCTGAACTCTGGTGACGTATGGTCAGCTACTTACCAACCCTGTAAGAATTCTGGCGAGGAATACAAGGTGACCTATGCACCGGATCAAGTTGAGTACTGTCGGAAGGATGGCAACATAACTACCCATACCGAAGTTGTTGTATCCCCTGAGGACCAAGCGGAGATGCGCCGCATTTCTTTGACAAATCATAGTAAGCATGATCGAATCGTCGAAGTCACAAGCTACTTTGAAGTGGTTTTGGCTAGGCAAAGTGAGGATCTTGCGCATCCTGCGTTTGGTAACCTCTTCATTCAAACTGAATTTGATCATGAGGCACTTTTAGCATCTCGTAGACCACGGAGTGAGAATCAAGCTAGACTATGGCTCATGCATACAGTTGCAACAGAAGGGGAAAAAGTAGGGTCCCTTCAATACGAAACAGATCGTGCGCGTTTTATTGGCCGAGGCAGAAGTCTTGCCAAGCCTCAAGCCTTAGACGCTAACCATCCTTTGTCGAATACAGTTGGTGCGGTGCTAGATCCTATCATGAGCCTGCGCCAGCGGGTTAGAATAACTCCAGGGCAAACTGTGCGGGTCTCATTTTCTGTCGGATACGCGGAGAGCCGTGAGGAGGCAGTCCGTATTGCAGAGAAATATCGTGATCCTCTCTCAGTTAATAGAGCGTTTGAGTTAGCATGGACACATAGTAAAATGGAACTTCGTCATTTAAACCTGACATCAGCACAGGCTAATGAGGCCTTAAGTCTTGGCGGACATTTACTTTATCTCAGTCCTTGTCGCAGAGATGCGGAGGAATGCATTAAACAGAATTGCAAAGGGCAGTCTGCTCTTTGGCCTTATGCGATTTCGGGAGATCTTCCGATTGTCCTTGTTCGAGTTGCTAATGCTGAGCACTTAGATTTGGTGCGCAGACTTCTGACAATTCATGAATATTGGAGACTCAAAGGACTGCTGGCTGACCTTGTAATACTCAACGAAGATGAGAGCGGTTATGTACAGGCTTTCCAGGATAGCCTGCGTGATTTTATCTCAATGGGACATGCCCGAGATCTTTTGAATCAACCTAGTGGTGTCTTTCTTCTCCAAAAAGGGCTTGTTCAGCCAGATGTACTTAATCTTCTCTGCACAGTAGCCCGTATTACCTTTATTGGAGAGGGGGGATCTTGTTCTGTTCAAGTTCGCAAAAAGGCAAAGCTTAGTACGAGGGAATCTGAGCTTATTGCGGAGAAGTCTCAAGAACAATCTCTTCAAAATGACCAAAACATAATTAACATGCTGCAGGATGTAACAGAAGGATCAGATTGTCGGTTGCATTTTGCTAACGGATACGGCGGATTTAGCGAAGATGGGAAAGAGTATATAATTGAATTACAGGAAGGTATGAATACCCCCTTGCCATGGATCAACGTCATTGCTAATTCCAAATTCGGTTTCCAAATATCTGAAGTGGGTGCTGGATATACATGGTCTCAAAATAGCAGGGAATATAAGTTAACTCCTTGGTCAAATGATCCAATTCTTGACCCGGTGGGTGAAGCACTATTCTTGCGAGATGAAGAAACGGGCGAGTCTTGGTCTGTTACTGCTAATCCCAGACGTGAAAAAGGTGTCTATAAAATTCGGCATGGACAAGGATACTCAATTTTTGAGCATTACAGTCGAGGATTGAAGCAAACTCTGCGTCTTTTTGTTCCCATTGATAAGCCTGTTAAGATCGTGGAACTGACGATGTCGAACCTTACAGAGCGTGCTTTAAGTTTAAGTGCAACTTATTATGTTGAATGGGTCATGGGGGTTGTACGAGAGCATACTGCGCCTTATCTGGTGACTGAGTATGACAGAGAAAGCAACACTTTCTATGTTCAAAACACCTATCAAGAAGAGTATGCGGGAAGGATTGGGTTTTTAACTGCCTTTGGAGCTACCGTTACAAGTTTCACAGGAGATCGTTCTGAATTTATTGGACGTAACAAAAGTTTGGAAGATCCTATCGGATTACAGCTGGATTCCTTTTCGGAATCTGTTGGAGCGGGACTTGATCCATGTTCTGCAATGCGACTGGAAATTCCAATGATGCCAGGTGAAAGCAAAACGATTACCTTTTTATTCGGAGAATCAGCTAATCGCCAAGAGGCAGAACAGATCATTTCTGATTATGAACAACCTGAAAAGATTGAGGGTTCGTTTGAAGAAGTCAAGCAGCATTGGGATGAGTTATTAGGGAACATTCAGATACAGACCCCAGATTTGTCCATGAATTTGCTTTTAAACCGTTGGTTACTTTATCAAACAGTAGTGTGCCGATTATGGGCGCGTTCTGCGTTTTATCAGTCAGGAGGGGCTTACGGCTTTAGAGATCAACTTCAGGATGTAATGGCCCTTGTTTATACGGAGCCAACAGTCACTCGTAATCAAATCCTTATCCATTGCAGGCATCAGTTTATCGAAGGGGATGTACAGCATTGGTGGCACGCTGAAAAAGGAAAAGGGATTCGAACCAAATTCTCAGACGATTTATTATGGTTGCCCTTCGTTACCTTCCATTATATTGAGCGCACAGGGGACATCGGTGTTTTGGATGAAATGACTGAGTACTTGGAGGATGAACCACTAAGAGAGGGTGAAGATGAACGATACTCAATTCCAAGAATTTCTAATCAACAGGGAACGGTTTATGAGCATTGTTTGCGTGCAATCGAACGGGGCTTAAGTTTTGGAGAACACGGCTTGCCGCTTATCGGCTCTGGGGATTGGAATGACGGCTTCAGCAGAATTGGACATAAAGGTAAAGGTGAAAGTGTATGGCTGGGCTGGTTCTTATATATGACCTTGGTCCGTTTTGCAGGCTTATGTGATGCTCGTGAAGATTCTGAACGGGGAGTTCATTATCGAGATATTGCCGAAGAACTTCTGAAAAATATTGAACTGCATGGTTGGGATGGAGGTTGGTACCGCCGTGCTTATTTCGATGATGGTACACCGCTGGGATCTTCTCAAAATAAGGAATGTCAAATTGACGCACTTGCCCAATCCTGGTCAGTTCTGTCTGGGGCCGCCAGACCAACTCGAGTTCAGGATGCTATGTTGGCTTTAGAACACTATTTGTGGCGCAAAGAAGATGGAATTCTCCTCCTGTTGACCCCGCCCTTTGACAAGTTGCTACCTGATCCCGGATATATTAAAGGATATGTTCCTGGCGTCCGAGAAAACGGAGGACAGTATACCCACGGAGCGGCTTGGGCTATTTTAGCCTATACGACTTTAGGGGAAGGGGACAAGGCGACCGAGCTTTTTCAGATGCTAAGTCCTATACATCATGCTCGTACTGAACATGAAGTGAATCGCTATAAAGTGGAACCCTATGTTATGGCTGCTGATGTCTATGGCACTCATTCACATGTAGGACGCGGTGGCTGGACATGGTATACTGGAGCTGCAGGGTGGATGTATCAAGCAGGATTAGAGGGGATTTTAGGATTTAAACGGCAAGGAGATACAATAGTCTTAAAGCCCTGTATTCCTAGCCGTTGGTCGGGCTTTAGCTTAACTTATCAGTATCAAACAACAAAATATGAGATTTTTGTTGAGAATCCTAACGCCAGGATGTCTGGGTACACGAAGATCATTTTAGATGAAGCAGAGTTACTCGAACCTGTAATTGTCTTAAAAGATGACGGTAAAACCCATACAGTCCGTTTAATTCTCTAAGTAAACAGGCCTGCGGTGCGGATTCTGTGTAAATTCAACCTTGGCGAATATCGAGAGGAGGATAACTGAGATGGATTTTTACCGTGCCTTATCCGAACACTATGATGAAATATTCCCGCTGAAGGAACCGCAGAAAATTTTCCTACATGATTATTTGAAACAAGAAAATCTAGGCTCGGTACTGGATATCGGATGTGGTACAGGGACGTCTGCCTTAGAAATAAGTCAAACCGGCGTGCGAGTGCTCGGTGTAGATTTAAGCGATGAGATGATTGAGATTGCTAAAAGGAAGGCACAAGAGAGGAAAAGCAGCTCTTCATTCGCCAGCGCAGATATGCGAGACCTGCAGTTAATTCAGGAAGAATTTGAGGGAATCTTATGTTTAGGAAATACGCTGGCACACGTATCTGGGGAAAATGAGTTGAATCAGGTTTTAGGTCAGTTCTGGGAAAAGGGAACCCACCTTTTATTGCAAACAGTTAACTATGACCGAATTTTGACCAATCAAATCATAGAGTTGCCAATTATTAAGACCTCTCAGCTTGCCTTTTATCGCTACTACACCCATAGACCGGATGGGAAACTCGATTTTTCCATGAAGATCGAGTTTCCGGACACGAAACAAGTTATATCTGGAGTTAACGTTTTGTTCCCCATAACTAGTTCTATTTTAAAAAAGGCCTTGAAGGAGACCGGTTGGGAAATAACCGGGTTGTGGGGTAACTATGAAAAAGCCCCTTGGACGGAGGATTCTCCGGCTACGATTGCAACAGCCAAACGTATACCAAGATAAGAATTATAGAAAAGGAAGCCGAAGGTAGGGCTTCCTTTTCTATCTCGTAATTCACTATTCAATTGTTTCTTAAAAACAAAAAAATTCAAGTTCGAACCGCAAATATCGAACATCTAACATCGAACTGCGATCAAGCTATACCATTAAGCCGATCATAGATGATCTCGCGAGCTCCGACTGTCAAAATTACAATCAGATTTTCTTCAGCAAAGACGGTATAAATGACTCTGTGTTCCTTTGCTCCACTGCGGAAAGAGACACGATAAGTCTCATAATACGGCCCTCTGAGTCGCTTAAAAGCAAACGGATCTTGTTCTAAGCTTTCGAACACTGCTGGAATTTCTCTAAGCTCTTCTTTACGGAGAACAACCAGGTCATGGACACCGCGGGTAGTGATCATCACATGATACAGTCCTTTGCGGCCCTTTTGAATACCCAGTGATGTTAAAGCTTGAGCTTCCCACCACTTAATCGATTGACCATTTTTATGTGCCCTGTGCGCTTCTTCTGATAAACGGTCGAGTACGGTGCTTAGTTTTAATTTGCGTTCCAAGAGTTTGTTTTTAAGACAGTCTCCACTGCATCCCTTTGCAAGCAAATCACTTACAATTAAGTCTTCAAAGAAATCTGAAAGCGGCCGGACTGAGCGCTCGGCAGTTCGGACAAAAACTTTACCTTCTGAATCGACACACAAATCTAAAGTATCCTCTGCTACCAGTCCAAAGAGTTCTTGTAGTTCTGCAGGTAATACGATTTCTCCTTTTGCGCCAACCTTTACCCGATAAGTTTCCATAGATACTCCTCCTTCTAGATTATTTTTTGTTTATAAAGGGTTAAGGCCGGAAGTGATTGACTCCTAAGATATAACTTCAACAATATTTTGAATATTCCTTCTAACTATATAGTATTCCTTAGATATTATTTTGAGTTCTAAGATTTAGTAATATCCCTTTGTATTTTTTTGCCTACCATATTTAACATTTTGATAGAAAACGATTATAATTGTACCTTAATAGGTAATCTTACTTATGATCATATAACGCATCAGTCAGAAAGAACAATTGACACCTTGCCATTCTTGACTCGGTGTTACTAACCTCGAACATCCTGTTCGAGTCATGGTCTGGCTACCGCCTACAGTTTAGTGCTGGAAAGTAAAAGACAAGAGAACTTATTCACTTTTGGGGGGAACAGCTTTGGCTAAAAAAAATTATTACGTTGTTAAAAGCGGGCATAAACTTGGGATTTTTAATAACTGGCCCGAATGTCAAGCGTCAGTAAAGGGCTATAAGGGAGCTCTCTATAAAGGCTTTGAAACGAAAGCAGAAGCACTTGAGTGGCAAAATGATGAAGGAGCCTCTAAGGATCTTAGAGACAGCAGCAATGCAGGCATGCTAACATCATCTATTGGTAACGTTGACTTTGAAGTATATACCGATGGAAGTTATTTAAATGGCAAGTATTCTTATGGCTATGCCTTTGTCAAGGATGGTGAAGTCGTTCTCGAAAGTTTCGGGATAGGGGAAGACCTTGAAGCAGCTAGTATGAGAAATGTTGCGGGCGAAATTGCCGCAGTACTTCATGCTGTAGAAAAAGCCAAGTCGCTGAACTCACGTATCCGTATCTATCATGACTATTCTGGTATTTCTCTTTGGGTGACCGGAGACTGGCAAGCAAAAAATAAGTTTACTCAAGCTTATGTTGAATTTATGCGCGCGCACCATGGATTGTATGAGTTTAAAAAGGTTGCCGGTCATAGCGGAGATCAGTTTAACGATTACGTTGACCGGCTGGCCAAAAAAGCTTTGGGGATAAAAACGAAATAACTAAATAAAGAGTTGCATATCTGATTCAAGAGCATCGCTTAAATACTCTTTGGCTGTTATAATTTCAACTTCCGGGAGTAATTCATCTTCCTTAAAGCCCATAACATCAACAGATAGCTTACATCCGTAAAATTTGACTCCTTTTTTCCGAGCACCGTTGAGAAAGTCTGTCAGAGAAGGAGCTTTATCATCTTCCATCATTTCTAGAAGCATTTGTTTTCCTAGACCTGCCATGTTCATGCGCGAAAGATGCAATTCTTCAGGCCCTTTAGGCGTGACCATTCCAAACATTTTTTCGTAAAGAGTTTTGTCATCTGAGCTTCCCTTTTCCGGATCACGAACGAGACAAAGCCCCCAAAACGCGAAGAACATAGTCACATCTACATCAAGCTCTCGGGCGGAATTGGCTAGTATAAGCGCTGCTAAAGCCTTATCATAATCGCCGCTAAACATTAATAGGTTCATTTTCTTGTTCAATTTGTGCACCCCTTTATGATCGTCATATAAATCCTATTATTAGTAGAAATAGGTATTTATATTAGTTGATTAAATGTAAGATGTTGGGTGCTTACTGATTCTTTCTAACAATTGCATCAGAATATCTATTTCACTAAAATCGTTGTACAATCCAAAACTTAGACGTACTACGCCTGGTCGGGAAATGTCTCTGCGTTTTCTGTATAAATCCATTTGCCTTGGGGAGATAGATAACAGTCTTTGAATATAGGGCTGGGTGCAAAAACAACCGGTTCTAACCGCAATTCCCGCCTGATTGGATAAAATTGCAGCTGCTTGTTCATGGGCAATACCGTTAACATTAAAAGGGATTACGCCGATTCGAGGTTCACCCGGGGCCGTATGGGAATAAACTGTTATACCCGGAATCGATCTTAGTTTTGAGTTAGCATAGTTTGTAAGCTGGTTTTCATATTGGTCGATGTTTTTCATCCCTAGTGTGGTCAGTGTCTTAATCGCTGCTGTCAGAGCGACCACACCCATTAGATTGGGGGTGCCTGCTTCTTCGTTATGCGGGGGAGGTTCCCATACTACCCAATCGTGAGTGACAGTTTCGGCTGTACCTCCTCCTACGTACTCAGAGATTCCTTTTTTGAAGGTTTCTTGTGGACCGATAAGTACTCCGGTTCCAAAAGGTGCGTACATCTTATGCCCTGAAAAGGTCAGATAGTCAATGCTTTGAAGCGGATTTTTTGGGTTCATGTTGACAGAGTTATGAGGAACCAATTGTGCTCCGTCAACATGTATTTTTGCTTGGTAGCGATGAGTCAACTCAGCTATTTTATGTATTGGATTTACATACCCTGTGACATTGGATGCTCCAGTGACTGTTACAAGTTTAACATTCCCTTTGTGCTTGATTAATCTGCTCTCTAGATCCTCGAGACTCAATTTTCCAGAGGAATCTGTCTGAACATAATCAACTTGAAACTTGTTTCTCCAAGGAAGATCGTTAGAATGGTGTTCCATCCAGGTTGACAAGATAACACTTCTTTTGTTTCCATCCCATAAACGATAAGATAATTTATTAATTGCCTCAGTGGTATTTTTGACAAAAATAACTGTATCTCGAGAGGGATCGGCATTAACGAATTTTAGAACAATTGATCGTGCTTCTTCAAAGACTTTAGAAGAAAACTGTGATTTATAACCTGTGCCTCTATGAATGGATGAATACATGGAAGCAAAGTGATTTATTTCCTCCATAACTGAAACAAAAGGCGGGGTAGAAGCTGCGTTATCAAAATTGATGGCTGTTGTGTACTGACCACTCTTCAGTGGGATTTTTGTATCCGTTCCTATAACTAGATTTCTATAATTAGATCGGGATAATTTAAAGCTTAAATTCATATGATCACCTCTATCTGGAAATATTCAGTTTTTATACTCTGCTAGCATGATATTTATTGATTGACAAAAAGGTGACAGAAGTTTTTGAAACGCACATGATATTCACACTGCTGAAACATACTAAACATAGGTACTGAAGTGAATAAAGATTCGTGGAGGTAAGTATGAAAAAGTCAGGTGAAATACAAAAACATACTAAAGGGTATACCAGTGCTAAGTATGATTCTAGAAGTGCGGAATTTAAGCAAGAACAGAAAAAAGCTAAAGAAGCCGCAGAGAATCAGTCTTGAGAACGGAACGTCAAGGTTTCTGAAAAAGTGATAACTAAAAAAGTGGCTGTAACAGAGTTTGTTACAGCCACTTTATAATGCTTGAAAGTCTTATAAGGGGTTCTTGGGATTATTTGTTGTATTGGTTGGAACCTTTTTCTTATCGTTATCTGAGTTTGGACGTTTGTCATCAAGATTGGCGGCATGAGTTCTCGATTTATCCGTTTTCTTATTGCCCACCTGTTTTCGTCTCCTTTCTTAAAAGAAAATGTATTTGAATTTATCCAAGCATAAGTCTCTCCCTTCAAGAGGGAGGTGGATGTTCAACTTTCATTGAACGAGTTAAACTAACTTAGGTTTCCCGAATTTCGTAATCTAATGCCAATTGCCCATCACTTAAGAATTTGAACTATAAATAATTGTTAAGAAAAACAACTATTGACTAAACTGCTATTATCATGCTTACTAAATGTAGTAATCAGAATATTGGAAGATTTTCAAATCAACTTATAAACGAATGTAAAGGGGATTAAATAGTGCCGTATATAAAAATTTTAGGAAAGAGCTCATATTATCGACAAAGTTGTGATTTTCAGGCAGGTCTCCCTACTGTAGTATTTGTCCACGGTGCGGGAGGAACCAGCGGAAATTGGGTCTGTCAGTTAGCCGGAATCCAGGGCTGCAATTTGATTGCCCCAGATCTTCCTGGACATGGCCGTTCAGAAGGTTCGGCAATTGAAAGTATAACCGGGTATCGGGAATTTGTTTGGGGTTTTGCGCAAGCATTAGAGTCGAAAATGTTTTATATTGTTGGGCATTCTATGGGCGGGGCAATAGCTTTAGATTTGGGTTTAGAACATTCAGAAGCGCTGAAAGGATTAATTATTATCGGCAGTGGGGCAAGACTGCCAGTAAGCTCTTCGTTTTTAGATTTACTATCTATGGGTAAACATCCTCTCCAAATTGTTAAATACAGCTATGCAAGCACTATTTCCCCAGATATTCTAGAAATAGCAACTCAAGAAATGAAAAGTGTACCAATCGAAGTTTATCAAGCTGATTTACAAGCTTGTAATGAATTTAATATCATGGATCGTATCCAAGACATCAACAACCCAACCTTAGTCATTTGTGGGCAAGATGATCAAATGACTCCCCTTAAATACTCTAAACACCTTTGCAAAGAATTACCTCATTCAACCATAGCTCTTATAACAGAGGCTGGACATATGGCTATGCTAGAGCAACCGGGTCAGGTTAATAAAGCTATTAATAACTTTTTGTCCTTGAACTGATTTAATTACCTAAAGTGAAAACACAAGGAGACATGTAAATTGAAATGCTCTAGATGTCTCTTGTGTATTGGGAATTGAATTTATAGGGATATAGATGCTTCTCACAGTACGTGTATAGTTAATAGAAGTAAACGATTTGCGGGCGGGCAAGTGAACTCGTTCAGCTAAAGCTGAACATCGAGACTTCGGTGACGTAAGTCTCCCAGTACGATAGTCTCCGGTGGAGATTATCGCCGAAAGCGCACGGCCCGTAACGAATACAATTGCGCTGAGGATAGGGCATATCCACAGACGAATACATTCGCGCCGTAGGATGGAGTCTACCTCCTTTGCGCCAAGTGTTCCTATTGGGAAAGGCGCTCGGCGATACTCTCCGCTGGAGACTATCGTCACCGAAGTAGAATAGGGAACACCCACTTGAAGAAGTGGGAGTGTCGGAATTGATTAAAAGAGAGGGTTATTAATGATAAGAACACTGAGCGCATATGTAAATGTAGCCCTTGAAGATTATGATGATTCAATGCTAAATCATCTCGTAGAACTTATGAAAGAGTCTCTAAGAGAACAATCTACAGAAACTATTCTTGAAGATACGTGGAAAGTGGAAGAAAATAAACGCAGACTGTTAAAAAATGAAGAAGGGGTATGGGTATCCCAGCCCTTGGCAGACATGTTTTCGGAAGATATTCAGGAAAATGAGATCTTAGAAGTTATGACAGTAGGGATAAAAGTAGATGCGGTTAGTGAGTAATGGTTAAAAGTAATGCTCTTGGCTAAGAATAGTTATAACTGATTATCGAACTCATTAAGGAAGGATAATGTATATGGATCAACTTGAGGATATTATAAAGAAGAGTACAGAACTTGGAGAGGCTATTGCTCAAACAACTGTGTATCGAGATTTCAAAAAGGCAGAACATGATCTTCTTCATAATACGGAAGCCCGCAAGTTAGTTGAAAATTTACAAAAGGTGAAGCAGGAATATCATGGGAGACAAATGGCGGGATTGGAATTGAGTAAAGTAGAACAAGAAAAACTTAAAGAAATGGAAACTGCATGCGTAAGAAACCGTCAAGTATTACTATCAAACGAAGCTAATTCAAAATTTCAAGAGTTAATAGAGCAGATAACGGCAAACATTAAAAATGGAATTAAGAGTATAGACACTTAACTAACTTGCCATTTGGACAAACACAACTTATGATAGTAAAAGAAAAGTTTAAGTGAATTTTTACGGTCAAACATGGCGGTTTACCGTTTGAATTGAGAGAGGTTGATCCAGATGGCAAAAATTGAGCTGATTGCAACAGCCGCATTTGGTTTAGAATCCATTGTTGCTCGTGAACTGAAAAAAATTGGGTATGAAGAGTTAGTCGTGGAAAATGGAAAAGTCACATTTACTACAGATGAGTTGGGAATATGCAGAACAAACCTTTGGCTACGAAGTTCTGATCGCGTGTTGTTAAAAATGGGATCATTTGAAGCTCAGACATTCGAAGAGCTTTTTCAACAAACAAAAGCCCTTCCCTGGGAAGAATGGTTGCCAGAAGATGCAAATTTTCCTGTGCAAGGAAAATCTATAAAATCGAAGCTGTTTAGTGTATCAGACTGTCAAGCCATAGTAAAAAAAGCGATTGTTGAACGCCTTAAAGAAACGTACGGCCGAAGTTGGTTTGAAGAAACTGGGCCTCGATATCAGATTGAAGTTGCTTTGCTAAACGATAAGGTTACATTAACCATTGACACATCAGGTGCAGGTCTTCATAAACGCGGTTATCGAGAACTTGCCGGTCAAGCACCTCTTAAAGAAACTTTAGCGGCGGCTATGATTCAGCTTAGCTTCTGGAACAAGGATCGCACCTTAATTGACCCTTTTTGCGGAACTGGAACTATTCCCATTGAGGCAGCCTTTATAGCTCAAAACCGTGCCCCAGGCCTTAAAAGAAGCTTCGCAGCTGAGAAATGGCCGCGTATTCCTAAAGTGCTTTGGCAAGAGGCATGGCAGGAGGGTTTAGATCTTTGGCAACGCAATACTCCATTACATATCTACGGTTCTGATATTGACCCTAATGCTCTGGCATTGGCTCGCACACATGCTGTTGAGGCGGGTGTTGATGATGTTATACATTTTCAACGATTACCTGTGGCAGAAGTCAGGTCCAGATTTAAATATGGACACATGATAGCTAATCCGCCTTATGGTGAACGGCTTGGGGATATCAAAGATGTGGAAGGACTTTATCTTGAACTTGGTGAAACGTTTAATCGATTAGATGACTGGTCACTTCATATGCTTACTACTTACCAATTCCCGGAAAGGTTAATTGGGCGACGCTGGGATAAAAGTCGTAAGCTCTATAATGGCCGATTGGAATGTCATTATTTTCAATTTTTTGGTCCTCGTCCGCCAAGAGCCATATGAGAAATAATTAAAGTAATTAAAAAAGTTAAAAAGATGTTTGTTGTTTATGATGTAAAAACATTCATGAAACAACAAACATCTTTAGTATTAGTCGGAAAGTAACTTATTGATCCTTATCCATCTCAGAACTAAAAGAAGTTGTTGAGACAGCTTTTTGTTTAATCAATCTAGTGAACTTTCACTTGGGGTTCACCTTTTAAAGATTTTATGTCCTTAATTGCCCGCTGAACTTCTTCATCAAGCCCTTCAATAGCAATCGTCACAGAACCCTCTGAACCATCAACTCCACCCGCAGCAATACAGCGCGCCTCAAGGTCATAGAGAATTTCCAGAGCGGACAATTCTGTGACAACCGTTGCTCCAACCATTGGAATAAGGCCAACCTTATTTCCAATCGCTTCGTCGACTGAAGATTTAGTCATAAATTCAACAGCTGCTCTCACATCTGGAATCATTTTTTCAAGCCCAATAGGTACAATCAATTCGATACCTCGGGCATAAAGGGTCCCTTGAGCTGCTCCGATCGTTCCTCCCATTGAATCCGAAACCATTACTGCTGCTAAGCCGGTGTGGTCTACGGCATTACCACCTTTGATAAAAACGTCTCCTCTTTGCAATTTAGGTAAGCAATCTTTCCAAAAAATTTCTTGAGACTGCCCGTTAGAAATAACATAGGGAGGTATTTTTTTGGAAGACTTACTGACTCCTAACTCTCCTCCGGTGACGATACCCATTGTATAACTGGTTTTGTCCTCAAGCTGTATACCAAGTAACTCTTCAGCTACAAAGGCATTCGTCGTACCGCCGGCTACGATGATAGTATGCTTTTCCATTGCATTCTGTATACTGGATATTCCTTTTATCCCTTTTGCAATTAGTCGTTTCGATTCACTGGAAGTTAACGTAAACAGTGCTTTCATTGATTTCCTCCTAATTTTTCTCGGCTTACTTAAAAACCAATTATATGTTATATCAAAACTATAGGATAATAAAGTTTCAGAAAAGATGTATTGACTTAGGTCAAGTTCGAACTTCCATAATCTAGTAACAGTTTTGCCCATTATGCATACATTGAATTAAGAAAATTAACCATAAATTACAGGAAATGGAGGAATATAAAATGGCATTTGGTGGAGTTGTCGAAGGAGCTTGTGGACCTAATTGGTTATCCGGAATTGCTGTTGTAGTGGTTATTATCCTTCTGCTCATAGCAATGGGAATTGTATTCTAGTAAAAATCAAGCATAATTGTTCGTCGATTTGAAAGGAGGAGCTTTCATGTACGGATACGGAGTCGGCTGTGGTGTAGGGAGTTATATTGGTGTAGGCATAATCTCAATCGCTATCCTTATTCTCATCGCTCTAGGAGTAATCTTTTAAAAACTAATCAAAATATGAGGAGCATCTCTGCAAGGTATTTCTTCGGAGATGCTCTTTATTATTTTAAAATAAATGAAAATTGTAATAAAACAGTTATTTTTCTTAGAAAGTACTAATTTACACAGTCATCAATTTCTGCGATAGTATAATGAGAAATGATAATTTTACAAGCCATACAAACTCACTTAAGATAAAGTGTGCATAGATAACAAGAGAAGGAGGTTGGGATTGTGATTCTTAGTATTATTGCGTATCTATCCATTGTTCTTTTCGTAGGAATATCTGTTTACAAAGCGTATCAATTTGCTGGAATGCCCTTTCATGGTAGAATGGATCTCTATCCTGTCCCTAAAGAAAAGGGGTATGAACACGGAGGCTCCTACTACGAGGAAACGGCTTGGTGGAGTAAGCCACATGAAGTTTCTCACATGAGAGAAATAATTGAAATGCTTAAAGAAATTATTTTTATTAAAAAATTATTTGAAAATCAGCGTCCTTTCTGGTGGATTTCTTATGCGTTGCATTTAGGAATTTACTTGATAATGGCTTGGACAATCTTATTGGTCATAGGAGCGATGTTTGAACTCAATGGGATTCTTGTCGCAGCTGACAGTTCAAGTATTTTGGGGCTGTTGGTTTTCTACCTTTCTATTGTTACTGGGTATATCGGGCTTGCTTTGGCTGCTTTGGGTTCTGGGATGCTGTTTCTTCGCAGAGCGTTCGATAATACGTTGAAAAAATACACAACTCCTCAAGAGTATTTTAATCTTTTATTGATTTTTGTTGCACTCATTACAGGAATTTTTACATGGGGAAATGATTTATCCTTTGGCTATGCAAGGGAAGTAACTGGAAACCTCGTTACTTTTACGCCTTTTGTTGCCGATGGCTTACTCACTTTACATGTTGTCCTTGTAGGCATTATGTTAACTTATATTCCAATCAGCAAAATGAGCCACTATGTTGGCAAGTATTTTACGTTCCATAAGGTTCTATGGGATAATAACCCGAATCTCAAAGGGAGTGGTGTTGAGCAACAAGTGAAAAATGCGGCGTCATTCCGTCCGACCACCTCATGGTCTGCTCCTCATATTAAGCCACCCGTAGCACCCGAGAAATAACTCTGATTCGTGTGTCTTAACTTTATGGAAAGAGGGATCAAAGTATGTTAGATCAAAAAGATTTACGTCCAAAGGATATGGGGCGTTCAGATGAGCAACTAATCAAGCTGGACAATCTCATACCTTTATTAGCCCCATATGATAAACCAGGGATGGAGTCCCCTTTGACTGATCCTAAACCTGCCTGGAAAGAGAAATACTGCACGTCGTTAGATGGTTATATTGGAATTGATACCCTGACTCGCCCAAAATCTAAAGAGGAAGAAGACGAATTCGTTCGAAAGTTCCTCAGCGGTTTAGAAAAAATCTTTTCCGATGCTAATAATGGTGTTCTGCAACCGTTGTTATTGTCCTTCGAATACTGTGCGAAATGCAATACATGTTCAGATGCCTGTCATATCTATACAGCAGCAGGAAACAATGAACTGTATCGCCCGATCTACCGCTCCGAGGTTTTGCGAAAAATCGTAAAGAAGTATTTTACGACGAGCGGAAAGCTTCTTGGAGGTTTTGTAGGGGCAGATATCGATGTGAATTGGGAAACGATTGCTCGGCTGGGAGAATTGGCTTATCGCTGTAATCTTTGCCGTCGTTGTGCTCAAACATGTCCATTGGGATTGGATAACGCCATCCTCACGAAAGAAATTCGCAAGATTTTCAGCCAAGAAATGGGGATTGCCCCGACTCCTCTTCATACTAAAGGGACGATGTTGCAGATTAAAACTGGTTCATCAACAGGGTTAAGTAAACCAGCTTTTTTAGATACTTTGGAGTTTTTAGAGGAAGATACTGAAGAAAAATTTGGTATTAAACTTAAATTCCCGGTAGACAAAAAAGGTGCCGATATCTTAGTGTTGCATAATGCCGGAGAGTTTATGGCCTGGCCGGAAAACCCCGTTGCTTTCGCCATTCTTTTTGATGCAGCTGGCTTAAATTGGACCCTTAGCAGTGAAATCATGGGGTATGACAGCGTAAACTACGGTCTTTGGTATGATGATGTTCAGGCTAAGAAAATTGCTACGATGCAGATGAAAGTTGCCAAAGATTTTGGTGTTAAGAGACTAGTAGTGGCAGAGTGCGGTCACGCCCATAAGGCTTCGATGATTACAGCTGATCGTATGGGTACTGATAGACT
Organism: Desulfosporosinus nitroreducens; assembly: GCF_023897015.1. Taxonomy (GTDB): domain Bacteria; phylum Bacillota; class Desulfitobacteriia; order Desulfitobacteriales; family Desulfitobacteriaceae; genus Desulfosporosinus; species Desulfosporosinus nitroreducens. Next base: position 178,176 of record NZ_JAMHFY010000002.1, on the reverse strand, counting down.
TCCTGTGGAAAGCTGTTTACCTCTTCTTTGGGATATGGTTAAGAGTAAACGTCTAATCCTTGATCCCAGTAAGAATAACTTTCCAGTGACTCTTCACGATCCATGTAATGTCGTACGACAAATGGGAATTGTGGAACCACAACGCAATGTCCTTAAAGCTATTTGTCCTCAGTTTAGAGAAATGACTCCCCATGGTGTAGACAACTATTGTTGTGGCGGAGGAAGCGGATTCGCTATCATGAATTCTGCTAACTTCCCTGAGTTTAGAACGCAAGTTGCTTCAAGGGTGAAATTCAACCAGATTCTTGGAGCATTTAAAGGAACTATGGAGGATACCTCAACCCCTAAATACATCTGTGCTCCTTGTTCTAACTGCAAAGGGGCTATGAGAGGTCTTCTTGAGCATTACGATGCAACCGAGAAGTACAACCTTCAATATGGCGGTTTAGTTGAACTTATGGTAAATGCTCTTGTGAGTTTGAAAAAACCTTTCCTTGAGTTTTTAGAATAGGCGATCTGTCGGTATTAATCGATGTTTTTTAGAATGGACCATTTCAGAATTTCTGAAATGGTCCATTCTTCCAAAATTGATTCCATTGGCGTCTACAGCTAACAAACAAGGGCGGGTTATTGCAGATCATATTGGAGGAATAGATACACGCCTTGCACCAGTCGAGGGAACATCTGTTCTCCAGGCCTTTGACTTGAATATTGGGCGCACTGGTCTGGGAGAAAAAGAAGCCAAAGAAAAGGGATACAATGTTGTAACCAGTGTGAGCAGCGGGCTTGATTCTACTCATTATTACCCAATGCATGCCAATATTACGATTAAATTAATTGCCGAACAAGAGAGTGGACGTTTGCTTGATGCCCAAGTTTGTGGCATGGGAGAGAGCGTAAAGAGGCTTGATGTTTTAGCAACAGCCCTCAAGTTTGGCGCCAAAGTTGAAGATTTAATCGATCTGGATCTGGCTTATGCACCCGCCATTTGCCACAGCTATTGACGTTCTGATTCATGCCGCTACCACCCTGGAAAACATGCGCTTGGGGTTAGCCAAAGGAATTACTGCCGAAACGGTTCAAAAACGCCTGCAAGCCAGCGAAAACTGTATATTCTTGATGTCAGAGAGTTAGAAGAGGTTGAAGCCAGTCCTCTGACAATTGAGGGTACTGTAGTCATCAGTCTAGGTGAATTGCGAGACCGATGGGAAGAGATCCAAACTGATTCATTAATTGTTACAGTTTGTGGATTAGGGATTAGGGATTAGAGGGTATGAAGCAGCCTGCATGCTCCAGGGAAAAGGACTAAAAGAGGTCGCTTTTCTCCAAGGAGGCATCTCGGTCACGAAAGCGTACTTTAAGTAAAAATCCTTACTTCTTTATAACTTGTTGATAATTAGTTTTCGATATAGTACAATCTGTATTATATATTGTACGAATGGAACTCAAGGTGTTAAATTAAGTACATGGACTAGTGTTAATTTACACAAGTGAAAAGTTTCCCAGTGTCCAATGTTTGTTTGTTCTCTTTAATAGTTTAAGGAGGTGTAATTTGTGTTTATTGTATCAATCGATGAAGATCTGTGCTCAGGATGTGACTCATGTACAGAAGGATGCCCAGCTCACCTGCTTGGCTTTAGTGAGGACAAGGCTCATGTAACTGGTGATGAATCAGAGTGCATGGGTTGTGAAAGCTGTACATCAGTTTGTCCAACTGGTGCTATCAGTATTACTGAAATGTAAGTAATCCCATAAACTAGAAGACGGAGGGTGTGCCATGACAGAAAAGAAAACGCCACTACTGGACGAGCTAGAATCAGGTAAATGGCCCAGTTTTGTGACGGAAATTAAGCGCGCTGCGGTGAAGAGTGAAGCTGCAGGCGAGTTGCTCCAAGTCTTGGAAAGATCCTATGCAGAGCGTAGAGGACACTGGAAACATGGTGGAATTGTTGGAGTTAGAGGTTACGGCGGTGGAGTAATTGGCCGTTATGTCGATGAGCCTCAAACTTACCCACATGTTGCTGAGTTCCATACGATCCGTTTACTTCAACCTTCGGGATGGTTCTACAACACGAAAACACTTCGTACAGTATGTGATATTTGGGAGAAACATGGTAGCGGTTTAACCAATATGCATGGCTCTACAGGAGATATAATTCTTTTAGGGTGCAAAACTGATCAAATTCAACCAATTTTCGACGAGTTTAGTGAAGCAGGATTTGACCTCGGTGGTTCGGGATCTTGCCTAAGAACTCCTAACTGTTGCGTTGGACCAGGCCGTTGCGAAAACGCTTGCTACGATACACTTGAGGCATGCTATAATATTACGAACGAATTCATGGATGAGCTTCATCGTCCTATGTGGCCATATAAGAGCAAGATCAAGTTTTCCGGTTGTGCAAATGACTGTACTTCTTCAATTGCTCGTTCTGATTGCTCTGTAATCGGTACTTGGCGCGATACTTTAAGAATTGACCAAGACGCTGTTAAAGAGTATGTTGCTAAAAAATTTGATGTTCAAGGAATGGTTTGTGACAAATGTCCAACCGGCTGTCTCACATTCAATGCTGATACTCAAGAACTCAGCGTAGTAGGTGAAGATTGCACACGTTGCATGCATTGTATCAATATGATGCCTAAAGCTGTTCGTGCAGGAAAAGAAAAAGGTGCTACCATTCTAATCGGTGGTAAATCGACAATTGTTCAGTCTGCATTCATGTCTTGGGTTATTGTTCCTTTCATGAAAATGGAAACTGAAGATGATTTCGAGCCATTCAAAGATCTTATGCGTCGTATCTGGGAGTGGTGGGATGAACACGGTAAGTCCCGCGAGCGTATCGGTGAAACTATTTATCGTTTAGGAATGACCAAATTCCTCAAAGGAATTGAAGTTGAGCCTGTACCGCAAATGGTCTTCCGCCCACGTGCCAATCCATATGTATTCTGGGATCAAGATGATCTTGACAGGTCTGGAACGGCACTCGATGGATCGAAGCTCTAAGTTTTTAAAATAATAAGTAGCTAACGAGAGGTGGATAATGATGGCAGTTTTAGATCAAGGACCTCCGCATTATAAGAAGATGCTTCCTCCGATTATTCAAGAAAACTATGGACAGTGGAAATATCACGAGATTCCTCAGCCAGGTGTACTAAAGCATGTTGCCGAAAGTGGCGCAGCTTTGTACAGTGTCCGTGTGGGTTCTCCACGTTTAGTCAGTATTGATTTTGTACGTGATTTATGTGTAATCGCTGACGAATACTGTGATGGATTCCTTCGTTTTACAACCCGTAACAATGTTGAATTTTTAGTTTCTGATGAGGCTAAACTAAACCCTCTTCTGGACGCTTTAAATGCTAAAGGTTACTGTGTTGGTGGAACAGGCCAATCCATTAGCAATATCGTACACACTCAAGGGTGGGTACACTGTCATACTCCGGCTACCGATGCTTCAGGTGTTGTTAAAGCCGTAATGGATGATTTATATGAGTATTTCAATACCATGGTACTCCCTGCTAAATTAAAAATGGGCTTAGCTTGTTGCTTAAATATGTGTGGAGCTGCACACTGCAGTGATATTGCGATCGTTGGTGTTCACAGAACTCCACCTCGTATCAACCACGATGTAATTCGCAAAGGCACAGAGATTCCAAGTCTCGTAGCTAGCTGTCCAACAGGAGCTATTCGTCCAGATCCTAAGAACAAGAGCGTTATCGTCAATGAAGATAAATGTATGTATTGCGGTAACTGCTATACAATGTCTCCAGGAATGGAAATATATGATCCTAAGAACGATGGAATTGCGATTCTAATTGGTGGTAAAACCTCCAATGCTCGTTCAGCACCGAGTTTCTCACGTATGGTCATTCCATTCCTGCCGAACACTGCTCCTCGTTGGCCTGAGACAACTGAAGCAATTCGTAAAATCATTGAACTCTGGATTGCAAATGCTCAAAAAGGTGAGCGTGTGGGTGAGTGGGTTGAGCGGATTGGTTGGGAGAAGTTCTTCAGCTTGGCTGAGCTACCGTTCTCAGATATGTTGATTGATGATTATATCTTCTCCAGAGAGACATTCCGTACTTCAGCATCATTTAAGTACTAATCTGAGGAAAAATTTAGAAAGTTGGTATTTAAAATGGCAAGAGGACCAGCAGATCCCGAAGTCAAAGCCAAGGTTCTAGAATACCTTGCGAAAGTCCAAAAAGCTAAGAGTAGAGATGTCGCAGTAGCTATTGGTGCGACAAAAAGCGATGTTGATAACGCAGTAAAGGAACTTACTGCTGAAGACCTCGTTGAATATCTCTATATTACTACAACATTTATTTGCCTAAAAGGAAAGGTCCAAACACCAGATTAAACCTAATCTTCTGATGGACCAGAGATAAAGATTGTTATCATATGCGTTATAGACCATCCTAAATGCCCGATGTCCCTGTTTCTGCTGATTCGTATCTGCATTATGGGGACGGGTTTCAGGGTGGTCAATTTTATCTTCATTCTATCCAGCTCCATTTTGAGATAGGCCTAGCGTACTCTCTCCTGAATAAAATCTCCAAGAAAGGTGTGGGTATTATGTTGTCATTATCACTAAATGAACAGAATATTAAAAATGTCCCTCGCTTAGTAATTGGAGCACCTCAGGGGCGAAGTGGGAAAACAACGTTCACCTTGGGATTACTCAGAGCTTTTGCACGGCAAGGAATGGCAGTACAGCCCTTTAAAAAGGGCCCAGACTATATTGATGCCAGTTGGCATACTGCGGCAGCTGGTTATATTTGCCGCAACTTAGATTCTTTCTTCATGAAAAGAAATCAAATATGCAAATCCATATTTGATCAATCTGTTGAAAAAAATATTACTATTATAGAAGGCGCTATGGGACTTTATGATGGACTGGATTTAGAAGGTAGCAGCTCAACTGCCGAAATAGCCAAGGTAACACGTACACCCGTATTGTTTGTTGTAGATGCTACTAGAATGACCAGGAGTATAGCTGCAATGGTGATGGGATATCAGCACTTTGATCCGGATGTTCAGATTGTTGGTGTTGTTCTTAACAAAGTTGCTCGAGTTCGTCATGAGAAGATGGCTAGAGAAGCTATCGAAAAATTTTGCAAAATCCCTGTAGTAGGTGCAATTCCAAAGGATGTAAACTTATGTATCCCTGATCGTCACCTGGGACTTGTTACAAAAGGTGAGTTTGATGAAACAGACAAATTGCTTGATTATTTTGCTGATGTAATCAGTGAACATGTTGATTTAGATAAAATTTTAACATTAGCTCGAAGTGCACCTGAACTTCCGAGTTGCTCGGAGTCTATAGTTCCTAACTTAACAGCTGAATACTCCTTGAAAAATAGAGGTTTAAAACCCAAAATAGGGATTATTCAGGATGCAGCCTTTAGTTTTTATTATCCAGAAAATATTGAAGCATTAAAAGGACTGGGAGCAGAAGTGGTTCCTATTAGTGCTCTTTCAGATAATCAACTTCCCGATGATCTTGACGGACTCTACATTGGCGGAGGTTTTCCAGAGGTTTTTGCAGCAAAACTAGAGGAAAATGAAACTTTGCGTGGAGACATTAGAATAGCCGGAGAAAAGGGTCTGCCGATTTATGCAGAGTGTGGTGGTCTTATGTACCTGGGACGGTCTATTCGGACGTCTTCTCAGAACTTTGAGATGGTTGGTTTACTGCCATTCGACACTCAAATGGAAGGTAAGCCGCAAGGACATGGCTATACGATTATGGAAACCAATCCTGATCAGTCCTGGTTTAAGGAAAAGGCAGAAATTAAGGGTCATGAATTTCATAACTCTAAAGTGATTAACTTAGCACCTCATGTGAAATTCGGGTTAATTGTTAAGCGCGGTCATGGAATTGATGGGCAGCATGATGGAATTTGTTATAAAAATGTATTTGCAGCATACAATCATATTCATGCTTTAGGCTGTCCCGAATGGGCTGAAGGAATGATGAATTTATCTGTAAATTACCACATGTCTAAGTGGGCACAGGCAGATAAGTTATTAAGCTAATGCGCTCCTTAAACAATCATTAGTTTTTATATATTAAAAATGACTATACTAATCAATATATAAGCTTTCCAAATGGAAGGCTTTTTTATTATAGATTTAGTATTATTAATATGTTTATTAAACCTTTTTTTTGAAAAGATGAGTCTATATCTGGCTAATAAGTCCTTTGGATGATATTATAATAATGACAAGCGTTCATTTTAGAATGAAATTAAATCATTCATGTCTCTGGATGAGTAAGAATGTCTAATCATTATATTTCCTTATGATTAATGGACAAACTCAAACTTACCAGTATTGGGTATTATAGCTTATATACTATGATTATGAATATTATGGAATGGAAATATTTATAACAGGCACTAAAATGGAGAACTAATATAGAGATCTAGGAAGGGGATACATCAATCATGGAACAACACCTTCTTGTTTTCAAAGAGGTTGCAGAAACTAGAAACATTACGTTAGCTGCTAAAAAGTTGCACATGAGTCAACCCAGTATAAGTTTGCAAATTCAAAATTTAGAAAACCAATATGGTGCCCGCTTTTTTGATCGAACCAATAAAGGTGTAACTTTAACTAAAGAGGGCAAAATTTTTTATGCCCATGTTCGCAGTGTTTTAGACATTCTATCAAATGCAAAAGAACAGATAAGTGCTTTAGCAAAAGATCAGAGAGGGTTGATATATCTCGGAGCCACTTTAACCATCGGAGAATATATACTTCCCAATATTCTAGCGTTTTTGTTCAAAACTCATCCTGACGTAGATTTTAAAGTAAAGATTGCTAATACAGAGTCAATTTCCCAGGATGTCCTTGAAAAAAAATTGCATATTGGATTAATTGAGGGGCCAGTCCCTCAGCATAAAGATTTAAATGTCGAGAATTTCTGGGAGGATGAGTTGGTAGTCGTAATTGCTAATTTTCACCCTTGGGCCTCAAGGAAAAGCATTACTCTTGCAGAACTTCCAAATGAGCGCCTGGTGACACGCGAGGATGGATCGGGAACTCGTAAGGTAATGGAGATGGCTCTACAAGAGAGAGGGCTCGATCCTGAGCAGTTAAATGTAGCAATGGAACTCGGAAGTACTCAGGCGATTAAGCAGCTCGTTTCTGCGGGGCTTGGGATAACTATAATTTCTTCATTGACTGTAAGTCGAGAAGGAGACCAGAAGTTATTTAAGACTTTAAAAATTCAAGATGCGCCTATTTATCGCCCTCTTAGTATTCTTACCAATGCCAGAACTACACAGACTAAAGATGAACGCATCTTAATTAACCTGCTTCACGATCATAGGTTGTTGTCTGATGTTCTAAGCAGGGACTACAATGAATTAGTGGATCTGGAATAGGATTTTGACTGAGTGAGTAAAAGGAAGGGCGAGTACAAGATAATATGAAACAGGACTGTCGGATTGGACTCGTTCAGATGGAGTCTATGGTAGGGGAGACTGAACGGAATTTACAAAACATAACTTATTTAGCCGAAATTGCTCAAAAGCAGGAAATTTCGCTGTTGTGCTTTCCAGAATGCGCTTTAGATGGGTATTCGCCACATGATGCAACAGCAATTGCTAACCCTTTGGATTCTAAATGGATTAAGCAATTAAGAGAATGCTCAATGGACTTAGGGATAACTCTCTTGGTTGGTATGGTAGAGCGAAGATCAGGAGAACATAGACCTTACATATCACAGGTTATCTTATCTCCAGGAGAGGAACTTAAGGTTTATCGTAAAGTACATTTAGGTCGGAGTGAGTTAGAATACTTTTCTCCAGGAGATCATTTTCCGATTTTCTCAGCCCACGGTACCTCATTCGCAGTAGGTATTTGTTGGGATTGGCACTTTCCCGAAACGGCTGCAATCTATTCGCTCAAAGGTGCCGAGGTCTTATTTGCGCCCCATGCTTCACCTTTAGTGGCTGGAGATCGAAAAGAGCTTTGGTTACGTTACCTTGGAGCAAGAGCTTATGATAATTCTGTTTATATAGGTGCCTGTAATTTAGTAGGAAGTAACGGGAAATCAAAAAAATTCAGTGGCGGAACTTTAGTAATAGGTCCAAAGGGGGAGCTAGTTGAGCAGACGGAAATTGGGAATGAGGGCATATATACTGCCATCCTTTCGGCCGAGCGGATTAATCATATTCGCCGCCCCGAGCGTACTTCTATGCGAGATAGTTTCTTTTTGGCCGATCGACGCAAGGAGCTTTATCATGAGCTTATAGAATTGGACATTTTGGATAAATAAAAAATAGAATCCCTTCCTAGGCATGCGCCTGAGAAGGGATTTGTTTTTAACTAGTCATTAAAGATGATAATCTGTCAGTATACTTTATGAAAGGATAAGTGCTATATTTACCAATTGTTTCGTGATCTTGGTTGGTAGCAGTCTCTGCAATATACGGGCCTATCGCCGGAAGGCTGGAAAGGTACAGTAGTCTCTTTTCCACAAGTTGCACAAATAGCTGGGAACATTTCACGGGGTTGACGAGAATAACCGCCACCACTGTTATTTCTATTCTGTTCTTTTCTGGCAGCGCGACATTCCGGGCAACGGCCAGGCTCATTGGTGAACCCTTTTTCCGCATAGAACTCTTGTTCTGAAGCTGTAAATTCAAAATCACGACCACAATCTTTGCAAACTAAAATTTTGTCACTAAACATTAAAAAACCTCCGAAATTTTATTACCCGCGACATGGGAAGTTCAGAATCTTCCCACAGCCTTAGGCAATCGAGAAGTTTGTCTAAATCCTCAAGTACTTCGAGCAATTTAATTATAAACTAAATACCAAATATTAGTCAATGCTTCCCTGGGAATTGTCCTATAAATTGCCATTGTTAGCAAGTTTAAGGTAATTTGTAATAAATAATGCTCTTCTTGCATAATAATAAGCCTAAAGTCTTTATATTGTAATTAGTTGGAAAGTATAGAGACCGGTACCAGTCAGAAATGATGGGTAACGGTCTGTTAGACAGGGGTGGGCACGTTGAGGCACAATGATATTGAGACACTTCCCAATCGAATCGTTGGCATGCAGAGACTTGAAACCTTATTTAATCAGAAGGGTTATTTAATATGTCAGTCAAGTGGAGAAAGGATCTATGACTTTAATGAAGTCGTAGCGGTCTTCTTGCCGCTTAATCCATCAACAGATAATGTCATAGCAGTAAGCAGTATCTGCGCGCTGGAATTTGTGCAGAAATGTATCTCAAGCATTTAAAAGGTTAGTTGAATAAGTACAGCTTTAAAAAAACGAAAATAACTCCTAAGTTTAATCAAATAGATTATGGTTAAGAAAGTAGGGCTATCTAACAGCTCTATCTTTTTTTGTGCGTCAGGATGGAATAACTTCTCTTTCTCCCAATCCACGGCGTGCTTAGCAAAAGGTTAATTTTTAATAATACCCTTTTGTATCGAATCAAAATCACTTGCTCTTAAAGCAATAGAATTTAAATAATTAAGCTAGGACCAAAGACTAGGACTAACTAATATTAACTTTGCGACTATTGCCTTATATCGTTTTGTACGGTTAATAACTATAATAAAATTAAGCAGATAGGAATACTAAGAAAAGGGAGTATAAAAACAAAATTAATAGGGTTTCTGAAGGACGAAACTGGACAGGCAATTACAGAGTATATGGGCCCATTATCGCTCTCGTAGCGGTTGGATTTATTATTGCTTTAACAGCCATGGGCGGTCAACTCAGCACACTATTTAATTCCTTAGTAGCAAAGCTTACACCAGCTTAAAATATTTGCCACTAGGACCCTTTTCTAATTAACATAAAACAAAACGAACCCTACTGGCCGCAGTAGGGTTCTTGACACTAGGAGGCCGCTTTGAGAGTCAATGACCTTGCTTTAGGATTCATATTTGGTATCGTTGCCTTCAACGACTGGCGAGAACAAAAAATCTATAAAAAATTGCTTTTTTCTTCTGGCACTGATCTGCGGTCTGAGCGCTGCTGGATCAACGTATATGTATCTGAACAAAGCGACAACTAATACAACTTCTACACTCAAACCTTTGGTAATCGTTAAGACGGACATCCCAGCTCGGACTGTAATTGCGGCCAGTCAGTTAGAGTTGAAGGATATTCCAATCCAAGGGTATCCTCAAGGTGGATTTTCAACAATCCAAAATGTTGTGGGTTCAGTAGCTCTATTAAATCTATCAGCGGGTGATTTAGTTGTTAGTTCAATGGTAGAACGTCCTTCCCCTCAGAGTAATGGTGATGGGCTTTTGACAGGAAGTACTGCAGCCCTGACTGTTCCGAATGGGAAAAGGGCTGTAGCAATACCGATAGGTTTAGTAAGTGGAGTGGGTTATGCCATTAGACTCGGTGATCACGTATGTCTTGGTGACAATAGATATTAATGACTCCAATGCAAATACACAAGCAGTGACTTTAACTACTCTAGCAGCTCAGGATGTCTTAGTGTTGAGTATTGGAGAAACACTTAAAGAAGAGAAAAATAAGGTTGAGACTAAATCGTACACACTAGCGCTAAGCGTACCTCAAGCTATGGCTGTCACACTCGGCGGTGAAAAAGGCAGTCTGCGTTTGTTATGCGAAACCCGGTAAATACAGAAATTCGCCAAGATACCCCGTTTACGGAAAATATATTTATGGATCCCAATTTTATTAATAACTATAAGTAAGGAGGGGTTACTGTGAGACGCATCAATATCTTGATTGTTGACGATATCAGTGACACCCGGGACAGCATCCGACGGCTTCTCCAGTTTGAAGATAATATTGAGGTCGTGGGTGATGTAGGGTTAGGCTCTGAAGCGATATTGTTTGCCGAAGCAAACAGGCCGGATATTATTTTGATGGATATTAACATGCCGGAAATGGACGGAATACGTACTACAGAGTTACTCGCCCACCGTGCTCCGGAATGCTCTGTCATTATTATGTCAGTACAAGGAGAACAGGCATATTTACGTCGAGCCATGATGGCTGGAGCACGAGAATATATTGTCAAGCCCTTTACTGGAGATGAGCTTTTCAGTGTTATTGCCAAGGTCTATGAGTTAGATCAACGGAAAAGAGATGTTTCGGGAGAACAGATAAAGGTAACTAACAGCCCTAAAACTAGAAAACTGTGAAATGATCTCGTTCTTTAGTACATAGGGCGGAGTAGGCAATACGACTTTAGCTACCGATCTTGCAGTACAATTAGCGAGTTCCGGCAAATGGCGAGTCCTTCTAATCGATCTAAACCTTCAGTTTGGAGATGTTGCGGTTTTTTTAAACCTAATTCCTAAACGATCGATAGCGGACTTAACCCAATCAGGCACTATCAAGTATTCTGAGATTCAGTCGTATTTCTTGACTCATTTTTTGGGCTTCAAGTCTTAGCTGCCCCGACACGGCCAGAGTATGCAGAATTGGTCACTGCAGAGCATGTCGAACAGATTCTGTCTAAGGTGTAGGGCGAATTTGATTTTATTATACTTAAGCCTTAAACAGATTCATAGAACGCACTAAAGACTTTTGCAGCAGCTAAGTGGTCTTTCACGCCCCCGAGTTCGCGTACAGAATGCATTGCTAAGATAGGGTTGCCAATATCTACAGAACGGATATCGAGGTGTGTACTGGATATCGGACCAATGGTAGAGCCCCCTCGTTCATCAGAACGATTGACAAATTTCTGGACGGGTACATCTGCTAAGTGACATAGGGCAGAAAATATTGAGGCAGATTCTGCATCGGTAGTGTAGCTCTGATTAGCACTAGTTTTAATCACTGGGCCGCCATTCAAGATAGGACGATTACTAGGATCATGCTTCTCACCGGCATTGGGGTGAAGCGCATGGGCCATATCAGCCGAAATGAGAAATGAATGCTCTAAGGCTTGGAAATATGCTTCTCGGTCTTTCTTTTGAGCAAGCAGGATTCGTTCCAACACATGGGACAGAAGAGGAGAAGCCGCACCTTGCTTGGAAGTGCTTCCACATTCCTCATGATCAAAACAGGCAAGGACCTTAGTGGACAATGATTGGTTTACCTTGGCAATGGCCCATATTCCTGCATGAATCATGGCCAGATCATCCAAACGCGCGCTTGATATAAACTCTTGTTGAAGTCCGACAAGACAACCCTTTTCAGCTTCATAAAGGAACAGGTCGAAGTCTATAATATCTTCAGGCAGACAATGCAGGCTTTCAGCAAGGTAATGAATTAAAACATTTTCTTTATGTAAGTCTTTAGTAACTTGAGCCAATAAAGGCAGCATATCCTTCTGTTTATTTAATTCTAAACCTTCATTAACTTTGCGGTTCATATGAATCGCAAGATTGGGAATCACAAGCAAGGGTCGATCACTATGGAAAAGTCTGGTTTTTGGAGAAAAGGGAGATTCTCCCCTCTGGATAATTCGACCAGCTACAGAAAGAGGGCGGTCTAGCCAAGTATTAAGAATGGGACCTCCGTACGTTTCAATATTCAATTTGAGATAATGACCTTCTACTGATATTTCAGGTAAGGTTTTAATACGGAAAGCAGGGCTGTCTGTATGCGCTGCAATCAGGCGAAACCCATGTTTTTCTGGCTCACCCAGGCCAAGCGAAAAGGCAATTAGAGCTGAATTGTTACGAGTTATGAAATATTTCCCACCTGGAGTCAAGGACCATTTCCCGTTAAGAGATAGCTCTTGAAATCCCTGAGGAGCGAGCAATTTCTTAACAGTTTCCACGGCGTGAAAAGAAGATGGGCTTTCCTCAATAAAATCCAGGAGTTCATGAGCGAACGTTAGCTCGGCGTCATTAATAAATGAAGTTTTCATTACGTCGGACCACCTTTCAAATTTCTGTTGGTGATTCTTACTATAAGTAAATAGCAAGAGATAAGCAAATATTAATCACACTTCTAAAATAAATTAGCTGGCATTCCTTAAGGTTGAAGGATATTTGACATAACATATAGAAAGTGAAATGACCATTTATTTATAATAGAATTGTGGGATTAAATTGAATATTAATATTAAAAATGTCAACGTAAAAACTCTTGAAGATTTTAACTTGCAAGATATTACTGAGATGTGGAACCGCTGTTGGCTCGGGTATTATTATAATATGGCATATAAACAAGAACATATGAAAGCTTGGCTTGCTCTGAGTCAAGTTTCTTTGTCGCGTTCTGTTGCCATTTTTGTTGATAATCGTGTTGTAGGGTTTACCTTGCTGGCAATAGATAATAAAGATGGATGGATTGCTGGCACCTGTATAGATCCTGATTACCGACGAAATGGCCTTTTTACAGTCCTGTTGCGTTCCCAGTTGAATATGGCAAAAAGTATTTTTCTTAAACGGATTTACCTTGAAGTACTGGAACAGAATTATGCAAGAAAAATTTATCAGTCCGTCGGTTTTGTCGATGTGCGTCAGCTTAATGTTTACCGTGCTCAAAGCATCGCTGATTTTAACGATAAGATGCTTCAGATTCATCCGGTTGCACTAATATCAGTAGACGAATACTTTCAAAATCGCAACCATGCTTTTTTTAATCCGGCTTGGCAACGAAGAGAGGGGTATCTCAGACGACATGGTAACCTTTTAGCTTACATTAATCAAACTAAAACTGCGGGTGCCTTGTTTGCAGAGGAAAAATCGGGTCTTTTGCTTGATATTTGGAGTTCAAATTTAGCGGGAATAGAAGAAGTTCTTCCCACTATACTTCAATGGTCAGGTGCATCTTTCTCACTTACTAATCAACCAAATGATTGGATTTCCACCTTTCTCCGGGCTCATGGAATTAACCCCAGTGCCAAACAACTAGAAATGTGTATTGAACTGTCATAAACCGCATTCTCCGCACATAGGCTAATTTAGTCCGGATGAAACGACACAAAAGCGGGGTCATTTTGGTTCGTTTTAAACGGCAGATGTAAAAAATTATTAATTTTACGAAAAACTTGCAATTGTATCAAAGAAGGTATATACTAATCTAGTTACCCAGAAAATGAAAGGAAAGAGTGCGTATGACGAAAAAAGAGCAGTTAATGATTAATGCAATTTTAGAGTCTGTTGGACTAGAACCCATTAAGTCTACTCAGACCCTAAGGCAAGTTCATGAAGAAGGATAAGTAGTTACAGAAAGGGAGCGGTATTTTGACCCAGATCCTAATCCTAAAGTGTAACCTAATGAGCTTAAACCCATTCGGAAAAAGCCAAATATAAAAGCGAGATTCTTAAATAATTAAGAACCTCGCTTTTGTACTTGGATGAGTTATATTTTGTATATAAGCGAGAAACTATAATTGATGGGAGAGAAACTAATTATGGCATTATCATTACTTGGAATTGCCTGCAGTCCACGACGCAACGGCAATACGACAAAATTGCTATTAGAGGGAATTAGAGTTGCCCAGGCCGAGGGACACAGCACGGAGTTGGTTTATCTTACTGACCTAAAGATCAGTCCCTGCCAAGGATGTGGTGCGTGCTCTGCTAAGGGAATTTGTGTAATAAATGACGATATCCTAAAGCTTCAAGAGAAGTTAATTCACTCCGACCGTTTCATTCTAGCCGCGCCTATATATTTTATGGGGGTCAATGCTCAAACCAAAACAATGATTGATCGAATGCAAACGTTTTGGGCGCGCAAATATCTTCTTAATCAAACGCTACTAAATCCAGCTGGACCTGAACGAATTGGACTTTTTATTTCTACGGCGGGAACACGTCTCCCAAATGTATTTGAGTGTGCCGAGCGTTCCGTCAAAACGTTTTATCATATGTTAGATATTAAATATTCTCAAGCTTGCCTATATAGTGGAGTTGATAAAGTCGGTGATATTGAAGCTTCTCCGTCTTCATTGGAAGAAGTGCGTAAAGCTACCCAAGCTCTTTTGATAACCTAATATTACAAAAACTTTCTAGTCGAATCGTTGACTATTATGATATACTAATTATTAAAATACTATAGTTTTGATGGAAAGGAACTATGCCTCATGCGAGAAACTTCAATACCTTTAAGCGTCCCAAAAATTGCAATTGTTACAGACAGTACAAGTGATCTAGACTCAGATATGACTAAGGAGTTTGGGATTGAGATTCTTCCTTTGCACGTTGTATATAAAGATCGAGAGTATCTCGACGGGGTCAGTATCAGTCCAAATGAGGTATATGACAATATGGATATTGAAGTTCCCACAACATCATTACCTTCTCCAGCAGAAATCTCTAATTTGTTTGACCGACTAAGAGAGGAGAAGTTTACTCATATTCTCACAATGCACATATCAAGTGGTTTAAGCGGTACTTATGAAACTGTATGTCAGGTAGCCAAAGATTATAAGGAAATGGAAATTGAAGTCTTGGATTCTAAAGCGCTTTCCATGGGCCTCGGTTTTCCCGTTCTCCAGGCGGCTCGCGAGCTTCGCAAATCTATTGATTTTCAGGCCGTACTCAAGGTAGCTAAGAAAGTTTCTGAGCAGACTAAGCTATATTTTGTCTTATCTACATTGGAGTATCTAAAGCGGGGTGGCCGCATCGGATATGTTTCAGGTACCATAGGAGAGCTTCTTAACATAAAACCAATAATCTCTATAAATTCAGAAGGAAAATATATTACATATTCGAAAGTCCGCGGCAGAGACCAATCACTCAAAAAATTATACGATATACTCATAGAAAGTATTCAGGATGGACAATATAATGTGGCTATTGTACATGGAGGAGCAGAGCAGGAAGCTCGTAAGCTGTGGCAAAATGCTAAAGAACTTCCAAATATTAAAGAATTGTTGTTCAATCAGATCAGTCCGGTTATGGGGGTCCATACAGGACCCGGACTTGTTGGTGTTATAATTTCTCCAGTACTTACAGCTCAGTCTTAGACTGGGCATATTTCTTTTTTACTGAGCGTTTGCAGAGGAAAAGGGCACTCATTCAACAAGTGCCTTACCCGCTATAATAATTTGTTAAATTTAACAAGGTTATGCTATACTCACTTAAAAGGGAAGATTATCCAATGAGGCAAATCCAGTAAAGTCTTGAAAATCTAATTATATTGAAAATACAACTATATGGGAGGTTTGTCAGGGTGAGTATTCAAGATCGCTATCGCTTATGGACGGAAGACCCCTATTTTGATGAAGAAACACGGCAAGAGCTAAGAGAAATCACCGATCCACAAGAAATTGAGGACCGTTTTTATACGGATCTAGAATTCGGCACAGGTGGGTTAAGAGGTATTATTGGCGCAGGCACAAATCGTATGAACAAATATGTTATTCGAAAAGTAACCCAAGGGTTGGCTGAATGTGTTTGTGATCATGGGCAAGAAGGAATGCGGCGAGGGGTCGTGATTGCTTACGACTCGCGCAGGTATTCACCTGAATTCGCTCTCGAGGCCGCCCTGGTGCTTGCCAAGAACGGAATCAAAGTATATCTTTTTGATGCACTTCGTCCCACACCGGAACTCTCCTTTACGGTCCGCCATTTGCGTGCTTTGGCGGGGATTGTTGTGACAGCGAGTCACAACCCTAAAATCTACAATGGGTACAAAGTATATTGGGATGATGGAGGACAGGTGCCTCCTGTAAAAGCAGATCAAATTCTTGCCCGCATAGAAGCCCGTGAGAGCTGGTTGGGAATCGAACCTCTATCCCTTGAAGAAGCTAAGCGATGTGGACTGCTTCAAATAATTGGAGAAGAAATTGATAAACCCTATCTTGCTCGTGTCAGGAAATTGGCACTGTACCCAGATCTTGATAAGCAAAAAGGGAAGGAACTCAGTATCGTCTATACGCCGCTTCACGGAGCGGGAAATATCCTAGTCCGAAGGGCTTTGTCTGAACTCGGTTTCAGTTCGGTCAATGTTGTTCTCGAACAAGAGCATCCTGATCCGGAATTCACAACCGTCCCGTATCCCAATCCTGAAATTCCGGCAACGTTTGAACTTGCTCGAAAATATGGAAATGCTGTGAAAGCAGATCTTCTTCTAGCTACAGATCCTGATGCGGATCGTTTGGGGGTTGCCTTACGTACTCCTCAAGGGGACTATATACAGCTTACGGGGAATCAAATCGGAATACTGTTAACATACTATATCCTATCTCAGAAAAAGGCTTTAGGAACCCTTCCGGAAAATGCAACGATTATTAAAACTGTTGCCTCAACTGATTTGGCAGATGAAGTTGCCAGATATTTTAATGTTCAAGTTGAAAACGTGCTGACAGGGTTTAAATTCATTGCTGAAAAGGAAAAGGAAATGGAGGAGGGCGGTTGGGGAACCTTCGAATTTGGTTTTGAAGAAAGTTACGGATATTTGGCAGGGGATTTTGTCCGAGATAAAGATGGAATTATCGCTTCTGTCATCTTAGCTGAAGCTGCCCTCTATTATCAGCAGATTGAAGGACGCAATTTCTTTGCTGTTCTCGAAAGCATCTATCAACAATTTGGATTTTACCTTGATGACCAAGAATCCCTTGCCCTAGAAGGGAAACTTGGAAAAGAAGAGATGGCTTTAATTATGGATTCACTCCGTCAAGAAGAGATTCATGAATTGTGTGGGATGTCTATTGAAAGATTTGACGACTACGAACTGCGAATAGGCAAAAACTTTGAAACAGGACAAACATATCCTCTCAAACTTCCTCGGTCAAATGTTTTAAGATATTCTTTTGCGGGTGGAGGATTTGTGATGGTGCGACCCTCAGGTACGGAACCCAAAATTAAATTTTACTTCTCAGTGAAAGCTGATACCTTAGCTGGGGCAGAAGATTTCCTTCGCAAAGTGAAAGAGGATGTCATGCAACGTATCAATCAAATACGTTCTGTCTAAATAAACAAATTTAAATGGCTGTCTTATTGGCTCTTCCAATAACATATAAAGAACACTCTTAGCGAATTGCGATGGAGGGTAAACTAACGAAAAGGATTTTTCGTTCTAAACGTCGAATTCTCTCGAGATGAGGCATATATAGGCATTTTTTATCGCTAATACTAGTCAGAAAGTATAAACTGACTGTACATTATATATGTGTCTGCAAAAGGGAGAGTTTTCTTAATGCAAATAAGTAACTACTGGTTCGCTGTTGTAAATCCGCATTCATCCAATGGCAGTACTCTTAAACGATGGCCTCAGTATTTGAAACGACTGCGAGAAGAAGGATATCCTATCGACTTCACTTATACCTCTGGACCTGGGGATGCAATTCATATCACTCAAAAAGCCTTGAAAGAAGGGTGTAATCGCATCATTTCTGTCGGGGGAGACGGGACTATGAATGAAGTAGTTAATGGATTTTTCTCTAATAATCAGCTGATTAACCCGCAGGCAGAGCTAGCCGTTTTTTCACATGGTACTGGATGCGACTTTATTCGCACCTTACAAATTCCTAAAGGAATTGAGGGTTTTATCGATATTCTGAAACAAGGTCGAAAACGAAAAATCGATGTCGGGGAAGTCCTCTTTCATGATAATTATGGACAGCAGATCCACCGTTATTTCCTTAACGTTGCAGACGTTGGTTTAGGTGGGGAGACAGTTGCTCGCGTCAATCAGCAAAGTAAGTTGCTTGGAGGTAAACTATCTTTTCTTATTGGATCAGTAATAAGCATACTTCGTTACAGTAATAAAGTTATGAGCTGTCAAATCGATGGGAAACTAATTTGTAATGGTCGCCTTAATAGTATTATGGTAGCAAACGGTCGTTATATTGGTGGTGGAATGATGATCGCACCGCATGCAGAACTTGATGATGGTCGTTTTGATATAGTATTCTTAGGAGACTTTTCAACCTGGACTATTTTACGGCATATACCAAAAATCTATCGGGGCACTCATCTTTCGATCCCTGGGGTTAGCGTGCTGCGCGGTCGCTCCGTAGTCATTACTTCAGCTGAAAAAATTCTGCTGGATATTGATGGGGAGCAACCCGGTCAAGGACCTATCCAGCTTAAAGTTATTCCTCGTATTCTTTGTTTATGGGGTTAAATGATTTGCCGGCTCTAAACCTGCCTGAAAATTTAATTGAGTGCATCCGCTTATTTCAGGGATAGGTATTCATAGATGTTCTATGAAACCTATCTCTGTTTTAATTGCAAATTCTGTTGGGTAAAAAAGTATTCTAAAGAGTAAAAAGATAATACTTAAAGGTCAATATTGGTCAAATAAATGTCTGACCAATATTGACCTTTAAAAGAAAATAGACTATAATTTTGATAACAAGGAAAAATACTCTAAATTATTAAGAGTCTTTTAGGATATAAAAATCTAGGGAATAGTTACTCTATATAAAATAATGCTGACTAAACGTAGTGTTATGAGGTGAAAGTATGGACTTTAAAGACTATTATGTGAGCTTAGGTGTTTCAGCCGATGCCGATGAAAAAACCATTAAGAAAGCTTTTCAGAAACTAGCTAAAAAGTATCATCCGGATGTTAATCCCGGAGATAAAGTTGCTGAAGAAAAATTCAAAGAGGCTACGGAGGCATATCAAGCAATTAGTGATCCTGAAAAGCGACGTAAATACGACGAGTTGCGTCAAGACTATCAACAATGGAAAGCTCGTGGAGGACGTGGGGATTATAATTGGGATCGTTGGCAATCGAATCCCAGTGGAGGGAGCGGAGGACATACCTATACCATGTCCCCGGAAGATTTTGCAGAAATGTTCGGTGGCTCGGGTAAAACCGGTGGATTTAATTTTGGAGGGGAAGGATACTCTGACTTCTTCTCAACTCTCTTTGGAGGAGTTGGAGGACCAGGCCGAGGATTTGGCGGAGGGCCCGCTGCTGGTCGTCCCCGTCAAGGCCAGGATCTTGAAGTTGAAGTTCAAGTAACTCTAGAGGAATCTTATACTGGTACAACGAGAGTCATTCGAACAGGTGAAAAGCAAATTGAGGCTAAGATCCCAAAAGGGGTACGGACCGGTTCTAAGGTACGGCTTTCAGGTCAAGGCAGTCCGGGAATTTCGGGCGGACCAGCTGGGAACCTCTATTTAATTATAACGGTAAGCCCGCATCCCTATTTCGTTCGCGATGGAGATGACTTAAGGGCCGAGATCCCGGTTGATTTTTATCGAGCGGTTTTAGGCGGAGAAGTCAGTGTCAAAACTTTTAGCGGTGAAGTCTTGCTAAAAATTCCGCCTCTTTCCCAAAACGGAAAGAAATTTCGCCTGAAGGGCAAAGGTATGCCAAATTTAGAAAAGCCTGCTCAACAGGGGGATCTTTTTGTGGAAGTTTCAATTAAGTTACCCGAAAATATGAGTGATTCAGAAATTACGGCTCTGCGTGACCTGGCTGATAAACGAGGAGTTGTTCTGTAGTGTCACACCATGGCGCTCTTAAATTTAAACTAGCTTGAAAAGGAGTGAGCGATTATGTCATTTGATACCAACCGTTTTACCCAGAAATCACAGGAAGCAATCACAGGTGCCCAAACAATGGCGGAACGCAACGGGAACAGTCTAGTTGAACCGGAGCATCTATTACTCACCCTCTTAGAGCAAGGTGATGGCGTTGTTCCTCAAGTATTAACTAAACTAGGCATGGCAGTTGGATCCCTCATCCAAACTATGCGTCAAGAGATCAACCGCTTTCCCCGAATTAGCGGCGGCAATGTGCAAATGAGCATTTCTCCCCGCTTGCGCAGTGTTTTGGTAGCTGCTCATGATGAGATGGCACCGTTTGGCGATGAATACGTCAGTACAGAACATTTACTGCTTGGGATCTGGGAAAAGGCCGGAGGGTCTGCCCAACAAGTTCTAAAGCAAGCCGGATTAACTCGGGAAAAATTGCTTCAAGCATTGCGTGAAGTTAGGGGAACCCAACGTGTCACGAGTCCTAATCCTGAAGGGACCTACGCTGCTCTCGAGCAATATGGGCTTAACTTAGTGCAACAAGCAAGGCGTGGACGTCTAGATCCAGTTATTGGCCGTGACGAAGAAATTCGCAGGGTTATTCAAACTCTATCCAGACGCACGAAAAATAACCCTGTCCTCATTGGTGAGCCAGGGGTTGGTAAAACAGCCATCGCAGAAGGTTTAGCTCAAAGAATTGTGCGTGGAGATGTCCCAGAGGCAATTAAGGATAAACAGGTGATTTCTCTTGATATGGGAACCTTAATTGCTGGAGCCAAGTATCGTGGGGAGTTCGAAGAACGATTGAAAGCCGTACTCAAAGAAATCCAGGACCGTGATGATGTAATCTTATTTATTGATGAACTGCATACAGTTGTAGGGGCCGGAGCTGCTGAAGGAGCAATGGATGCCAGTAATATGCTCAAGCCGATGCTTGCTCGAGGAGAACTCAGTATGCTGGGAGCTACAACACTCGCAGAATATCGCAAGCACATTGAGAAGGATGCCGCTCTCGAACGGCGATTCCAACCTATTATGGTGGAAGCCCCCACAGTGGAAGATACTATTTCAATTCTGCGCGGTCTTAAAGAACGCTACGAAACACATCACGGTGTACGAATTACTGACGGGGCAATTATTGCGGCAGCTGTTCTTTCAGATCGTTATATTAGTGACCGCTTCCTGCCTGATAAAGCAATTGATTTAATTGATGAAGCCGGTGCACGCATGCGTATGGAAATTACTAGTGACCCTCATGATTTAGACCAAATTAAACGTCGAATGATGCAACTCGAAATAGAACGGGAAGCCTTGAGGAAAGAAAAGGATGAGGCCAGTAAAGAGCGCTTAGCGAAAATTGAGGAAGAATTAGGTAATCTTAAGGAAGAACGTTTTGGCATGGAGGCTCAGTTGCAGGGAGAACGTGAAACTCTTGTTAGGATTCAACAACTAAAAGAAGAAGTAGATCGTTCACGTATCTTAATGGAGCAAGCTCAACAGCAACTTGACTATAATAAAGCTGCAGAGCTCCAATACGGAATAATCCCTAATTTGGAAAAAGAACTGAAAAGCACGGAGGAAAAACTGCAAGATAAGAAAAATACTTTACTGAAACAAGAAGTAATTGAACAAGACATTGCGGAAATCGTGGCAACTTGGACCCATGTTCCCGTTTCCAAATTAATGGAAAGTGAGATGCAAAAGCTCATTCAGATGGAAGATCGAATTCATCAGCGAGTTATTGGTCAAGAAGAAGCTGTTCGTGCTGTTGCCGATGCCGTGCGTCGAGCGCGAGCAGGGTTGCAAGACTCAAATCGACCCCTAGGTTCATTCCTTTTCCTAGGCCCTACGGGGGTAGGGAAGACAGAGCTTTCAAGGGCGTTGGCAGAATTCCTCTTTGATGATGAACAAGCAATGGTTCGGATTGACATGTCCGAGTATATGGAAAAACATTCTGTGTCACGACTGATCGGAGCTCCTCCCGGATATGTCGGTTATGAAGAGGGTGGACAACTCACAGAAGCCGTCCGACGTAAACCTTACAGTGTCATTCTCTTTGACGAAGTAGAGAAAGCGCATAGCGATGTTTCCAATATATTATTGCAACTTCTAGATGATGGAAGGTTAACCGATGGTCAGGGCCGAATAGTAAATTTTAAAAACACAGTAGTGATCTTAACCAGTAATATTGCCAGCCCGACTATTCAAGAATTAACCCAACGCAACGCTGGCAAGGAAGAAGTACGATCCAGCATTAATGAAGAACTTCGACATTATTTCCGGCCGGAATTTCTCAATCGTCTTGATGAAATTATAATCTTCCATCCACTTGGACGTCAGCATATTGGTCAGATTGTCGATATTCAGCTTGGTCAGCTACGTAAACGCTTAAGTGAAAGCAAACTGACACTGACCCTATCATCAAAGGCAAAGGAACAACTTACGAATGAAGGGTATGACCCAATTTACGGAGCGAGGCCTCTTAAACGAGTGATTCAACAACGTTTGCAAAACTCTTTAGCTTTCAAACTCCTGAAAGGAGAATTTAAGGAGGGGCAAGAAATCTTTGTAGATGTTGACGAAGTGGGGAACTATTCATTTTCTCTCCTTAAAGATAAAGTGAGTTAATAATAATTAAAGGCAGAATCCCTTGACTAATTTTCATTAGATCGAGGTATTCTGCCTTTAAAATCTATGGGATATTATTTACATAATTAAGTCCTTAATTTTATCCAAATATTGCCTGACTTGATCAGCAAGAGTCTGAAGTTCTGTTTTTTGCTCAATCAGTCCTTGAATCTGTTCCTCTAGTTGTACAATTTCCATCCGCTTTTCAATGAGCATATTGTCTGCTTCAATTTCCTTGGACTCCGAAAGATGCGCTGCTTCACTTAGTATGACTTCACTCTCGCTGCGTGCGGATTGAAGAAGCTCTTCTGCCTGTATTGTTGCTTCATCTTTTACTTGATTTGCGATTCTTTGGGCGCTTACAAGGGCATCTCTTAGATCTTTTTCAATCTGCTCATAATACTTTAGGCGATTTCCCCATTCTGAGTTTTGTTCCCTTAAACTGTTAATCTGTAAGCGCAGTTCCTTGTGAGCTGCATTTGCTTCAGATAATTGTCGTTCGCTTTCTGCCCACGCTTGGTCAACAGCATCGGAATCATACCCACGGAAACCACGCTTGAATTCTGGCGTCTCCAAATGTTTATACCTCCATTCTCAAAACCCAAAATTATGTAATGTTTCTATAGAAAATGTGTATAATAATCCTTGTACCTTTTCAGTTTAACTCATGAACATCCTGCCTGTCTAGCATAGTATCTATTTGAACATACTTTGTGTTCATTTATTATGAATAATTTATGGTCTATTTACACATCCTGAGAATGTTATGTAAATTAGTTTTTCAGAAGGAGGGATCTTGATGCAACTAAATGATATGGAAACGAAGAAAATCCTTGACCAAGGCATGTTAACCCGAAGCTTAATTGAGACCGAAACCGCTATGAAAAAGTGCCAAGTTTACACAGAAATGGCAAAAGACGCTGCTGTTAAGGGGTTTTTTAAAGAACAAGCCAAAGGTTTAGAAGATGTGGTAGGTTATTTTAAAAAAGGAATGGTAGAACTTCAATAGAAAGGGGGTACAAAAATGAGCCAATTTAGCGATTTGGATATGCTTTATGATTATGAAAAAGACGCTGCGGCTGCTGCTACTGGGTACATGACTTTAGCCACGCGTGCTCATCATGCTAATTTAAGAGATATATACTTACGCTTAGCCAACGAAGCGACTAATGCGCATAGTAAAGTGAGTAAATTGATTACTCAAAGTGGTGGAATTGCATAGTTCAAGCGTAAATAAAGAACCGGGAATCAATAAATTCCCGGTTCTTTATTTTTATTTATGATACTTTGGAAAATTAACCTGCAACTTGTCTAGAGCGATAAAGTGCAGTTTTGTGGCGTATGCGTTGGATTGCATTATCCAAGGATTTCGGATGAAGCCCTAAGTGCTCGGACACTTCCCGTTGTTTAAATCCTTGGATGAAATAGTGTTCAAATACCAAGCGTTCAAGATTTGACATATTCTTATTTAAATCTTGAATCATGGAATGGACTTCATCGTTGGCGATAACCGTTGATGCTGGGTCCTCAGCGTTTGGTAATAATTCTAAAAAGCTTGTTTCCTCTGTCTCAGAAACTACGTTATTGAGGGAATAGGCTTCATTAAGGTTAGCGTGTTTTTGGCGTGTATATTTACGCAGCCCATCGATAAGTTTCCGTTTAATAACCATCCTTAAAAAATGAAGAAAGGGAATACCAGATTCTTCGTCATACGATAGGATCGCCCGATATATCGCGATTCGTCCTTCTTGTAACAAATCCTCATAGTCTGCTCTAGGTAAGAAATACTTAGAAGCAATCATACGAATTTCAGGTTCATAATGTTGAATAATCTCATTTAAAGCATCTTTATTGCCGGAGCGCGCTGCTTCAAGCATGGCTGTCTCCTTGGCTAAGTTGCAAATGTTCGAAGTCATGGCACTCTCAACTCCTTGTCAAAAAATAGACACCTATAAGAGTTTAATAAAGAATATGTCATTTGACAAGGAGTTTTTAGTGGACAAACCTCCATATTATTCTAATTGATTTATTGTTTAAGCGATAAACGGTTTATGGTTAAAATGATTTGAGTAAATTTGCAGTCTCTATTGCGGTCATAGCAGCGTCAAAGCCTTTGTTTCCTGCCTTAGTTCCCGCTCGTTCAATCGCCTGTTCAATACTGTCAGTTGCAATGACACCAAAAATTACTGGTATCCCGGTTTGTAAGCCAACCTGGGCAATTCCTTTACTGACTTCATTGCTGACAAGGTCAAAATGAGGTGTTGCCCCACGAATAACAGCCCCAAGACAAATGACTGCATCATAGTTTTTGGAGAGGGCCATTCTTTGAGCAACTAAGGGGATTTCAAAGGCTCCGGGGACCCAGGCTAATTCAATATCGTTTTCCGTTACCCCGTGTCGCTGCAGTGCATCAATTGCACCACCTACTAATTTACTTGTAATAAACTCATTAAAACGCGCAGCAATAATTCCAATCTTTAGCCCTTGAGCAATTAAATTTCCTTCATAAGTTTTCATTTTTTATAACCATCCTTTCAGTATCTGGAACTAAGCTTATCCTTAAATGATCTAGTAATACTAATGATTCACTACTGTACTTCTGATAAAAAATGTCCCATCTTTTGTTTCTTAGTGCAAAGATATTTTGTGTTTTCTGGTTTACACGAGATCTCTAAAGGGACACGTTCAACTACTTTTAAGCCATACCCTTCTAGTCCGACGATCTTGCGTGGATTATTGGTCATTAAACGGACTTGAGAAATTCCCAGGTCGGCTAAAATTTGGGCACCAACGCCATAGTCTCTTAAATCTTCCGGAAATCCTAAGGCAAGATTTGCCTCCACAGTGTCTTTACCTTCTTCTTGCAGTTTATACGCTCTTAATTTATTTAACAAGCCGATTCCACGGCCTTCTTGACGCATATAAAGCAACACTCCGCGTCCTTCGCGCTCAATCTCTTGCATAGCGGCAGAAAGTTGGTCTCCGCAGTCACAGCGACGGGAATGAAAAACATCTCCGGTTAAACATTCTGAGTGAACCCTGACTAGCACAGGTTTACCATCGTCAACTGTACCTTTAACTAATGCAACATGTTCTTCTTTATCAAGAATACTGAGATAACCTACAGCACGGAATTCACCAAAACCGGTAGGGAGCTGAATACTTTCAACCTTTTCAATCAGTTTTTCCGCTTGGCGCCTGTAACTGATTAGATCTTTTAAGGTAATCAATTTAAGATTGTGCTTTTCAACAAATAATTGCAGATCAGGTACTCTAGCCATTGTTCCGTCTTCATTCATGACCTCACAAATCAGGCCCGCTGGTTTCAGTCCGGCAAGACGTGCTAAATCTACAGAGCCTTCCGTGTGACCTGCACGAACCAAAACTCCGCCTTCTCGAGCCAGAAGTGGGAAGATATGCCCGGGACGTTGTAAATCGGTCGGTTTGCTCTGAGGGTTCACAAGAACCTTGACAGTTTCCGCTCGTTCAAAAGCTGAAATTCCAGTAGAACTTGTGACGGAATCAACGCTTACAGTGAAGGCCGTACCATGAGGATCGGTATTATTAGTTACCATCTGCTCAAGTTGTAAGTCATGAATTCGATCCTTGGTCATCGGAACACAAATTAAACCTCGTCCGTAGGTTGCCATAAAATTAATTGCTTCTGGAGTAGCCATTTCGGCAGCCATAACCAGGTCACCTTCGTTCTCGCGGTCCTCGTCATCCACCATTACAACCATTTTACCTTGTCGTATATCTACTAAAGCTTCTTCTATTGTATTAAATGACATTGTTTGCACTCTCCTCATTGTTCCATCTATCGGATGATCCGAATTAGATAAATCCATGTTCAGCTAGAAAACCTAGTGACAAATCTTTTTTGTTATCGCTTGAAGTCGCATTAAGCCCCATAAAACGAGCAACGTATTTACCAATGAGGTCTGTTTCAAGATTGACGCTCGCTCCAATTCCCTTGAATCCCAGGGTAGTCTCTTTGGAAGTATGGGGTATCAGAGAGACTGTAAAATAATCGGCTTCTACGTCAATCACGGTAAGAGAAATTCCATCAATAGCAATTGAACCTTTCGGCAACATATAGGAAATAAGAGCAGGGGGAGCATTGATTTCATAGACTTGAGCGATGCCCCATGGAACAATTCGACGAATGTTGCCGACCCCGTCAACATGCCCGCTAACCAAATGTCCGCCTAAACGGGTTTGAAGCTGTAAAGCTCGTTCCAGGTTAACACGACTGCCACTCTTTAGTTCAGCTAAATTCGTTTTTGCTAATGTTTCAGCCATTACATCTACTGTGAATTCTCGATCACCTAGCCGAATAACGGTTAAGCAAACTCCATTGACAGCAATGCTGTCTCCAATTCGGGTTCCATCAAGAACCTTTTTTCCTTCAAGAGTAAGTTGACCTGATTCTGGCAAGAGTCGAAGGGCTCGGACGATGCCTAGTTCTTCTACAATTCCGGTAAACACATCTTTCTCCTCCCTAATGCATCTGCGTCGATAGGATAATAGTCTAATCTAAACCTTTGGGCGTATATACCCTGTAACGTGCAGGTCGCCTGTCTCCATATCAACGCAGAGATTGTCTAGACCTATAGCATCAGCCATGCGCCCGATATGTAAACCTGAAAGGGGAGAAGGACCATTTCCGCCAACAAGTTTAGGTGCAATAAAAAACTCTGCTTTGTCGACTAACTTTTCTTGAAGAAGCGCTCCCGCCAGTCCGCCTCCTCCTTCTAATAAGACACTTATCCAACCGCGCTGGACAAGATCACGCATCAGTTTTTCCAGAGGGACATGTCTCTCTGTATTGTATTGCCACACTTCAACTTGATGGAGGCTTTGCAGACGTTCAACCTTCTCTCTCGATGCCGAAAGCGAAGTGGCTATTATACAAGGACTGAATTTCGAAGAGGTAAGCACTTGGGCATGTTCGTCAATGATTAATTTTCCATCTACAATAAGTCGAATGGGGTCTTTTCCACTGGGAAGACGGCAAGTGAGGGCAGGGTTATCCTGAAGAATGGTTTGACTGCCTACTAGGATAACATCATAACGATCACGAAGCTGATGAACGTATTGGCGTGAGATTTCATTACTTATCCACTGCGAATCCCCAGTTTCTGTGGCAATTTTTCCATCTAAGGTCATTGCCGATTTGTAAACAACAAATGGCAGGCCTGCAGTTATTGATTTAATGAAGGTTTCGTTTAGGAGTAAGGCTTCTTTTAACAATAACCCTACGTCAACTTGTATTCCAGCTTCTCGCAAGCGTTCTAGACCTCGACCTGCGACCAGTGGATTAGGATCCTTCATGGCAACGACAACCCGCCTGAGTTTAGCGCGGATTAATGCATCAGCACAGGGTGGAGTTCGGCCAAAATGGGAACACGGTTCCAGTGTAACATACGCTGTAGCTCCATGTGCATGATCACCTGCGGCTGCCAGGGCGTGAATTTCGGCATGAGGAGTTCCTGCCTTATGATGAAACCCCTCACCTAAAATCTTATCATCTTTAACGATAACACACCCAACTAAAGGATTGGGGCTGGTTCTGCCCAATGCCATGGCCGCTAACTCGAGTGCTCTTTTCATAAATTGTTCATCATTAAGATTGGAGGGACTTGATTTGTTCATGATAATTCCCTTTCTAATTATTTCGGATTTAGTGTCTCCAAAAAGCGATAAATTAGATAAAGATAAAATGAAAACAAAAAAACACCCAATTTTCTCTAGGTGTTGAATAAGACGCAGCTCAAAATAAGCGTAAGCACGCAATTTGAAACTGTTCCTCTTCTCATCCAGACTGTACTGTCGGCCCTGGAATTTCACCAGATCTGCCAAAAAGGCTCGCGGGCTTTACCGCCGGTAGGGAATCTCACCCAACCCCAGAGGAGTATACGATTATTGAATTTATTATAGTTTACTCCAGGCTGTTGATTTTAGCAACCCTATTACCAAGATTCTAGTTTAACTTCGGATTATTTTCCGTGTAGGGCCAGAAACTCACTGCTTAATAAACCCATGAGAATGGCATCATGATAGTTTCCTAACACGTAGCGAGCTTCACGTTGACGGCCTTCAACTTTGAACCCAACTTTTTCATACGCTTTTATAGCTCGGATATTCTCATCCCAAGTATCTAGCGAGAGTCGGTGGAAATTCCACTGCGTGAAGAGAAAACGCGCAAATACAATTAAGGCATCTGTTCCATACCCTTTTCCCCAATAAGCTTTATCGCCAATAACAATATAAATTGTCGCTGATCGACCAGGTATATTGAGTTCTTTAAAACCAATAGTTCCGATGAGGTGATCATTTTCATCGAGTATAGAATAGCGGTAAATATCTGGTGACCCGTCAAGAAATTTAACAGCAATCTGATCTTTGCTCTGCATAGTATTTAGAGGCCAAGCGCCAGAGGACCAAAAATTAACCTCTTGATCATTATACCATCGGTATATTGTGTCAATATCATCTTCCTCAACTGTCCGAACGAATGTTTTTAGACCTTTTAACATTACAAAAGACTCCTTTATTAAATTAACCCAATCGTCTCAGTATTGCACTTTAAACTAGTTAGCTACTTAGTATTTATTTTATAATTATTTTCAGATTAAGAGCAACTCAGGGAGTATTAGTAATCAAAAAAAGAAGTATTTTCATTGAGGGCTTTTTATAATAAATATTCGTTCTTTGAATTATAAGGATTTTGTATTAAGCGAGTTTTAATTAGCTTAGATTAAACTTAATATACTGAAAACATTGAAATTAGAGGTTTCTAATTGATAGATTGCTTTTAAATTCATCAAATGATTGACATAGATGATATCTTTAAAGAAGACATATTTATCATGAAGAAAAACAATGTCTCATGGCAGACAGTACCTGCTGAAAGATGGTGATAGAATTATAAAAACCACTTTGTCCTCTAAAATATGCAAGAACAAAGTGGTTCAGTATAGCAAGAAATCGCTGACCTTAAGCCAAATGTCGTTAACCTGCAGGTGCTTGATTACTATTTATTTCAAACCCCTGTATCCCTTGTAGGGAGTTCAAAGTGGTCGGGGCGACGGGATTCGAACCCACGGCCTCTTGGTCCCGAACCAAGCACGCTACCAAACTGCGCCACGCCCCGTATTTTAAGAACGTCTATCATATTAACAAATCATATTAATTCTGTCAACCTATTTTGGCATAACCAATCTCTTTTATTTAAAATCATACATAAAATTATAAAATATTCAAAAAATGAATGATGATTCATTGATAAATTCTACTTTTTATAATAGAATACTCCTATACCGATTTGTTACCACAACTACAAAAAATGATAAATATAGGTAGAAAAAGGCAGTTTGTTAATCCAAATGCTGGGTCTTTTGATTGCTACCCCTTTTGATTTAAGATATACTTTATACAAGCAATAGATTAAGAAATTCCAAGGTGTATATACATAAGGGAGAGAAATATATTTGAGCAAAATAGGGATTGTTATGGATTCTACAGGATATTTATCGAAGGATATCCTTGAGCAATTTCAAATTCGCGTGGTGCCTCTTAATGTAAATATCGGAGACGAAACGTATTCCGAAACAGAATTGACCAATCAGATTTATTTCAAAAAGTTAAGTTATATCTCCGGTCTTTCTACTACATCTCAACCTTCCGTTGGCAAATTTTTAGAGACTTACGAAGCTATGTTTTCTGAAGGTATCGAGGATATCGTGAGTATTCATCTCTCATTAGCAATAAGCGGCACATTACATTCCGCGGAAATGGCCAAAGAGCTGTCTTCAAACCAAAATATTCACATTTTTGATTCGAGATCCTCTGCATTGGGTCTTGGTGTTTTGGCATGGGCGTCAGCTGAGTGGGCACAACAGGGCTTTAGTGCTTTGGAAATTATGGACAAGTTAAAAATGCTAATCCAAGAAACGGAACTTTATTTCATAGTGGATACATTAGAAAACCTGCGAAAAGGCGGGCGAATTGGTGGAGCAGCTGCTCTGGTGGGGACATTGCTTCAAATTAAACCAATTCTTTATTTTAATAAAAGTGCCCATATAGATGTTTTTGATAAAGTGCGTTCACGTTCACGGGCTTGGCAAACTGTTCTTGACCAATTAGACCGGGCTTTATCTACCGGCAAACGTTATAGAATTTGTGTTATGCACGTCAATATACCTGAAGAGGGTAGAGTATTGCTTAACGAGCTTCAGGTTCGCTATCCGGAGCATGAAGTTCGTTTGTTTGAAGCTGGACCAGTCATAGCAACTCACGTCGGAGCAGGTGCTTTTGGGCTTGTATTTCACCCTTGGCCTTCTAATTAAGAACGGTCTGAAATTTAATTTTAGTTTTCAGGAAGGGTCGGATTTAATAATGTTTTATTTATTAGAGCCCTTTATAGCAGGTCGATTGAAAGCTTACATAATGGGCGTGTATGAGCAATATTTAATGACTCTAAATGGGCAATTCATGAGATTAATTCTCTTAGAATTGAAACATACATAACGGAGACATAAATTTAGTCTAAATTTAATTTTGTATATTAAAACTAAAAAGAAATTAAGTTGCATACTATAATTTTAAAGGTAGAATCGTTTAATTTGTCAGTTGCATTAAAAGATTATAATATTTGTCTGAATATACAGAAATATTAAACAATGAAACTAAGTTTTATGTGTTTAAAAAAAGTTGCTTAAAATAAAAAATATATTCAGAAATTTTGCAGGATTTGTGAAACAAAAAAAGAATATATAATTAATAAAAGCGCAGCATTAGGTTAATAGGCTTATGATTAAATGCAGAGAAGGAGTTGAGTCTCGTTGAAAATAGCAATTTCTGGCAAAGGTGGCGTTGGTAAAACTACCTTTGCTGCAAATTTTGCCCAATGGCTCTCAAATAAAGAGATATCTGTTTTAGCAGTTGATGCTGACCCAGATGCCAGTCTAGGGACGATCTTAGGAATCTCTGATGATGTTCTTGCGAATCTAAAGCCGATTGTTGATATGAAACAATTAATCGAAGAGCGCATGGGGGGAAGTGGAACTTATTATCCACTTAATCCCAACGTGGATGATATACTTGATGACTACAGCATCTCGCTGGGCGCTCTTAGATTCTTTCGCATGGGTAACATAAAAGGAGGCGGCACTTCTTGTTACTGTAAAGAAAACAGCTTTCTTCAAGCCTTAGTTAATTCGCTTATCCTTGGGGAAAAAGATACAGTCATCTTAGATATGGGTGCAGGAATTGAACAACTAACCAGGGGGACAGCTTTAGGAGTCGATGTTTTAGTCATTGTCACAGAACCGAGTAAGGTAAGCATTCAAACCGTAAAGGTAATACAACAGCTCGCTTTAGAACTGGGTATTCCTCGAGTACTTGTAGTTGGCAACAAAGTTCGCAATTCTAAAGATGAAAGTTTTCTTAGAGACCACTTTCCTAAAGAACAGCTTATTGGCATCATCCCTTACAGTGACAAGCTGTTGGAAATGTCCTTAAATACAGGTAATATCGAGTTGCCTGGTGGGTCTCTGGGAGTTGAGCTCAATACAATTTACCAAAAAATTGTAGACGAAGGGAGATGACAGAGGTTTCGTAGTAGAGACGTGTATTTGTAAGAGACAAGATCTTAATAAAGAGGAGGGTGTAATATGCCTAGATATCGGGATTTAACCCATACCGCCCGACCATCCGACGCACCGCGAGTCGTAGATCCTAAGAATCCCATTCGTACAACCGACCCCGGTGCCCTTCAAATGTTGGAAATGATTAAGGATAAAAATATTGAGACGGTTTATGATCGGGTAGTTGCTCAACAACCTCAATGTGCGTTTGGATACAAAGGAATATGTTGCCGTATCTGTATCGCCGGCCCTTGTCGTGTTAAAAAAGAGGACGGTCCTGGAAGTCGTGGAATCTGCGGAGCCTCAGCTTATACCATTGTTTCACGTAACATTGTCCGCATGATTGCTGGAGGAGCCGCATCTCACTCTGAGCATGCACGCCATGTTTTGCATACAGCTCATGCATTAGTCGATGGACATGCCGACGATTACGAAATCAAATCTCCTGCAAAGCTTCATAAATTAGCTGAAAAACTTGGAGTAGCCACTCTTGACCGTGGGGATAAGGACATCCTCAGAGACGTTGTTGAGATCGGATATGCAGATTTTGGACGTTATCAAGATCGTCCGTTAGCGTTTCTTGATTCATTTATGACTGAAGGACGCCGTAAGAAATTCCAGCACACTAATATTATGCCGAGAAATATTGACGGATCAATAACCGAGCTTATTGCTCAAACCGCCATGGGCGTTGACAGTGATCCAGTAAATATCATTTTCGGAGGACTCAAAAGTGCACTTGCTGACTTAGGCGGGGAATATATCGGCACAAATCTAAGCGACGTGTTGTTTGGAATTCCCGAACCTATCGTATCGGAAGCAAACTTAGGTGTAATCAACCCCAAAATGGTGAATATTGCCGTTCACGGGCATAACCCAGTTCTGAGCGAAATGGTTGTTGCAGCTGCACGCGCGATGAAAGAAGAGGCAGTAAAAGTCGGAGCTGAAGGGGTCAATATTGTAGGAATCTGTTGTACCGGTAATGAGTTGCTCATGCGGGAAGGTGTATACTTAGCAACATCTTCAGCCTCTCAAGAAATGGCCATCTTAACGGGTGCTTTAGATGCGATGGTCGTGGATATTCAGTGTATCTACCCAGCTGTGCAAACCATAGCGGAATGCTATCATACAAAAGTTATTACTACAGAAGCTATTATGAAAGTCCCAAGCGCTCAACACATCGCTTTCAATACCACCACAGCAATGGAAGATGCTAAAAAGCTAATTAAGATTGCTATCGAAGCTTATAAGCATCGGGATCCTAAGAAAATTTCCATTCCTAACGAAAAGCATAAGCTTGTAGCTGGTTTCAGTGTAGAAGCGCTTACCGAAATATTCTCAAAGATCAACCCCGAACGTCCGATATCTGTGCTTACAGACGCCATTCAGAGTGGACAGCTCAAAGGAGTTTGTCTCATGGCCGGATGTAACAATCTTAAACGGGCTCAAGATGAATCCCATATAACTGTCTTGAAAGAACTCGTGAAAAATGACGTTTTCGTTATTTCCACAGGCTGTTCCTCAGGAGCGTTTGCGAAATTTGGTCTTATGTCCCCCTTAGCAGTGGATACCTATGCCGGAGAAGGTCTTAAGTCATTCATTCAAACCCTGGAAGCAGCAAATCCTCAATTGGCCACGGGTCTACCCCTAGTTTTCCATGTAGGCTCGTGTGTTGATAACAGTCGTGCTGTAGATTTGGCCGTCGCAATGGCTAATGAACTTGGAGTTGATATCCCTAAAGTGCCGTTTGTTGCTTCTGCTCCGGAAGCAATGCACGAAAAAGCGGTAGCGATTGGTTCTTGGTGCATTACCATGGGACTGCCTACCCATGTCGGGTCCTTGCCTCCTGTTGAAGGCAGTGACCTTGTTTATGGAATTACTACTCAAATTGCTCATGACGTTTTTGGTGGGAACTTTATTTTTGAAGTCGATCCCGTTATTGGAGCATCAAAACTCTTAGATGCTTTAGAGTATAGAACTTGGAAATTAGGCATTCACAGGCAAACAGCGGAGAAAAACGACACCGCAATAGCGCAAGGTTGGTAAGAAAGGAGGAATGTTTATGTCTATGGAGGAAATTTACGCAGACGCAATTAAAGATCCTAATAATCAACCCAAAAAACTCTTACGAAGAACGTATGATGGTACAACCATTGCGATGACTTATGCGGAAATCTTATTGAATCGGGCAATTAAGGATTTTGGTACTGAGCAAGAAGTTGGTTATCCAGATACTGCCTACCACCTCCCAGTTATCACCTGTCTTTCTGGAGAAAAGGTGACCAAATTAGGTGAATTGGTTCCTATTCTGAACCGTATGCGCAGTCAAATTCGTACAGAACTTACCTTTGAAAATGCCAGGCTTTGGGGTGAATCTACCCTATACGCGGCTGAAGTCATTGAGACAATCAATTATCTGCGTGGAGAAGAACCTAAAGTTAAACCTTGGACTGGATTCTTAGGTGACCCGATAGTACGGAAACACGGAATCAAGATGGTTGACTGGACCATTCCAGGAGTTGCAGTAATTCTTGGGCGAGCAAAAGATTCTCAAGCCGCCAAGAAAATCGTTGATAATCTGATGGGTAAAGGATTCATGATCTTTCTGTGTGATGAGGTCATTGAGCAGTTACTCGAAGTAAACGTCAAAATTGGGGAAGACTACATTGCTTTTCCTCTAGGAAACTTTACACAGATTATTCACGCTGTAAACTATGCCTTCCGCGCAGGTCTTGCTTTCGGTGGAATTCCAGCTGGAGAACGTGAAAACCATCGCGATTATCAACGTCGTCGGATTCGGGCATTTGTCCTTAGCCTCGGCGAGACAGATGATGTCAAGTTAGCGGCTTCAATGGGCGCAATTTTCATGGGCTTCCCAACTATTTCGGATCAAGTGCTTCCGGAAGACATGCAAATCCCTGATTGGTACGTATCTGAACCTGATTATGAGAAAATCGTTCCATTAGCCATGGAAGTTCGGGGCATTAAACTAACTAATATCGAAATACCGATTCCTGTAAACTTTGGACCTGCTTTTGAAGGAGAATCTATCCGTAAAGCTGAAACCTATGTAGAATTTGGTGGCGGTCGTTCTACAGCCTTTGAGCTTGTTCAATCAGTAGGACCTGATGAAGTTGTTGACGGTCAGGTCACAGTCATCGGGCCTGAAATCGATACTGTCCCAGAAGGATCCAGACTTCCATTGGGAATTAGGATCGACATTTTTGGACGTAAAATGCAGGATGATTTTGAAGGAGTTTTGGAGCGTCGAATCCACTACTTTGCAAACTATGGAGAGGGTATCTGGCACGTTGCTCAGCGTGATTTATGTTGGGTACGGATTTCCAAAGATGCCAGAGCGAAAGGTTTCTTAATTAAGCATCTGGGAGAACTCCTGTTAGCGAAATTAAAACAGGAATTCCCCGCTATCGTAGACCGTGTTCAAGTGACTCTTATTACTGATCAGGCCGCAGTTGAGGAAGGCCTTGTCAAAGCACGCGAACGATATCGTGCTCGTGACGATCGTATGAGGAGTTTAACCGATGAGTCAGTCGAAGATTTCTATTCCTGTTTACTTTGTCAGTCCTTTGCACCAAACCATGTTTGTATTGTTACTCCTGAAAGGGTTGGTTTGTGCGGTGCAGTGAGCTGGTTAGATGCTAAAGCATCCTTTGAAATCGCACCA
Organism: Desulfosporosinus nitroreducens; assembly: GCF_023897015.1. Taxonomy (GTDB): domain Bacteria; phylum Bacillota; class Desulfitobacteriia; order Desulfitobacteriales; family Desulfitobacteriaceae; genus Desulfosporosinus; species Desulfosporosinus nitroreducens. The sequence continues at coordinate 141,858 of NZ_JAMHFY010000002.1, read as the reverse complement.
AACGGACCCAACCAACCTATTCCTAAAGGGCCAGCAATTGATGAGCTAAAAGGTATGTGGCAAAGTACGAATGATTATCTGTTTAAAGCTTCGAACAACACCTTAGAAGAGGTCAACCTCTATACCTTAATGGATAAACCGATGACCTCTTGCGGTTGCTTTGAGGCTATCATGGCAATCGTTCCTGAAGCAAACGGCCTCATGCTGACGACTCGCGAACATTCCGGAATGACTCCTTGCGGTATGACATTCTCATCACTGGCTGGAACATGCGGCGGTGGAATGCAAACCCCTGGGTTCATGGGAATCGGAAGAACTTATCTGCTCAGCAAAAAGTTCATCCCTGCTGATGGTGGACTTTCCCGTATTGTCTGGATGCCAAAAGAACTAAAAGAATTCTTGCGTGAGGACTTTATTCAACGCTCCATCGATGAAGGTTTAGGAGCAGACTTCATAGACAAGATTGCGGATGAGTCTGTTGGCACAACTGTAGAAGAAATAATTCCTTTCCTTGAAGAAAATGGACATCCATGCTTTAATCTTGAACCACTAATGTAATATTCCCGCAGACGACAAGGTCCCCAAAAGGGACCTTGAGGGTCTGCTTCATCCTAGATCGATTAGAAAGGGGATTTAAAATGGCTCTTACAGGTTTAGAAATCTATAAACAAATGCCCAAGAAAAACTGCGGAGAATGTGGCGTTCCAACTTGCCTAGCCTTTGCCATGGCATTGGCCTCAGGAAAAGCAGCTCTAGACTCTTGCCCCTATGTAACTGAAGCTGCCCGAGAGAACTTGGATTCTGCTGCTGCTCCTCCGATTAAAGCAATAAAATTCGGTAAGGATTCTGTTCTCGGAGATGAAACCGTTCTTTTCCGTCATGACAAAACGTTTTATCATCCCACGACTTTACTTATTTCTGTGTCAGATACCTTAAGTGATGATGAATTGAATGCCAAAATTGAGGAGATTAAGGGCTTAGAATTTGAGCGTGTCGGTCTTCAATACTCTATTGATGGTGTAGCTGTAGTTCAAGAATCCGGAGATGCTGCCCGCTTTGCTAAAGTAGCTGCTGTTGTGGCAGAAGCTACAGATAAATCATTACTTCTATTAAGCAGTGATCCCGAGGCGATGAAAGCTGCTCTCGCACCATTGGCATCGCGTAAACCCCTTATTGGAGCGGCAACTGCAGATAACTACGAAGCTATGGTCAACCTAGGTAAAGAAAACTCAGTTCCTGTCATCATTAAAGCAGATGGACTGGATGCTCTCGAAGAACTTGTAGTTAAGGCACAAGCTTTGGGCTATAAAGAATTCGTTTTGGATCCTGGTTCCAGAACACCGGTCGATACTTTAGCAAATCTTACCCATATTCGCCGTTTAGCCATTAAGAAAAAATTCAGACCGCTTGGTTTCCCTGTCATTGCCTATACAAGCAAAACTGAACCAATGGAAGAAATCATGGAAGCCTCAGTATATGTGGCTAAATATGCCAGTGCTGTCGTCTTGAAAACCAGCAAAAAGGCTCACCTTTTACCGTTAATGACCTTAAAGCAGAACATTTATACAGATCCTCAAAAACCAATTCAAGTTGAACCAAAACTGCATTCTGTTGGCAATGTGGATGAAAATTCGCCATTCTATATTACCACTAACTTCTCCTTAACGTACTATAGTGTCGAAGGTGAAGTTGAAACCTCCAAAATTCCTAGCTATATCTTACCAATTGATACCGACGGAACATCCGTCCTCACAGCCTACGCTGCTGGTAAATTCGAGCCTGAGAAAATCGTCGAAGCAATGAATGCATGTGGAATTGCTGATAAGGTAAAACACCGCAATATCATCATTCCGGGTTATGTAGCAGTAATTTCCGGAAAACTTTCTGAACTGTCCGGTTGGAAAACCATTGTTGGACCACGTGAGTCCAGCGGGATTGTATCTTTCTCGAAATCTTTGACTTAAGACTGAGCAGGGTACACTAAAGCAAATTGCTATGTTGAGAGACGGGCAATGTTTTTCTGAAAATTCATCATACTAATGGGATTTCTTGGTAGAGTAAGGAAGTGAAAGCGATGTCCCAATTTAGAATTAAATTCATGCCAGAGAACCGTGTTATTGAAGCTGATCAGGGTACATCTCTGCTTAACGCAGCCGCGAAAGCCGGAATTATGATCAAATCTGGGTGCGGTGGTAAGGGAACATGCGGAGCTTGTAAAGTTGACGTTTTAAGTGGAGACCCCTTAGTAAATGGGACGGGTAATTTAACACCTGAGCAACTTGCTAAAGGAATTCGGCTTGCCTGTAAAACCTTGGTCCAGGGGGATATGACAATTGAGGTGCCTCCTGAGTCTAGGTTACAAGAACACCAAGTGTTGATGGGAGATGTTCAAAAAGGACTCCTACAGGAAAGCGAACATGATTTACTCGATAAATTCGGGCGTCACTCTTTAGCTATAAAACAGAGGATTTCACTTTCCATACCGACCTTGACCGAAAATTCCAGTGATTGGGCACGTCTAAGTATTGAACTCCGTCGCGTCCTAAAAACCGGAGATAAACCCATTCATATGCCTCTATCCATTCTTAAGCATCTGCCGGAATCACTCCGCAAAGCAAATTGGGATGTATCCATTACCATGACAGATACAGAAGCCGGGTTAACCATTACGCATATTGAGCAGGGAAATGATGTCCCCCCTTATGGGCTTGCTATTGATATAGGTACAACAACAGTTGTTGTCTATCTCATTAATCTTTTAACTGGAGAGATTGTCGATCAACAAGGTACTTATAACAAACAAGCGAAATATGGGGATGACGTAATAACCCGGATAGTGTATGCAGTTGAAAACGAACAGAACTTAATAGAGATCAGAGATGCTGTTGTAGAAACCGTCAATGGACTTCTTGACAAGATTCTTGCTCGTCAATCATTAAGTAATATGAATATCGCTAGCGCAATGGTGGCAGGAAACACAACAATGACCCAATTGTTCTTAGGCGTAGATCCGCGGTACATTCGGTTGGAACCCTATATTCCCACTATGACAAACGTTCCCTCATTCCCGGCTCGAGAGATTGGCCTCCATATGTTGCCTGAGGCAATGGTGCATTGTTACCCCTCAGTAGCAAGTTATGTCGGAGGGGACATTGTAGCAGGAACACTGGTGACGGACTTGGCCAATGGGGAAGATATTATTCTCTTTATTGATATCGGAACGAATGGAGAAATTGTACTCGGAAACCAGGATTGGCTTGTTGCTTGCGCTTGTTCTGCAGGTCCAAGTTTTGAAGGTGGCGGTATTACTTTTGGTATGCGAGCTATGCCCGGGGCGATAGAACGGATCATCATTGATCCTGAAACCTTGGATGTGTCCCTTAAGGTGATTAATAACCAAACTCCTGTAGGAATATGCGGATCGGGGCTTGTGGATTGTATAGCCAAACTTCTCAGTGCAGGTATTATCGACCGCGCTGGGAACTTCCAGCTCGGACATAAGTCGGGCTCACAGCGATTAAGAGCTACGACGGATGATAAGGAGTTTGTCCTAGCTTGGGCTTATCAAGCCGGTGGAGAAAAAGATGTGGTCATTACTGAGAATGATGTCAAGAATGTCATTCGTGCCAAAGGTGCGATCTACGCCGGAATCCGATCATTACTGAATATGGTTGCAGTGGATATTGAAATGATTAGCCGGATTGTCATTGCAGGCGGTTTCGGCAATTACCTTAATATTCATGATTCTGTTCAAATTGGACTGCTTCCAGATCTTGAACCGGAACGGTTTGAATTTATTGGAAATGCATCCGTTAAAGGTGCACGCCTCGCCTTACTTTCTCAGAATGCCTGGCGGGAAGCAGAAGAATTAGGACGAAAAATGACGTATGTCGAACTTTCAGTTGGAGTGACATATATGGACGAATATATGGCCGCCTTGTTTTTACCTCACACGGATATGTCCCTATTTCCATCTTTTCAATAAACGTTATAATGGAGGTCAATTATGTCTAAATATATAGCTGTTGCAGGTAAAGGTGGAGTAGGAAAAACCACATTCACCGCTTTATTATTAAGGCAAATGGTTCGTCGAAAAAAAGGGACTTCAATACTCGCAGTCGATGCAGACCCCAATGCAAATCTAGGTGAAGCGTTGGGCTTGAATGTTACTTCGACAATATCGGAGTTGCTTGAACAAAGTAAAGATCCTAAAGCAATTCCTGAGGGTATGCCAAAAAACATCTTTATCGAGTACAAACTGCAACAATCGTTAGTTGAGTCAAAAGAAATTGATCTGCTTGTCATGGGAGGGCCTCAAGGGGCCGGGTGTTACTGCTATCCTAATGACATCTTGCGTAAACATCTAGAGAACATTGGGGAAAACTATGACTTTGTGGCTGTGGATTCTGAAGCAGGCTTGGAACATATAAGTCGTCGTACGATTCCCCGCATTGAAGTCATGTTTGTAATTAGTGATTCTTCGGCTCGAGGGATTCGTTCAGCTGGAAGAGTTCACGATCTTATTCGGGGGCTAAAATCTGCTGTACAAACCATATTTTTGATTGTAACCAAGACTACAGAGGGAAGTATGGAATCATTGAGAGAAGAGATTGACCGTACTGGTCTTACTGTGATTGGAGACATTCCGTTAGATCCTTTAGTTGTGGAATATGACTTGGCGGGCAAACCACTATTTGATTTGCCTGATGATGCCGTCTCGGTCCAGGCAGTGGATAGCATTCTGAACCGTGCCGGAATCTTTAACTAGAAAGGAGAGAAGTTCATGTCCGTAACGTTAGTAAAAGAAAAATATTCCAGTAAAGTTGGAGAGGTAGTACTCGGCGCAACTGCTGAACAGGGAGGAACAAGAACCTCCACAATTACGGTTGGAGGGGACAGTGCCTTACCGTTTCTCCACTTTGAAGGAGAAACGAAGAACCGTCCGGTGATTGCAATGGAGGTCACAGACGTAGTACCTGCTTGGAATGAGATGATTATGAATCAAATTGGGGATGTCATCAGTGATCCAGCCGCTTGGGCTAAAAAATGCGTTGATGATTTTGGCGCAGATCTCATCTATCTAAAACTGAACGGCGCTGATCCCGAAGCAGAAAACCGTTCCCCAGAAGATTGTGCACGTATCGTAAAAGACGTCCTAGCAGCTGTGGGGGTACCTCTCATTGTGGAAGGGTGCGACGACTCAGAAAAAAATAATGAGATTATGGCTGTTATTGCTGAAGCTGCAACAGGGGAAAACCTCCTGATCGGTATCGCTGAGCAAGATAACTATAAGTCCATTGCCGCTGCCGCGATGGTACACAAACACACTCTGATTGCCCGTTCACCACTTGACATTAATATCTGCAAACAGCTCAATATCTTGATCAATGAGATGGGACTGCCCCTAAACAAAATCGTCATTGATCCTACGGTTGCCGGTCTGGGATTTGGAATTGAGTATGTCTATTCAATCATGGAGCGGGCACGTCTCGGAGCCTTGGCAAATGATAAAATGCTTTCAATGCCTATCATTTGTACAGTTGGATACGAAGCTAACCGCTGTAAAGAAGCTTATGCATCTAATGAAGAGTTTCCCGGATGGGGAGATCTCGCAGATCGCAGCGTTCTTTGGGAGGCTGTAACAGCTTCTGGCGTACTTCAAGTCGGAGCTAGTATTCTTGTAATGCGTAACCCTGCTGCAGTAAGTGTTGTCAAAAAGAACATTGCCGATATGACGGGGAAATAATCCCTATTATAGGTTCAAACTTCTATCTGTAAAATTACCTTCATTTAGCTAATTAATTTATTAATAATGAAAGGACGTGACCGAATGCTTATTTTTGGCGAACGGATTAACGGAATGTTTACTGATATTGGAGATGCACTTCGCAATAAAGATCCGAAGCCTATTCAATATTGGGCTGTAAAGCAACAAGAAGGAGGAGCACACTACCTTGACGTTAACTCCGGCCCTGCTATTCCGACTCACGAAAGAGTGGAAGCGTATGAGTGGATGGTTAATGTTATTCAGGAAGTTTCCGAATTGCCTCTTGTCTTAGACTCAACAAACTATGATGCTATTGAAGCAGGCTTAAAGGTTTGTAAGCGTCCAGCAATTATTAACTCTTGCCCTGCAGAACAAGTGAAAATAGAACGTGTTTTCCCAATGGCTATTCAATATAATGCTGGAATTATCGGGTTGACCATGGATAAGAAAGGTATCCCAAAAGACGCCGAAAATCGAGTGGCTTTTGCTATGGAATTAGTGGCTGCGGCAGATGAGTACGGAGTACCGATGGAAGACCTATTCATTGATCCATTGATTCTCCCTGTAAACGTTGCTCAGGAGCATGCACCAGAGGTTCTAGAGTCCTTAAGACAAGTGAAAATGTTGGCAAACCCAGCACCACGCACGGTTCTAGGACTTTCAAACGTATCTCAGAAATCTCCGGATCGCAACTTGATTAATCGGACATATATGGCAATGGCAATTGCGTGTGGACTTGATGCAGCCATTATGGATGCCAATGATGATGACCTTGTTGACGTAGCTGCTACTTGTCAGATCCTTCTTAATAGAAGCGTCTACGCTGATTCTTATCTTAAAGTTTTCCGCGCTCGCTAAAATTTTAGCAAGTTTAGAACATCCGCTTCTTGTAAGTGGATGTTCTTTTTCACTCTATCATACGTCTATTTCGCAAAAAGAAGCTGTTAACAAACTTTAATTTTATAGTTTGTTGCAGCTTCCTTTTATTAACATGAATGTTCATACCGTCAAGGATACAAGCATAGCTATTAAAGATTATAGAATTTGGAAGGGGATAATTATGGAGGCTTATTATCATAACGATCCGAGAATTCAAGAATGGGTAGAGCAAATTATTGAAACAATATTTACGACATGTTTATTAAGCGGTAAGGATTCAGAGGCAGAATATCAAAAGGGATGTCAAATTGTAGGAAAGCTTTCATCTTTATTACAGGGATTTTCTACATTTCCTTCCGAGTATCTAGCGGATGGACTTGAACAAATTATTGAACAACAACTTCCTGACCCACGTGTTATTAGTAATTTTTCTACATTTATTGAAACAATGAATAGAATGCTCAATGAAGGTATGTTAAAAGCGATGGGCGATAGCCCTGAAGAGTCTGAACTAATTGAAATGCCTGAATCAATTCCTGCCTTAGCTTCGATCTGCCAAAACGAAATTTTAATTGAAGAGAGTGATAAGAACGAAGTATTGATCGAAGAAAATGAAGAAAAAAATTATAGCGCATCAGGGGATTTTGAAGTGATTAACAGCATGGAAAAGTTGCAAGAGTGCATTGAATCAGATAATAAATCAGATACTTCTAATAAAGATTCACATGAAATTGTTTCAATATCAGCAAAAGCTAGTGAGTTAGTTCAAACTGTCCAGATCCCTTATAGGGCGGAACGTCTTAACGATGTTCTAAGCTATATTTTCCCCAAAGCAACTGTCTTATGGAATGTTTCATTACTGAATCAGGAATTTTTAGCTCAAGTAGAGGATGTGCTAATCAGCCGCTTTGATTCAGCCCGTCCTAGTGAGACTAATAAATATATAAAAGACGGTTGGAGGATTTTGGTCCTGCGTGAGGATGATCTTTCTTATCCGAGAAGATTAGAGAGAGAAGTTAGAACTATTCTGCGTTTAGGCCGAAAGGCCTAATGGGGGATAAGTTATCTAATTTTTCTTGCTTAGAAGTAGGAAATACTGTTTCTATGTCGAATAAAACAATATAGAAGTGCAAGTTAATGTTTAATATTATTGAAATGAGGAATAATTTTGTCTGATCAGTTGGGAGAAATATTGAAAAATACTTTGAAGGCTATCGAATCAGGAAAAGAAGAAATATTTTTAATAGCTGAAACATCTCGAACTGAGACTCATCGGCTTGTTAATGAACTCTCTCAACTTAAATCAGATATTGAAGAAATTATTTTACAAGTTGATTTTCAAGAAAAAGTGGAACGACGCATGCGCCAAAATCTAATGGAGGTAAATCGAGCGTATCAAGAACATACTCAAGAAGAAATGATGAAGACGTATGCGGAAGCAAAAGATGCCCAAGTTAAATTGCAACTTTTGCAACAAAAAGAAATTCAGTTGCGTAAGCGGCGCGACGATCTTGAAAGATCTCTTACTCAAATGGAAGTAACAATTGAACGTGCCCAAAACCTTATGACTCAGGTCAGCATGGCAATCAGCTTACTGCAAGGTGGCGTTGTTGAGGCCCTTCAAACTCAGAGTCACGAGCAACGGCTAGAGATGGGTCTGCGTGTTATTAAAGCTCAAGAGGAGGAACGTCGCCGTGTAGCGAGGGAAATCCATGATGGTCCTGCTCAAACGCTTGCTAATATTGTCTTACGCTTAGAAATTGCCGAAAAATTACTAGAATTAGATACTAGTCGGGCCAAGTCCGAACTTCAAGACCTTAAGAATTTAGTTCGTGCTAACTTGCAAGACATTCGCAGGATAATTTTCGATCTTAGGCCAATGGCATTGGATGATTTAGGAATTGTCCCTGCAATCTCAAAATACCTGGATAATTTTCAAGATAACTATAGAATTAACTGTGATTTGCGTATCGAAGGAAGAGAAAGGCGGCTTCTTCCAGCCATGGAAGTTGCTCTCTTTAGATTAGTTCAAGAGGGAATGACGAATGTCGCTAAACATGCACAGACTGCTAAAGTAGAGATTTGTTTAACTTATAAAGATGAATGGACGATCGCCACAATACGTGATTATGGGAAAGGCTTTGAAGTAAATACAGCCATGAATTCTCCTGGGGAACATTTTGGACTTGTGGGAATGCGGGAACGAGTTGAAATGTTTTCAGGGTGTTTTTCGATACAATCAACTATTGGAAAAGGGACAACGATTGAACTGTCAATTCCATCGAACCAAGAGGGAGGAACGACAACTTGATAAGAATTGTAATTGCAGATGATCATCCCTTATTAAGAGAAGGGCTTCGTCGCATTTTAGAATTTGAAGATGGGATTGAAGTCGTTGCAGAAGTGGGAGATGGTCAAGGTGCCATCAATGTAGCGCGGACAATGAAATTTGATATTTTATTAATGGATTTAAATATGCCTGGGGTTAATGGACTAGAAGCAGGTCGGGTAATTCGTCGTGAATGTCCAAACGTTGGCATCTTAGTGCTAACTGTTGATGATTCCGATGAAAAGGTTTTCCAGGTTCTGCAAATTGGTGTAGCAGGTTACTTACTTAAAGATGTAGATTCTAAAACCCTGATTGAATCAATTCGCAAGGTTTATTCCGGAGAACCAATCTTATCTCCATCTGTAACGGGGAAACTGCTTGATCAGTTGAGCCAACCGAGCCCTTTGAAAGATACATGCGGTCTAAGTGATCGGGAGATGGAAATTCTGCATTATGTTGTGAAAGGGTCTTCCAATCGTGAGATTGGGACCTCTTTATTTATTAGTGAAAAAACAGTAAAGAATCATTTATCGAGCATTTATCGTAAACTAGCTGTTGAAGATCGGACGCAAGCTGCCCTAAAGGCTGTTAAACTGAATTTCTTTCAGCTTGATTAGAAAGCAACAGTTTATTATGGTCATTGCTAAACCTAGAATAAACAGGTAGAATAAGTAGAGATATGTAAGTTAGCAGTATATGATTGAAAACTATAAATAGCATTGTTAAAGTAAAGCGTCCAAAATGCTATTCTTCACAGAATAATATTCTGAAAGGAAAAGCAATGAGGCGCTATTTTTGGAGGATTGATTGATGAAAATTAGCTTTTTGGGGGCAGCACAGGTTGTCACAGGATCTTCTTTTCTAGTCGAATCAGGGAAATCACGCATTTTAATTGATTGTGGAATGTTTCAGGGTTCCAAGGCACTCAAAGAGTTAAATTATGGAGAATTCCCCTATAATCCAGCAAGTCTTGACGCTGTTATTTTGACACATGCTCATACTGACCACTCTGGAATGTTACCTAAACTTATTAAAGCTGGTTTTAAGGGTCCAATCTGGGCTACACCTGAGACAATTAAATTATGTTCAATAATGCTTCCTGACAGTGGGCATATACAAGAAATGGAAGTGGAACGTAAAAATCGAAAGCGAAATAGAGCAGGGATCGAACCCCTGGTTCCAATATATACAGTTCAGGATGCACTCGATACCATTCAATACTTTCGAGCCGTATCCTACAAGGATATTGTAGACCTTGTGCCGACTATTTCCTTTGAATTCTTCGATGCCGGTCATATACTTGGTTCAGCGCATGCAGTTCTTCACGTCAAAGAATCTGACTATCATAAAACGATTGTATTTTCAGGTGATATAGGGAATGTTAACCAACCCTACATTCAAGATCCAAGCATATTAAGTGTGGCAGATATCGTGGTTATGGAAACGACTTATGGAAATCGTCTCCATTCCGAAAGCAATGAGGGCAACAAAATTGACCGTTATGAACAACTTGCTAAAATTATTACTGAGACATACAAAGCTGGCGGAAATTTGGTTATCCCTGCTTTTGCCATTGAACGAACTCAAGACCTTCTTTTTTACCTTCAAAAACTACAGAATGAACATCGCATACCAATATTGCCCATTTATATTGACAGCCCTTTGGCTATTGCAGCTACGAAGATTTTCCAAGAAAACACAGACAATTTTGATTCTATCACTAAGGAACTGATTAGAACTGGAAATAATCCTCTAAATATGACTAATGTTCATTTTAGTCAAACAGCTCAGGATTCTATGGCTCTTAATTCAATTGAAGGTGGAGCGATAATTATTGCTGCCAGCGGCATGGCTGATGCTGGTCGAATTAAACATCATCTGAAACATAATCTATGGCGAAGAAATGCTACAATTCTATTTGTAGGATATCAGGCCCAAGGAACATTGGGCCGAATTCTCTCAGATGGTGTTGAGACTGTAACCATACACGGGGAGAAAGTCGCAGTCAATGCACAGATTAGTCACATGGACGGATTTTCGGCTCATGCAGATCAGGCTGAACTTATTCATTGGCTCTCTCTGCTGGGGAAAAAAGCAGAGCAAATTATTCTTGTGCACGGAGAGTTAGAATCTCAGACTAGTTTTTCTGATAAAGTTTTAGAAGTGTTCGCAAAAACGCCTCTTATACCCCAGCTTGGAGAAACTATAGAATTTACTCAAGAACAAGTTCTACAGCATGCTCCTGAAAAAGTTTGGTTGTCTAAAGGGATTAAGGTTGAGGATGGCAATGAGGTTTCCACAGAGAAGGTTCTTAGGAATATTGCAATACCTGCTGCACCTTCTTATAAGCGATCTAAGACATCGGCATCTAAAATATCACGCTCACAAGTTAATAGAGCATATATACGATTACGACATCACCTTAAAAGCCTTATCGATGAGGGTCAAAGAACCCGTGATTTTGAGCGGGTCGTTAACCTACTCGACAGCATAACACGATGGCTTGAAGAACAGGAACGAAAAACTAGGCGTTAAACTTTAAAAATTACAGCCACGCATATTCTAAGGTTTGACGTTTTATACCTGCAAGGAAGCGAAGGCTTTCTTCACGTCGCTTAATTGCTAAACGCTTTCCTGCTTTAGTGACTACTTTGTCAGGAAGAGCATCCGCAAAAAGGCGTGCGCGGTCTATAGCGTCTTCAGGAGTCTGTATTAGTTCGTCCTGCCCTACGAGACTAAATAGACGCATCAAGCCAATATTACCCATATTATCCAGAATATCTGCTTCTCTTAAATAAACTGCTTCATCACTCCGTCCTGGTTCCGAGTAATACATGTGATTTTCAACAGCGTCTAAAACAAGGGGCAGTTTATCGGATGAGAACATCATTTGTTGCAGAAGGTTTGCCGATACCCCTTTTGAGCGTAAGGCATGATCAATGTTTTTAAGGGCATAGACAGGATATTTACCTGTATCATGTAACATTGCAGCTGTATAAAGAACCTCATCATCTAAGCTAAGATGACTGGAAAGTTCTTTTGACAAGTGATAGACCCTGAAGCAATGCTTAATCCCCCAAGCTGAGAGAGATCCTGATTTCTCGACTATTTGAATAAGTTCTTTTCTAAAATCCATATTTCGTTATCCTCCTTTTCGTTTCATAATATATACGCCAAAAGAGCCTCATACTCCTTCCATAATATGGCAAGTACGATAAAAGCTTTTTGTTCTAATTTGTATGTAATAGAAAAAATATCCTTTCTCTGCAGGTTTTAATAAGGATAATGTCTGATATAGGAGAATAATTTTTATAGATAATTCTGTGACCGGTACATGGGGAGATGAATGCCAATGAATAAAGTAAACGTTTATGGGAGCTTTACACAAGCTCTTTTCTTTTCCGGAGTTGTTTCAATTCCAAAATACCTGTTGACTCACTATACTAAAATTGGAATCAGTGATCATGAGATGATGGTGATAATTCAAATTCTATGCGAATCTGAATCAAATCCATATCCTTCAATTGCCACTTTAGCTGGGCGTATGAATGCTTCATCTTCGAATATAGAAGAAGATTTGGGCGGTTTGGTAGAGCGAAAACTCTTGACCATCGAAAGGTATTGGAATCCAGTTGAACTTAAGTGGGGAAATAGTTATAGTTTTGTTGGGCTGATCGATGAACTAGCCGAGCTTTGGGCCATTGAACGTTCTCAACAATTGGAAGAAGAACGAGTCCTAAAACAAAATCAAGTCTCTCCAAATATCACACCTTTACCCAATCCAACAAATCCGGCAATGGAGAATTTAGTTCAGACTTTTGAGCAAGAACTAGGTCGGTTGCTCACACGTCTGGAGTGTGAAAATCTAGATCGATGGCTATCTTCTCATTTTACTGAAGAACTTATTATTGAGGCATTAAGAAGAGGGGTTAGTGCAGGTATCCGAAATTTCCGTTATTTAGATTCAATACTTAGAGAATGGGAAAAAAAGGGACTGCGTACACGTGCAGAAATCGAAGCTGAAGATGCTAATTTTCAATCTCGTCAAGAAAAGAAGACCACAAAACCAAAGAATAAAGGGTCAAAAACAACATCCAATAAATATGAAAATTTCTATCTTTAAATTGTTTGGATACGTCTGGATTTTAGAGGAGGTTATCCAAAATGAAAAGTGTAAATGATATTTTGAAAAGTAATATCTTAAAAACAAAAACAAATAGTACTAACCCCAAGCCTGTTATTGATTATCCCAATTCCAACGATAAGTCTGGGTGCTCTATTTGTGATGATCGAGGGATTGTTCTTGAAGGAGATATTGCCTATCCCTGCAGTTGTATGCAATCGAGGAAAATCGAAAATCAATTTCGCCATGCCCGTATCTCTAGAGAGTTGATGAACTGCAGATTGGAAAAGTTTCGATTTGATTATTATTCCGATGACATGACAGATATACATCGTGACGGAGCAGTTAGGGCCTTAAAGGCAGCTAAAAGCTTCGTTGATGATTGTCTGCGCACTCCTTATGGTCTCGGACTATTGTTTACTGGGCCCGTTGGCTCAGGAAAAACGTATCTTGCTGCTTCCATAGCTAATGAACTTATGGAGTCTCAGTTAAAGGTACTTTTTCTTGTTGTTCCCGACCTCTTGGATGAATTGAGAGCAACCTACAAATCGGAACTTAACGAACTTGATTTATTAGATACAGCCCGATCTGTGCCAATCTTAATCCTTGATGATTTAGGAGCGCACAATTATACAGATTGGACAAGAAACAGACTCTACTCAATTATTAATTATCGCCTAAATGAGCAACTCCCTACAGTTATTACGTCCAATCTTTCTCTCGATGAAATGGAAGATTATATTGGTATACGCACTACATCACGCATAATTCAGTCTTCGCGAATTTTCCGATTAACGGTGGAAAAGGATATTCGTCTTCAGATTTATCAGGAACGGGAAGGTAAAATTTAGTCAAACGGCCTCAATATAGAAAAAGGAAATCGGGTAAATATAATCTGACTCCGAAAATTTTTAAAATATTTTTCTAAACCTATGCATGTCCTCACACGGACGTGCATAGGTTTTTTAAAAGAGTGAATAAAAATTAATAGGAGGTTTTCTGCTATGGCTAAAATCATTACAATTAACCGTAAATACATTGCCATGGTCGCCAGTGTTTTTGTTATTTGTCTTATTGGGTATGCAGGATTTTCCCTTTGGGAAAATAAGAACGAAAATGTAGCGAAGAACATGGCTGCACCTGAAATTAAAATGATTGGGGTTACTGTCGAGCCGGCTTCAATCGTTAAGGATCTCACTTACGGAAGCGTAACTATAAAAGGCGCACAGGTGATTACAACTAAAACCTTTGACCTAATTGTTACGGTACAGAACATGACTGCTAAAAAAATGACGAATGTACCCGTGGAATTACAAGTGAGTTTAATTGGAAATGACAGCAAAAAAGTTACTTCACCCGGAAGTTTAGAAACATTAGAACCAGGTGCTACTGCTCGTATTGCATTTCGACAAATTAATGTTTTGGGTGATGCATTGGGTAAAAGTGCCACAGATGGACAGCATTTGATTACATTGAGAGTTAATCCTAATCCTGAAGGGGGAGTAGAACAAGCAACAGAAGCAAGTTTTCGCTTCAATGTAGATACAACAGTAAAGGTTCCCTCGACTGTGAAAAAACAGTAAATTCCCATAAAAATAAGTGCTGTCTAAGCACTTATTTTTGTTTTTACTTCATTTAGGGATATAATAACTTTAAGTGAGGTGGATAAAATGGAAATAAGAGTTGATTTACATACGCATACGGTTGCAAGTGGACACGCCTATAGTACTCTTCCCGAAAATGCTCTTGCAGCCTCTCGTAAAGGTATCAAGTTACTTGGTATGACTGACCATGGACCTTCAATGCCGGGCGCACCAAACCTCTATCATTTTGGGAACTTAGCGATTATTCCAGAAGAGTTGCATGGAGTCAAAATCTTACCTGGAGTTGAAGCAAATATAACAAACTATGAAGGAGAATTAGATATCCCAATACATTATCTAGCCAATATGAAACTCGTTCTGGTCGGACTTCATGTTATTTGTTACCCTGGAGGAACTTCTGAACAAAATACAGAGGCCTATATTAAAGCCATGAAAAATCCTTTTACAGATATGATGGTTCACCCGGGACGACCAGAATTCGAATTGGATCTGGAACGGATTGCTCATATGTCTGCACAATTAAATATCCCAGTCGAAATTAATAACAGTTCGCTGTCAAGCGAAAAGAGGGGCGCCTGGGGAAATTGTCGACGTTTTGCCCGTTACATGGCTCAATTTAAAGGGCCGATCATTTTAGGTAGCGATGCTCACTTTACTGATCGTGTCGGAGAATTTAGCCATGCCCTCGCTTTAGTAGAAGAGGCAGGAATTAAGGAGGAGCAAGTTATGAATACCTCGCCAGATCGAGTGCTGGATTATTTAGCCTTCCGACGTAAAAACCGCCCAACAATTACTTAAGCTATGTAAATGAGACTAATTTTCCAATCAATCTAATAGGTACACGAAGCCTCTCCTACCCATATATTGTATTGAGGGAGGGGAAGAAATGTCCGGCAATCAGCCAGATAACCTTTGCGGAGAACCTATGCTGCTGGGAATCGAACTTCTTGCTCCCATCAGTTCAGTCGCAGGAAGTTCAACAATAATATTTGCTCAACCACTCTTAACTGGAGAAGTGTTTGAATCCGCCGCTGTTTTAATTGGGGCTCAACTTATCCTCTTAATCGCTCACCACTTTTTCGGTGTTAAAAGCATTCCTATTCTTGACTCGAAGAATGAACAAACAGTACAGTTACCTCTTTCTGAGCTTCAGGACTTCTTGAGATGGATGACCAACGGAGCGAATTCTTCTTTAAACTTAAACAGTTTACCTAATGAAAGAAATAGACTTATTAATTCAGATACTGAAGCTGCTGTTGAATTAGGAGATAGAGGCTTCATAACTCCCGAAAGCCCCGAAGCCCCAATAGTCCTTGCATTATTTCTCATTGCAAACTTTTCGAATAAGCCCTTTACGCCTGCTAATGAGATTATTCTTCCGATACTCACCTTTCCTGGCCTTCGAGGAGCACTTCCGCTCCTAATCGTGGGACTGTTAGCTACGATTTTTGTTAGAGCAGTTGTCCCACCCGAAACAACAGGTGCAAAGCCTCTGGTAAAAGCGAACACATTGACTAAAAGTAATATGCCGCTTACCTTTACGCCCAACGATCTCCTGAAATTGTTAACTAGATTTGGAAAGCACTTCGGCTCAGATTAAATTCCTAAAAGAGATTGTCTAAAAACCAAGATAATAGTATAATCATCGTCTAAGGGGAGGCAAAATGCCTTTCCTTATTCGTTGTTTATAATAAATTAATTTGTTTCACTAAATTATTTATAGTACAATAAGTTTTGTGGGTAAACTATATAAAGTAATTGATAAACTAGTACATACGTACAGCAAAAGTAAAGGACGTGTAATAGTGCTTTTTAAACGAGGACAGATAGATCGTGAACGTATATCGGGAGTTATAATATTTATAAGTCTATTTGTTATACTAATGACATTGGTCGGGGTTAGGTTCTTAAATGTTAAAGTGACAAATATCGAATTAATTGATCGGGGCTTATATTCGGTTATTACGGATAATGGTCCAGTGAATATTGGTAAGGATGATATTTTAAGAATTGAAAGAACATCTAAAAAAACAGGGATGACTAGTTCAACCGTTGAATTATTTAAGATATATACGACCAAAGGTTTTATTTATCTTTCGTCGTTGGATCCCTTTTATAAGATGGGAAAAGAACTGATTAATTCCGTAGATTTAGAAGGGAAACCAGTATGGATTCACAATTTTAACGGTACTGGTTCTGAGGCATCCTTTGATCAACGACAGAATGCAAATTTGAAACTTATTCAGCCGTTCAGCTATGCGATTGGTACCTCTGCTAAACTGGCATCAGTTATGTTTTCCATTTTATCGTTGCAATATCTTTCGCTTGCTATAGGTGGGTTATCTTTGATGCTCCTTATATTTCCTCTCAGATTAGAAACACCTTTGCCTGCACAATCGGTTATTTTGCAGAATTCGGAGTATAGTAAGGAAGAAAAGCAACTTGACGCTGTCGCAAAATAACACTAATCAGAATTTGGATCTCCAAAAGCTTTGATGTTTTACTGAAAGGAGTTGCGTCAATGAAAGTATCTGTTAAACACATAAAGGGTATGCATTTCCAAGGCGAAGGAAGTTCTAAAGTCTTGACTAATATGGATGCCAGTGTAACAGCTGGAGGAACGGGACATGGAACCAGTCCTATGGAACTCTTGTTGATGACAATTGCCGGATGCAGTGGAATGGATATTGTTACGATTCTTGACAAGATGAAGGTTAAAGTCCATCGTTTTGAAACGACCGTAGAGGGGGAACGTGCCAGTGATCATCCTCGGGTATTTAAAGATATCGAAGTTGTCTATAAATTCTGGGGGGAGTCTCTACCCAAAGATAAGCTTGATCGTGCCGTGCAACTCTCTATGGAAAAATATTGCAGTATCGCTAATATGATTGATAAAGCAGCCAATCTCACATACCGAATTGAAATTAACCCTTAAGCGTAAGATTTGAGCCGTTTTAATTACGGCTCATTTTCAATTATTTGCCATTATGTGACATTATTAGCTGGTTTCCAATGTTACTTTGCAGACAATCCTTGATACAATATACATCTTTTGTTATACTAAGTACGTTATAAATGAAATTTAATTAAAGGATAAACACATAATGATTAATAGTTCTTGGTTTTCTAAGAAGCATTTTTTTTATTGCCATCGGCCTTAATATTTATTTTATTACTCGACGTAAGCAACACGATGTTGTTATTCAAATGTGGGTTACCATCATTGTTGGAATGCTAGCCAACTTAGCTATTCAGATAATTGATTTAAAGCTTGGAATTTTTAAATGGGAATCAGTTCAGATCAGTATCTTTCTTTTGACTGCTATTGTTGTCTACTCTCTGTGGAAACTATCAATAGAGTTAAGAAAACGACATTCTAAATAGTCGTAGCCGCACATCTTGAAAACTGCGGCTTGTTTTTTTGTACTGTCCACTTATCTTGCCATCCAATAGCAGTAATGGCCGGGGTATAAGTGTGGCTAGGTCTGTTACAAGCGATTAGTGAGTTTTTTAGCAAGTAATTCTATAAAAGGAGAAAGAGCTTAAATGAAAAAAAAGGGTAGGATTAAGATAAAAAAGATTTTTGGGTATCTAGTCTTTAATATTATTTTTGCTGCAATACTAGTTCCATTTATATTGTTTTGGGGCCCCTTCGAATCTCTCAAAATTGTAGCAGTTGGCGCAGTGGCAACATCGCGACATCCACAGGTAGTAGAGGCTTTTCTTTCTCAAGAAGAGATTAGCCGTATTATGAATTCTAATAACTATCAAGGATCTGGCAACGGGATTGACTTAGTAAGCACAGAAGTCATGACTGATAAGACTTCGGGTATTACAATCGAAGATATCAAAGGTCAAAGCTTTAAAGGTAAAGTAATGTTAATTAAAGACCCAATGCGAGTAAAATTAGCCGTTACTAAAGAAATTGGTGTAACAGGAGAAAGAGTAACAGATTTTGTCAAGGATATGGGGGCCATTGCGGGGATTAATGCTGGAGGATTTTATGACCCTAATGGTAAAGGAAATGGGGCTTTTCCGGACGGTTTAACAATGCATGACGGGAAGTTGATTCATAACAATGTGGAGGACAAAGCGGTTAACATTGTCGGATTTGATGACAAAGGGAAACTTGTCCTCGGTAAAATGAATGCAAAGCAACTGGAAGAGAAAAACATGCGTGAAGTGGTTACCTTCGAACCTAATTTAATTGTCGATGGTAAACCGGCAATTACGGGTGATGGTGGTTGGGGTATTGCCCCTCGGACAGGAATCGGGCAAATGGCTGACGGAACGGTGATATTTGTTGTTATTGACGGACGCCAACCTACTTGGAGTATAGGGGCAACCCTGCGTGACCTCATGAACGTCTTTGAAGATTATAATGCTGTCAATGCTGTCAACTTAGATGGAGGATCATCATCAGAGCTTGTCTATAATGGTAAGGTCATGAATAAACTTTGGAACATTTTTGGCGAACGATATATTCCTACTGCTTTTGTAGTTACTAAATAAGAACTATTAAGCACTGTTATAAAAGGAGAAAAATAACGCATGAAAAAGAAACTGCGCACGATATTTGCTTGGGTTTTAGTTTCACTCTTCCTACAATTTGGAGCTTATTCTTTTTTAGAAAATAAAGTTGCTAAAGTTCTGGGCCCTGTTGCTGAAGCTGGTCCAATAACAAAGCAACTTGAAGCAACAATACCCGGTACTGATTTTGAAAATGTTCAAGTTTCTTATGCTAAGGATTATTTAGCTTATACAGAAAATGGCACACTCAAAATCTTTAACCTTAAAAAAGAAAAAATGGTCTTCGAAAAGAAAGCCCCTGCGAATGATAACACAATGGGCGTTCTCAACTATCAATGGCTTCCGGATCGTGATACCCTAGTCTATTTTTATGGTAAAAAAAATCCCAATCCGGTAACTTACGTAACTGTACCCGTTGACCCTGTTGTACCGCCTGCAACGACGCCTCCCAAATCAACAGTACCAATTAATCCTGAAGATCCTAATCAAAAACCTAATAAGCAAGTGGAAGAAGAAGTCAAACCAAAAGTTCCCGTTCAGACTAAAACTGTACCTAAGTATGGTAATCCACAAATTACAGAATTGTACACACTCGAACTGCCAAATAGTGATGAAGACACTGCTCCAGATGATCGTTTTAATCAAACAATTAATGAATTCCCAGCTGGCGGGAAAATCGAGGAATTTGTCGTCTCAACTTCTACCAATCTTATATACCTCACAATTAAAAACGGATCTACAGAACGACTCATGGAAATTGACGTCATGAAAAACGTACGTACATTAAATAAAACGGGAGAGACTATTGATAGCATGGCAGCCTCAGATCGATATGGAACACTTTTCATTACCAGCAAAGTGGGAGGGACCAAGCAAGTCATCTCTTTAGGAGTTGGAAATCGTCATACCATTTCTAAAAATGCTAATGACAGGGTCATAGGAGTTCTAGATGGCAAGGTGTATATCGGCGAAGTCAAAAATAATGTTTTAGTTAAAATTAAATCAACTGAGGATCGCTCCGAAATCAAGGATAATCCTTCTTTCCAAACAGAATGGGAAGGTTCAATTCCTTTTAATA
Source organism: Desulfosporosinus nitroreducens (assembly GCF_023897015.1). Taxonomy (GTDB): domain Bacteria; phylum Bacillota; class Desulfitobacteriia; order Desulfitobacteriales; family Desulfitobacteriaceae; genus Desulfosporosinus; species Desulfosporosinus nitroreducens. The sequence goes on along the minus strand of NZ_JAMHFY010000002.1, from coordinate 121,548 downwards.
ACGTGAGTACGCTTATCGGCTCCGAAGGGCAGATAGTTATATATAGTCAACAAATGGCCAATGTAATTACTGCCGGACAACTTGAAGAGATCCCATTGCTTGGTGAAGAGAATTATATCTCTGATGATGGTGCTGAGCTCATTCAAATGAAAAAATCAGGAACATCAACGATTGTAGAATTAAAACCTCTTAAAGACTAGTTAATTTTTTACTTGGATATCAATTAGCTTAAGCGAAGTTAGGCTACAAAAAAAGAACACTTTAGGGTGTTCTTTTTTTGTTGGCATCCATGGCGATGCACTAACTTCGAACATACATGTTCGCGTGAGGGCTCCAGGGACACACGGCCATCCTTTGCCAGAGGTCATGGAGCCCTTACACGCGCATATTTCCATGACTAGGTATAAATGCAACTTGGACTAGCTTAGACGGCCCTATTGCTTCAAATAGGCTGTGTATTAACTATCCATCGTGGTGCGCCATGGCTATGCTCTGACAAGAAAGTTCTGTTTGAGTTATAACCATCGTATTTGAAGTCTTATTTGGTTTTAGCGAAAACTGTCATTAGGAGGTTTGATAGAGGAGGGAGTATCCTCAGAGGAGGGAGTATCACTTGAGGCGGGAGTTTCGCCAGCGGGTAGAGTTTCCCCAGAGGAAGTTGGCAATCCTTTAAGTTGGGTTTCAAGATTGTCGAGCAGCGCACGGATTTGATTCATTTGCTCAATGACAGATGTCATGTCCAGCGAATTAAGATCAACCTCTGTTTCGTCTTGCCCAGAAGGGACTGGGAGTGTGCCACTTTGTCCAAGTGTTGTTGGTTGAGGCGCGCCCTCACCAAAAAGTTCAATTAAGGCTTTTCCTAAGTTTTCTGTCATTACCAACTGGTTTTGATAAGCGAGTACGACTCTTTTCATCTCAGGAATACTGCCGCCTTTATCTGATTGCAGATAAATCGGTTCAACATAGAGGAAGTTGCCGCCGATTGGAAGAGCCAAAAGATTTCCTCGAATTACGCTTGAACCTTTTTGATCCCACAGAGAAAGCTGTTCAGAAATCTTAGGGTCTTGATCTATTCGAGATTCAATCTGTAATGGACCATCAATTTCAATGTTTTTAGGCAACTTATATAGTAATAATTCGCCATAATGCTCTCCATCCATTCGAGCAGCCATCCAGGCTACCATATTGTTGCGTGTATTCGTGGCACTAGACGCTGGTGTAAACGGAAGCATGAGCACGAACTCAGGTTTAGCTTCTCCTGGAATCTTCATGATCGTGTAGTAGGGATCTACGCTTTGTGGGGTTGTTTCGTCGAAAAGTTCTTTTGCAATATCCCAAGAATCTTCCTTATTGTAAAAAACAGATGAATTAGTCATATGAAAGTTTTTAAGCATATTGCTTTGAACACTAAAAAGGGATTCTGGGTATCGCAGATGGTTTTTTATGCTAGGTGGCATACTGTCAAGGTCTTTAAAAACGCCTGGGAATATCTTCATATAGGTTTTCAGGATAGGATCGCTGGGATCAGCTGCATAAAAATCGACGGTGCCGTCATAGGCATCAATAATTATTTTTACTGAGTTCCGAATATAGTTAAAATCTTGATTAGGATACATATTGGAATAGGGCAGGGAATCTGACGTAGTATAGGCATCAATAATCCATTTCAAACGGCCGGCATTAATAATCACATAAGGGTCCATATCATAAGTCAAAAACGGAGCCAGCTTTTCAACCCGCTCACTTATATTGCGGTATACGAGCATTTTACTGGCTGAAGTTACTTCATTGGCAAGGTAGAAGCGCGGGGTTCCATGGCGAAGAGAAAGCATAAATTTATTGAGTGGAGTTAACGGGATCCCGGTTTTACCATTATAAGAATTTTCTGCATTAGAGTTTCCCAGAGGATAATCAAATTCTTTGGCCGTGGTATTGGCGACGACCCAGTCGTTAGTCAATTCACCATAATAGATCCTTGGCTCGGTCATCTTAAATTCAGGAAATTCACTTACAGGTGGGACATCCTTAATAGCATAAGAAGGAAGTCCTTCAGAAGTGACTGCATTGGCAAAGGAAGCAGATGCTCCGAAACCGTGGGTGTACTTTAAGCGCATATTTACAAATGTTTTTGCATTAGAAGTCAGATCAGGAGTAGAGATTTCTCGAGGCCCAATCATTACTTGGCGAGACTCTCCATTAATCGTATAACGGTCGATATCAATGTCATTAAATTTATAATACAGTCGAATACCCTGTTTCTGATTATAGGTCTGTAACATGGGACGAGCATCATTAAGTCGGATATTGTTAAGAGTTCCTTGTTCTGTTTTTAAAGTTTCTGCTGTGACTGGTGTATTACCCGGGTAATCAATTTCTTTAATATTGTCCAAGCTGTATCCAAAGCGCGTTAACTCTATCTCATGTTTAATGTACGGTTGCTCCTTACTCAGCTCATTTGGAAGAACAACAAACGATTGGATAAGAGCGGGGAAGACACTGTAGATTAGGATTCCAAAAACAAAACTTCCTGCAATTGGGATTGTCAATAGCCGGGAATCTCTAAAAGTCAGTGAGATGAAAGCAAGGATAGATCCTAAAATACTTATAAAAATTAGAATTTTGAGGGCTGGAAGTGTGAAATTTAAATCTGTAAATCCGGCACCTACCACGTGTCCATGGGTAGAATAGAGCAACTTAAAAATATCTAAGTAATAACCGTAAGCTTTTAAAGCAAAGAGGATTCCGATTAAAAATGCTAAGTGCTTCCGGCAGCTGGGTCCCATTGAGACAGCACCACTTCGCCAAAGCTTTCTTGAGTGGAAACGAATGACTCCTGTAACGATATAAAAAATAATGGTAAACAAGGTGAGTAAAAAGAGGGGACCAAAAAATGCATCAAATATTGTTCTTAAAAAAGGAAGTTTAAAAAAGTAAAAAGCTAAATCCTTACCAAAAATCGGATCGACCTGATTAAATTGCGTGGCATGGGTAAAAGATAAGACATCTAACCAGCCTTTAAACCCAGCTACGAAACTTATGCCAAAACTAACGATTGCCGAAATTACTAGTAACCATACAGTAACTTTGCGTTGACTCAGGTTGAAAACAGGACGGTTCATATCTTGTACCAAACGCAACCGGAGGCGTAAACGTTCGTTAACAAATGTCACAATGGCATGTCGAATAGATAGCAAGGTTCCGGCAATAAAGAGGAAGAGAATGGTTCCATTTACTGCCTGAAAGAGCACTTTGCTTAGAAATGGAGTCCAGAATAATTGAGAATAACCAAGGTTAGTAAACCACAACCAATCTTCGTATAACCCACTTGAGGCGGTTAAGAATGAGACTAATATTATGAAGCCAATTAGGATTTTAATAAAACGTTTCAGAACAAATTCCTCCTTCGAAACTTCCGATCTTTCTTAAATATAACTACAACAGTTGTGTAATACTAAACCCGTATTAATATATTCTTCCCAATTAATTAAAATCCCTTCATTCATATGTTTCATTTGGACCAAATTCTTTTTTAATTCTGGATAAACTATGATATACTATCTACGTATTTAATACCCTTAAGGGGTATATAGGCAAATAGTAAAGAGGAGTTGAAAGTCATGTATGACGTCATTATTGTGGGGGCTGGTCCTGCAGGTCTAACAGCTGGAATATATACCGCACGGGGAGGACTTAAAACAGCGGTAGTAGAATTAGCAATGCCTGGCGGTCAAGCTGCATCAACGGAAAATATCGAGAACTATCCTGGATTTCCAGACGGAATTAATGGGTATGAACTTATGAATCTATTTCATAGGCAAGCTCTGTCGTTTGGTGTTGAGTTTATCTTTGAGGAAGTTCAGAAATTAGAGCTAAAGGAAGCAGTAAAGAAAATACATACAACCGGTCAAGTTCTTGAAGCGCGTTCTATTATTATCACTGCAGGTTCCAAGCCTAGGTTATTAGGTGTCCCTGGTGAAGACAATTTCCGAGGAAGCGGAGTTTCCTACTGTGCAACCTGTGATGGTGCCTTCTTTAAAGGCAAGAAGGTTGTGGTTGTTGGTGGAGGGGATGCTGCCATTGAAGAAGGGGCATACCTTACTAAATTTGCAGAAGAAGTGACGATTGTACACAGAAGAGCAGGCTTTCGTGCTTCTCAGATCGTCTTAAATCGCGCCAAAGATAATCCGAAAATACGATTTGAACTAAATGCTGTTGTCGAGGAAATACTTGGTTCAAACCATGTTGAAGGGGTACGTGTCCGCAATGTACTCAGTAATGAAACACGAAATATCCCAGCGGATGGAGTGTTTATTTATGTTGGGACAGATCCAAATGCCCAATTTATTGATGAGGAAATTGAAACAGATGACCGTGGTTATATTCTGACTGATGCTCTTTTACAAACCAATATCAAAGGCGTATATGCTGCAGGAGACATTCGCAACACACCACTGCGTCAAGTAGCTACTGCAGTTGGAGATGGTGCTTTGGCTGGGGTTGAGGTTGAAAAGTATTTAGCAGATTCAGAGTAGGTATAAATAATACTAATTATGAGAATTCCTATTAAAATTATCAAAATACATGGTTTAAATCTTGAAATAAGGTTGCTTTTATACTAGTATATAAAAACAATAACTATTTCAGGCAGGTTTTTTTAATTTGGAGATTAAATACAAAGGAGGGATTTATTGTGAACTTCGTGGTCTGCCTTAAGCAAGTTCCAGATACATCTGAAGTACGTATCGACCCAGTGACTAATACCCTCATGCGAGAGGGCGTGCCATCAATTATTAATCCCTATGATGCACATGGTTTGGAAGAAGCAATTCGCCTTAAAGAAAAAGTCGGAGGGAAGGTTACAATAGTATGTATGGGTCCTCCGCAAGCTAAAGAAGCATTGAAGAAAGCTATGTCTTATGGTGCCGATCGAGCAATCCTTTTGAGTGATCGTGCTTTTGGTGGTTCAGATTCCTTAGCTACAGCTTATATTCTTTCAATGGCCCTACAAAAGCTGCATGAAACGGAACCTATCGATCTCGTATTCGCAGGAAAAGAAGCCATTGACGGAGATACCGCCCAAACGGGTCCAGGTATAGCTCAACGTCTTGGATTCCCTCAATTGACATATGCCATAAAGGTTAGAGAGCTTACTGAAACTTCTATAACGGTCGAACGCAAGACAGAAAGCGGGCGTCAAGTTGTTCAAGCTCAGTTGCCTGCTTTACTTACCGTAGAGAAAGAACTTAACGATTTGAGTTACGCATCCCTTCCGAATATGATGAAAGCCGCCGCCTATGAACCTGAAACGTGGGATGCCAAGACCCTTCCGTTTGATGTCAAACAAATGGGCCTTAAAGGCTCACCTACCAGCGTCTCTAGAATTTTTGCACCACCTGGTCGCAGTGGCGGGGAAATAATAGACGCTTCAAAAGATCCAGCCTCGATAGCCGCAACTGTAGTACAAAAACTATTTCAGTCGAATGTTATCATGGTTAATCCCCTAGCGAAGGGAGGAAAGCGCTAATGACTGTCGCAGTTGACAAGACAAAATGTATTGGGTGCGGAGCTTGTGTCGTGGAATGCCCGGTGGAAGCTATGGACCTGATCGATGGGATAGCAGTGGTGGATCCGAAAAAATGTGAAGACCACGGTAAATGCGTCCTTGTATGTCCTACGAATGCACTTGCTATACCCAATCAACCTTCAAAGCCTAAAGAACAGCTTGATCCAGAGGCTGGTTCCAAATTCAACTTAAAAGATCCTTTGCCCGAAGCGGTTAAAGACTATGCTCAAGATAATGATAAAAAGACAATTCCTGCTCAAGTTACGCCGGTTGCTGGTGGAGATGTATGGAGTGGGGTCTGGGTTATTATTGAATACACTAATGGGAAAGTGGCTCCTGTCTCTTGGGAATTGCTGGGCGAAGGGCGAAAACTAGCCGATTCTATAGGGTGTGGACTCAGTGGAGTGATTACTGGCAATGAGATCGACAGTGTTATTCCGGAAGCTTTTGCTTATGGGGCGGAGAAAGTCTTTGTAGTTGATCACCCTATTCTTAAAGATTACCGAACTGAACCTTATGCCGAAGCAATTACCAGTCTGGTTAGAAAATATCAACCAGAAATTATTTTAATGGGCGCAACTTCTATGGGAAGAGATGTTTTTCCAGCTATCGCTACAAAATTACAAACTGGATTAACTGCTGATTGTACGGTACTTGGCATTGATCCTGAGACAAAGCTGTTACAACAAACCCGCCCTGCCTTTGGTGGAAATATTATGGCAACAATTCTTTGTCGCACTAGTCGTCCACAAATGTCAACGGTGCGTCCAAGAGTTATGGCAATGCCAGAACGCATAGATGGACGAGAAGGTGAATTGATTCGAGAGGAATTTACCTTTAACGAAAGTGATTTCCGCACTAAAATTATCGAGTTTATCGGGAGCGATGCTAAGAGCGCCTTCTTAGATAAGGCAGAAATAATTGTGGCTGTTGGCTTAGGTCTTGCTGCCAAAAAGAACCTGGCAATTGCTGAAGAATTAGCGGATGTTTTAGGAGGAACTTTAGCTGGAACGCGCGGTGCTGTGGAAGCTGGTTGGCTGACTCACGATCAACAAGTCGGGCAATCTGGGGTAACGGTTCGGCCTAAAGTTTATATCGCTATCGGAATTTCAGGAGCCATACAACATTTGGTGGGTATGGAAACATCTGACTTCATTATTGCGATTAACAATGACCCAGACGCTTCAATATTAAAAGTTGCCAATTTCGGCATTGTTGGAGATCTTTTTCAAATAGTTCCTGCGATGACTGCAGAGTTTAAGAAACGCCTTCAGCATGGCGTGGCAAATTAAGGAGGGGCAAACATGGAAAACTTTGATGTAATCGTCATCGGCGGTGGTCCTGCTGGCCTGTCTGCCGCGCTCAGTGCTGCACGAGCTGGCATGAAAACTGTCGTCATTGAGCGTGGAGACTATCCAGGAACCAAGAATGTAATGGGTGGCATACTTTATACAAAAGCTACTGATATGGTTGTACCAGAGTTCTGGAAAGAAGCACCCTTAGAACGTCCAATCATTGAACAACGTATCGCTATGTTGAGTGGCGATGAGTCTATCATGGCAGGTTACCGAGATCCTGCTTGGGGTAAAGAGCCTTATAATGCACATTCAATTTTTAGAGTAAAGTTCGACCGTTGGCTTGCGGAACAAGCGGAAAAAGCCGGGGTCATGATTATTACAGAAACATTAGTAGAAAATCTATTATATAAAGGCGACGAAGTGGTTGGAGTCCGAACAGGACGTGCTGAAGGGGATTTAGGAGCGAAAGTAGTTATTATAGCGGAAGGGGTTAATAACTTCATAGCGGTTAAAGCTGGACTTGCCAAACCATTAAGACCTGAATCAGTGGCAGTTACTGCAAAGGAAGTTATCGCTTTGCCGAAAGAAAAGATTGAAGATCGTTTCTGTCTCGAAGAAGGCCAAGGCGCCACTATCGAATTATATGGAGACTCTACTGCCGGGATGATGGGTGTAGGTTTTATCTATACTAATAAAGATTCACTTTCAATTGGTGTTGGTGCAATTCTACAACCTTTTATTCGTAATAATTGGACCCCGAATGATCTATTGGAGAATTTAAAATCAAAACCTTATGTAAAACGACTTCTTCAAGGCGGTGAAACGAAGGAATACTTGTCTCACCTAATACCTGAAGGCGGATATACTCAAGTACCTAAACTGCATCGACAAGGGGTCCTTGTCGTTGGAGATACGGCAATGCTTATGAACTCGTTGAATAGAGAAGGTTCAAATCTTGCCATGATTTCGGGTAAAATAGCAGGTGAAGTTGCTGCTCAGGCCATCAAGGCTGGCGATGTCAGTGACCATGCCATGACCGTTTACGAAACCCGCCTGCGAGATTCCTTTGTTCTTAAAGACCTTCACCATTATCGTCATATGGGCAAATTCTTTGAGGAAAATCCACATCTCTTAAAAGTATATCCTAAGTTATTATCTAAAGCTGCTAAGATGTATTTAACAGCTGATGGTACGCCTAAGAAACAACGTCAAAAGGAAATTATCAAGATGGCCTTCGAAAACCGTTCGAAAGGCGGTTTAATTAAAGATATTTATGGAGCATGGAGGGCGCTCTTATGAAATTAGATGATAAACTATATTTGGTTCGTTTTAACACTGATAAATTAAGCCACATTAAGATCGCTAACCCAAATGTTTGCTTGCAGCAGTGTCAAGATAAACCTTGTACTCGTTTTTGCCCGGCTCATGTTTATGATTGGGACGAAGAAGAAAAACGTATTGCAGTTGGTTATGAAGGATGCCTTGAGTGTGGCACCTGCCTTATCGGGTGTCCCTTTGGGAATATTGACTGGAAGTACCCTAGAGGTGGATTCGGAGTTTCCTGGAAAAATGGGTAATCTGGAATAGCCATAAGAGTTAAGTTTTCACGTAAGGTACTTATCTTATTGTAAGAACGAAAGATAAGTACCCTTACTAAATAGTAAACTTTAATACTGAGCAGGGAGGGCTGACACCCGTCTTTGCTCTTTTATTTGTATAAAGATCTTTGACAGGCATTTCTACAATGGGTAGAATATAGACGAAGGAAGGGATCAATCTTCAATGGATATGAATCAGCAAGAAGTGGCCTGCGAGAAAGAAGTTCAACTTATTAAACGATTAAAATCTTTAAATAAGGTCCTGGTCGCTTTTTCGGGTGGAGTAGATTCAACCTATCTTTTAGCTGTCGCTCAAGAATCCTTAGGTCAAAATTGCCAAGCGGTTTTTGCGCGTGGGCTGATGATTTCGACTCAAGAAGAACAGGAGGCTCTCGCTTTAGTTACAAAATATAATTTTCCGGTACAAGTGATTGACTTTGATGTTTTGGGTCTTCAGGAGTTCCGAAATAATCCGCCAAATCGTTGTTATTTTTGTAAGAAGAAACTCTTCGAGACATTTCTTGAATTGAGCAAAAGCAAGGATAATGCTGCAGTTATTGATGGAACAAATGCTTCAGATGCCCAAGATTATCGTCCAGGGCGGGTAGCTCTTGAAGAGTTAGGTATTATTAGTCCGCTTCTGGAAGCAGGTCTTACTAAAGCTGAAATACGAATTTTATCAAAACTTCGTAATTTACCAACTTGGAACAAACCCTCGATGGCATGTTTAGCATCCAGGGTCCCTTATGGAGATGCAATTGATGCCGAATTACTCCAACGTATTGCACGAGCTGAAGCCATACTTCAGCAAAAGGGATACTTAGAATGTCGGGTGCGAGCTCACGGGGAAATTGCCCGCATTGAGATTCCCATTAACAGTTTTCTGAAATGTATCCAGGAACATGCTGAAATCACAGCCCCTTTGTTAGAATTGGGTTTTAGATTTGTTACCTTAGACTTAATGGGACTCCGTTCGGGAAGTCTCAATCCCATTTAACAGGAGGCTTATTAATGAATGAAGAGACTATAAGAGCCCTTCTTGAATCTGTTCATCAAGGTTCGTGTTCCCCAGATAAAGCATTTCATCAATTAAAAGATCTTCCCTATGAAAACTTAGACTTTGCACGCTTAGATCATCATCGTGCATTGCGAACTGGGCAAGCAGAAGTGATTTTTTGTCAAGGGAAACAACCCGATCATATAATCTCGATACTTAAACACTTAGGTGAAAAAGACCAAAATGTTTTGGGTACTAGACTTGACCCCCAAACTGCAGAACTGATCTTAGCTCATTTTCCAGACGCTATCTATGATCGACTAGCTCGTTGTCTCCTCTTGCGCCCCTTGTCAGAACCCACAATTCCTGGCAAAATCCTAATTATGACTGCCGGAACTGCGGATCTGGCGGTAGCCCAAGAAGCTTGGCTAACTGCTCGTTATATGGGCCATGACGTTGATACACTTTTTGATGTCGGGGTGGCCGGGATACATCGACTTCTGGGACAGAGAGAACTAATGGATCAAGCTGAAGTAATAATTGTTGTTGCTGGAATGGAGGGGGCATTAGCAAGCGTTGTTGGCGGGCTGGTAGAGCAACCAGTTATCGCAGTACCAACCAGCGTAGGGTATGGTGCTCATTTTCAAGGCCTGGCAGCCTTACTCAGTATGTTAAACACTTGTGCCTCAGGAATTGGGGTCGTGAATATTGACAACGGTTTTGGGGCAGCCTCTTTAGCCTCTGCAATAGTGCGCCGCATAACGAGACATGAGTAACGAAGGAGCATTGACTTTGAAAATTTTATACTGGGATACATTTGCTGGCATAAGCGGCGACATGGCTCTGGGGTCCTTGATTGCCTTAGGAGCTGATCCTGGAATTATTGTAAATCAGCTTCACTCGATGGGATTGACCGAATTTGTGCTTGATGTACGGGAACGACAAGTCCATGGGATTAAAGCTACAGATATCAATGTCGTAATTCTTGGACAAAACTCAGAGCATGACAATCACGAAGATCACGATCACCATAAACATGAGCATGAGCATCATCACGAACATGAGCATGATCACGAACATAAACATGACCACGAGCATAACCATAACCGCCGTCTTCCGGATATTCAAAAGATGATTCTTAGTGGAGATTTATCAGAACGGGCCAGAAAAAATGCCCTTAAGGTCTTTAATGTTTTAGCCGAGGCAGAGGCGAATATTCATGGAATGACGATTGATGAGGTTCATTTTCATGAAGTTGGCGCAGTTGATTCCCTAGTTGATATTGTTGGAACGTGTATCGCCTTAGATCAGCTTGATATTGATTCCATCAAGGTTTCAACGTTGCCTTGGTCACATGGTTTTGTGAAATGTGCCCATGGAACTCTGCCTTTACCTGCACCTGCATCGCTAATGCTGTTGAAGGGATTTAAATTTCGTGATTCAGGAATCACCGGGGAACTTATTACCCCGACGGGAGCTGCTCTTATTCGTGCTCTAGCTGAGCAATCAACTTTTCCAGAGATGGCTTTGCTCAATGTCGGATATGGATCTGGAAAAAATGATTACGGCATTCCGAGTTTGTTGCGTGCAGTATTAGGAGATATTTGAATAGAGGTGAAATATGTTCGCAGAAATATTTAATACCCTTCAACAATCTGGATGGAAGCTCGTTACTTTAGAAGGAAACTGGGTGTCTGCGACGCACGAATCACTGAAACGCGGGCTTTTATTGGGGAATATAAGCAATCTTCCCCAAGACTTTAGACCCTTAATACAAAGCTACGGCAATCCTTCACAATGGGATGTAATTGTTTTTTGCCCTAATGGAATTGATTCTTCTGATTTGAAGAAGAACCATTTTCCGGGTGTACAGCTTTGGTACTGGGATATTCAACAAGGTAACCTGTTCCCCTTTCCTCCAACAAATGATCCATTGATACCTAAATGGTTAAAACAACTAGCCAACGGAAATGACGTGGGGATAAACAAGAGGGTTGAAAAACAGTTCATTCCATTTTTATCGTACATTTTTTTAGGGATAAACCTTATCGTCTTTATATTAATGACCCTAGCAGGAGGATCGACAGAACAGCGAGTCCTTATTGCTTTTGGAGCGAAGGTAAACACCCTGATTCAAGCAGGTGAAGTATGGCGTTTACTTACAAGCACTTTTATTCATATAGGTTATTTGCACCTCGTCTTTAACCTTTATGCATTATGGTCGTTAGGTCCATTTAGTGAGGAAAGGTTTGGACATGGACGTTTTTTTGTGATCTATATTATGAGTGGGCTTGGGGGATCAATTGCCAGCTTTTTCTTTTCCTCAGCCTTATCCGCGGGAGCTTCAGGTGCTATTTTCGGACTTTTAGGATCGCTCTTGTACTATAGCTTAAAACGGCCATTGCTTTGGAAATCTGGCTTCGGTATGAATCTGGTTATTGTCATACTTATCAATTTTGGGTTTGGACTTACTCAGCCGGGAATTGATAATTTCGCTCATCTTGGAGGTCTGCTTATGGGTATAATAACCACTGTTCTCTTGTCCAATCAATCAAGATTTAATACTTAAAGAAAGGTCCAAATTGTTCCAGATTTACATAAAAATACCTCTATTTTGAAGTGTATTTTTGAGCCTTCAAGGGACAAAATAGAATCAAGAGCTTGCGGTTTCTTAGCAAGGTGGCTTTTCACAGAGTCATCGTTAGTTATGAAAGCGTAAGTTCTTTTTCGGCACTAAGCTTACCTAAGTACCTTCATCCCTTCTTACATATCCAGAATTTGAAGATAACCTTTCTAAGTTAACTTTCTTCACATAGAAAAGATATAAAAGCCTTAAAATTGCTATTATTGAACTAGGAAGTGCTCACTTAAATGTTATAATGTAAGAAGAGAGGAGGGACACTTTGAAAAAAGGCAGAATAAAAACCAACTATTTTTCACGCGATCGTTGGATACAATTAATATTGCTTGTGATAATTCTTCTTGTGTGTGGAAGACTAGTCGTTCTTCAAGTTGTTCAGGCTTCAAACCTCAAGGCTAAAGGTATTGAAAGACGAACGATTGATCAAAGCCTTAGACCTGATCGAGGCGCAATCTTTGATGCCCAAGGCAACGTCTTAGCTCAAAGTATCCCTGTCAAAGAAGTCTATGCTGATCCTAGAATGTTGAGTAAACAGATTGAGAACAAGAAATTTGAACGAAGCAAAGAGGATGTAGCTAAAGAACTGGGAAGTATCTTAGAAATTGATCCGCAAGCTATACTCGATAAGCTCAATAAAGATCGGGCTTGGATAAGCCTGGCACATCAAGTGGATATTCAAAAGGCAGATGAAATTAAGGCTTTGAAAATTCCGGGAGTAGGCTACAGTGAAGAAGAGAAACGGGTATATCCTATGGGAATGTTTGCCGCCTCTGCACTGGGAATCGTGAATGGGGACGGTCATGGTGTAGAAGGCGTTGAATACTATTATGATAAGGAGTTGTTTGGTAAGCCAGGGTTCCAATCCGAAGAGCAAGACACAAAAGCACGTTCTATATTGGATGCTCTCAACCAAGGAGACCCCTCAAGGCCTGGAAACTCGATAACCTTAACCTTAGACGCCACAATTCAATATTATATTGAGCAACAATTAGATCAGGCAATGAAAGCTACCAACGCTAATAGTGTCACGATTCTGGCTATGGATCCGATGACAGGACGTGTTTTGGGCATGGGATCCCGTCCCTCGTTTGATCCTACAGACTATAATAATGTTACACCCGAAGTTCGGCGAAATTTAGCTATCAGTATGTCCTATGAACCAGGTTCGACCTTCAAAATTATTACTGGTGCAGCTGCATTGGAAGAAGGAAAAATTCAACCGGACGATACGTTTGAAGATCCTGGATTCTTACGGATATCACCCCTCTATATTACAAACTGGGATTCTGATCAAAAGCCTCATGGTTATCCTACTTTTACCGAAGGAATGCAGTTGTCTTCCAATGTCGTACTAGCCCAGGTTGGATTAAAGATGGGTAAAGCAATCTTTGATACATATCTGAAGGCTTTCGGTTTTGGGTCTAAAACAAGTATTGATATTTCTGGAGAAGAAAGTGGATTACTCCTTCCCGAAGAAAAAATTCGGGAAATTGATATTGCAACTATGTCGTTTGGTCAAGCCAATTCTGTTACTCCAATCCAATTATTAACGGCAATTTCCGCAATTGCCAATGGAGGAACACTTTATCGACCCTATATAGTGGATAAGATTTCGACCTTTGATGGTCAAATCGTTGAACAAAAACAACCCACTTCTGTTCGGCAGGTTGTTTCACAATCCACGGCAAACCAAATGACAAATATTCTTGAACAAGTGGTTTCTAATGGAACAGGAAATACAGCTAGTATTCCTGGTATACGGGTTGCAGGAAAAACGGGAACTGCTCAAAAAGTAGACCCCAAAACAGGGGGATATTCTACCACGGACTTCATCGCTTCATTTGTAGCTTACGCACCGGCAGAAGATCCTAAAATTGCTGTACTTGTAATAATCGATACGCCTAAAACCGAAGAAGGACATCAGGGTGGGACATTAGCGGGACCGAGGGCTAAAGCGATAATTGAAGGTGCATTGCAATACTATGGACTTCCTGTATCCAACGATACGCAGAGTACAGTTGTCATTTCTCCTAGTGATACTGCCGTCAGACCATTGCCTCAACCGGTTATCCCTGAGCGCACACCCATTGGGGGGGAAATAGTTATTCCAGACTTAACAGGAATGACGATGCGACAGGCTGGAGAAACGCTGGCAAAATCAGAATTACACTTTGACTTTTCAGGCAGCGGATTAGTGAATCAACAATCCCCCCAAGCGGGAAAAATTGTAACCAGAGGTGCAACCGTAGAGGTTAAGTTTTCTCCATTAACACCTTAATTCTAAATTGGAGTCGATTTGCTGGGATTTTATGCAACTTCATTTCTTAATCCGGGTATGCTAGGATGACTCAGCGAACATAAAATTATGAAGGAATGATTAGAATATGCGTCTTGACCAACAGATTGACTTAATGAAAGAGGACATAATATCCGCAGTACAGGCTTGTATCCAAATTAAGAGCGTTAAAGATATTGAACATGCTTCAGAGGGTGCACCTTTCGGTCCAGGGATTAAAGATGCTTTAGAATGGACTTTGGCACTTGGAAAAATGTTTGGTTTTACGGTCAAAAATGTTGATGGTTATGCAGGACATATTGAAATGGGCACGGGTGAACTATTAGGTATTCTAGGACACATTGATGTTGTTCCAGAAGGGGATGGATGGTCTGTGCCTCCATATAGTGCAACTATTGTTGATGGCAAGATTCTGGGCAGAGGAGCTTTAGATGATAAAGGGCCAACTTTGGCAGCGCTCTTCGCCATGAAAGCCATTAAAGACGCCAACATACCTTTAAAGATGAGAGTTCGGCTAATTTTAGGCACTGATGAGGAATCTGGTTGGGAAGATATGGCTTATTATCTAAAAAAAGAAGAAACTCCTCAAATTGGATTTGCACCGGATGCTGAATTCCCTGTAATTCATGCTGAAAAAGGAATTCTCCATCTGGAATTAGCTAAGTCACACGCAACCTCTTTTCCGCATCTACTAAGCGTTCGCGGTGGAGAAAGAGCTAACGTTGTTCCCGATCGCTGTGATGTTGCCTTAAAGGGGATCTCTTACGATGATCTGGCTAAGCTATTAAACAACTTCTCTTTTCCGGAAGGGGTTAGCGGTACTTTGGTGAGCCAGAAATTGGAACAAGAGATCAAGCTTATTTTTAAAGGAGTAGGTGCCCACGGAAGCCTCCCGCAAAATGGTAAAAATGCAGTTCTACACGCCTTAAGATTCCTGAGAACGTTACCACTGAGCTCCGAGGAACAACAAATTTTAGATTTCATCTTAACCAATCCTGGCACAGGCTTTTATGGAGAAGGCTTTGGAGTGGCTTTAAGTGATGAACCTTCAGGTAAACTTTCTCTCAACCTTGGTATTTTAGAATTGACATCAGATGATACTCGCTTTGTAATTGATATCCGATATCCTGTTACGTATCAGCGTAACGATGTTTTTCTGCCGATTGAAAAGATTGCATTAAAAGAGCAATTTAGAATTAAGATATTAAATCATCAAGAGGCACATCACGTCCCAAAAGAGAGCCATTTAGTTCAGTCTTTGTTGAAAGCCTACTCTGATGTAACCGGCCTCGAGCCCTTTGCTTTTGCCATTGGCGGAGGAACTTATGCTAAAGCTCTTCCCCAAGGAGTTGCCTTTGGCCCCACTTTTCCAGGTGAGCCGGAAGTGATCCATTGTCCAGATGAATACATTCCTATCAACAATCTCCTTTTAACAACCAAAGTGTATGCTCAAGCTATTCTTAACTTAGCAGCCGACGTATAGAATCAATAAACTAGAAATTAGCTGATTGCATGATAGTACTAAAATATAATCGGTATGTATTGATGAGTCATAACCATAAAGTTATTGACAATTAAACATTTAAAAAGTATACTCTTAATTGTTGCTTGTGCGCCACTAGCTCAGCTGGTAGAGCATCCGACTCTTAATCGGCAGGTCCCTGGTTCGAATCCTGGGTGGCGCACCAAAAATGCAAAAATGTTTTATAAAATAAGCATTTCGAGTTTTCGAGATGCTTATTTTTTGTCATTTGGACAGTTTGAGACCTTCCGATTAGTTGATGTTATTTACCTAGTCGGAAGATCTCAAATCAGCGTTAATAAATGATAAACCTAAAAACAATTAATTCGTTCTTTGTAACCAAACAACAAGCTTCCAAGGACTCAACTTTATACATAGCTCACAGATTCTCAGCTACGGAAACCACCGCGCCAGCCGGTTTAGTGCTTTGTCTATAACTGGAAGTTTCGATAAACCTAATTTAATCCATATTAGTAGTTAATGGGAACCTCAATTAATTTCTGCTGTTTTCGGGACATAGGATATACGAAGCAAATACCATTGAAAGAGAAATCTTACAACGGTATTTTCTTATTCTTAAATTAAAATACTAGAGTTGTGTCAAAAACAAATTGAACGGAGTGCTTGGTGCAGGTTTGGTAAAATAAAAATAATGGAGATAAAGATATGACAGAATTCTGGGAATCGAGTTTTATAGAAAAACAAATGATGTGGGGGTTTGAACCTTCAGACTCCACAATCTTGACAAAGGACTTTTTCCTTGAGAGGAAAGTTAAGGACATATTGATTCCGGGTATTGGATACGGCAGAAATGCAAAGATTTTTTATGACAACGGAATTAATGTAACAGGTATTGAGATTTCGAAAACAGCAATTGATTTGGCAAGACAAAACGGGATTGATATTAGAATCTATCATGGTTCAGTAACGGACATGCCTTTTGATGACAAACTTTATGACGGTATATATTGCTATGCACTTATTCATTTATTGAATAATCGTGAAAGAAGAAAATTTATCAAAGATTGCTATAGTCAGCTAAAACCAAACGGATATATGATTTTTACAGCTGTTTCAAAGAAAGCCCCAATGTTTCGAAAGGGTAAACAACTGAGTAAAGATCGATTCGAGACAATGAAGGGAGTAAAAATATTCTTTTATGATGCTGATTCGGTAAAACGAGAATTCAAAGAGTATGGATTAATAGAAATTTCAGAAATTGATGAGTCGATTAAGAATATGGGAGATAAACCTCCAGTGAAATTTATGATTGTAAAATGTAAAAAGAGAACTTTACATCCTGACGTAAGCACCAATCACAGACATAATCCCGCATATGATTACGGGAGGATATGTCTGTAATTGTTAAGAGTAGAATATTCATCTCTTTGAAGTAATGCATGACTAAGAAAGTTCAAGGTATATTTGAAGTTAAAGCTACTGATTGTTCTGAGCTATAACTCTTTACATATAAAGTATTTTTCATGACCACAATAGCTTTTGACTGCAGGAGAATCTAAAAATACCTAGAATAATTAATTTACATCATTTATATCCCAAAATCCTAAATTATTTATTCCTTACCCTATATTAATTGCATTACGCCAGTCTTACATATTAAAGAAATACAAGCCTATGATTAAATAATCTGAATTGCATTTAAATGTTGAGAGATATACAATATTATAACAAACATAAGTATGATGTGTTCAGTATGCATGTAAAGAGAGGAGGTGGTGCAATGCAAAGTGAGGGTGTACAAACCGTCGAAAGGGCTTTGGCAATCCTAAATTGTTTTACCAACGAAGACGACATATGGGGAGTCACGGAGCTTAGCAAGAAATTAGAACTCTCTAAGAGTGTAATACATAGGATATTGGTTACGTTGCACCGTAATGGATTTGTAGATAAGGATGTCTATACTGACAAATACCGTCTTGGTATGAAGGTGATTGAATTAGGAAAAGTGGCAACTAATCAGCTGGGCTTGCGTAAAATTGCACTGCCGATAATGCAGGAGATGGGCAAAGTCACAGGAGAATCTGTACTCTTAACAAAGAAACAAGGCAAAATGGGTTTGGGAATAGAAATTGTTGAAGGGCCATACTCAATAGCGATTCGTGCTGCTTTCGGAATCGGTCTTCCTCTGCATTGCGGTGCATCGAAAAAGGTATTGTTAGCTTTCCAAACGCAGGAGTTTATCGATACATATCTTCAAAACGAGAATTTAATTAGGGTAAGTGATAAGGGCAGAATTGATGCGAATATACTAAAGGAAGAACTCACCCGCATTCGCCAGGAAGGTGTTGCTGTGACGGCGGGAGACGTAGATTTTGGAGCATATGGCGTGGCTGCCCCCATTTATGATGATAATGGAAACGTTTTTGCGAGTATTTCTGTTTCAGGAAGGTCTTTTGGGTTCTTAGAGGAAAGGGCAGAGCAAATCTCATTACTGGTAAAGAAAGCGGCCCGTGAGATCTCTGTGAAACTGGGTTATCCTCATCATGGAGTAAAGGGTGAGGAGTTTGATAAATAAACAGAAATAGAATAAGAATAAGATTTAGATCTTCCTACCTAGATGGTAGGATTTTCGATTTTTATAGAAAAGTTTTAAGGAAAGATATATGCTAAGAACAACGAATGTTATCCAAAGAATATTCTTGTTTGCAGCAGCCCTTGGATTGATTAAGCCGGGATTGATAACAGATACGGTGGGTATTTCGGTATTGATAATTGTATTCTTCTGGCAACGGTATCAGCGTAATTCAGAAAACACTATAAGACCAGCTATTAGTTTGGATCAGACTATTGAGCGATAATATCATATGGACATGGGTCTGACTCGCGATAGAATTTTAACTTTTTGCTAAAATTCTATCGCGAGTTTATATTTTTAACCTAAACCTAAAAGTTCGTTAAGCAAAACTTTACAAAGAAAGTATATATTTAATAGTGTTAATATATATAGAAAAGAGGAGGTACATATAAAATAGGTTCATTAACAGAAAGCCTTGTTTTATCAATACCCTAACAAAAGTATCGAAAAAATCTCTTCCTAACGTTTTTGCGACGGAATCCTATTAATACTTTGCGTCGGCTCCGATAAGATTTATTTCTTAAGGTTTTAACGCCTGTCTGTATTAAAAAGGAGGCTAGAACAATGACCCAGCAATATAAATATTCCTTATTAAATTCCAAAGAAGCTACATACTATCTGGAAGTTTCAAGGTTTAAATTTAAAAAGCTTATTAAGGAAGGGCATTTATCTCCGCAGATTTGGACTAGTCGCAACGGAAAAGAGGTACATTTCTTTGACCCAACGGAGTTGACTAAAGTTAAAAAGATGTTGATGAAGGAAGGTTATCACTACCAATATGCCTAATTATTTTTGTAAAAAGATGGGGATGTAACGAAACTTGTTTTCCGGTTTATTTCATCCCCACTCTATTTGTTAATCCCCTTATATATTAGAGGACTGTACACCACTTCAAAGGTGTACAGTCCTCTTTTTTGGGATAAGGCACCACCAGCTTGAAAAAATCTCAAGTTTCGTTACGGCCCCATCTTTATTGCGGAGTTTAGACTATTGAAAAAAACGCTTTAAATCCTAAATTTGCTAACCCCATTTTGTAAGTCCTGAGCTAAGTTTGTCAGACTATGACAAGAAAGGTTTATCTCATCGATAGAAGCAGTGAATTCGTCAATTGCTGAAGATACATTTGCTGCCTGTCCAGCTGTACTCTGACTAACTGTGCCGATATCTTGAACCCCTGAAACGATTTGCTGACTTCCTGCCGCCATTTGCTGTATGGAAGAGGCGACTCCGCCAATTTGTTCAGACACTTCATCAACCATCTTCAAGATATCATTGAGGTCGTAACCTACTTTATTTACCGCTTCAATACCATCATTGACGTAAATCTCTTCAGCATTAATTGCAACAGTAGCATGGGAGATGTTTTCCCTGTTAACAACAACCAAATCTGAGATTTGTCCAGTTGCTGCTTTAGCCTTTTCAGCCAACTTTCGAACCTCTTCAGCTACTACGGAAAAGCCGCGTCCGTGTTCACCAGCCCGGGCAGCTTCAATGGCGGCGTTTAAGGCAAGAAGGTTGGTTTGTTCGGTGATACTGGTTATTAAATGAGCAATATTTGCTATTTGTTCAGAGCCATCAGCCAGTAAAGTAATAGCATTTTTTACAACTTGAGTACCTTCACTGACGTTGTCCATTTGTTTAACGGCCTGCGTGAGAGCCATTTGCCCATCTTTCGTAGCAAAGGCCGTTTTTGTTGTCAGGGCTGTGACGCGCTGACCTGCCTCTGCTACTATTTGAATGTTAGCGTTTATTTGTTCTAGAGCTGCCACAGTCTCGCTGACTGCGCCAGCTTGTTTTTCTGTGCCGCATGCCACCTCTGTGACGGACAGGGCGATTTGGCCGGAGGCCTTCGACCCTTGTTCTGTAATAGTTAAGAGCTGGTTAGCAGAGGAGGTTACTTGTTCGGAGGACTTCGAAACTCTTCTTACCAAAGTTGACAGGCTTATAGTCATCTGATTAAAAGCCTGTGCTAATTGTCCGGCTTCGTCCTTGGATTCAGTATTGATCCGGGTCACTGTTAGATTTCCTGCAGCCAGCTCTCGAACATTAGCCAGCATTATTTGCAAAGGCTTGGAAATGGCACGAGCTACCAGGGCCCCGATGGTCACAGCCAGTACTGCCGCGGCAAGAGGGAAGCCAAATATAACTTTCTCGGCACGGATGAAATTAAGATTTTCGCGGGCGATGGTACTTTGGGCTTTCTGGGCGCTGAAATCTACAAGTTCGGGAAGCAGGGTGTTTATTTCCTCTAGAATTTGGGTAACGTTAACAGAAAAATAGGCGTAGGCCGCGTCCTTGTCATTACTATCTATGAGAAGAACTACCTGCTGCCATTCATTACTGTATTTTTGCAGTCCTTCTCTTACTTTTGTCAGTTTTGCAACTTCAAAGGGCTCTATGGCATGGGGAGTATAGTTGTCTAGAGACTCATTGATCAAGCCTTGCAGTACAGTTGTCTGAATAAGCAGGTTTTGTTTTTGAGAAGAGTCAAGAGGGGCCAAAAGGAGTTCTGCGTTGACACTATGAATCATTCGGACATTAGCATTAGCCTCATTGATCAATTTCACTGAAATCAGAGAATTTGAATAGATATCGTTCATAGCCACTTTGGCTTGTCGGTAATAGTAATACCCCATAAAACTTAAACCAAGCATGAAGACTACCATGACAAGGACCAAAGCATTGATTTTATAAAATGTTTTCCAGTTATTGAACCACTTCATAACATTTACTCCCCCTATCTAACTAAATAAGAGTTGCCTCCAATTGCCTTAACTTCTTTCTTGATCTGGGCTGCCCGCTCGGAAACGAGCAAGGGTGTCCAATTCTGCTCAGCGGTGTTTATGATGAGGCCTGCCAGAGCAACGCTAAGGCTTTCTGTTCCGGTTAACTGCTTACATGATTGTTCGAATTGGAAGAGTATATTAACTGCTAATTTTTCCAGTTCTAAAGATGAGGAGATGATTATAAAATCGTCGCCGCCAATGTGTCCGACAAAAGTTTCCTGAGCAGTATTGCAGGATGCACTCAGTAAAACCGCGCTTAACATCTTAATAGCTACATCTCCTTGTTGGAAACCGAATAAGTCGTTATAATATTTGAATTTGTTAAGATCAACATATATTAGGCCAAAGGTCGATCTGCGTTCTAAATGCTGTCGAATTTCTTGGTCAATGAGGAGGTTGCCAGGCAACCCGGTAAGTGGGTTAGCACCTCGGGCAATTTGGATCTGTCTCTCAGCCATGGTTTTAATTAAATTTGCCACTGAGACCAAACCGATCGGTTTGCGTTGATTTGCGACAATAATGCCATCGTAGAGCTGAGAACAAGAACGTTGCATAGCTAAACTAGACACCACTTCCAAAGGAGTGGTGTCTTCAACTATAAGAGGATTTGTGTCCATCAGAATTGGTATAGTGCGTTCAGAATAAAGTGTGACACCGTAACGAGTACCTAGGGCTGAAAATAGTCTGTCTCGTTGCATTACACCGACTAAACGGGAGTCTTCGGTTATGCCCACTAACCATTGATGCGGATGATCACGGAAATAAGTTTCCACAGCATTAACCAGAGTATGAGTATTGAAGAGGGGCAAGGGTTCTACCATAGAAAGAATCGAGTTTTGTTCTGCAGATTTAAGCCGGTGTTTGACATCCAAAATTTCTTTAACTGCTGGATTAATGCACTTTCGGTCAAAGGAGGGTCTGGCAATAAAGAATCCCTGTATGTAATCCACCCCTAATTGGACCACCGTGCGCAATTCTTCAGCAGTTTCCACCCCTTCGGCAATGATGAGGCATCCTATACGCTTAGAAAAGGTAACGAACGTTTCTAGTAAGGCCCATTTGATAGGGTCAGCATTAACACCTTTTATTAAAGAGCGGTCAACTTTCAGAAAATCAGGATGCAACTCAGCAACGGACTGGAGGGAAGAGTAGCCAGCCCCAACGTCATCTAAAGCGATTAAGTACCCTTGCTTACGATAATGATCTAAGGCATCCCGGAATGTGGAAAAATCCTCTATAGCACTTCGTTCGGTAATTTCCAGTACAACATCTGAAGGAGTTAAACCTTTTTCACTCAGCAGTTTTCTAGTATGACCAGAGGCAAACTCGGGGTCAATTAGGACAAGAGGGTTAATGTTAAGGAAAAGCCTTTCTTTGTTTTGGGATATTGAAGGGTAGGAAGTAATAGCTTGACGCCGGCAAAGTGTTTCGATTGGATAGAGCTGCCCAATCTTTTCGGCAAATGGGAAGAGGTCAGCAATATTATTAAAACAAGTAGAGCTTGGGATACGGGCCAATGCTTCAAAACCAAACACTTCTCCGCTTCGGGCTTCAATGATTGGTTGAAAAGCGGCCTTCAAGTATTTTTCGGGTTCTTCGATTAGATAGGTAATCTCTTGGCGGCGAGCAAAAAAGTTGGGATCAGGTTCCGATTTATTTAGAAGGAAAGCCTCTTTCACAGCCGCATACAGTAAATAATCCGGGCTCCGGCCGGCTTCGTTAATACACTGGGCAATTCCCGAACGAAGACTGATTTTCTCGCTAACCAGTTTCCTTATTCTGTGGTTAAACCTTTCTTCCAGAGGAATAACCCATTTTTCGATGGTTTCCGTTATGTTCCAATGTATGTTTTTTCCCGGTACGAAATAAACAACGAAGTCGTCCCCGCCCCTGCTTTCAAAATGAGAAAACAGGTAGAGATTACGTTGCTGCTTAATCGTATGACTTATTTCATTCTCAATTTCTTCTAGGATTTGTCTGCAAATTTTGTAGCCGTACCGAAATTCCACCTCTTGAAATTTAACAATGTCAAGATATAAAACCCAGACTGTTTTGTCATCCCTTAGTAGACGGTATAATTTACGTTGGCTTATATCTACCGACTTAAACATTTGAAAACTCCTTTTTAGATCAAACATCGGCTCTAATTCGAGTCTTACTATTGAAGATCCTTACTAAATAATAATGTCTCAATGTAAAGTTTTGATGAATTGAATATTAATTTATTGTTAAATTTACCCTCTGTAGGCACGATTAGTTACTTTATTTCATTTGCAGGAGCTTAATCTTCTTGTATTTATCTATAATGAGTAATTCTACAAAGAAATAATTTAAAATAACTTAAACTTAACAGAACTGAGTGTTTTTTTAACATAGAAATAATACATTCTTTACAGTTATGTCTTAAAATTATCTATAAGAACAAAGGAGAGGTGTTGACTTGATTATGTATGAAAGGATTATTGGTCAAACACTCAGTAAGATGACGAAGATACTTCTTGCTTCGGCAGGTCCCTTGCAATATTTTCTTGACTCTCCAGGTGTAACCCATGTTCATTGTCTAAAACAGGCCTATATTGTATTGAAGCAGGATGGGAAAGAGGATGCAGCCACATTATTCAATGCTTATCACTCTGCGCTCACCAAAGGCTTATACTGGGCTGATCGCGGTTGGAAAAACGTTAATCATTTTTACAGCCATCCTGACAAGCAGGGAATCATCGTCTGGCCGGGCGCAACCGCTGAGTGCCAATACTATTTCAACATGGCTTTTAGCCTTTTTCCCAAGAACCTTGATAAAGGCATGTTTTTCTTGGGAGCAGCGTTACACCTAATACAAGACATGTGTGTACCTCACCATTCGTTGGGGATTTTGTTCGACGGTCATAAAGAATTTGAAACATGGGCGACCGAAAACTGGGATAAGTTTCCTGCTATAAAGGGTATGTATCTGCCATTTTCACATCCAGCTCAATGGATTGATCATAATGCCCATGCTTCTGGACCTTTATACTCTCTGGTATCAATGAAGGAAGGATGCTCAGAAGAGAGTTATATAAAAGCGTCGGAAACTTTAATTCCTTTGACAATTGCAACTTCTGCAGGTTTTTTGGATTTTGTTAGTCAAAGAATTAACACTTAACATAACATTCCAGCCAATTAGTTTTAGTCGAGCTTTTTGTGACTTCTTATAATTATCTCAGTAAAAAGGCTATTAAGAGGGAGGAATAGAGTTGAGGCAGTTAAGGGTTCTCGTGTTTTCTGCAGGATTTGGAAACGGACATTTTAGAGCAGCCGAAGCTGTGATTGAAGGTATACAGATCAAGGCACCTTCAGCAAAGATAATGCACTTGGATTTTGGCGATTTTCTGAGTAAGCGGTTTAATACCATGGCTAAAAACGTTTACATGGAAATGATTAAGCATACCCCTAAACTCTGGGGAAAATTTTATGATAAAACTGCTAAGTTTCATCCTAATTCGATGATTCAACGATTCCTTAAACAATTAGGACGAAAGGATTTTGTTAGCTGCATTCAGGCCTTTGCTCCAGATCTGATCGTTTGTACCTATCCAACTGTGTCTTCAATTCTGGCCCAGTTGAGGCTGGAACAAATCCTTCAGGTTCCGGTAATCACAGTGATTACCGATTATACTGTTCACAGTCACTGGGTCCATCCGGGTGTTGATCGTTATATGGTGGCTTGTGAGGAGGTAAAGGAAAGTTTAGTATCCTGGGGAATCAGAGAGAGGTCTATTCTTGTGACGGGGATCCCTGTCAGCCCAAAATTTGAATTGCAAATGGATCGCGAGTACATTATCACTGAGCTGGGATTAAATCCTGATGTTCCCATTTTTTTAGTCATGGGAGGAGCGTATGAGAGTCTTAAAAGTACAAAAAGAATTTGCCATAGACTAGCAAATTCTCTCGTTCCTGTTCAGTCGATTATTGTTTGCGGGAAAAATGACAAGCTTTATGATTCATTAGGAGAGCTGGTTCAACAATCCCCTAATCCTATGATGCGGCTAAGGTACGTTCATAATATTGAAGAGCTCATGTCGATTTCAACTTTGATCATTACAAAAGCCGGAGGGTTAACAGTTTCCGAGGCTCTAACCAAACACTTGCCGCTTGTAATCTACAAAGCTATTCCAGGTCAGGAGGAAGCAAATGCGGATTTTCTTCTTCGTTTAGGCGCTGGAAACGTAGCAAATACTGAACAAGATCTATTCCGTCTTTTAAAACGTTATTTGACGAATCCTAAGGAAATTGTTGAAATGCGAGAAAAAGCTGCTTCATCATTAATAGGCCAGTCTGCAGAAAGAACTGCAGAGGCAATCTTTGAACTATTATTAGATGCGAAAAAGGACCTGATAATTTGTTGAAGACAGTTGGCTTATACAAGGATACTAATATTTAACAGTAAATTTACCTTCAGTTCATTAAGACTTTACATTAGTCGATTAAAATGAAGATGCTAATAAATGTATTTCACAAAAGTAAAGGGGGGGCCTTATTGAGGGGAGTTTTATTATGGCAAGTATTTTAGTCATTGAGGACGAACTACAGATACAAGAAGTCCTGGGTACTAGTTTGGAAAAAGAAGGTTTTTTGGTTATTAAAGCATCGGATGGGGAACAAGGGTTAGAACTTGCCAGGAAGAATAAACCCGATCTTATTATTATTGATCTAACGTTACCACTGCTTAATGGATTTGATGTAACTAAAAAATTGCGCTCACAGAAAGATACCAATACCATTCCAATAATAATTCTAAGCGCTAGCGACGATGTGACAGACAAAATAATCGGACTTGAGCTAGGCGCCGATGACTATTTATCTAAGCCTTTTAATCCTAGAGAATTGTCCGCGAGAATAAAGGCTAGACTCAGAGAAGTTCATCGTATAAGTAATACCAATGACAGTCCGCTGAAATGGGGAGAGTTGAAGATAACCAAAGAAAGCTACAGTGTTTTCTTAGCAGAACAACCCCTAAACTTAACAGTAAAGGAATTTGAATTGCTAGTTCTCTTCGTAACAAATCCTTACCAAGTATTCAGTCGAGAATATTTGATCCAAAAGGTCTGGGGCAATCTTTCCAGCACAGGTACCAGAGCACTTGATGTTCATATTAGTCATTTGCGAAATAAATTGAAGCCCTTAGGCCCGGTTCTCGATTCCGTACGTGGAGTCGGTTATACTTTTACACATCGACCTAAGAACTGAAATTTAACTCAAACTTTACATTGATTTCATTAATACTTTACAATCGTCCATTATAATCAATCTGTACTTAAGAAAATTTAAGGAGGAAACTAAATTGTTTAAATCTAAATCGAGGATTGCTCTTGTAAGTACCACTTTAATCGCTTTACTGGCTCTGGTAGGATGTGGTCAAACTGCGGCTCCAACTACAACACCTGCTCCAAGCTCTACATCTATTGACAAGAAAACTATATCTGCTGCAGGATCAACTGCATTACAACCCCTTGTCAAATTAGCTGCCGATGAGTTCATGGCTAAAAATTCCGGCGTGCAAGTGAACCTAAGCGGTGGTGGGTCTATGACAGGTCTAAATAATGTTGCCAGCGGCTCTATTGAGATCGGTAACTCAGACGTCGTCAGCCCTGAAGAACTAAAAAGTGCGGGATTAGTTGATCACCAAGTATGCATTGCTCCTTTCTTACTAATTGTTAATAAAGATGTCAAAGTTGATAACTTAACCAAAGCTCAAGCAGCGGATATATTTACTGGAAAAATAACCAACTGGAAAGATGTTGGCGGTCAAGACCTCAAAATATCCATTATTGGTCGGGCTGCATCTTCTGGAACCCGCTTGAACGTTGAGAAGATCGTAATGGACGGTCAAAAGATGACTGACGCTGCCGCCGCTCAAGATTCAACAGGTAACTTGCTCACTGGTGTCGCCCAAACTGCTGGGGCTATTGGCTATATTGATGCAGCCTATTTGAAAGACACTGTCAAGGCGCTAAAGTTTAATGGAGTTGCGTACAGCCCAGAGGCTGTAATTAGTGGACAGTATCCTATCTACTCCTATGAACATATGTACACAAAAGGAGAGCCTACTGGAACTGTAAAAGCCTTCTTAGACTATATTATGAGTGCTGAATTCCAAGATAAGAATGTTGAGAAGACTGGATTTATCCCCGTTAGTAAGATGAAAAAATAAGATACAACTCGATGAAATAACATCGCTATGAATTGGGAGCAAGATATCTCTTGCTCCCAATTCTGTATGCTCATCTTAAAAATGTTAACCTGAACTTTACATTCTCTTAATTTATAATTTACACGCATAAGTTAAACTAATTATAAGCTAATTAAATTGATTACATATGATCAAATATTAGCGAGGTTTAAATTTCTAGAAATGAAAATTGGAGGTGTAACAGGTTGCCTCAACGTAAGTCCTGGGTATATTATAATGACCGTTTATCACGTTATTTATTTATTAGCAGTGCAGTTTTGGTGTCATTAATCATCTTATGCATTATTTGGTTTGTAGGTATGCAGGGCCTATCGACATTTCGTGAGGTCAGCATAATTGAATTCTTCACAAGCAGCAAATGGAGTCCAGACTCTGGAAAGTTTGGAGCACTGACATTTATTGCTGGATCGATTGGAACGACATTAATTGCAATACTGCTTGGAGGTCCATTGGGTCTGGCTGGAGCTGTATTTTTAGCTGAAATTGCTCCGCCTTGGGTGCGCGCCTTCATGCGTCCGGCCACAGATCTGTTTGCTGGGATTCCGTCTGTAGTGTATGGATACGTTGGTATTACCGTCATCGTAGGTTTGACAGGAAAACTCACCAACTCCCCAACCGGCTACGGCATGTTGGCTGCAGGGATTGTATTAGCTATCATGATTCTGCCAACGGTGATAAGTCTTTCCGAAGATGCTTTACGCTCCTTACCGAGAACCTATAAAGAAGCTTCGTTAGCCCTAGGGGCAACACGTTGGCAAACTATACGCAGAGTCCTTGTGCCAGCAGCATCCCCGGGAATATTAACTGCGATTATTTTAGCCATGGCCAGGGCCATCGGAGAAACGATGGCGGTTCAGATGGTTATTGGAAATTCTCCACGATTTCCTGATTCTTTAGGCAGTCCTACCTCAACGTTAACTAGTAATATTGTTATGGAAATGGGCAATACCCCCTTCGGTTCAACGTGGAATAACGGCTTATTTATGATGGCATTTATTCTGCTGATCATTGCCCTTATTATGATTATTCTTGTCAGAACAGCCTCACGAAAGGGGGCAGCTCGTTGAAAGCTCATCAAGCCGATCGTTTTGCCACTATTATGCTCTGGATAGGATCTTTAGCTATTGTAGCTATACTGATTGCTTTTTTAACTCTCATTTTAGGACGGGGTCTGCCTCATCTGACGAGTGAGTTCTTTAATGGCCCAGATGGGGTGAGGGGTCAGCTGTTTAATTCATTCTATATTTTGTTTCTTTCCTTAGTTCTCTCGCTGCCTGTCGGGCTAGGTGCCGGAATATACATGGCTGAATATGCTCCGAAAAACAAATTTACAGACCTGATTCGTTTGAGTACAGAGAGTTTAGCCAGTGTTCCATCTATAGTCTTTGGCCTTTTCGGCATGATCGTGTTTGTAAACATGTTTGGTTTAGGATTCACCATCTTAGGAGGGTCTGCAACTCTGGCCTTACTAAATTTACCTATCTTAGTGCGCGTCACTGAAGAATCTTTACGCGCGGTACCTAGGAGTTACCGAGAAGCCAGTCTAGCGTTAGGGGCTACTATGTGGCAGACTTTACGAAAGGTAATTCTGCCGACTGCTCTGCCTGGACTTATTACAGGAATAACCCTAGTCGCCGGCAGGGCGTTAGGTGAAACAGCAATATTGATCTTCACAGCGGGTATGAATGTCTCTCGAATACCATTTGATGTTAATCCTCTTGCTGCCGGTGAGACATTAGCTGTGCACTTATTTGCCGTTAAGTCAAATCCATTGCCAGGAACGAATGCTGACCAAATTGCTGATGGGACAGCCGCACTGCTAATTATTATGGTCATAGTTTTTAATATTTGCTTGACACTTCCCAGTCGTTGGTTGCAACGCCGCCAGCTAGGAAGAAATAAGGTGTAGCATTTTATACATGGATATAAGGAGAAGTTGATATGGATAAGATCGTGGTCAATAAACTCGACCTTTTTTACGGCGATCAGCAGGCCTTAAATAACATAGGCATAGCAATGAAGGAAAGAAGTGTGACAGCTCTAATAGGTCCCTCCGGCTGTGGTAAATCCACTTTTTTGCGCACGCTCAATCGGATGCAAGATTTAATCCCCAGTGTGAAGATTATGGGTCAAGTAAAGATTGATGGGCAGGATATTTATGCTGCCGGTACAGATGTTGTCTTACTAAGAAAAAAGGTAGGAATGGTCTTTCAAAATCCTAATCCCTTTCCTAAGTCAGTTTTTGAAAACGTTGCTTATGGTCCGCGAATTCATGGAGAAACTGACAAGAAAAAATTGAGTGAAATAGTTGAGACAAGTTTAAAGGATGCAGCCTTATGGAATGAAGTTAAAGATCGCTTGCATGAATCTGCACTGGGTCTGTCTGGCGGTCAGCAACAACGGCTTTGTATTGCACGCCTATTGGCTGTGGGTCCTGAAATTTTGTTAATGGATGAACCGACATCGGCGCTTGATCCCATCTCTACCATGAAGATTGAAGAGCTGATTTCTGAGTTGAAAGACAAATATACAATTATCATTGTTACACATAATATGCATCAAGCCTCTCGTGTTTCAGACCGAACGGCATTTTTCTTAAGTGGTGATTTAATTGAAGAAGATGTAACGAGTGTCCTTTTTACCCGGCCAGCTAAGAAAAAAACGGAAGATTATATTTCCGGGCGTTTTGGGTAAGGGGTTCCATTTAAATTAGAAGCAGCTGTATAATATAAAAAACTTAATAAGAGAGGAGGAATACTAAATGCCGACTCGTCAGAAATTTGATCATGAATTAGAGGAATTGCGCGTTAATATTCTAGAGATGGGAAACTTGGTTAACCAACAAATAGCCCTTGCGGTTAGTTCTTTGATTAATCAAAATCTAGAATTAGCAAACTCAATTGTAGTAAAGGATTTGGACCTTAATGATTTGCAAGCAATAATTGAAGAAAAATGTATTCTTCTTATAGCTACACAGCAACCCTTTGCCCGTGATTTACGCAAGCTTGTGGCTGGGTTTAAGATTTCTATTTACCTTGAACGAATGGGTGATCTGTCTGTTGATCTCGCAAAGGTAACTATTAGAATAGGTCAGGATGAATTGATAAAGCCCTTGGTCGACATTCCTCGCATGAGTGCTTTGGTGCAAGAGATGATTAACATTGGACTAAAGGCCTACGTCGACGAAGATTGTGGTGCCGCAGCAGAAATGGCGTTAATGGATGATGAAATTGACAAAATCTACTCTGGAGTTTTTGGGGAACTAAGGACCATCATGATGGAAGACCCTAACAAGGTGACACAAGCTAATTACCTTCTCTTTGCTAGTCGTTTTTTAGAGCGACTTGGAGATTACTGTACAAATATCGCTGAAGAGATCGTCTATATTTGTAATGGGAAGAGAATGGATTTAAACGAATAAAGTTAACACTAACTGAAAACGATTTAATATATGACGTTAGAATATAAGAAAGATATCACTAGGGTAAATCTTCGGGTTACCACAGTGATATCTTTCTTATATTTACCAAAAAATTACTATGTGATTAAAACCACACCAAAATGATTGTATATTTGCTAAACTACCTTAGAAAGATAAAGGCAAGCCTTACATTATTTCTGGAGGAATAAAAATGAAGCATGCTGGATTTCAGCTAGAACACTGTCGTCCGAATTGTCCGAAATTAGCACGCAATTGGAATACTCTTTTCGAAGCTTTGACAACGAACCTAGCCGAGTTAAACATTCAGGAAACACTTGAAATGAAATTTGGTCAAGTACTTCATCACCATATTCCCAAAATTTGCATTGCAGGTTGTCCCAATGGCTGTTCTCAACCTGATATAAAAGACTTCGGAATTTCTGGATATGTAACTCCTCAAATTACTGAGGCACCCTGTACAGAATGTAACGCGTGTGTTCGTTCTTGCTTAGAAGGTGCTATAACCTTAGAACAAAATGGAATCGTCATAGATAATGATCGTTGCCTTTCCTGCGGGAATTGTCAAAGCGTTTGCCCTTCAGGGACATTAACTAAAGGAGAGAGTGGTTGGAATTTGCGTATTGGCGGGAGAGTAGGGCGACACCCTCGATTTGCATCCTTCGCCGGACAAGTCTCAACTGATGAGGAAGTAATTGCCTGGGTCCTCGAAACAATCCAAAATTATATCAATAATGGACTGCCTCAAGAGAGGTTAACTTATTTTCTTGAAAACAGGACGGATTTAATCTAGAGATCGAGATCGGGCTGCTCTTTCGTGAATCCATACTCGTAAATTTTCCATATCCAAAACCGTTATATTCTTTTTCTTAATCTCAATAATTGTGGCTTCTTTCAATTCTGCTAGAATACGGCTGACAGATTCTCGAGCAAGGCTGCACATCCCTGCAAGTTCTGTTGCAGAAAGAGGAATAGTAATTATTACACCATTCTTAGCTTGCTGACCATGCACATGAGCCAGAGCAAAAAGCTTGGCACCTAAGCGTAAACGCGCATCTCCCAGGGACAGATTTCTAATTTGTCTGTAGGAACGACGCAAATCCAGAGCAAGTTCACAGTAAAAAATCCAGAGTAAGGATGGATTGTTTTCCATAAATCGCATAAATGTTTGCCGGTCTATAGCTAATACTTCTGTCTCCTCTATGCAAAGTGCAGCATGGGGATAGGGTTTTCCGTCAAGTATTATCTCCGGAAAAAAAACTGGAGGATTAAGGACTCGAATTATTTTCTCAGTGTACTCACCCATTAGGTAGAGCCGAATTCTGCCTGAAATGAGGAAATAGACAGTGTTTCCTTCATCCCCTGAGAAATAAAGATATTGTTTGGAAGCATAACGACGAATTCGTCCATGTGTAAGGCAAAAATGAATAAAGTCAGGTGTCATTTTACCCGAAAAAAGTTTATTCGCTAATAAGTCTCCCAGTTGTTGTTCATTGATCATTTTATCCCTCCGGCCATAATTGAGAGTTCCTTACGTATAATCATTATTTTAGAATTTGCTTTTACTATTATAGCATGACAACAGAGAGTTTTTGAAAAGCTTCCTTAAATCTGTAGTGAACTCGTTCAGCTAAAGCTGAACATCGAGACTTTCGTCACCGAAGCTGAAGAAGGAAAACCCACCTATAGAATTGGGACTCTTCTTTGAATTGATAAAGAATTTGAACTGTCTTACACTATTTAACAGATTTCTATTAGAATAGCATTGTTTGATACGGGAAAACTAGTTTCAAGTTTCGCTTGATTAGTGGAAAGGGTGGATTGTAATGGGAGCTCATAAAAAAGTATCACGTGCAAAAGCATCAGTCACAGTTAGAGATCCTCATTATCAGGAGTTTGACACACATAAAGAACGTAATATTCAAAAAACGTTGCCCCATAAAACCACTTAACCTTAAACGAGGAGGAGTAAGCATAAAAACTTACTCCTCTTTATAGATTAAACCATTAACCTCTTCTATAACATTTGGTGATGTATCTATTTAAAATATAGTTGTCGAGAAAGAAGGATTTGGCGTGTATTGGTCGAATAGTCAGAATAGACAAATATATTTGTTGTCACCAATCCTGACAACACTTGTTAAAATGTCATATATAATAAGGACTAGAGTTCGTTTATTTAAAAATTCATTTTATGAATAATTTCGCTATAAGATTTCTTAATTATCGTCATATTGACTTATTGAGCACACAATGCTAGTCTTATTTTGTGAGAAGACGGTAGTATTATAGATTGTGCATTTTGTTACTATAAACTTCAAGTCATGGTTGTATTGTTGTTAATCTATTAATTGCATATGTGAAACAAATTATATTCGTGAGTTATATCCAGGGATTTTGCTGGTAACTCTGCTTAGCCTGTGTCTAGTCAGAGTCTACAATACTTGTGTTGGAAAATAAATTCCT
Organism: Desulfosporosinus nitroreducens; assembly: GCF_023897015.1. Lineage (GTDB taxonomy): Bacteria > Bacillota > Desulfitobacteriia > Desulfitobacteriales > Desulfitobacteriaceae > Desulfosporosinus > Desulfosporosinus nitroreducens. The sequence goes on along the minus strand of NZ_JAMHFY010000002.1, from coordinate 88,117 downwards.
TCTCACGCATTTATGGGGGGTGTTATGAAAAATTTCAGTGTTGTTGTCTAATGGAGGAGGACTTTACCAGTCAGAGACGAAGTTATCTTGAGTGAGGCTCGTCACCTCGTCTGTCACAGGTATCAGTGAGTTTTAATGCATTGTTATCAAGAGTCATATTCTGAAAGTATTAATTTTGTTGCAGTAAGGGGGAAACAGTGTGAATATTGTCGTTTTCATCAAACAAACATTTGATACTGAGGCTAAAATCGTATTAGATGGTAACGGTAAAATCGATGCCAATGGGGTTAATTTAATTATCAACCCTTACGATGAGTTTGCCATTGAAGAAGGAATTAAGCTTAAGGAAAAGTTTGGTGGCGAAGTGACCGTCGTAAGTATGGGAGGTCCTCGTGCACAAGAAGCCATCCGCACTGCATTGGCGATGGGAATAGATAAAGGTATATTGGTTAACGATCCTGAAGTAGACAATACTGATGAGTATGGTCGAGCTCAGATCTTGGCTAAAGCGATTGCCCAAGTTCCATATGATGTCATTTTAGTTGGACGTATTGCTATTGATGATGGTGCAAGCCAAATTGCAGTTCGTTTAGCAGAGGCATTAAGTATTCCTTCGGTCAGTAGCGTTCTTAAGCTCGAAGTTGCTGGAACACAAGCAACTGCAACTCGTGAAATTGATGGCGGGACTGAGACGATTGAAGTTAGTTTCCCAGCCGTAATAACTGCGCAAAAAGGGTTGAATGAACCTCGCTATCCATCTGTTGCAGGCATTATGAAGGCTAAAAAGAAACCATTACAAACGTTAACCCTTGCTGATCTTGGATTAAGCGCTGGAGATTTGTCACCAAAGATGATTATTAATGAATACAGTTTACCTACTCCTCGCCAAGGTGGACGAAAACTTGCCGGTGATGCGGCACAAGCTGCAAATGAATTAGCAAAACTCTTGCGTGAAGAAGCTAAGGTTCTGTAAAGGGAGGAATTAACATGGCTAAAGGGATTATGATTATTGTCGAACAACGCAACTTGCAAATTCGTAAAGTTTCATTAGAACTTCTCAGCCAAGCTCGTAAAATTGCTGATGCAACAGGGGAGCCAGTAGTAGCAGTTGTGCTCGGACAAGGTATTGACGAACTTGCTGCAACTGTTACCGCTAGCGGAGCAGACAAAGTAATACTGATTGATGATGCAAAGTTGGCTGAATATACCACAGGAGCTTATACGTCCGTACTCAATAAGCTCATCCGAAAAGAAGAGCCTCAGGCTGTTTTAATTGGAAATACCGCTGTCGGTAAAGATTTGGCTCCGCGGTTAGCACAACGTCTTGGAGTCGGCTTGGCTTCAGACTGCACAGGTATGGAAGCAGATTCTAATAGCTTCTTAACCTTCAAACGCCCAATTTATGCCGGTAAAGCATTTGCTCATCTCACCTCAAATGTTCGTCCGATTATGGCTACGATTCGTCCTAATACCTTCCCAGTAGCAGCTCCAGATGCTGCTCGTCAAGCTGAGGTAGTTAAAGAAGCAGCAGAGATCGATGCTGCTGACTTAGTGGCTATTCTTAAGGAAGTAGCAATTGCTGCTTCTAAGCGTCCAGAGCTTACTGAGGCAAACATCATTGTTTCTGGTGGACGCGGCATGAAGGGTCCTGAGAATTATAACATTCTAGAAGATTTGGCTGATGTAGTCGGTGCAGCTGTCGGAGCTTCACGCGCTGCAGTAGACTCTGGTTGGAAAGAACACAAATTCCAAGTTGGACAAACAGGTAAAACTGTTGCCCCGACTCTTTATATCGCTTGCGGAATTTCTGGAGCAATCCAGCACTTGGCTGGTATGGGATCTTCAAAATTCATTGTAGCCATTAACAAAGACCCTGAAGCTAACATCTTTAATGTTGCGGATTACGGTATTGTTGGCGACCTATTTGAAGTCGTTCCCTTACTAACTGAAGAGTTTAAGAAATTGGTTAATGAATAAGGAAAAACATTTAGCGAAGCGCCTCTCAAGGCGCTTCCTTAAATAGGGTAAGGAGAGGAAAGAATGGCAACACGTCAAGTGTATTGGAACGTTGAAGGACATAATTGGCTTTATTTATTCTTTATCATTGCACTTGCTATCTTCGTTTATGGAGTGTATAAACGAGTTAAGCTTTGGAAATTAGGACAACCTGATAATCGATGGAAAGACGTTTGGCCAGGAATCAAAGACGTAATAGTTTACACCTTTGCCCACAAACGAATTCTTAAAGATGGTTATCCGGGTATGATGCATGCTGGAATTTTCTATGGATTTTTGTTCTTAGCTTTTGCAACTGCCATTATCACTCTTCAAGCAGATTTCGCCATAAACATTTTCCACGGTTGGCTTTACCTTTTCATTAAAGTAACAGCAAACTTGTTTGGACTTGCAGCTCTAATAGGAATCGTTGTTGCAGCATACCGTCGGTATATCCAAAGGCCGGATCGTTTAGATAATAAACCTGACGATGCAATAACACTTGTCTTATTATTTACCATTTTATTAACAGGCTTTGTCATCCAAGGGGCACGCATCGCTGTAGTACCGGATCCTTGGGCTGGGTATGCTTTTGTCGGACAATGGATGTCTATCCCGCTAAAAGCTATGCTTAATGAAGCTCAACTTTTATCTTTACACGTTTTCCTCTGGTGGTTACATCTCGCCTTAGCGATGGCATTCATTGCTTATTTCCCATACTCTAAGCTTTTCCATGTACTGTTGGGTCCACTCAATCAGTTCTTCCGCAACCGTGGCCCGATTGGTATTCCTGAGCCAATTGACTTTGAAGATGAGAGCCTGGAAACCTTTGGCAAAAGCCAATTACGTGAGTTTTCCTGGAAGGCATTGTTTAATACAGATGTTTGTGTACGTTGCGGACGTTGCCAAGATAACTGTCCCGCACACTTGAGCGGTAAACACCTTAACCCGAAACGCATTATCCAAGATATGCGAGTTCTTATGGAAGAAACGGGTGCTGCTGTTCAAGCTCAAAATAAAGTCTTAGCTCAAGCTGCCGGCCAAGAAGCTGCCGCAGCAAGCGAGTCTGAAGAGACGGAAGAATGGACTGGTCGGGCACTCATTGGTGAAGTGATACCTGAAGATGACCTTTGGGCTTGTACCACATGTCGTTCTTGCGAGCAACAATGTCCTGTGTTCGTAGAACATGTTGATAAAACGATTGATATGCGTCGTAATCTCGTCCTTATGGAGACAAGATTCCCTGCTGAAGCACAATTAGCTTTCAAAAACATGGAGAATAACGGAAACCCATGGGGTATTGGCTGGACAACACGTGCTGATTTTATTACAGGTCTTGGGGTTAAAACCTTCGAAGAAGATCCTACGGCAGAGTATTTATATTGGCCCGGATGTTCAGGAGCATTTGATGCACGCAATCAAAAAGTTTCCGCTGCTCTTGTTAAGTTGCTCCAAACTGCAGGTGTTCATTTTGCCATACTGGGAAATGAAGAGAAATGCTGTGGTGACTCAGCTCGTAAATTAGGAAACGAGTATTTATTCTATTCTTTAGCCACTGAGAACATTGAAGTTATGAACAATTACGGAGTTAAAAAAATCATTACTCAATGCCCTCACTGCTATAACTTCTTAAAGAACGAATATCCACAATTAGGCGGTAACTTTGAAGTTATTCACCATACCGTATTCCTATTAGATCTAGTTAAGTCCGGAAAACTCAAGCTGTCTAACGCGGACAAAAAGACCGTCACCTATCACGATTCTTGTTATCTGGGCCGTTACAATGAGATTTACGAACAACCTCGTGAATTGCTTAAAGCAGTTGGTCTGAATATCAAGGAAATGGCGCACACTGGCGAGAAGAGTTTCTGTTGCGGTGCTGGTGGAGGCCGTATGTGGCTGGAAGAGCATGAAGGACAACGGATCAATGAAATGCGCACCGACGAGGCCATTGCTGTAAAACCAGACTATGTCGGAACTGCGTGCCCATTCTGTCTCACCATGTTCGCTGACGGCATAGCTGCTCGTGAAGTTGGGGAAGAATTAAAGGCATTAGATGTAGCTGAAATTTTAGAAAAAGCATTATAATTTACTCATTAAGAGTGTTTATTTTAAAAGTGTAAGATTGTCCAATATAAAAGACCGACTAATTAGTCGGTCTTTTTGTATTCAGATCTTTTCAAGAGATTAGATATTTTTAAAATCCGGAACATGAACTTGCCTATCTGAATAGAAATGTTATGCAGATGCAATAAAGGAGGAGTATACTATATGTCGAATGCACATATTAAGAAGGTATTTCCTGGAGCAGTAACATCACAAGGTTTCTATTCATTCTACCATTATATGATTGAACAAAACGCTAACCATATCTTTGTTCTCAAAGGGGGACCTGGCGTAGGTAAATCATCATTTATGAAAAAGATTGGTCAATCCATGTTAGATCGGGGGTATGATATTGAGTACCATTGTTGTTCGTCAGACAACGGATCTATTGATGGGATAGTCATTCCTGAACTTAAGATTGGCTTATTGGACGGAACAGCGCCCCATATTGTGGATCCGAAAAATCCAGGTGCTGTAGATGAAATAATTAATCTCGGAGAATACTGGAACGAAGATATGATTAAGAAATCAAGAGGAAAAATCATAGATTGCAATTTGAAAGTCAACAGCTATTTTCAAAGAGCGTACTTCGCTTTAAAGGAAGCAAAAATTGCCTTAGCTGAATGGAAGTACTATACATCAACATACCAGGATTGGAGTCAGATCAATCAACTGACCTTAAAGATGCAAAATGAAATTATTAAAGCTACGTCAAGTAACCATGGTACAGAGCGACATCTATTTGCCTGGGGTCATACTCCACAAGGAAAAACCCAGTTCATAGATACATTGCTAAATAAAACTGAGACGCTCTACATATTAAAAGGGCAACCCGGAACAGGTAAGTCAACCTTCCTCTCCAGAATCGCGGAGCGAGCCGCAATCTATGGATTGAGTATCGAATATTACCATAATACTCTTGACCCCGAACAACTGGACCTAATTATTCTTCCGGATCTTAAAACTGCTTTGGTCATTGATTGTGAGCCCTACGCTTACACTCCTAATTTTAAGGGCAAAATTATTCCCTTGAATTTCGAGCAAAGCCTTAATAATACTGAGCTCATTAAGAACTGTGGCAATGAAATACGGGATTGTCAGATTCGAGTTAACCAACATATAACAAGAGCCCTTAAAAATTCCGAGAAAGCGAAGGCCACTCATGACTTACTGGAAACCTACTATGTGCCGGCTATGAACTTCTCGGGGGTTGAGAATAAACTGCTGTCAGTACTTGAAAAAATCCTATCTTACGTTGAAGATGAAGCAATTGCAGTTGTAAAAAGCCAACCTAAATCTAGATTATAGCTCATCTGTAAAGTTAAGTTATTAATTTTAAACTTGCAGCCCTTGGCTTGCAAGTTTTTTTCTTTTTAGGGAAGTATAGATGGTAAACTACCTATCAATATTGATGAAACTCTTATAGAAACTCTGATAATGAAAGCGGATGTGGAAAATTCTGTGAAGAAATACAAATGGGGAGCAGGGATTTATTGGTATCCACAGAATAGAGTTAAAGGAGAGTAACTATTTTTACAATGAACATATTATATCTTTGATTATTATGAGGAGGTTAAACATATGAGTATTAAAGTAGCAATAAATGGGTTTGGGCGTATTGGCAGACTTACACTTCGAGCATCGCTTAATCAAACTCTGCCATTTGAAGTAGTTGCCATTAACGATTTAGGAAGTCCGGATTTATTAGCCCATTTATTTAAGTATGATTCAGTTCATGGTGTCCTTCCCAATTCAGTAGATATAGATGGACACACAATGCTCATCGATGGTAAGCGAATTGACATCTTCGCTGAAAAAAATCCTTTAGACTTGCCTTGGAGTAAACTTGGAGTTGATATTGTCATTGAATCAACGGGACGATTCACAAAACGTGATGATGCTGCACAGCATCTTACTGCTGGGGCTAAAAAAGTCGTCATCTCTGCACCGGCAAAAAACGAAGATATTACGATCGTAATGGGGGTCAACGAAAATCTGTATAATCCTGCAGAACATCATGTGGTTTCTAATGCTTCTTGTACAACCAATTGTCTTGCTCCTGTAGCTAAAGTTCTTTTGGATACCTTTGGGATTGAACAAGGGATGATGACGACTACTCATTCAGTTACTAATGACCAACGAATTTTAGACTTAGAGCACAAAGACTGGCGCAGATCCAGAGCTGCCTATCAATCGATGATCCCAACTACCACTGGTGCAGCTAAAGCTGTTACCCTTGTGATACCTGAATTAGAAGGTAAATTAAATGGACTCGCTGTACGAGTGCCAACTCCGAATGTTTCTTTGGTTGATTTTGTCGTTAATTTAAGTAAGCCAACAAGCAGAGATGAAATAAACGCTGCCTTACGGCAAGCTGCTAATGGGAAGATGAAAGGCTACCTCGAATATACCGAATTACCTTTAGTTTCTCACGATTTCAATGGTAACCCAGCCAGCTCTATTGTTGATGGATTATCAACCATGATGATGGGAGATCGAATGGCTAAAGTTCTAGCTTGGTATGACAATGAATGGGGCTATTCAAATCGGATTTTAGATTTCGTGAAGCTTATTGTAACAAAAGGTTTGTAAGCTAGAAGGAGGTTGTTGTATGAGAAGGACAAAAATTGTCTGTACCATTGGTCCGGCAAGTGAGTCTGAAGAAAAGGTTCAAGCACTTCTAGCAGCTGGGATGGATGTTGCTCGACTGAATTTTTCCCATGGAACGCACGAAGAACACAGCCGCAGAATTGTGACTCTACGGAAGGAAGCGGCTAAATTCGGAAAACATTTGGGAATACTGCTGGACACTAAAGGGCCGGAAGTACGTACCGGAAAGGTTCCCGAAGAAGGGATTACTTTGATTAATGGATCTGAGTTTATTTTAGACACAGATCTTAGCCTTGGAAATCAGCAGAGGGTTGGAATTACCTATACTGAGCTATGGCGAAAAATTCAGCCCGGCAGCCATATTCTGATAGATGATGGCCAGCTTGACTTAGAAGTTACCTCCGTGGACAAGGAAATTATTCGAACTATTATTAGAAATGGCGGAATTCTTAAATCTCAGAAAGGAGTTAATACACCAAATGCACTTATAGATCTACCTGCAGTCACAGAAAGAGATATTGAAGATATTCGTTTTGGCATCTCCCAAGGGATTGACTTTATTGCGGCTTCTTTTACCCGTAAAGCACTAAACATTCTGGACGTCCGCAGGGTTGTTGAAGAAATGGGGGCAGATGTCCATATTATTGCTAAGATCGAGAGCCAGGAAGGAATCAATAACTTAGATGACATTCTTGAAGTAGCTGATGGGCTCATGGTTGCACGTGGAGATCTTGGAGTTGAAATTCCAGTAGAAGAAGTCCCTATTAGACAGAAGGAAATGATTCGTAAGTGTAATTTACTTGGCAAACCTGTTATTGTCGCCACTCAAATGTTAGACTCCATGATACGCCAACCGAGGCCAACAAGAGCAGAAGCAAGTGATGTTGCAAATGCAATTTTGGATGGAACGGATGCTATTATGTTGTCGGGTGAAACTGCTGCAGGACTATATCCGATTGAAGCAGTACAAATGATGGATAAGCTCGCAAAGCGTACTGAAAAGACCTGTCTAAATAATGTATCCTCGCGTTATACTCAGCTTAACGTTGCCGAAGCGATCAGTTTTGCAAGCTACACCATAGCAAAAGACCTACAGGCGACTGCGATTCTGACTCCTACTCATTCTGGGTTGACGGCATGTATGATTTCAAAGTATCGACCAATTGCCATGATTATTGCTGCAACCCCATTTGCAAGTACCGCAAGAAAGCTATCCTTGCAATGGGGAGTACAACCCATTCTAGTTCCCGAAAGCTCTGGAACAGACGAAATGTTGTCAGTCACGGTCAATACATCATTAAATCAAAACTATATTCACGCTGGTGATGTCGTTGTTATTACCGCCGGTGTCCCTATTGGCAAGGTAGGCTCTACAAATATGATAAAAGTGCAAGTAATGGGCAATATCTTGTCTAAGGGGATTGGAATTGGACGCAGATCCTACTCAGGATTAGCACGGAAAGTTCAATTCCCGGACAAAGAAGTTTTCAACGATGGGGAAGTTTTAATTGCATTGTCAACAGATGCACGTTTTGTACCCTTAATTTCGCGTGCGGGAGCATTAGTTGTTGAAGAGGGCGGTTTGACTTCACACGCTGCTATCACGGGATTACAGTATGGGATTCCGACGATTGTTGGTGCTGCAGATGCCTTTTCCAAGGTTGAAAACGGGCAGACTTTGACAGTCGATGCCTTAACAGGCATGATGTATGAGGGTTCAGTGAGCATCCTATAACAAAATTGTATGGTTTGTTTCGTGTTAAATAAGTGATAAAATAAGAATAAACGCGAATAGTCCGTGGACTATTCGCGTTTATTCGGTAATTAATTTCATAGCTCTACTTAGGCTGGGTTAGTGAATCGTTTACCTTCCTTTTAAGCCCTGGGATATCGTGATTAAAATTGCCTGTATTCGTCATTTGATTATCAATAGTATCTTTATCAATTGTACTGTGTGACCTGTCATTAAATACTCTAATCAGCCCCGCATGCTGTAACTCACTGGCAATCTCAAAGAGTGATTCTCTTTTATTGCGGGGTAAACGATTAACAAAACGGTTTATTTTCACAGGGGGAACAAGATTTCGAAATTTTACTCCTCCGTACTTAATAATTCGTTCCGGCAAAGATGATCCTCCTCCTTAAAATAGATTATCTATCGTACTTATTATTTGCCTATTGGTTAAAACAAATACATTTTGAAGATCCTGAGAATTAATATTTACTTAAAGGTATCAAATACTTTGTTGTCGAATTACATAAAAATAAGAGCAAGGGATACTTGCTCCATGGTGGTTACTGAATAGGGGTGTCCTCTTCAACTTGAACTTTACTCAGGGTATCTTTAACTTGTTCCCGAATAAATGATAAATACTCTTGGCGCAATGCTTCTTGTTCGGCCCGTTCCCATTCTTCTAAACCAACAGACCGTTGTTTTCTAGACAGCTCATTAATACGTTCGATAAATATTTGCAAGGGTGAAGTACTCAAGGATAGATCCTCCTTTAATCAATTCCGAGACACCCACTTCTTCAAGTGGGTGTTCCTTATTCTACTAATCGCTAGTCACAGAAGATTTTTTGCACATTATAACATAGCAGTAGGAATATCTACAAATTCATTACTATCCCAGCTAAAGCTATTTACTTATTTATACTAAGACTATTTGAAAGAGGGTCATTAAATGGGATTATCTTCAAAAACTAATCTGCGTGTTCGTTATGCTGAAACAGATCAAATGGGAGTTGTCTATCATTCTAATTATCTAATTTGGTTTGAAGTCGGAAGATCAGAATTATTCAGAGTGTTAAACCTCCCGTATACAGAGTTTGAGAAACAAGGTCTGGCTCTGGCTGTGGTGGAGGCAAATTGCCGTTATCGTAAACCCGCTCATTATGATGATGAGCTTACTGTAGTTACGAAAATTGAGACTATGACTTCCCGAAGTATAACCTTTTCTTATCTCATATATTGTGATGAAAGGCTATTAACAGAAGGGAAAACCGTTCACGTTTTTATTAACAAAGAAGGTCATCTGGCAGATGTCCGCAAATACGAAATATGGCAAAGTTTACAACCCTTATTTGAAAAACAAGAAGCCTCTATCCCTACTCCAAGATAAGAAACCTTTATAATGGTACGATGATAGAAGATTGTATTTCTACTTAACTCATGGTATTATGTATACATAATACAAGATGAGAAGAGGAGGGATTGTATGTTTCTTGTTACGTGGATTGAAGGAGAAGAAGTAAATTATCGGGTAGTAAAGAAGCAAGAACTTTCAAAACTAATGGCAATCCTTGGACAACATGCAATCATTCAACAGTTAGCATCTTGAACAAAGGTGAATTTGGTTCTTAACATGTGTTTAGAATTTTAATAATTATGTAATCTTGCTCATCGGAATGATGGGCATTATTTTTTTTGTTTTATAATAGCAGGATAATCCTAGTTCATCCAGAATAACATTATGTTAAACTAATGTATCGTTTTGTAGGAGGTGTAGCATGTCCTTCAAAGTACTTGTTGACAGTGCGTCTGATATCCCTTTAGACAAAGCAAATGAGGCAGGCATTATTACGGTTCCTATGCCCGTAAATATTGATGGTAAGACCTTCTTAGAAGGAGTAGACCTACAAACAGAAGACTTTTACGCCAAATTTAAAACCTTTAAGGAATTGCCTAAGACATCTCAGCCAAATCCCAATACTCTATTGGAAGCATACGAAAAGATCTTGTCAGAAGGTCATGATGTGGCAGCAATTCATCTGTCTTCAGGTTTAAGTTCAACAGTTGCGACTGCTCGAATGATACGTGAGATGACCTCAGCTCCCGAACGAATACACGTAATTGATAGCTTAGGAGCTTCATTTGGCTATGGGTTATTGGCTCTTTTTTCTCAGAACATCTTGAAATCTGGGGCGTCATGGGAAGAGGCCGAAAATACTATTCTCGAATATCGCAAACACATGCGCTACGTTTTTACGTTAGATACTCTTGAATATCTTGTTAAAGGGGGAAGGGTTAGTAAACCAGCAGGATTTATAGGTGGATTACTTGATGTTAAACCTGTTTTGCATATTACCCCAGAAGGAAAGATTGAGCCCTTTGCGAAAGTTCGTACTCGACGTGCGGCTATACGCAAATTAGTGGATGTAATGGAACAAGAAATTGTTGATTCTGAAGAGCAAGTGATAGGAATATCACATTCAGCTTGTTTTGATGAAGCTCAAATTTTAGTCGATGAAATTCACCAACGCATTAAAGTTAAAGATATTTGGATTAGTGAAATCGGCTGTGTTGTTGGCAGCCATACTGGACCCGGAACGCTGGCTCTTTTCTATTCTTGTCTGAAATAATATAATACTATATGGGAGTGTCCCTTTTCTCGCCGCGATAATTTTTGATTGCTAGAAGATTTGGTTTAACCAAGTCTTCTATAAGTTTGATTATTAGGTTTGTTATGCAATTCCAATCTCTATATTTTTGTTTTTATAGGAGGCAGACATCGTTGAAATTTATTAGTGTTTTGATACTTTCGTTTTCTATTATGTTGAGTTTTACGCCCATTGCTTATGCCGAAAATTCTCTGCCGCCGGATGTACGTGGAGAAGGGGCCTACTTGATTGATGTATTATCTGGACAAGCTATTTTTATGAAAAATCCAGATGAGCAGTTTGCTCCGGCCAGCACCACTAAAATTATGACCGGACTTTTAGCAATTGAAAACGGAAATTTTGACGATATCGTGACTGCCAGCGATACAATGTTAAACAATAAGCTGGTTTATGGTACACAAATATACCTTGAACCTGAGGAAAAACTGGCTTTTAAAGACCTTCTCTACGCGACCTTGTTAAATTCAGCTAATGATGCAGCAGTTGCCCTTGCAGAGCATGTCGGTAACGACTTGCCACACTTTGTCGAAATGATGAATCAACGTGCTAGTGATATAGGAGCATCTCAGACACATTTTGTTAATCCAACGGGTTTAACTGAAACAGGACATCTTACAACCCCTCATGATCTCGCAATTATTGCCCGTGCCGCTTATCAAAATCCTATCTTTGCAGAGTTTGTTCGCACCAAAACACAACCTATCTCAAGATCAAAGCCGGATGTTCCAGTCTTAATGGTAAACCAAAATAAACTGTTATGGCGAGACGCTGCCATTGATGGAATCAAGCTAGGTTATACTGAAGTAGCTAAGAATTGTCTTGTTGCTTCTGCTACAAAAGATGGACGACATCTTATTGGTGTGATTTTAAAGTCGCCGGGAAGTGAGATCTACACTGATATGCAAAAGATGTTTGAATATGGCTTTACACAGTTTGCCACAAAGACTTTTAAACCTGCTGGAACAGCTATTTCTTCAATTACTGTTAATGATCAGCCTGTAGATCTAATTATAGACCGACCGATCTATATGACCCAAAAACTAAACGAACAGCAGGGGATGCTTAATCTGCGGGTATCACCCTCATCTGCAAGTCAATTAACCTCTGTTGAAGAGGGACAAGCAGTTGCGCAAGTAGAAATTCTCGATGGGGAAACTCACTTAGATACCTTTCCGCTAGTAGCCTCAAGATCGGTTCAACCAGACCCTGATAAGAAAACCTTAGGTTCCGCTTTTTCCACTTGGATTATTGGAACGATACTTCTGGCTGGCGCTTTTTTCTTAATTGTTTCCTTAAATAACAAAAGGAATAAGACTCGCTATTGGCGTAGGCAAGTAAGGCGCTCAAGAAGAGAAAATCATAGTGAACTCGTTGGGCTAAAGATGAACATCGAGACTTCGGTGGGGGAGTCTACCCCCACCGAAGTAAAATAAGGAACTCCCACTTACAAGAAGTGGGAGTCTCGTAATTGATAAACTATAACTCTGTACGTAAATAATTATAAAATCTTTAGAGAAAGTGCATAATACTTTTGCTGTCATAATTAATAAATAATTGTTCTTGTCTTAATAAACTATTATAATGATATTAGGAATTAAAGGTTGATTTGGAGTTGAAAAATTCTTTGGAAAAGGATAAAGAAAAAAAAGTAGTTACACTGGCCTATGGCTGTCAGATGTCTGAACGAGATGCTGAAACATTGACCCAGATCACTAGACAAGAAGGTTATACGAGTTCTGATGATCTTCTCAATGCAGATTTAGTGATTATAAATACCTGTTGCGTAAGAGAAAGTGCAGAAAATAAAATACTCGGAAAAATAGGGGAGCTAAAAAAGCTAAAGGAAAAAAATCCAAACTTAAAGATAGCTATAAGCGGCTGTATGGTTCAGCAACCCGGGGCCTTGGAGCGGCTGCAGAAACGGGCGCCCCATATTGATATTTGGGCGGGAACCCATAATTTACACGATTTCTCAGCTCTCCTGCATCAAGTTGAGCAGGGGGGGAAAGTTGCCGAAGTATGGCAAGAACCAAAAATGCCTTTGGAATCTACCCCGCAAGCAGAGAAAGGCAAGTTGCAAGCAAATGTTAATATCATGTATGGGTGTAATAATTTTTGTTCATATTGCATTGTTCCTCACGTTCGTGGCAGGGAAAGAAGCCGTAAACCTGAGGAGATTATTCAAGAGATTACTGACCTTGTCTCCAGTGGATGCCGAGAAGTAACGTTACTTGGTCAGAATGTTAATTCCTATGGCAAGGAATTTTCTCCAGTCTATGACTTTGCGGATTTACTTCATGATGTAGATCAAATACCAAACCTTTTAAGAATCCGGTTTATTACTTCACATCCTAAGGATTTATCGGATAAACTGATTGAAACTGTCGCTGGTGGGAATAAACTTTGCGAACACTTTCATCTTCCCATACAGTCTGGCAGTAATTTCATTTTAGAGCGCATGAATCGGAAATACACCAGGGAATACTACCTAAGTCGAGTTAATAAGATTCATGAAATTTTGCCAAAGGCAAGCTTGACGACAGATATAATTGTTGGTTTTCCAGGCGAATCCGAAATAGATTTTGAGCAAACCTTAGAAATAATGAACATGATTCATTATAGTCATGCCTTCACCTTTATGTATTCAAAACGTTCGGGCACGCTTGCAGCCGAAATGGAGGATCAAATTTCTCTAGATGTTAAGAAGCGACGTTTACAGAGACTAATGAGTGTTCAGAACGTCAAAAGTCTGGCATGGCGTGAACAGATGATCGGGAATACCTACGAGATTCTGGTTGAAGGTCCCAGCAGAACGAATCCAGAGCGCTTAGTCGGGCGAACCCGCGGCAATGAACTTGTTGTTTTTAATGGACCCTCGGAATTAATCGGATCTTTGTTAAATATTCGGATCACTGAAGCAGGAACTTGGACCCTGGTAGGGGACATTGAGGACTAGAAGGGTATAATTTGTTTATGCATGCAATTTATAAGCAGGAATCATGCTATTCTATGTAGAATGTAATATTCGGAGGTGTTGATACACTATGACAAATGAAATTATTGAAAATGCCCGACTCTTGGCGGATGCCATTGCTCGAAGTTCCGAGCTTTCTGAATTACACACTATGGAAGATGCAATGGCTGCTGACCCTTCAGCACAACAATTAATTGCAGAATTACAGAAAGCTCAAGAGCGGTTTATGGAAGTACAACAAAGTGGTGAAGAGCCTTCTGAAGCTGATAAAAACGCAGTGGATGAAATTGAAGCTAAAGTAGAAGCAAATGTTTCCATTGCTGCTTATATGAAAGCGCAAGACAAATTCACGGAAATGTTAGATAGTGTTAATGCTATTCTAGCTGGTGCTATTGCTGGGACATCAGACGGTTGTTCGTGTGCAGACGACAGCTGTGATTCTGGCGGGTGTAATCCAGGCGGCTGTGGAAGCGGAGGCTGTGGTTGCGGGAACTAATCCCTGCTAAACCACCGATACTTGGGAAAGGGAAGGGCTAATGCTAAGCTCTTCCCTTTTTTGATACAGGCCAAGCCATGGTCTTCGCCTGTGGCTTTGGGGCTAGCCAAGTTTTCTTTAATTTATGCTCAAGAGATTAGCTTTTCTGATCTTAGAATTGAATCTAAAAGGGGAGAAGACAAATATGACTACCCCAATGATGCAACAATACCAAATTATTAAAGCAAAAGCGCCGGATGCAATTTTATTTTTTCGATTAGGTGATTTTTATGAAATGTTTGGGGAAGACGCTGAAGTCGCGGCACCGATTTTACAAATCGCCTTAACCGGAAGAGATGCAGGAGAAGGGAAACGTATCCCCATGTGTGGGGTCCCTTATCATGCGTTAGATAACTATTTATCAAAACTAGTTAAGGCCGGCAATAAAGTTGCGATTTGCGAACAAGTAGAAGACGCTAAAGATTCTAAAGGAATTGTCAAACGTGATATTATTCGTATTGTCTCCCCCGGCACTCTGACAGAGTCTGTCTCCGAACGTTCAAATCATTATTTAGCCAGTGTATATTACCATGAACAATGGGGTTTAGCCTTTCTGGATTTATCCACAGGTGAGTTTGCTATTTTCCAAACTGCTGACCTGGATGTGCTTCTGACTGAAGTTTCTAGGATTAACCCTGCCGAACTCCTGCTGCCACCTGAACTGCTGAAAAGGCCTAAACTCTGGGTAGGCTATTATTGTACCCTGCGCGAACAAAAGACTTTTGGCGGTCAGGCTATGCGCGATCATTTTCAACGACAAGAGTCATTGTTTCAGGAATTCCCCATAGCTGCCAAAGCTGCCGCTGGTTTATGGAGCTACTTACTGGAGACGATGCCAGGGGTTGATCCTACACATATTGTTGAAATCAAAACATATCGTTCCGAGCGTTGGATGTTTCTTGATCAATGGACGCGTCGCAACTTGGAGCTCACAGAATCTCTTCGAGGGGGCAGTAAGAAAGGAACACTGCTTTCTGTTCTGGACCTAACCAAAACAGCCTTGGGTGGAAGACTCTTAAAGCATTGGATAGACAAGCCCTTGCTTAAGCAAGTTGAAATAGAAGAACGACTTAAATCGGTTGAAGAATTAATAGCAGACTCTTTTTTTCGCAATGATTTACAAAAACTTCTTTCCGAAGTGTATGATCTCGAACGTTTAATGGGAAAAGTGTCCTATGGAACTGCTAATGCAAAGGACTTATTGTCGTTGACCCAGACTTTGGCTTTGCTTCCAGATATTTGCGTGATTCTTACGTCAAGTTCTTTTGAAACTCTGAAAATCAAGGTTCCTTATCTTAAAGGACTTGATCTATTCGTTACTAAATTGCAGAATGCCATTAATCCTAATCCGCCACTCTCCCTGCGAGAAGGGAATATTATTAAAACAGGGTATTCTAAAGAAGTAGACGAATTACGTAAGATTGCGACTGGTGGTAAAGAATGGGTAGCCCAGCTAGAAAATGCTGAACGAGAACGTACGGGAATTCGTTCATTAAAGATAGGGTATAATAAAGTCTTTGGTTATTATATAGAAATTACACATGCAAATGCTCATCTTGTTCCTAGTGACTATCAACGCAAGCAAACTCTGTCCAATGCTGAAAGGTTTATTACGCCCGAACTCAAAGAATATGAACTTAAAATCATAGGTGCTGAGGAAAAACTGAAGGATCTTGAATATGAACTTCTATTAGCTCTTCGTGAAGAGGTCAGAGCCAATACTAAAGAAATCATTCAGGTTGCTCAAGTACTCGCGGAAATTGATGTTTTTGTTAGTTTGGCAGAAGTGGCAGTTTGCAATCATTATGTTCGTCCCCAAATCAAATCTGATGGACAGATTCTTATTATTGAAGGCCGACACCCAGTTGTCGAAGAAATGATTGAACAGAGTGGCTTTGTTCCTAACGATACCCATTTGTCCGGAAGTCAGCATTTAGCTCTCATCACAGGTCCAAATATGGCTGGAAAATCCACCTACATGCGTCAAGTCGCGTTAATTGTTCTAATGGCTCATATTGGCTCTTTTGTACCCGCAAAAAAAGCCAGTATTACACTGGTTGACCGTATTTTCACACGGGTTGGGGCATCCGATGATTTGACAGCCGGTCAAAGCACTTTCATGGTTGAGATGCAAGAAGTAGCTCACATTCTGAAATATGCCAGTCGAAAGAGCTTGATCATTTTAGATGAAATCGGACGAGGGACTGCTACATATGATGGGCTTAGTATTGCATGGGCGGTGACTGAACACCTGGTGCAACATCCTGAGTTTAACCCTAAAACCCTTTTTGCAACTCATTATCATGAATTAACTCAACTTCAAGATGATTTTTCTGGTCTTTTTAACCTTCATGTAGGGGTGAAGGAACGTGGGGAAGATATCATATTTTTACACAAAATATTGCCTGGCCGCGCAGACCGCAGTTATGGTATTCAAGTAGCTCGTCTGGCTGGTCTTCCGCAAGAATTAATTCAGCGTGCCAAATCGTTACTTTTAGAATTAGAGTCTTCCGAACCTGTGCATACTGAAGATGCCCCGGCCAAGGTTATCACTCAATTTACCCTTTTTGATGTTCCCAAAACACATCCACTCTTGCAAGAAATTGAGAAGCTTCCCTTGGAAGATATGACTGCACGCCAAGCCCTTCAATATCTCTTTGACTTACGTGAGCGAATTCAAACTGCCGAAACCATGTAGGATACTCGAGGTGCGAGGTGCGAGGTGCGAAGGTCGAAGGTCGAAGGTTTGAATTCCTAATAGGAATTCTGAGTTGCGTGATTCAATGTTAGTAGATAGAGTCCAACGTTTAAGTTCAGGTTCAGGTTCGTAGTAGGACGCTCGGGCTTAAAGGTCGTGCATCGAACATCGAACCTCGTGCATCGATAAAGGGGGTAACTTATGTTTAATCGAGTAGGTATTGATGTGGGAGGTACTTATACTGATGCCGTGTATTTTCACAATGGCCGAATCCAACACACAGCTAAAGTACCCACCCAGTCTGATAACTTAGTAGAAACCCTTATGAATGCTTTTGATACCTTAAAGATCTCAGATGAACAGGAGATTAACCAAATCACGGTAAGTACTACTCTGGTAACGAATGCGATTCTGCAAAACCGAATTCCCCCAGTTAAATTACTTTTGTTCTCGGGAAATGGGATGAAAATCGATGCCCTTCCTTGGCCTGTAACCTACACAGAACTTACTGGAGAAATGGATTTTAGGGGCAGAGAAATTGAAGCCCCCGATCAGAAAGAATGGGAGAAACTCCAATTGCAAAGAGATAATATATCTCACGCGGCTATTGTAGGAAAGTTCTCCCACCGAAACCGTCTTCATGAGGAGCAACTTGCTGCTTATCTGAAACAGCACAATCCCTCATTAACGTTGGCCCTAGGGCATGAGTGGGGACAGGCTAATTTTTATCGTCGCAGCCTAACAACTTACCTTAATCTGGGTGTTTCCGATTTATATCACCAATTTGCTCAACAACTGCAAACTGCCGTAAGCGCTCGGAACATTCAAGCTCCAATTTACATCTTAAAAGCAGATGGCGGAAGTTTACCGCTTGCCAAGATACGGCCGATTGATTCCATTTATTCCGGACCGGCGGCCAGTGTTCTTTCTGCGCTGACCCAAACTAGCTCGGATGCTTCATCGATTATTGTTGATATTGGAGGTACGACGACAGATATTGGTCTTACTCTTTCCGGAGCCCCCTTAATTAGTTCAAAAGGAGCTCAAATAGGTGATTTTTCAACCCTTGTACGTTCACTTGCAGTCCGCTCTATTCCAGTGGGCGGTGACTCTGTTGTCCGTACTAAAGATCAGGGCTTTATCATAGAAGAATATCGACTTGGTCCTGCCTGCTGTCTGGGTGGTGACAGACCAACTCCCACTGATGCGATGCGTTATCTTAAACTTATTGACTATGGGGATGAACAGTTGGCGGAAGAAGGGCTGGCCTCCCTATTGCCACCTGAACAGAGAACTCCACAGCTTCTCCATGATCTGGCTGCTGAGATTATTGATAGGGTAGTTGACAGAATTGCGGAAGCAGTCGATTCACTTAAGCGAGAGTGGAAAGAGGAGCCTGCCTACAAAGTTTGGGAGGTCCTTCATCCTCATGAAAACAAGGAGTTTAATACAATAGTCAGTGGCGGGGGCGCCAGGGGAGTCACAACGGCTTTGGGGAAACGACTAAAAACAACGGTTCAACTGGGAGCTTTCTCGGAAGTCTCTAATGCCCTTGGAGCTGCTCTGGCCAGACCTACCTTTGACTGTACACTACATCTTGATACTTATATGAAACAGTATCGAGTTGAAGAGACCGGGGAACAAGGGAAATGGACAGGATCTCTTAGGCCTCACCGCGAAGTGGAGGGTTTTCTGGAAACTCTTGTTCAACAGCAAGTTGCACACTATGGAATTGAAATTCAAGATATGGAGAAGGAACCCTTCGATTTCTTTCCCATTGTTCAAAATTATCAAACCGTAGGTCAAATTATCAGCGGGGCCGTCCATTTACGGCCAGGTGTGATCGGGAGGGTACAAGAATGAAAAGAACAGGAATTTTATTTTTCCCTGCCTTTGATTGGTCGTTGGGTGACTCCCATCCAGAACGTGAAGAGCGTCTTCTCTATACTCAAGAACAACTTTTTGAAGAGGGAATTCTTGATTTGCCACAGATTAAGCAGTTTTCTCCCCGTGTCGCCACTATGAAAGATGTGCTTAGAACACAAGCGTTATTTCCTAATCCAGGAGCTCACACTGAAAGCTTAGATCCCCATCTTATTTCCGCCGGAAGTTCACTTCTGCTGGGAGAAGCGCAAGTGAACGGCGAAATCGACAACGGTTTTGTGATGGCTCGTCCTCCGGGTCATCATTCAGGAGCGACGGTATGGGGAAATCGGGGCTTTTGTTCGCTAAATAATGAAGCTATTCTTGTCAACTATTTAAGAGCTCGTTTTGGTAAAAAAAGAATTGCTATTGTCGATACGGATGTTCATCACGGAGATGGAACTCAAGATATCTTTTACCATGACCCTAATGTTCTCTTTATTTCCCTCCACCAAGATGGGCGCACACTCTATCCGGGAAGCGGGTTCGTCAATGAAAAAGGCGGTCCTAATGCGTGGGATCAAACTTTGAATATACCACTTCCGCCCGGCACCGGTGACGAAGGCTACCATTACATATTAGAAAACTGGGTGTTGCCGCGCTTGCAGGCATTTGCTCCAGAAATCATTATTAATTCAGCTGGTCAAGACAACCATTTTACCGATCCGCTGGCTTCAATGAATCTAACTGCGAGGGGATACGGACGGATTACTGAACTCCTTCGACCGGATTTGGCAGTTCTCGAAGGGGGATATTCCATTGAAGGGGCACTCCCATATGTCAACTTAGCCATCTTACTTGCCCTTGCCGGAGAAGACTACCATCATGTTCGTGAACCTCAGAAGCTGAAACGTACCACATTAACTTTAGCAGCCTTGAAACCTTATATTCAAGATCTTCAAAAGCAACAGCAAACAGTCAAGCAAAGTTTCACAATTCAAAACAAGCCCTATTTTCCTAAGGGGAATTGGATATCCATTCCGCATTCGGTTTATTATGATACAGAAGGATTCCAAGAAACACGACATGATTACGTACGAGAGTGCAGTAATTGCGCCGGAACCGTCTATATCGAAAGCAGACGATATACAGAAAAGTCAATATTGGTGCGAATTCCCTTCGAAGCCTGCCCAATTTGCGAGCAAGCAGGTTACGACCTATGGGATCATCTTCAAAAACCAAATGAAGGTTTTGCAAATGGAATGTTGCAAAATCAATTGCATGATAAACAATACCTATGGAATAGGAAAGAAGGACTGATGGAGTTTTGACACC
Source organism: Desulfosporosinus nitroreducens (assembly GCF_023897015.1). Taxonomy (GTDB): domain Bacteria; phylum Bacillota; class Desulfitobacteriia; order Desulfitobacteriales; family Desulfitobacteriaceae; genus Desulfosporosinus; species Desulfosporosinus nitroreducens. The sequence continues at coordinate 67,601 of NZ_JAMHFY010000002.1, read as the reverse complement.
GGTTATTCATATTCTTGATGCTCACTCTGCAAACCAAATCTCTGCCGGTGAAGTTGTTGAACGTCCAGCCTCTGTGGTTAAGGAGTTAGTCGAAAATTCCATAGATTCAGGTGCAAAACACATTGATATAACTATTGAAGGAAACGGAGTACCTTTAATAAGGGTGCGGGATGATGGCAGCGGAATCGGAATTACAGATTTGCCTTTGGCGGTGATACGTCATGCGACAAGTAAAATTTCTCAGATCGAAGACTTAAATCATTTGCAAACTCTCGGTTTTAGAGGGGAAGCACTCCCGAGTATTGCTTCTGTTTCCCACTTGGAAATTTCCTCACGACCAGTCGATGAGGCTGCCGGATTAAGTCTCACGCTTCATGGTGGGGAACAAGCAGAGCTTAAAGAAATCGGATGTCCTGTAGGAACTTCTGTGACCGTACGCGATCTTTTTTATAACACACCCGCTCGGTTAAAATTCCTAAAATCTACTCCAACTGAATTTGGCCTAATAAGTGATACAATCGGACGAATTGCCCTTGCGCACCCGGATATCGCCTTTTCTTTGACCCACCCTCAACAGGTCGTACTACAAACCACAGGACGTGGAGATTTGCGGGAAGCCATAGGCACGGTTCTGGGATATGATATTGCTCGACAACTCATTCCCATTAACGAACAACAAGGAAAATGGCATCTGGCAGGTTATATCAGCCCCCCAAACTTGGTTCGGTCTTCCAAACAAGCGCAATTTTTTATGATTAATGGACGGATAGTTCGCTCACCAATCTTAAGTCGTGCTCTGGCTGAAGGGTATCACACTCTCATACCCGTAAAGCTTCATCCTGTCGTGGTATTGCATTTAACTGTTTCGCCTTCTGATTATGATGTGAATGTTCACCCTACAAAAATGGATGTGCGGTTTAAGGAGGAGCAAGCCTTAACCCAATTTATCCGTGAAACGGTTTATCGGGCGTTGATCAACAGTAAACCTTTACCCTCAATTCAAATTAAATCGTCAATCCCCCCTAAATCCCAGGTTCCCTTAACTTTAGCTGAGGTTCCAAATTCTAAATCCTTAACCCTGTCACCAAGCTCCTATAAAAAGATCGAAATTCCTGAGTCAGAAGCGCCAAGCTTACCAGGTATGCATTCTAAACAGTCCAATAAACCTCATGCGTACGAACAATCACAAATCAAATTTGCTAATCAAACCGAGATACTTCACAAATCGCCAGATACTGTTGTGCCTGATTTATTAACGCCGGACAGCTTTGGAATACAGAAGAATGATCAAATAAATTTATATCAACGCGACCCGGAGACAGTAAAGGATTATTTAGACATTCAAGAAAGCTCGACCGCTCAGATTGAGGCACAATCTACAGAATCTCTGAGTCATATGTGGCCATTGACACAACTGTTTAACACCTATATCCTGGCTACAGATGGTAAGGTGCTTATAATGATCGATCAACATGCGGCTCATGAGCGGGTAAACTATGAACGACTGCTGAGAGAGTTCAGACAAGCTGAACAAGCCAGCCAGGCCCTTTTAATTCCGCTTCCCATGGAGTTTTCTCTTCAAGAAGAGCAGGTGCTTATAGAAAACTTATGGATTTTAAATGAAATGGGATTCATTATAGAGCAATTTGGCTCTCGAACTTATTTACTGCGTGGCGTACCCGTTCAAACAGGTTCGTTTCAAGCCGATGATTTGCTTCGACAATTCATTGAAGAGGTTCTACTTAAAAATTCACCGCCGACTTTTGATAAAATATTAGAAGAATGGATTTATATGTTAGCTTGTAAGGAATCGATTAAAGCGAAAGACTCCCTTAGCTTGCCTGAAATGGAACAACTGATGGCAAGCCTCAGCCGCACAGAAAATCCGTATACCTGTCCACACGGCCGGCCTACAATGGTTACAATGACTCGTTCGGAATTAGAAAAACGTTTTTATCGCACCTAAAACACTCTGCTTGGCAGGCGAGGTTTTTATCCATCTGAAGTTTTGTATTCGTTGCCTATCAGCGATTAGTAATCGATAGACATCTGGAGTTTGCCTGTCTGCTGTTAAGGGTATACTACTAAATACGCAAAAAAACTGGAGGCTCTATGTTTAGTGAAAGCCCCATTCTTATAAGAACAACTCATCTTGACTCCGAACTTCAAGAAAGACTGGAATGGTTTCTTCAACAACCCGGGTGCAACTGGACTTTAGCACGGAGCGAAAAAGGGGACCAGCCAGAGCTTACAATTACCAGACGAGGAGTTTTCTTGCTTAATGGGCGGTCGCGAATAGCCTTTCATCCAAGTATGGCTGTCATTAGACTGATGAACCTTCTGCGTGGTGGATATGATCGTTTTCTTGATGCAACTCAGTTAAAAGACGGAGACTCATTAATTGATGCTACCCTGGGTTTAGGAACAGATACCCTCATTGGGGCATGGGCTGTCGGAAAAAGTGGGAACGTCCAAGCGATAGAAAAGTCCCCGATTTTAGCCGCCATAGTACAAGATGGACTGAACCATTTCACTAAGATCATCCCTAGCCCTAAATCTAATGATAAACAAGACACATGGTACGCTTTAACACAAGCGTCTCAAAGAATCAAAGTATGCTGGGGGGAACACAGGGATTATTTAAGTTGCATTCCAGATAACTCTGTCGATGTCGTCTATTTTGATCCAATGTTTCGCAATACTTGTAAAAAGTCTGACTCAATTCAACCCTTACACAGCTGGTCAAACCATAGCCCGCTGGAACATAAGTCAATTTTAGAAGCATGCCGCATTGCGCGACGCAGAGTTGTTTTAAAAGAACGAAAAAACAGTTCAGAGTTCCAACGTCTTGGATTTGAAATACTCCTTGGTGGAAAATACAGCCCAGTTGATTATGGTGTAATTATAATTTGATGGAGATGGTTAGGTGTATCCACTTGTAATAATCATTGGCCCGACTGGCATAGGTAAGTCAGCACTTGGTCTAGCACTCGCCCAGAAGATCGGTGGAGAAATTATTTCTGGGGATTCTGTCCAAGTTTATCAAAAACTTGACATTGGATCAGCTAAACCTTCCAGGGCAGAACTTGAACTCGTTCCACATCACCTTATTGATTTTCTTGATCCTGCAGAGTCCTTTACCGCGGCACAGTTTAAAGTTATGGCCACTTCTTTAATTGACGAGATTAGGAGCCGTGGACATGTTCCGATAGTCGTTGGTGGAACTGGGCTTTATATACGTTCCTTGCTGGACCCCTATGACTTTTCTCAACAGGGCTGTGAAGAAATTCGCTGCAAATGGAATGGGTTTGCAGAACTGCATGGAAACTTATTATTGCATGAAGAGCTAAAGAAACGGGATCCTGAAACTGCTGAGCAACTTCACCCTAACGATGTCTTGCGAATTAATCGAGCACTTGAAGTCTTTGAATTAACCGGTAAAACAATATCAAGTCAACGTCAATTTAAAGATGATCAATATCAAACGCTTGATCCATCTATTGTATATATTGGTTTATCTGCACCACGCAATCTCATCTATGAACGTATCAACCAACGGTGCGTCGAAATGCTGTCACAAGGTTTAATAGAAGAAACTCTCAGTCTTATGAGGGAAGGTTATTCAATAACCTTAAAGCCTTTGCAAAGTATTGGTTATCGACACGCGATTTGGTACTTAAAGGGACTTGTGACACAACCAGAAATGCTCCGTTTACTCCAGAGAGACACACGTCATTTTGCTAAACGACAGCTAACTTGGTTTCGTCGAGATCCTAGAATCAGTTGGTATGATATTGAAGTTGATCTTAACGTAATACTGGAGTCCGTGGTTCAAGCTTGCAGAGCTTGTCAATCTCGTGTAAAATAGATTAGAAGTAGAAAAATAAGGTGATGGAGGAAAATGAATGAATAAATCGCCCATCAATTTACAAGATACCTTTTTAAATCAAGTACGCAAGGAAAACCTTCCTGTGACCATTTACTTGGTTAACGGGTTTCAACTTAAGGGACTTATCAAAGGGTTTGATAACTTCACAGTTGTCATCGAGTTTGAAGGCAGGCAACAAATGGTTTATAAACATGCTATTTCAACCGTAATGCCTATTCGCCCAATTAACTTAGCTGCAGCAAGTGCAGGAGAATCAAGTACGGTTAAAGGAATTTAATGAATTAATAGGTAATACTTATTAAATACAGACAATCCCGAAAGCATGAAGAACTAAGTTCGGTTTTTTGCCGAACTTAGTTCTTTATGCTTGAATTCAGTACTCAACTGTGATATCTTAAAGTGATATGTTTTTATTTAGTGAAAGAAAGGAATTCAGCCCAACTATGGAAACTCAAAATTTAAGAAACATTGCAATTATCGCTCACGTAGATCATGGGAAAACCACGCTTGTTGATGCTATGTTAAGACAAAGTGGAACCTTCCGAGCAAATCAACAAGTAATTGAGCGCGTTATGGATTCCAATGATTTAGAACGTGAACGTGGAATTACTATTTTATCCAAAAACACTGCTATCCACTGGCAAGGAACAAAGATCAATATTATTGACACGCCGGGACATGCCGACTTCGGTGGAGAAGTCGAACGCGTATTACAAATGGTGAATGGGGTACTCCTCATTGTTGATTCCTTTGAAGGACCGATGCCTCAAACACGCTTTGTTTTACGAAAGGCTTTAGAACTTAAGCTTGTTCCGATTGTAGTTATTAATAAAATAGACCGCCCTGATGCTCGCCCTGCCGAAGTGGTGGACGAAGTCTTAGATCTCTTTATTGAGCTCGGAGCAGATGATGAGCAATTAGATTTTCCAGTCGTCTATGCCTCCGCCCGGACAGGAATAGCCGGACTTGAACATGATGCTTTGGCAGACTCTTTAGTCCCTCTGTTTAATGTCATCATAGAAAACATTCCTGCACCGGTTGTTGATCTTGAAGCGCCGTTCCAAATGCTGGTTACCACGCTGGACTATGACGATTATGTAGGAAAAATTGTTGTTGGCCGAATCGTTCGCGGGACAATTCATCAAAATGAAAATGTAACCTTAATCAAAAGAGATGAAAGTTTTGAACGTACAAAAATAGGTAAAGTTATGATTTATGACGGCTTAAAGCGTGAAGTCGTTCCTGAGGCCTCGGCCGGAGAAATCGTAGCGCTTACCGGCTTGACCAGTGCCAATATTGGGGAAACTGTCGCGTGTGCATTGAGCCCGGAAGCATTACCGACCATTGAAGTGGACGAACCAACTTTGTCCATGAATTTCATGGTTAATAACAGCCCCTTTGCTGGACGAGAAGGACATTTTGTAACCTCACGAAAGATACGTGAGCGTCTCTGGAAAGAGGTAGAGACCAACGTCAGCTTACGAGTTGAAGAGACTGACTCTGCCGATAGTTTTCAGGTTTCTGGCAGGGGAGAACTTCACCTCTCAATATTAATTGAAAACATGCGTCGCGAAGGGTACGAACTTCAAGTGTCAAAACCTGAAGTAATTTATAAGATGATTGACGGCGTTAAATGCGAACCTATGGAATTTTTAATTTGTGACCTCCACGAAAGTACGTTAGGCGCTATTATGGAACTCCTAGGGAAGCGTAAGGCTGAAATGGCGAATATGACGAACCTCTCGGAAACACAAATGCGTGTCGAATTTAAGATTCCAGCTCGAGGCCTGATTGGCTTCCGGGGAGAGTTTTTATCTCAAACACGCGGAGAAGGAATGATGAGCCATATGTTCTTGGGTTATGAACCCTATAAGGGGGATATTCCAGGACGAAATCGCGGAGCGCTGATTGCCTTTGAAGAGGGCGAAACAAACGCTTACGGCCTTTATTCAGCTCAAGAACGAGGCACATTATTTGTGGACCCGGGTCTGCATGTATATGCAGGCATGATTGTTGGGGAAAATAAACGTGAGCAAGATATTGAAGTAAATGTTTGTAAGAAAAAGCAACTCACAAATATGCGTACAAGTTCAGCCGACGAAGCTTTACGTCTTGATAAACCCAGAGAATTATCCTTGGAGCAATCGTTAGAGTTTATTAACGACGATGAGTTGGTTGAAATCACCCCTAAAAGCGTCCGACTTCGTAAGAAATTTTTAGATCACACAGCTCGTGTACGTTATGCAAAGAGCTTAACAGGGAAATAATAACAATAGGTTTAACTGGACACCTTTCATCTTTACTTGCGTATAGTAGTAAGGATGGGAGGTGCCTGTACTTATGACAATTAGAATAATGTTTGGTCCGGACAACCAAATGCCGCCGGTTATTCACACTCCCTTGCCCCCCAAGACCGAACAAATACATACTCCAGTAGCAGATATGGCGGGGATTGGACGAGCGCGTAAAAGTAATCCTTCTTCCATTGAGAAGGACCGGGATAAAGACAAAGATAAAGATAAAGTCGCTGAAATTCTGAATGAGTTAGAGTCTTACATTGGATTAATCATTGTAAAACGTCTCATACGAGATTTACAAGCCTTTGTAGAAATCCAAAAACGAAGAACTCATGAAAGACTTATTGCTGAACCCCTTGTACTCCATATGATTTTCAAAGGGAATCCCGGAACGGGCAAGACGACAGTGGCACGTTTGATCGGGCGACTGTTTAAAGAAATGGGAGTTCTGCAAAAAGGACATATAATCGAGTGTGAACGTGCGGATCTGGTTGGTGAATATATTGGACATACCGCTCAAAAGACTCGAGAGCAACTTAAGAAAGCCTTAGGTGGTGTCCTATTTATAGATGAAGCTTATTCCTTAGCCCGTGGGGGAGAAAAGGATTTTGGAAAAGAAGCTATTGATGCTTTGGTTAAGGCGATGGAGGACAATAAAGATAATCTTGTGTTAATCTTAGCCGGCTATAGTCAAGAAATGGACTGGTTTTTACAAACTAATCCAGGACTTAGGTCACGCTTCCCCATACATATTGATTTTCCGGACTATACTATCGATGAATTGTTGGCTATCGGAAAACTGATGTTTAAAACGCGGCAATATGAGTTAACAACAGATGCTGAAGATACCCTCCGTTTCCATCTTCAAATCTTGTTAAGTTCTCACCGCTATGCTGGAAATGCTCGCCTTGTACGAAATCTCGTAGAAAAAACTGTGCGAAAACAGGCTGTTCGCTTGTTTCAAAAGCCAAGTTCCAGCCGAGAAGAACTCATCCAGATTTTGCCCGTCGATATTAACTTGGAAAATCTCTGAGATCATCTAAAGTTATAGGATGTTTTTTATCAGGGAAATTCGGCCATCCTTGGCGATAGTTAAGTTTTCTAAAAAACTACGCGATCAATTGAGTGCTAATTTAAAAGCACTTTAACACTAAGAATACGAGGTAGTCTGTGAATATGAATATGGATATGGATATTTCGGGAGACTTGTCCGGTATTCGGGCAAGTCAGTTACAAGAACTTAAGAAACTTGCGGACATTAAGACTGAACGTTCTGAACTAATCCATCCTGAAATTCTTAAAGAGCTCATACGCCTAACTCAACTTTGGAATCGAGAAATAGCCATCTATCTCTCACGTGCCGGTATCCTGTTGGCTGCAGCGGTAGGGCGTCATGCTACAGTAACGCTCCCGCCTATTAAAGGCAGGTCAATCGGAAAACATCTGCGGTGCATCCATACACATCCTAATGGGAACTTTAAGCTGAGTCCCTTAGATCATAGCGCCTTGGAATCGCTTAGACTCGAGAGCATGGCATCCGTCGGAGCTCTTGAGGGGGATTTTACTGGAATTCAAATTGCCTTCCGGACAGAGGAGAACGACCCTTATATTGTTAACCTAACTCCCCAAAACTGGCATAAGTTTGACTATAATGATGCTCTTGCTGACCTTTCAAAGATTGGATCAGGAAGCAGTACTAAGATAGAAACGTCACAAAAAGTTAAAGAACTTGCGTTCTTAATCGCTCTGGAAGACAGTGAACAAGAAACCAATGAAGATTTGAAAGAATTACGAGAACTAGCCCGTACTGCAGGAGTAGATGTGGTAGGCCAAATGGTCCAGCTACGGCGTTACGGTCAAGCACGCAGTTATTTTGGAAGTGGTAAACTTGAAGAACTAATTCATCGTTTGCAGGAAACTGAAGCCAATGTTTTGATCTGTGATGATGAACTGTCTCCAACACAGTCGCGAACCTTGGAGATGGAGACTGGGCTAAAAGTGTTAGATCGAACCGGATTAATTCTAGACATCTTTGCTCAGAGAGCTCAATCTCGAGAGGGTAAACTTCAAGTCGAATTGGCTCAACTTAAACATCTTTTGCCATTTTTGACTGGACAGGGACAAGCTCTCTCGCGTTTAGGTGCGGGAGTAGGATCGCGGGGCCCTGGTGAAACTAAATTAGAGTTAGATCGCAGAAGAATGCGAGATCGCATAAACCAGTTGGAAAAAGAATTAAAACTAGTGTTGCAGCACCGAGATGTTCAACGTCGCCAAAGAACGAAAAGCGGTATGCCCATAGTTGCTTTAGTAGGGTACACTAATACCGGAAAAACCACGTTCATGAAAATGGCCATGGAACAAGCGGGCAGCCGGTCAGACTTACCAGTTGGAGAGAACAAACTATTTGCTACCTTAGACCCGATTGTACGCAGTATTAAAATAGACTCTTCTTTAGAAATTCTCTTGAGCGATACGGTTGGGTTTATTCGGAAATTACCGACTCAACTTCTGCGAGCCTTTATTGCGACATTGGAAGAAGTTAAACAAGCAGATGTTTTGATTCATGTTGTCGATGCAAGCCATCCGCAAGCGGTTCAGCACGCTGAAACTGTTCGAGAGGTGCTAAATCAGCTGGAATGCGCGGATAAGCCAATGATTACTTTGTTAAATAAGGTTGACCAAGTTACGGTTGAAGATGATCTGGATCAGTTAGCTGAATATCTTCCTTATCCAATCAAGATATCCCTTATACGCAGGGATTCTCTAAAGCCGGTATGGAAGGTCCTTAGCTCATTATTGAGCTAAGGCAACAGAGGAGGCCGCCTTCGCAGGCTTCTCCGCTATGCTAACCCGTGCGAAGACAGTGTCTGCAAGAATGCTAATACGTGCGAAGACAGTGTCTTCGTGGGCGTCAACCAAGTTTTCTATATTAGGAGGAAATTGTTTGTATTCGAATCCTAAATGGCCAAAGATTATTAGCAATGCGGTAGATGAGGCAGAAAAAGCACTCTTTGGTCAATTACCTGCATTACAAGAAATAGCTCAAAAGAACCACGAAAAAGTTTTAAACGCTTTTCAAGAGGAACGAGTGGCTACTTATCATTTACAAGGAACGACGGGGTACGGCTTGGGGGATTCGGGACGAGAAGTTCTTGATCGTGTTGTTGCGCGTATTTTAGGTGCGGAAGCAGCACTTGTCCGAGGTCAGTTTGTTTCAGGAACCCATGCAATTGCTTCGGCCTTATTTGGTGTACTGCGACCTGGGGATCATGTTCTTTCCGTTAGCGGAACCCCTTATGATACATTAGAAGAAGTAATTGGGCTTAGAGGAGAAGGACAAGGGAGCCTCAGGGATTTCGGAGTGTTTCATGATACTGTTCCCTTGGATTCCCATGGCAAATTGCAATATGCGCTAATTAGCGAGAAGATAACAACGAGGACTCGAATGCTGTTGGTTCAGCGTTCACGCGGATATGCGTGGAGGGATGCTCTGATGATATCTCAGTTGAAAGAACTCGTAGACTTTGTCAGAAAACACTTTCCCCAGCTGATCATTTTTGTAGATAACTGCTATGGAGAATTAGTAGAGACTCAAGAACCCGGTGATATCGGAATAGATTTAATGGCAGGATCACTGATTAAAAATCTGGGCGGGAGTTTGGCCCCTACTGGTGGATACGTGGCCGGACGCTCAGATTTAGTTGAACTAAGCGCTCAACGGTTGACGGCTCCGGGAGTAGGAGGGTACATGGGTGCAACCTTGGAATGGCAACGCTTATTTTATCAAGGATTGTTCTTTAGCCCCTTAACCGTTTCTGAATCCATAAAAGGTGCTGTTTTTTCTGCGGCATTTTGGCGGGCTTTAGGATTTGAAGTGCATCCTCAACCAGAAACGGTGAGAACGGACCTTATTCAAGCCGTCAAACTTGGATCTCGGGAAAAGATGATCGCTTTTTGTCAGGGCTTACAGAAAGGGTCGCCGATTGATTCTCATGTATTGCCTATTCCTTCGGGAATGCCTGGTTATGAAGATGAAATCATTATGGCTGGAGGAACGTTTATTCAGGGTTCAACCAGTGAATTCTCCGCAGACGGACCTCTGCGAGAACCCTATGTTGTCTATCAACAAGGGGGAATATCCTGCACATATATACAGATGGGCAACATCTTAGCAGCCCTGAATTTATGGCAACAAGGACTTCTGAGCTAATAAATCTTCCATTTAAACATCGAAAAATCTATGTTAATATGTAGAGTAGAAAGAGGTGCACTATGGAAAGTTCGGAGAAGCCGAAAAGTTCATTACGTTTTTTTATAGAACTCGTAGAAATAGTACTCATTGCTTTCGCGCTTTCCTGGGTATTACGCACCTATGTGATTGAAGCACGAAAAATCCCGACAGGTTCAATGCTCCCAACAATACAGCTGGAAGACCGGGTCATTGTAGACAAGTTTTTCTTCAAACGATTTGATCATATTAACCATGGAGATATTATAGTTTTTCATCCGCCACCGAGTGCTCATGCCACTGATGACTATATTAAAAGAGTTGTCGGCTTAGCAGGGGATAAAGTAGAAATACGCAACAAGATCACTTACTTAAATGATCAACGTCTTAACGAACCTTATCTGTTAGAAAAACCCAACAACGATTTTGGTCCGATCGTTGTTCCCAACGATTCTGTATTTGTGATGGGGGATAATCGTAACAACAGTGCTGATTCAAGAGAATGGGGATTCCTGCCTGTTGAAAATATTACAGGAAGAACTCTTTTCCGTTATTGGCCTTTAGATGAAATAGGAGCTCTTGCCCGTTAGGCGGGAGCTTTTTTCTTTTTCAAGCATATACTTTTATAGTTGCTTCTTAAACCGATTTTCCCTGTTTAATATCGGGGTCTATATAGGTTGTTGAGCACATACTTAATTAACTATTAATTACTTATTAGAGAGGGTGGGGCATTGTGGATGATCACAAACAAAGTGTGGTTCTTCTGTTTGGCGGTCGCTCAGGTGAACATGAGGTTTCATTGAACTCAGCTCAGTCGATTTACAAAGCGATAGACAGAAACCGTTACAGTGTAGAAACAATTGGCATCAATAAACAGGGGCAATGGTTTTGGGGAGTTTTGCCGGAAGAAATTATTAAGAATGGGTTTCCTGCGATAACTGAGGGGATCCAGGTGACTTTAGTCATTGATCCTACCAAACCGCATTTTATGACCATTGATGGCAGGCCACTTCCAAACCAGGGGAAATTTGATCTTATTTTTCCGGTTCTTCATGGACCCTACGGCGAGGATGGAACTCTCCAGGGATTACTTGAGATGGCCAATGTCCCTTATGTAGGATCTGGAGTATTAGGGTCCTCCCTTGGTATGGACAAAGATCGGATGAAAGCAGTCTTTCTGGAAAAAAACCTACCCTTGGCACGCTATGTTACTCTCCTTAGATCAGAATTCCTTGACGGCCCTGAACTATGTCTTAATAAGATTGAAGAGAAGATAGGCTATCCATGCTTTGTGAAACCTGCCAATCTAGGGTCCAGCGTGGGTATCTCGAAAGCACATCACCGCGAAGAGTTGATGGATGCCTTAAAAACAGCAGCCATCTTTGATCGAAAAATTGTTGTAGAAGAGACGATCATTGGGCAGGAAATTGAAGTCTCAGTTTTAGGAAATGACGCACCAATAGCATCTCTTCCTGGTGAAGTCTTGCCTGCACATGAGTTTTATACTTATGAAGCCAAGTATTCTAATATTGGGTCCAGTCTTATGATTCCGGCGAATCTGGATGATTTAGTCATTAAAAGCTTGCAGAGTATGGCTATTGAAGCTTTCCGTGCTGTCGAAGCAAATGGCTTAGGTCGAGTTGACTTTTTTGTGACTCCTCAAAACGAAATATTTCTTAATGAGATAAATACCTTACCTGGATTTACGGAAATATCAATGTACCCTAAGCTTTGGGAAGCAACAGGGATTCCTTATTCTGAATTGATTGACCGTTTGATCGCATTAGGGTTGGAGCGTTTTCAGGACAGACAAAACTGCAAAATCTCACGAACCTGATCTGCTCTTCAAATACTCTCAAGATAAAATATTCCTAAGATATGCAAGCAAAAAGACCGGTTTTCATTTGAAAGCCGGTCTTTTTTATATTTAGTTAGGAAGCTTAACTTAGCGTTATTTACTTTCTGGAAGATTCCTTCTCGCCTCTGCGGACATCACCAGGATTGGCGATTTTCAATTTCGTCCCAATCGGGCCGAGTATAACGTGCGGTCAAGAACTCTAAGAAATCATAGGCTGATTGCTTTGCTTCTTCAGGAAGTTTACTAACCAGCTTATATAAATCCTCATTACTAATAGCCATGAAAAGACCTCCTCTAATGTATGCGTAGTTTTTTTTCGTAAGTTAACAGTATCAATGTTAACTCATTCTCATAGTGCATATCTTTGTAATTAAGAGACTTCACATCATTAGAGAGTACGGAAAACCCCGACGACCTTACCTAAGATTGAAACATCCTGAGAGTAGATCGGTTCCATTGATGGATTTTCAGGCTGAAGTCGAATAAGCGTTCTTTCTTTAAAGAACCGTTTAACCGTCGCCTCATCTCCAATGAGGGCGACAACAATTTCGCCATTTCGGGCATCACTTTGTTGACGAACGATAATGTAATCTCCATCTAATATTCCTGCTCCTATCATGCTTTCTCCCTGCACGCGAAGCATGAAAATGTTGTCATGGCGTACAAAATCAGCAGAAAGGGGAAAGGTTCCTTCGATGTTTTCAACAGCCAAAATAGGCTGGCCGGCAGTTACATGGCCGACAATTGGGACCTGGACAACTTTCTTCATTTCTAGAGCTTCACTGGAACTGTCTAAAATTTCGATCGCTCTTGGTTTTGTGGGATCGCGTCGGATGTAGCCTTTGTCCTCCAAGGTCTGAAGGTGGCCATGCACAGTAGAACTTGATAACAACCCAACAGCTTCGCCGATTTCCCTAACGGCAGGCGGATATCCCTTTTTACGTATTTCCTCTTTAATAAATTCCAAAATATTCGTTTGTCGTTGAGATAAATCCGGGTACATAAAAAAAACACCCCCATCTTTTCAGGAATATTGTACCATTCATTCTAACAAAGTGCAAACAAATGTTCGTTATGTTTAAAAATTTTAAAAGAGAGCAGGTATAAAATCTATGAGAATTCCTTTGAAAATTGTAAGTGGATTGGCACAGATAAGTCTTTTAGTTGTTTTAGCAATAATCATTTGGCTGGTACTTCATCGTCCACCCAACATTCCTCCAGACGTATATCAATATTTAAATACCATATCTCCTTCGCAAGTGAAACAATGCGTACAAGAAAATCAGAAATCCCCGCATATCGCTTATGAGGATCTTTTAGCAATACATTCGACAATCCCTAAAAATGAGGCTCAAATGCTTATTGACCAACTTCAGGATAATATCACTATGTCAGACCTGAATTGGGGTATGATCTCCGCCGATACAATAAAAGCAATTCGCAGACATCGTGAAATTCTAAGGGAATATTCATATTATCATCCTAATAAATATACTTTTCCGGTCGCAGGAACCACTTGGTATGAAGATAGTTATGGGGCAGATCGAGAGGGTGGGGCACGCAGGCATGAAGGAACCGATCTCTTTGGAAAAGAAGGGACGTATATCATCAGTAGTTGTGGGGGGAAAATCGAACAATTAGGGTGGAATCGGCTAGGCGGTGAACGTGTCGGTGTACGTGGAGATGATGGGAATTATTATTATTACGCTCATCTGCAGTATATTTCTCCAACACTCGTGAAGGGGGAACGAATCGAGGCGGGGGAGTTCATAGGAGGGATGGGACATACCGGAGATGCTTTAACAACACCTGACCACCTTCATTTCGGTATAGAACTGCCGAATGGAGAATGGACTAATCCCTATCCTTTTTTGGCAGTGTGGCATATGTGGGAGAGAGGGGAGAAGTCTTAGTTGTCTCATTTCATAACAATACTCTAGTGTGAAACTTGCCTCGATGCTTTAAATTAGTTATAATAGCGTTGTTTGTATAAAAGTCTAAAAAACATAGAGAACAATGGAATTTAGAAAATAGAAAACATGTCTTTTCAAAAGAGGGGTTAATTTTTTGAAACATCCGGAATATCGTATTTCAAAATCAAAGTCTAAAAGAAAGTCCAGAAAAGTGATAAAAATGACCTTGCTTATCACTGTCATTGTGATGTCGATTATTGGATTTCGTTATTTAAGTCCTGCTGGTGCCAATTCCCTCGCTAATTCTCTAATAACATCAATAATCGATGAGACCCAACCTTCTGATTCAATTAAGGCTGGTTCATCATCTGCTGAACTATCAACAGATGATGAAAGCTACGTTCTTATTGATCCACATACCAATAAGATTTTAAGATCCCATAATGCTGATGTACAACGCGCCCCAGCAAGTACATTAAAACTTATTACTGGTCTTGTTGCAGTCAAGAACTTAAAAGGGACGGATATCGTGAAAGTCGGTACAGAAGTGAATGTTGAAGGTTCACGACTTGGGCTGAGACCGGGTGATCAAATATCAGTTCATGATCTTTTAACTGCCTTATATGTCAACAGTTCAAATGATGCGGCAGCAGCTTTAGCAGTCAAAGCAGGTGGTTCAATTCCAGCTTTTGCTCAGCAAATGAACGAATATGCAGCTAGTCTGGGATGTCAAAACACACACTTTACCAACCCTCATGGATTGCCGGATCCCAACCAATATACTAGCGCCAATGACCTTAGCAAAATCTCAAGAGAATTTGTTAATAATGATACACTCAAAGAATACGTTAAACAAACAAATGCCCATGTTCAATGGAAAGACGCACAAGGGGTATCTCGTGAGTCTTATGTGCAGAATACTAATCGTCTTCTAGAGATATATCCGGGAGACCAGGGTCTGAAAACAGGGACAACGACTGCAGCTGGACAATGTCTTGTTTCTTATGTCTCAAGACCCGACGGGGATTTGTTACTTGTCCTGTTAGGGAGCAAGGAGCGTTATAGAGATACTATCAAATTACTTGATGAAGCTTGGGCTGAACAGCGCTCAAAAGCTGCCCTGCAAGGTCTGGCAGATGACCCAAGATCGCTTATCTTGAGTCCGGGAATATTTTAGTATTATTACTATCATTAATAATGGATTAATTGGAGGTTTGGAAATTGAATAGCCTAGGAGAGCCCTGTTTATTGGAAGATCGTGTTTGCACTGAATGCGGGGAGTGCGATCTTTGTGATCTTGATCCAACGAAACAATGTGATAATTGTTGCCAGTGTATTAATGTTCCTGAGGGAGATTACGCAGAGATAGAGATAGATGATGTTTTATTAAACACCGAAGCTCCAGAAACTGCTAAGCGCCATAATAAGCATAGTAAATATAAAGTGAAATCAAGTTTACTTCCTTTGTAGGCATACTTTTTAGTAGCGTCATTAAATAGTGAGTACAATTTATAGGATTATGGCTTTTCAACGGAAAAACTCTTTTCATCAGGCCATACTCCTTGAGGGATATATAAGCAACCGAAGCCAGATTTCATTTGGGGAAAACTGGCTTCGGTTGCTTATATATGTATTAAAGATAAATTGAATTACGAAAACAATTAAAATAAAAATACCACAATCGATTAAATCATTTTGTGATATCAAAAAAAAATATTTATAAAGTAAGGAAATTCTGTAACCTTTTGACTAACTCAAACCCTCTATATAAATAGGGTCGTAATCTCTTTTTTCACATGGAAACTGAATATAGCTCAATATCCATTCCTAATATTGGGAAATGAGGTGCACAGCCCCTTAGAGCTAGTCTATTATTCTCAAAAAACAGGAGGCGAATATTATGTTTAACAGAAGTAGTTTTAATAAGTATAGGGATGAATTGATATTTATTGGATTATCCTTACTTTTGATCTTTGGTCTAAGTTTATTGCCTAAATGACCTCTATTCAGCTATGATTCCAGATTGCCCTTTGGATATGAATAACCGAAGTAGTTTGATGGGTTAGGAACTAACTAATAAGAAGGAGAGGTATATAGTAGAATTTCTAAGTCTATACGTAAAGGAGAGAAGTTTTATGGGTTTATTTAAGAGGGTTAGTGACAACATCAGAGCAAATCTTAACTCGCTGCTGGATAAGGCAGAGGACCCGGAAAAGATGCTGGACCAATACCTGCGTGATATGGAGGAGGATATCGCAGATGCTGAGGGCGCTGTGGCGAGACAGTTGGCTGTAGCCTGTAAGTCGCAGTACAATGATTTGTTATTTGTTGATGGTAACGGTTGTGGATATAACTACGGGTATGGATCACTGGGAAGGAATTTATGATCCGCTTTATAACTTTCTCGAGTAGGGATAGTTGACTAAGCTTAAATATTTTTCTATATAGAATCATCTTAATTAATTAAAACGCAATTTTTTACAATAGAAATCATTAAATTATATTTATAATAAGAGGATAATCTTTTCTTTGCAAAAGGTTATCCTCTTCAATTTTATGCATGGGTTGAAAAGGGCGGTTTTATTGCATATAAAAGGGAGGTTGCTTAAATGAAAACAGTAATTATTGTTGATAATGAATTGCCACTTGGCCTTATTGCCAATACATCAGCAGCTTTAGGGCTTAGCTTAGGAAGTAATATTGCGGGATTAATTGGGCCCCCAGTAAAAGACAACAATGAGAATATTCATTTAGGGATAACAAATATTAATATGCCTATCCTATCTGCTACAAGGGAGCAAATAAAGAAAATATACAATAATCTTAAGGCAGAAAGCAACAGTGAGCTAATAGTAATTGATTTTTCAACCCTTGCTCAACAAAGCAAAAGCTATGATGATTACGTTAATAAAATGGAAAACGAAGACGCGGACGGCTTATCCTATCTAGGTATTTGTATTTATGGAGCAAAGGGAGCGGTTAATAAAGTTACAGGAAATATTTCTACGCTAAAATAAATTAATATGAGGTAAATGGGGGAGTAGTTCCCTGGTTTTATTTGAGGGTCCAATTCAACAGTGGTCTTCATTACACATATATGAATTTTCTTCGTATATTGCTAGGGTAAGGTTGACTGTGAATATAGCGTTATACTTGAATATGGTAATGGGGGTCGGACATGACCAAAGTGGTGGAAACAAATAACCATACATATTAGGGTTAATAAGCCGTAAAAGCGACCTAGAAGGTCGCTTTCGTTATTGTAGGGCATTTGAAGTAAGTAGTTATCTACAATAACTTTAGGACAAACATAATTGACATTCTAGACATCGTTCTTAATGCCTCTCTTAGCATCTGATTAACGCATTATATGATATGTCAAACTCATAAATTGTTGTTCTTGTGAAGATACTAAGTCTTTAGAAGATTACCTTGAACAACAATAATGCTAAGTGAGTGCAGGAGGAAATTAGGTGTTAAGAATTATAAAGAAAACTTTCTTATTTCCTATAGGTCTTGTGTTACTACGGGTTTGGACTCTGTCCCATTGTCCTTTTCGGTTTGGGTATTCTTATGAAGACAAAAGTATTCTTGGTCCAATACCAAGTTCAACAGAGACTATTTTAGATGATGGCTCATGTGTTATATCTGCCAAGGTTCAGCCTGGAGACATTCTTTTAGTTCGGGGCAACACTTGGATTGACAAGATAATCCGAATAATTACTGGAAGCCCGTATACTCATGTTGCAGGTGTAGTAAATCTTGATGAAGCGGTTGATATTCTCCCGTTTAAGAGAACCGGATTCCAGAAACTGAGGTCGTACACTGGACATGCAGATATATTTACCTGTAAGGATTTAACGGATGAACAACGAAGAAAAATTGTTGAGCATATTGTTAATAAAATAGGAACGAAGTATGATTATAAACTTGTACTCTGGGAAGCTTCCAGATATTTGCTTCATTGGAAATGGGCTTATAAGGCGGGTAACAACATTCTTTGTTCAACGCTCTGGGCTGAAGCCTATCGTAAGGCCGGAGTGAACCTGTGTCCAGACATTCTCTTTCCTTCACCCGGAGATCTAGGAAACGCAACCATATTGCAAAAGGTAGAAAGCTATTAGAGCTAAGCAAGAAAAATAGCCAGTGTAGGTAAAGTTAACTACACTGGTTTTGATTTTTTAAGAAGATGCTCTAAAAACACTTTTAGTCATTTATTGAGCGCTCTCATGAGGTCAAAGATATCTAGGGTTATTCCGAGGTGATGTAAATAACTTTTCTACGATACCCTAATTTAACGTAGCGGAAAAGAAAACCTCGTTATAGCAAAAACTCTTGAATTAGTTTATGAATTGAGGTTTTATAATGGTTCGTTTCAAAGAGTTCCAAGTAGCCTTTCTCATCTCTCTGATGTAGCCATTATCAAAGAAATTATGAAGTTACTTTAATCAGGCGAGTTCATTTTTTTCTTCTCTAAATGCTTATTATAAGTTTTACTACTTTAGACGCGCCTCTGATGGGATAGCATAAAAGGTCCTAAAAGGGATATCCTAATATGGAAAATGCGGAGAAAAGAGGAAGATCTGATGAAAGTAGTGGTGACAGGGGCAGCTGGTAAAATCGGGAGATGGTCTGTAAGGGTAATCTTAGGTGCTGGTCATGAGGTTATAGCTTCAGATAGAATATTGACAGAGGAATCTGCATCTAAAAACTTTATTCAAGCTGAATTGCGTGATTATGGTCAGGTATGCCAGCTTTTGATGGGAAGTAATGCAGTAGTACATCTTGCAAATATCCCTACGGATGTTAGGAATACATCACAGGCTATATTTGAAAATAATATGCTGGTTAATTTTAATATCCTTGAAGCTTGTAAAGACCTTAAAATTCCTAAGCTTGTATGGGCATCAAGTGAAACTGTTTTAGGATATCCTTTTGTACCGGAACAACTTAATTACCTTCCGTTAGACGAAGAGCATCCGAATGTAGTAAAGTCGTCATACGCTATGGCAAAGCTATTAACTGAATACCTCTCAGGAATGTATTATAATCTTACTAACACACAGATAGTTGCACTTCGTTTTGCAAATATATATGAGCCTGATGAATATATAAAAATTCCTGTAATGCACTGGAATGATCAGCAAAAGGATGTTGAAAAGAAAAATGCATGGGCTTACTGCGATGTTCGTGATGCTGCAAAAGCTTGTCTTCTTGCTGTAGAGACTAGTAATTTGGGAAATCAAGTCTTTCATATCACTGCTCCAGATACGATTATGCCAGATCTTAGCCAGGATCTAGTAAATAGGTTTTTCCCAAATGTATTGTTAAAGAGAGTTATACAAGGCTATGAAACCTTAATGGCGATAGATAAGGCTCGTAAGATTCTTGGTTATGAACCACAGTATACATGGCGCAATGTGCTAAATACAGATGGTACATTAAAAGCATTGCCCAAGGATCAGCTTGCTTTGACAAATATATAACTAATATAGAATCCTAACCCATACTGAGTCATAAGTAAGGGTTTATTTAATATTAAGCCAATTAACATGATAAAAGACTAAGGACATCCAGTTCGGATCAAGCACTTTAGCATCTACCACAGTCAAACCATCGATTCAACCGGTATTTTTTCCGATTTCAAAAGTTTATCAAATTGGGGTTTATATAGCTTTTGTCAGACATCTTTTTGGAGAGGTGCTTCATAAGCCGTTTGAGGTGAAGCACGCGGAAAGCGACTTGAGACATCTCAGCTATCATCACAGCCAAATGGTTCGATAGCTATAAAAAATTTTTGTGGTTCCCTTCCTTTAGGGAGCCATTTTTTTATGCTTCAACGAGTTATACTGTAGTCAAGGTCAACTGTTGGGACACAATGCCAATTGGATGAAAGGCGAGATTTTGGCACTTGCCGAGGAAATGGGAGTATCCGGCATTGGCGAGGTTTCTTAACAAAACAGACGATGTACCTGGACAGTACGACAGGATAGAGGGAATGGGGGATGTTGATCAAACTATCAGCATATCACAGCAACCGATATAAAAAATAGTTCGCAATGTTGTTTATAAATACCAGCGGCCCATTATCTATAGATAAGACGAAACAAAGAATATCAAGATAATATTAGATGGGAGGGATAAGAATGAGGATTTGTCGCCAGTGTCAATGTGAAATGCTTGAGGGTTTTGATATCAAAGTTGAAGGAGCGGCGTACGGTATTAAAATCGCTAAAGGTACTGGTATCTTTGCAAATAGGATAGAAAAACCCAAAGTTGCAATCTGTCCTAAGTGTGGTGAAATCTCTTTGTATGTGGAAAACATAGATGAAATTTCTGAAAACAAATAGTAACTTAAAGGGATGTAATTTAAGTTACTTATAAACTAAACAAGCAAGAATGAAAAATACGGTCAGAATAAAATTGATTCAATTATTATATTGGGTCCTATAATAGATATTATGTAAAGTAGCGTGTAAATTACCAATGGGAGTACTCATTAAAATAGCCCAATCTATTGATAGTTAACCAGATCAACTGATTGGGCTATTTTTGTCGAGAGTTCCTGTTCTTCGGATTATTGTAGACTGTAACACAGTCAGGTATGTTTATTACAAAGCCAGAAATCAGGTTGCACGTTTTTCTGTAATTCGTTTGCTAATTCCCTGATGTTAAACCGCTGAAGACTTTCATTTACAAAACGTCCTCTAGAATACACTGTAATGCTTTGTGGAGTCTAGTTCAGTATAAACCCATCTAATACATGAAATCCACACTTATAGGGTTAGTATATACGCATGGCCACATTGTACTTACCAAACTCATCTAAACATTAACATAATAACTAATTTAACCGATTATGTTTAAACTTGTTCACAAGATGATTTTACCGTATTACTGAGAGTTAGTTCTATTGTCGTTTTAACTATGCGCTAAATGCCTATTTAGTGTATAGTTGATGAATATAGTTTTCTATAATTAGTATTCGAATAAGTTCACACACGACTGTTTTACTTGAGTCATTTGAACAATGTTTCATTTTGTTTCCCTTCTTTAAATTAAGTGTCTATTTTACACTTGCTTCTTTTGCATTTGCTTTGCTAATTTAGCAAATAGATTTATACACGGTTTATATTCTTTACCCTTCCCCCACTCTTGCCAAAAATACATACTATGTCGACTTATTTTCATCTTCCCAATCCTCTATCGCATCCGTCTTATTGACTGTCACTTTTGCTATCTGCTATGTCCTTGTTGTAAGCTTCTGGTACCCACTAATTCAGAGAGGAACCCTTAAACAAATAGACAAAAGCTGACCTAGTCAAGACCAGATCAGCTTTTGTAAATCTATCACCTTATACTTTTTGCAGCGTTACCCACGTATCGTAGAATGATGCACTTCCTCCAATAGGTTCACTTAATGGTGTACCGCGCAGATTGTCATCCAGGCGGAAGATTGGATTGACGTGAATCCCTGTAGCTCGTCTTGAATCACCTTTGATGACCACGCCGTCGACTACCACATCACTTGATCCAAAAGCCCAGTGCCCATACCCCGTAGAAACAGCAACGACTCCCGGGCGAATTCCTTCCATTGTTTTGACTTTTCCTTCAACAAATCGTTGTTGACCATTGCCTAAATCTTGTACCCCTTCCGGGTTGCTCTGTGATTTAACTCGTACCATGTCTCCGTTTTTAAGGCCAAGTCTCTGAGCATCTTGGCGACTGATCTGAACATAGTTTTCAGGTTGTAAACTGAGTTCAGACCAATAGTTGCTAATGGTTCTGGATTGAGTGACAAAGACCTCTTTATGCGTGATGAGCTTAAGGTCTCCCTCCACTTCAATCTTTTTACCCATGGAATCTTGAATTTCCTGATAGATCCCATAGCCTGAGAAATAGTTTCCGTTCATCGAATGACGGCTGGTCGCTACTTCTTCGATATAGAAACGTTTTATACCGCCTAAAATATAGCGTTGTTGTGACCCTACATAGGCCTTATCGATACTTTCAAAACGTCCACCCCGGTTTAAGACGGTAACAACCTTTCGCCAGTCTTCTGGTTTTACAGCTTTTTGCCAAGCTTGTTCATTAAATACGGCAGGAGACAGATGTCTGCGGCTTTCCGTAAACAAATTGAGTTCTTGGTCATTAGCCTCAGGAACTACATCACCTTCTTTATCCCCGTAAGCTACATTGGCCATCAGTTTAAGATAAAAATCTTCAGGACGTTTCAGGGGTACTCCAGAGCCAAAAGCATTGGAACCGAAGCCGGAAAGATTCAGTTTCTTAGAAATTGCCATCATTAACGTTTCTAAGGACATGGGCAACTGTTCCCCGTCAAATTCTACAGTCTCAGTTAAAGCCGGAATAACGGGTTGGCGTACCGCCGTCGACTTGACGCGAACATGGTGTGGACCTTGACCGACAGACCAGCGCTCCAGATAGGTTATATCCGGGAAAATATAGTCAGCATACATACTGGTTTCTCCAATTACAATGTCGCAGGCAATCAGAAGCGGAACTTTTTGGGGATCGAGCAAAGTCCTTAACTGGTGCGTACCACCGGGAACGGAATACATAGGCGTATGACTGGAAAGGAGAACGGCTTTAATGGGATAGGGGTAACCATCCGCGATGGAAGGCCAGGTTTCCTGAGCTACATTTCCACTGAAAGGATACCAAGGTCTCTTAGCCGGATAGCCGGAAAAGAGGGTGGACTCTTCATACTGCCAAGTCTCCTTGGTAATCGGCACACCAAAAGCGCTTAATTTGCCAGGATGTAATTTGCCCATGTCATAGGGCTTATTTGGTTTAGAACCGATATAATCCCATCCGCCCGCCGGTTTAACAAGGCCGCCCTTCCAATCCGGGTTGCCAATAAGATAATTTAAGGCAATCAGGGCTTGGGCGTTATACCAGCCATTGGTATGCTTGACTGATCCGCGATAAAATTCAACCGCTGCTTTTTTGCCATGGGAGGTAAACTCCCGGGCCACATCGATGATATCTTGAACCTTGAGTCCCGTTATTTCCGCATACTGATCTAAGGTTTGTTTAAAGGCCTCTTCTCTCACGAGTTGTAACGAGGTTTTGAGCTGGATCTCCTTAAACACGGTATCAACAAGAATATCCCCTTCAACAGGCTTTTCTGTATCATTAGGATCGACCGCAACAAAATTCCCACTGCGGTACACAACGAACTGCTCCTTATTCCCAAGCCCCACTTCATCCGCACGCAGGTATTTACCTGGTCGACCATCCTTCACCTTGACCAGATAACTGGCATCACTCCAAGAAGGTTCACCGTCTGCTTTTGCGGCAGCAGAGTTCGCGTTTTCTAAATACTTTTGATCATAGCGACTATTCTCTAAAATCCAACGAATCATCGCCAGGCCTAAGGCTGCATCAGTTCCAGGTTTCAAAGGCAACCATTTCCAAGCTTTGCTGGCAACCTTGGTCAAGCGCGGATCGGCTACCGCGAGTTTCAAGCGGCCGCTGGCCAAACCTTCCGTAATCGGTTCACTTTCCTGTACAGGGCCGTAGTTCGCTTCAAAAACTATCGTACCGAGCACCAGCGTAAACTCGATGTTAGCCCAGTCCGGACGAGGTGCTTTGACCCCACCGGTCCACTTTCCTTCCTTGTAATCCATTGTCGAGCGAACCCAGGCTTTATTACTGGTCTGTCCACAAAGTGAGGTTTTTTCAATCCAGTTCACACTACCCAGAGCATTATTAACAAAACGTTTCGTAAATTCGATACGGCCATTATGAATACGGCCCACTTGGAAGAGAAACTGATTATTCTTAGGCCCTAAATCAGGATGGTTCGGATCAATGAGCACATCTAAGTGATCTTTGTACTTCTCCTGGAATTGTGCCACTGTAATTTTCTTTTTCCGTAGGTCGGCAATGTCGGCAGCCATATCTTTAGCTAATTTGGCATCCCGTAAAACTGCAATATCCTTGAGTCCGGGAACCTGACGATCTTCCCCAATCTCATTAAACAATTGCCCGCCATTAACGATTTCATCGACGGCCTGTTCAAAAGGAATCACGTTCCATTTTCCTGATCCCCGGGCACCTGCTCGCTTAAGCACTTTGCGCAAGCGATACGGATCGTAGACGTGCTGAATCCCAGCTTGTCCTTTAGGGCAAAGTTTTCCATCCACTCTAACGGCATCTTCCAGAGGCAAGTTATAGGGGAGGTTCGGAACCATGTTGGCTGGGCTATAGGGATTTCCGTCAATCTTAGACAACACCCCATCATATACTTTCGTTTTGATCGAACAGGCAACTGTACACTGCAAACAGCACGTATAAAGAACATTTTCAGGTTTTGCTAATTCATAAGCGTCACCGTTTGTCTCGGTTGCAGCATTGGCTTTACCGATCTTGCCGAAAATTCCCGCTTGAGTCGCTAAAAGTCCCGTTCCTCCAAGAAATGCGGTACTCTTCAAAAAATCACGCCGTGTGAGTTGTCCCTTTGGTGTCGATTCCATAATTTTCAGTCCTCCTTCCAGAAGTTTTGGGATCATTGTTGCTAACAATTGGGAGCAATTCCCAGGCAATGCTAAACAGTAATACCACAAAGGCAATGATTCCGAGTGTGCTTAGTATTTCAATGGAACTCGGGAAGTAATCATAAACAAGGCGAGAATCCACATAGGCATTTTCTAAACCAGGAATTTGGGGTGAAACGTAGGCCGGGAGGACGAGATTGATGCGCACAGCAATAATTCCAATCACGGTAGACAGACCGGCCAATCCCTTCATAACCTCTGAACCATTTATACGAGATAAACGAATCAAGAGGATCGGCAAGATAGCAGCCATACCGATTTGACCGAGCCAGAAAATGAGTCCGTATTGTCCGGTGACCACAGCTTTCAGAGAATGCATATCTTCCGGAATCCCGCTATATAGTCCAACAAGGAATTCCGCTAAAACCAAAATAAGGTCGACCCCAATGAAGAGAATGAGTAGGTTCGTCAAGGACGCAAGAACGTTGGGTTTATCCGAGTCTTTCTTGCCAAAGAAGGCATAGAGAAACGTCACAAGAGCAGATCCGGAAACCAAAGCCGAGACGATAAAAATGATCGGTACGATACTATTGTTCCAAAAGGGCTTCGCAATCTGTACTGCGAAAATCGAACCTGTACCCCCATGAACACCTATGGCCATAGGAATTCCTATCATTCCTAAGATTCTCACCCAACGCTCGGCAGTATGGATTTGTTGGGTTCGTCCTTCTGACGTTGGCGAGGTTCTATATCCTAAGGAAAGGACTTTCCCAAGGATTCTGCGAATCCCTATTTGATTCAGAGACATGGCTGAGAGATCATCCCGCATTACCAACCACAGTTCACCTAGAACAAGTAAGATATAAAGCAGGTAAAAGTGAATTTCCCATTCTAAGACAGAACTCATATTACGATAAACCAAAGTATGCCAAAACCTCTCCGGGTGACCCAGATCGATAAGAACAAACATAAGTCCGGCGACCAGAGAAATTAGAGCGCTTAAGAGGGAGATACGCCCGACCTTTTCCAAGGCATGCATCTTAAACACATAAATCATCGTCGATAACAGAAACGAACCGGCAGACAATCCAATAAAGAAAATATAGAAGACGACCCATAATCCCCAACTAAAATAGCTCGTTAAATTCGTGACATTCATTCCGTCCATGAAACGGACACCTAAAGCCCAGAAACCTACTCCTGTCAATAGGAGCAGCAAACTATAGTAAAAACGCTTCAGCATGTTAACCCTCCTTCTTTATTGGGGACATTCCTCCGAGCGACATATAATTGTTCTTAATAAGGAGGTGTGTCCCCTTTCCTCTAAAGCAAGTAATAAACGTTTGGCTCTGTACCAAGCTCTTCCTTAAGCCGCAGCACACGTGAACTTCCGATCAGTTCGGACACCAAACTTTCCGGGTTACTTTTATCTCCGAAATACGTAGCACGCCCGATACAGGTGGTAACACACATTGGAAGCATTCCTGCATTTAAACGATGTAAGCAAAAGTGGCACTTTCTAGTGTTATTAATGGGAGATTCGTTTTTTGTTCGTGCTCTTTTTTCCCCGTACTCAAAAGCTGGTTCCAATTCATATTTTTGGAGCTCAGGAGTTCCCTCGGTATAGTAATCTCCCCAGTCAAAGGTTCTAGCTCCATAAGGACAAGCTGAAATACAGTAACGACAACCAATACATTTATCGTAATCAATACTGACAATTCCATCCTCCCGTTTGTAGGTAGCTCCTACAGGGCAAACCTTGGTACATGGAGAATTAGTACAGTGCATACAGGGACGCGGCAAAAAGCGGCGAGCAACATTGGGAAATGTTCCGTACTCTTCCTCTATTACCGGTCGATAAATGACTCCCGGGGGCAATTTGTTTTCCGCCTTGCACCCTACGGTACATGATGAGCAACCGACACACTTGCGCTGATCAATAACCATAGCCCACTGTCTTTGGTCAACTGGCTTTTGCATTGCTGTATAAAGTTCCCGTTGCATCCGTAAAACCATCTGATCCTGAGGGATTTGCTTGGAAAGCGACTGAGGCAGTTGCTCCTGCGGTGCACCAGAAGGTTCTGCTTGAACTTTGGTTGCTGATACGACAGCAACTCCCGCTGCTAGCCCAAATGTCGCTTTAGCGAGATCGGAAATAATTTGACGCCGTGATACTTTCTGGGTTCCTTCCTCCTTGGTAATTTCGGACATGCCGTGTCCCTCCTATATTTCTGCTAATTATGACAATCATATTTTAATTATATTCTTCACAAACTTTTGACGCATGAAGAGTTCTCTTCAAATTTTAAGGCTTGATATAGGGGATTTCCCCTATATCAAGCCTTGTTCCATGGCATAACGCACCAGCTTCGATCGGCTGGTTATTTCTAATTTATCTTTAATTCTGGTCTTGTGATTTTCAACTGTTTTAACACTAATGATCAGTTTTTCCGCAATTTCTTGATTTGAATATCCCAAAGCAACATGCTGCAAAATTTCTTTTTCCCTTGGAGTTAGATCAACAGATCCTCGGCTTTTCCCTTGTCCTTCGGGCTTCATAGCCCGAGTTATAAGATAGCGTTGAAAGCTGGTATCAACATACACTTCTCCTCGATTAACAGCTTTAATGGCTGTTATAAGTTCTACATCTGCCACGCGTTTCAGCACAAAACCGTTCCCTCCAGCAGACAGCACCTTCTCTAAAAATACAGAATCCTCATGCATTGTGAGCGCAAGGACACGCTGCTCGGGCTTAAGCGCTTTGATCTTCTTAATAGCTTCGATCCCATTTAGTCCTGGTAAACTAAGATCCATGATTACTACATCCATTGAAATCCGATCTATTAAATCAATCGCCTCTTCGCCGGTGGATGCTTCAGCGATCACCTCAATGTCTCCCTTGTCCTCCAGCACCAAACGTAATCCTTTCCTCATGACCTGATGATCATCAACGAGCATTACCGTTATTTTCTCCATACATTCGCACTCCCCGGAACTTTAACGTAAATCGTCGTTCCTTGACCTGGAGAGGACTCAATCTGTGACGTTCCGCCAAAAGCCATTACCCTCTCCTGAATCCCAAATAGACCAAATTTCCGGTTTTCCACTCTATTTGCCATCACTTCCGGCACATTAAAACCAATTCCATTATCCTCTATCGTAAGATTAATATCTCCCAAATGAGAATTTAACATTAGCACAATACTTACTTGACTAGCTTTGGCGTGACGGGCTACATTCGTGAGAACCTCCTGAACAATCCGGTAAAGAGAGCTAGCCACCTCCTTAGAGAGCCCGTTGGGAATGTCGGCTATTGTGATGTCCACTTCAATTCCAAACCGATTTTCGTATTCTTGAGCATATCGTTTGATTGCCTGACCAAGTTCTCCTTCTTCAAGAACACAGGGTCGAAGTTCAGTCACAAGTCGGCGTATCCCACTAAATGTCTCATCCAGGAACTTCCTAACCTCTGTTAATCGATTTTTAACCTCTTCAAGATTGTGTGCTTCTTCCGCATATTTTAAACCGAGACGAAGAGAAGCTAACGACTGGCTCGTCTCATCGTGCAGTTCCCGCGCCAAGTGAATTCGTTCCTCTTCTTGTAAACCCATAACCTTCTGTGCCAAACCTCGGCGCATGATGCTGAGCTCTTTGATCTTGTGATCTGAAATTTCCATAGTTTCAATCATCCCATTAAAAGCTTGAGTTAGCTGCCCGCCTTCGTCCTGAATGCCCGACTCGGGCAAGCGATAGCTCAAATCACCCTCTGCAATGATTTTGGTGGCTTCCATCATTCTCCGATAGGGCTTTGCCAGAATATGCGAGAGCAGGTAAGCAAAATAGATACCCACCAGTAATACAGAAAACGTCACAATAATTATGCCCGTTAATAGATTGGATCTGGCTTTAGTTATTCCCTTCACGGACATTCCAATGCGAACGGTTCCTAACTTTCCACCGGATATGGGTAGAGCGATATCGCGAATTAACCCTTCTTCAGTGTCGATCACACTGACATGATCCATTTCACTAGCTCCGACTTGGTTGGCTTTTAACAACCCACTCGGTAAAGCATTCCCAAATGTATTCACTAGCACCTTATCTTCGGGGTCGACAATAAAAATATAGCGAATGTTTTCATTGCTGTTTCGAGCATCACGCACCAAGGCATAAAGTTTAAATAAATCCCAGCGATAAATATATTCCGGGCTGCGATCAGCAATATACTTGCCTGTTGAAATCCCCTGAATGTCCAACTGCTGATTCAAGAAAGGATTGATACTGCGTTCGGTTTGGAATATGGCAGCCGCTGCTAAAATCAGGAGCAGGCTTATGACAAGCCCCATAATTTTAGATCTCAATGTAACGCCTAACAAACGGCTTAACGCTTTTTGCAGGACTAAGCTCATAGCCTCACTCCTTAATCAGCTCAAGCAGGTGCCTTACTGAACCATAAAAGTTATCTTCCAACAAATCAAACCGCTCATATCCAGCCATTTTCAAGGCATCCTGCCCTGAAGAATCCTGATCCATATTAATTAGAGCAGCCTGAACGGCTAAATAAGTTTGTTCATCCAGTCTGGGGCTCGCCACAACAGGATTATTGGCATATTCAGGTGAATTATCAATAATTCGGATCGTATTAGTCAACTGTGGTGAACTTGCTAAAGCAGAGGTCAACGTATAATTATCCACTGCTGCTGCGTCTACCAGACGATCGCGAACCGCCGCGATGGAATTGCTGTGACCATAGGTGTAGATATAACTTTTGAAATAATTCAGACCACCGCGTTCTTTCACTTGACTCATGGCATATAAGGCTCCTGATGTGGACTGAGGATCGACAAAAGCAAAGCTGCGGCCTTGTAGTTGTGACCAATTCCGTATATCTGTATTAGCATTTGCGATGATCACCGATTGATAATACGGTGATCCATTCGTAATCGGTACAGCTATCAGACGCTCGCCGAATTTCTCATGACCAATTACATAAGATGATGAGCAGACAAAAGCAATATCTACGTTTCCTTCTTCGATCAAGTCATCGACTTCTTTATAGGTTTTCTTCTGAATCAATTCAACGGGTCGGTTTAATTTCTCGGACAGGTAAGTGGTAAGAGTCTGGTACTTGGCTATACTCTGCGTGGGGGATAAACCAACAGCCAAAGCCACACGGAGAGTATCTTTGGACCCTTGTTCCGGAGACGACACTGGCTCTAAATTAGAAAGCGTCACATATTTAACTGGCTCAGTTTTACTACAGCCGATTAATGATAAAGCAATACCGATAATAGTGAATAGAGTTAAGATCCATCGAATTGTACTGCTCATCTAATTCACCTCAACGATAATAATATATTTATAACAACTTTTTCGCGAGTCATTTTTATGGTCACAATGTTGTTTTATTATAATTGAGTTATGGTATACTATCAAATGTCAGTTTTTGGACTACGTCCAGAGGTTCATCTGAACATATTATCCTAACCTTTTTTTAAATCCTTGGTACTTTCAACATTCTCTAAATCAGTAGTCGCTGATCTAAACTCCTTAATTCCCCGACCTAAGGACTTACCTAAATCCGGTAATTTTCCGGGTCCAAAGATAATGACCGCAACAACTAGCAATACCACGGCAGTCGTTGGTGTGAGAATTCCAAACGTTGTTAACATACTAATCGCTTCCTTTCATATTGAACGTAAGAAGATACTTGTATCAAACGCTCCTTCTCTAGGCCTTCCCTAATGGGCAAACCGGATATCTGCACTCTGAACATTGGAGACAAAGTCCACCGTGTGCTAGTTCAAGCAAATCTTGCTTCTCTAATCTCTCACCAGCTAAAATTCGGGGGAGAATAATATCAAAGGCTGAAGCTTTGCTGTACATCACACATCCAGGAAGACCCATGATAGGAATCTCGCCATCGTAATGCCAGCATTGGAGATGGTATGATCATTATTGTCTTAAACTTCAAGTTTGTAAATAAGAGAAAACCCCTATCATACAGGGAAACCCCTCATAACTAACTATGTTGTGAGTTAATAAAAGGGAGTCAGCTATAACCCCATAACCTGGCGTTAGCCGATTCCCATTCTTGTCACATATAGCCGTTTTCCATAGCAAATTTAATTAAACTGGCTAATCTTTTTGAACCTGTCTTATCTTTAATCTTTAGCTTATGCTTTTCCACCGTTTTGACACTAATGTTCAGCATTTCAGAAATTTCCTTGTCAGTATACCCCCTGGCGACTAATTTCAAGACTT
This sequence comes from Desulfosporosinus nitroreducens, assembly GCF_023897015.1. Taxonomy (GTDB): domain Bacteria; phylum Bacillota; class Desulfitobacteriia; order Desulfitobacteriales; family Desulfitobacteriaceae; genus Desulfosporosinus; species Desulfosporosinus nitroreducens. Next base: position 36,629 of record NZ_JAMHFY010000002.1, on the reverse strand, counting down.
CCACTTCACGCTCAGACAAATTGGCTCCTGAACTCTCTGTATTTTTCTTCTTGGCTAGTTGTCCTGCCATGTTGAGCCGTAAAAGTTCTCCTGCTAAAAAAGGGTCGACGGCAATTTCTCCGTTTTGTACTCTTCTAATCGCTTTAAATAGTTCTTCTTCCCCGGTGGTTTTTAAGACATATCCGTTGACTCCGAGAGCCAGCGCTTTATTTAAAAAGGGTGTCTCGTCATGCTTGGTCAAGAGAATAATCTTTACTTTCGGGAATTGCTTTCTTATCAGAGGAATGACCTTCAGACCATTAACGTTTGGCATACTAATATCGAGCAGGAGGACATCCGGTTCGTTTTTTTCAAGACCTATCATGACCTCCTCCCCGTAACCGGCCTCCCGATTACCTCAAAGCTCTGCTGGCTCTTGAACAAGGACACTAGCCCTTTGCGAAATATTTCGTGATCATCTGCAATAACCATTCTTATTTTCATGAGGCACCTCAACTTCCACAAGATAAAGGAACCGTAAGATAGATGGTCGTGCCTAGTCCGGCTTCTGACTCGATCACCAAATTCCCTCCATGAGTTCAGCTCTTTCCATCATTCCATAAAGCCCCAAAGTGGTGTGCTTACCGGATGATCTTTTTTCAAGGTCAAGCACGTTCGCCGCATCAAAACCTTTACCGTTATCCTCAATGATGACCATAAGCCGTTCAGGAGCCTTCGTGAGGATGATTTCAACTTGATCTGCTTTAGCATGTTTCACAATATTGGTCAAGGCTTCTTGAATGATCCGATAGACTACAATACTCGTTTCCCCATCTAAAACATCGTCATCGGCAAGTTCACAAGTACAGCTGACGTTAATATGATAGTTTTTAGTAAAGGTATCGACATAATTTTGAATCGCTAAGGTTAGACCTACTTTATCAATGGCGCTTGGTCGAAGCTCCCAGGCCAAGCGTTTTAAATCAGTACTCGCCTGCATGACAATCTTTTGCAATTCCTTACTTAATTGTTTACTCTTAGCAACTTCCTCTTCTTCGTACATTCGGTCTAGCCCTAGATTGATAGCTGCTAAACATTGATTCGTTTCATCATGAAGTTCTCTCGATACCCTAGCCCGTTCTTCCTCTTGGGCATGGATAATTTTCTGTAATAATGTCTTACTGGCCTTCTGAGCAGCTTCCATCTTTTGGGATGTCTCCAGAATGTTACCGGCCATCTCATTAAAACTCCCCAATAAGGTAACAATTTCACGGTTTGCCCAGCGATTAATTTTGAGTGTAGCATCGTATTTCCCTTGACCGATAGTTTCTGCGAAATTGACTAATTGTACAATTGGCTTTTTTCTTGAGTTCAACTGTCATCACACAGTCCTCCTCTCTACCACCGAGTTTTCCTCCATATATGCTAATTCCTGATCTCATTTTTCATATAAAATTGAGGATAAGCAAAGGCATCTGCGCGTTTACAACTCATAAAACCAAAGCCTACTTAAGTTTGGAACTTTTCACAATAATAACGAATCCCATTAGTGAAAAATTTCCATAGATAAAAAAGATATACTGATTTGCATTTCGCTCGTTGACTTAATATGAAACAAGTGTTACATTCTAAATAAAATAGGTGTTTTGTTAATAATCTAATAATCATTCACTTTGATTTGCAACCTTATCAACAACTATACTTTCTCAAGTTTGGACAAGGAAAGAGGTAAGACAATGGAATTAACCAATAAATGGCTTGTTTTATTTTATAAAACACCGTCGGACTCAAGTACCAGCAGGGTATATATCTGGCGACAGATTAAAAAATTAGGTGCACTCTACATGCAGGACGGTGGGGTCATTCTTCCCTACTCCAAGGAAAACATGGTAAGTTTCAAGAAATTAAATGATAAGATTAAGGAATTAAACGGAGATCCTACCATTTTAATCTCTTCGTTTTTTGACAATGAAAAGGAGAACGTTATCATTGAAGAATTTAAGCATACAAGAAACCTTGAATACAAAGAAATCTTGGAACAATGCGGCAAATTTTTTGCAGAAATAAAAAAAGAAACTGAAAAACACAATTTCACTTCGGAAGAACTGGAAGAAATTGAAGAAGAACTCGATAAGTTAAAAAACTGGTATGAAAAAGTAAAGAAAAGGGATTTCTTTCAAGCTTCCATGTCGGGTAGGGTAAACGAAACCTTAGAGGAATGTCAACAAGGGCTTGAAGAGTTTTCCGACAAGGTTTATGAAACCATCGTTATGAACAGAAATTTATAATTATTCTTACGGAGTGAGTTGGGAAACTCGAATCATTTATTATCCAAAGAATTGAGAAAACAGTAAGAGAAAGTCGTACGGCAATGGGGGGTATTTTTTTGTTCAGCTTAAATAATGTTCGATTTAAAAATATTTTAGATATAAAACATCTTAAAGTTCCCAGTAATAAGGTCACGTGTATCGTTGGAGAAAGTGGCAGCGGTAAATCTACGCTTTTGCGGCTCTTAAATAATCTAATTAGTTGTGACAGCGGTGAAATCTCTTTCAATGACCGCCCTTTGTCCACTATTAACTCAGTCGAGTTGAGGCGGACCATCGTTACGCTTTCCCAACAACCGGTAATCTTCCCCGGAACCGTTAAGGATAACCTTCTAATAGGGTTGAAATTCGCCGAAAAGCCCTTGGTTGATGAGGAAAAACTTCGGCAAATCTTAAGAATGGTAAGTTTAAGCAAGGAACTCTACGAAGACAGCGATAAACTGTCCGGCGGTGAAAAACAACGGCTGGCTTTAGCTCGAGTGATCTTACTTGACCCGGAAGTATTTTTACTAGATGAGCCTTCTTCTGCCCTGGATGAAGAAACAGAGCGAATTATCGTTGAAATGTTAGTTGCTTATACAAAGGATACTAATAAAACGTTGATCATGGTTACTCATTCTAAAAAAGTCGCCAAAGATTATTCCGATAACATCATCGAAATTAATCAAGGTAAAGTTGTTAACTATACGGGGGATCAAGTATGAACAGTGTCATCGACCTGCAATTATGGCAGATGATTGCAGCCTATGTCTTTGTGTTAGTATTAATGCTAATCACCAAATTGAAGGGGATTCCCAGAGAAAAGGAAATTCTAATAGCCTCCGTAAGAATGACAATACAGCTTATTCTTACCGGGTATATCTTGGTCTACCTTTTCAACGCACCTTCCCCACTGTACACTATCCTTATCTTAGTGATCATGGAGATTTTTTCTGTCTACAACATTATCAAGAGAACGAAAACAGCAATTTCACCAAAACTTAAGCAAATCATAGCCTTTTCCATGATTGTTGGTACAGTGTCCTGCCTGCTGTATTTTTTGCTTGTAGTAATCCATATCTCCCCTTGGTATGACCCGCAATACTTCATCCCAGTTGCCGGGATGCTTATAGGTAATTCTATGACAGGTATCTCACTAGGAATTAATCGCTTGGTTGATGGAATGCAGAAACAAAAATATTTAGTGGAAGGCGCCTTAATGCTTGGGGCTACGCCAAGAATGGCTGCGAAAGAAATCGTTGATGATGCTTTTGACTCGGCAATCCTGCCTACCATCAATTCCATGGTGGGTATGGGAATTGTCTTCTTACCAGGTATGATGACCGGTCAAATATTATCTGGCATTTCACCCATTACAGCGATAGAATATCAAATTGCGGTTATGCTTGGTATACTCGGGAGTGTGACCCTAACAGTCATTCTATTTGTACAATTAGGTTATAAAACCTTCTTCAACGAACACCAACAGCTTAAAATATGAAAACAATTGAATATCTTTCATATCCCTTAACCAAGAGCCAGCAGAACTTTATCTCAAAAGTCTGCTGGCTCGATTTTTCTTTTACTAACTGTCCATCTCCGTAACATAAAACCTACTAATTTGGTAACTAGCTTGCAGGACTGTTTCTAAAATTTGATCATAGGACATTTTTTGGGAATCATACCGAACAAAAGCTTCCCTATGCGTTAGCTTATAAAACAAAATCCCTTCTAACTGTCCTAGGACTTGTTGCAAACCTATATTGTCCTCTTCTCCCAAAACCAGAGTTATTTCACCGGCAGCCATTACTATCACGCCCTCTTGACTCTGTTGGCTCGATAAAACTTAGCCAATACAATGAAATAAATCATTGAAGCTAACAGGATACTTAAATAATTCACAATTGAAAGTATAGAACTCGGATAATAATTTCCGAATGTGTAAACCCCCAAAACTTGAGAGCCAACTAACGCTCAAACCATAGCCCACTGAGTCGGGAAATAGTCACTTTTACGAAAATAAGTTTTGAAGTAATCAGTCATTAAATATACTGTAAATATAGCCCAACCAATTGCTATGAGGTAAGAAAATGTGACGAAGAAAAAGGATGCTAATTGAATGTCAAAGGAAAACCAGGTCTGCAAGTAGAGCATGATTTTGTAATAACTTATGGCATACAAACAAGTAATGGGCACGACTAAAAAAAATGCGGGTTTTATTTGATTATCCGGCAAATTGCCGGATTTTAGCTGTTGGTAAATCAAATAAACAAGTTTAATAACAAGTAAGAAAGAACCCATACTCAAAGCAAACAGAGTTGCAACAGCTGCGAGGGAGGCAATCACTCTGTTACCGGCCATGGAGGCTATTCCTGCCCCGGTTAAATTGACTAACCCAAAGGCAAAAACGTCAAGCAGCCAGACGAAATTCAACTTTGTGACATCCAACGGCTGGCTTAACCAGCTTTTAAGCAATGTAAATTCCAGTTTGAGCAGAATCAACAACAGAAATCCAAACATGATCAAGCCAGGCAGCATCATTCCTTGGATATTGGCATGTAGTTGCGGAATAAAAAATGCTAAGGGAGCTAAAATCACATTCATAGTCATAGACAGGGAGGCGATGGGAACACAAATGCCTGTATTTCTTGAATGTGGGCCACTCAGAAACTCTTTGTAGCCTTCCTTAGTCGCAAGCCATTGAATAAGGTCTTTTGAAAAAACAACAATTGAAAGTAAGTTGATAATGGTAAAAATCAGCATAATCCCAATTAGAGGAACATACAAGCTGGTTTGCAGTGTTGTCAAACTTGCCCAGGGGATATCTGATAGCTTAATTAATCCTTCTCCATGAGGCACTGCAAACTGCAGATAACTGAAGGCCATGAGTGTGATACCACCGGCACCTAAAGGCACCTGGAAATTAAATGGCGAGAACTTCAAAATGCTTCCTCCCTAATCTCATTCAATTAGTGTGTCCAGGTAATTAATGGTACTTCCGGACCGACTTTTTTTTCGACCGCACTTTTAATACTTTCAAAATGGGGACATGGGAAACCGATTGGGTTTCCTTTGCTCATACAAGAAGCAAAGGTAATAATTTCCGCACCCCTCTCAATCATTAGTTTTGCTCTGGCAACGGCTTTCTTGCCAGGACATCCGCCACAGGATACAAAACCGATGACTTCAACAGGACCTGTTTCGGCGAATGCCAGTTTACCTTCACTGGCAACTTTAAAATCTGTGTTTCCCGGACATAAATCCTCAGTCTGCTGACAACGGATGATTCCGACTTTTGGCATATAACTTCCCTCCAGTTATGCTTTGTTTGTTTGTTTGTTTTGATTTTTGCTTTTGTTAATTGTCAGTGTCCATGTTGTTTATGCTATGTTACCACAGGCGAGGCCATAATGGTTATGCATTGTCATCATAGATATTATGCAATTACAGCATACCTTGATGAATATTCAAAAATCATTACAGAATGATAAAACAAAAAGGCTCACTGTCATTTGAGTGAGCCTTTTGTTCTCTGCCGGGTTTACCCGGGCATCATTTATGGATTAATTTATGAATAACTCCAATAAATAAAAGGGCCGGATGAGGTAAGCGAAAATCTTTAGGATATGTTAAAATGACTGGGTAAGTGCAATTTAGAGGGACCCCTGACAAAGCCCCCTGCTCAAGTTCTTCCTTGATTAAGCTTTCCGGTAAAATACTGCTTCCAAAACCGTTAAGCAGGAAGGTTTTAATTCCTTCTAAGGAGTCAACGGTTACGGCTGCATCGGCAGGAGATTGCTCCTCAGGCAGAAACTCTTTAAACTTAGAAAACAAGTCAGTTAAGGGAGGAAAAAGAAAGGGGGAATATTCAGCCATAACTTCGGCAATTCTGGCGTTATCGGGAAAACTATTCCTTGCCGGGTTCTCCTGTTGATTCCACGCTGTCGTGTGATTGGCCAGGCCCGTAGTTTTCAAGGCGGCTCTGGAGCCGGGTTTCGCCGGAGTGACCAAGAAAAGTCTTTCTTGGTACAGCGGTTCAAGGGTAAGGGGTAAATTATCTGCCGGTTCTGCCCCGCAGAAGAAGGCGAGGTCGATCTCTCCTCCGGCCAGAAGATTATATAAATCGCCATGAGGATGAGAACGAATCTGAAGCTGCAGGCTCGGATAGCGACGGTGAAATTCCCCCGCAAAACGCGGTAAGAAGTAGTTGCTCAAATAACGGTCCGCGGCTACTGTAACCGTTCCCTGGCGCAAATCCCGCAGGTCTTGAATGGTCCGGTTGGCCTGCTCTAAGGTTCTGATAATCTCTTCGGCATAGGCTAAGAGCTTCCGCCCAGGTTCGGTAAGGGAAACATGATTCGCCATCCGGACAAACAGTGGTAAGCCGATTTCCGTTTCCAAGGACGATATCTGCCGGGAGACCGCAGGTTGGCTTAAATATAAGGCTGCGGCAGCTTTAGAAAAACTTTTCCAGCGCGCAACTTCATAAAAGGCTCTTAAATGCTGAATGTCCACACTATACTCCTCCCGCATAGGCTTTCTGATTTCGCTGCATTTCAAGCATACATAAAATTATGATACGCTAAAATAGATAAGGAGGCAAGGCAATTGACAGATCTTAATCGTTCAATCCGTTTAACCAATTATTCTCCCGGATCTGGCTGAGCTTGTAAAATAGGTCCGGAGGACCTAAGCATTCTTTTATCTTATTTGCCCAAACAGAACGTTCCCGGTTTGCTGTCCGGTCTGGATGATGATGCGGCTACTTATAGTGTCAATGAAAATCTAGCCATCGTACAAACTCTGGACTTCATTACCCCGGTCGTTGATGATCCGTATTCTTTCGGAGCTATAGCGGCTGCCAATGCCATCAGTGATATTTACGCCATGGGAGCCCGGCCGATATTTGCTCTGAATATCGTCAGCTTTCCCATTAGGACCATGCCGATGGAAACCTTAGGGGCCATTTTGGCCGGCGGTGCTGCGAAGGCTGGGGAAGCCGGTTTCACCATTGTCGGCGGCCATTCTGTGGATGATGCTTCTCCAAAATATGGTCTTTCCGTAACAGGACTGGTTGATCCGCATAAATTAATCCGCAAAAATGGTGCCCTTGTCGGGGATGCCCTAATCTTGACCAAACCTCTGGGCACCGGAATTCTTGCATCAGGGATTGATGCTGGGATCGTGGAGGATGAGGTAGAAGCCGCTCTTACTGCCGTTATGCTGGAACTTAACCTCAAAGCAGCCCAAGTTATGCAGGCCTTTCCTGTTCATGCCTGCACGGACGTTTCGGGATTTGGTTTACTGGGCCATCTCAGAGAAATGTTAAATCCGGATTTATCTGCACAGCTTGACTATGACAAGCTGCCGATTTTACCCCAGGTTTGGGATGTTCTTAAATATGGCGGAATTTCCGGCGGGACTCATTCTAATGCTCGCTATTTAGGAGACCAAGTCCAATGGGAAGAAAAAATAACGTTTTTTGAGCAAATGGTTTTATTTGATGCCCAAACCTCCGGAGGCTTACTCATGGCCGTTCCGGCAGAGGCGGCTGATTCGATGATCTCTGAGTTGAACCGGGCCGGGACTCTTGCTGCAAATATCATAGGCTATATCGGTAAACGAACAGATTTTCCAATTAAGGTTCGAAGGGGTTTGGGAAGTGAAAACCCCTTTTAGCTATCCAATACAAGTACTAGATTAGAGTGAAGAAGACGCGGATGTTTATCTGCGTCTTCTTCCTATTTATTCCACTAGTAAACACTACCCATTCTCTAAGAATCACTATATATCTGAACCAGGGTTAACCTCCTGAACTATATTCATGAGAAACAGTTTCAGATTCCCTTAGAATGCTTTAAGGATTCTTGGTCTCGTCTTTAGCCCAATACGGGATAAGCCCCCACCGAATATATTATGCCAAGTTAATAATTACCTTTATGTTACTTCTTGGGTTCGATAAAGAATTATGACAATAACACCAGTGTTCTAAACACAAAACGCTGTTGCTATTAAAATCTTCCTGGGTGGTATCAGAATAATGTTTAACAAAAAGTCCTTTATAATTTCTTCTCAAGTAAATTAAATAATCCTTTTCTCCACTTTACTTCTCCAACCTTTTGATATCCGAGAGTCTGATACATTTTTAAGGCATATGGATTTAGAGAATACGTGTCTAATCTTATAGATTGAATTCCCTCTGTCTTCAATATCTCCTCTATCTTTATCATAGTTTCTTTCCCAAATTTTTTATTTTGGTAGATTGGGTTAACACACAGTCGATGTACAACAGCAAACTTGTCATTGTCATATCTCCAGTTGCCATACTTATACTCTTCTTCACATTCATTATTAATCACTAAAGCTGAAGCTATTTCGCCATCTTTAATTCCAACATACATTTGTCCATTTAATACGTCTTGTTCGAGATCTGTCGTAGTCGGGTAAAGGTCATCCCATTGGTTAATATTGTTGTCGTTCATTACCTTAATAGCATTCTTAAATATTTCTATGATTATATTTAAATCCTCATACTCTGCTTTTCTGATTAGCAAACCGACACTCCCTCTCATATATAGAAAACAAGCAATCTTTCCTACGCTTAATCCTACTATGGTCAGATTATTATTCGCCTAAAAACATGTATTTACCTTTATTTTGCTCCTTGAGTCCGATAACTGTTGGTCATTCCCTCGATATCCATATCGATGATAAATTGTGCCCGTTCCTCCTTTGGGATACCTAATAGAAGCACCGCCTGGCTGTAGTTCAAATTCGGATCCGGATCCGAATTTGAATATGAACTTTCTTGGACAAACATTTAGTAGAGTTTTGTCGAAAAAACGACAAATGATTTGTCAAATTAACGACAGTAATGCTGAAGGTAATGTGCTATTTTTTATTATAGAGTCAAAGCCTTATAATTGGGCGGTTTATGTGGATGCAGTGGTTAGTAATGCTGATATTTAGCTGGTCATAGATAGGAAATTCATATGGAGATTCAGATACACTTAGGATTAATACTGGATGAAATTATCAGTGTTTGGATTAGCTTACTGCGAAGGGAGATCATATTATGGATGAACGCTTGCTTGTATTTCAAGAAGTAGCTAAAACTAACAATATTTCGTTATCTGCTAAGAAACTTCATATAAGTCAACCATCCGTTACTGTACAAATCAAGAGTCTTGAAAAAGAATATGGTGCAGAATTTTTTAATAGATCAAATAAAGGCGTAAGTTTAACAAAAGAGGGCAAAGTCTTCTACGGTTATGTTCAAAGTGTTCTGGATACCTTAACGTCTGCCAAAGAGGCGATAGAAGCTCTAACTAAGAATCAGAAAAAAATAATCAGTCTCGGCGCAACCTTGACGATCGGCGAATATATACTTCCGCATCTTATAACATTTTTGCACAGAATTCATCCGGAAGTTGAGTTTAAGGTTAAAATCGCCAATACTGAATCCATATCCCAAGATATCTTAGAGAAAAAAATGCATATTGGCTTGATTGAGGGGCCAGTGGGCAAGAACAAAAATCTAAATGTTGAAAGTTTCTGGGAAGATCAGTTGGTAGTTGTTATACCTAATTTCCATCCCTGGGCAGCGAGAAAAACTATTAGACTCGATGAACTCTTGAACGAGCGCATCTTGACCCGAGAAGAGGGTTCTGGAACTCGTAAGGTGATGGAGATTATGCTAAAGCAGAGCGGACTTGATCCTGCGCAGTTAAATATAGCAATGGAGTTAGGAAGTACTCAAGCGATCAAACATGCCGTAGCTGCCGGACTAGGTATAACCATCATTTCCGCCTTAACTGTCAGCAAAGAAAGTGATCAAAAAGTTTTTAAGACATTACAAATGGAAGACAGCCCCCTTTATCGCCCCCTTAATATTCTCACAGATGCCCGCATTAAGAAAACTAAAGAGGAGAATATCTTAATCAACCTGTTAACTAATCGTGATTTGATTCAGAGAATTTTAGGTAAAGATGATTATGACATAGCGGAACCGGTCATTAAACCACGTTTAATTGCGTCTAAATAGAAAATGTAAATTGTTAAAACTTATTAGCTTTGAATCATAAATAATTTAATCTGACCAGGCTCTATATGCCTGGTCTATTATTTTTGTTTAGGACTGAATCTTCCCTTTCGATGTCGCTTATTTTATCCCGCTTAATAATGGCCGGGAAAACATATTTCCTCTTCATCATCCACCATTCCTTACTGCCCATCTTCGCCGGGACAAGCTTGTCTGCTCCACGTCTCATCCTTAAGCCACACATTCAAAAGATCGTAAACTTTATTCTTATAAGTGATATACGTCTCCTTATCATTGGGGGCGATTTGGAGAAGCTCATGCTTTACTTCCTTAATGGTTTTATCCAGGTTTTCACAGAGGAAGGCGATATGGTTGGCCCTGACCTTGAGCGAGGTATTAATGAAGTTCGTTTTCATCCTCTCGTAGCCCTTGGCGGATGAGCTTTGTTGGAGGGATTCCAGCGAATCCTTCAGCTGCCTGGCCGTTTGATCGAGTTCCGCTTTGGACGTTTTGACGTTCTCCAATTGGACCTTCAGATTGGCAAGCTCCCTAGTCAGCTCGGTGATGATACTGCTTTGGTCTTCCACTGCCTTCTGGAGGTACTCGTTCTCCTGCAGGGCTTGTTTCTTTTCCAGCAAGGCCCGGTCTTTTTCTTGCAGGGTCTGCGTTCGTTCATTGACCGCTTGCCTGAGTTCCTGTTTGGTCATTCCCTCGATATCCATATCAATGATGAATTGTGCCCGTTCCTCCTTTGGGATCCCTAAAAGAAGCACCGCCTGGCTGTAGTTCAAATTCGGATCCGGATCCGAATTTGAGGAGGTAGGCTGTCCGTCTCCGTACTCTTTGAAGATACGCATCAGTTTATTGGCCCTGCTCTGGGAGAAATCCACCGACTCCTCCAGCCACTTGCCCCACTCTCCATACTTGAGCAGGGCCTTGGCCTCCGTCAGCCGCCTTCCGATCTCGACGGCGGCGGCCAGGTAGACCCTCTCAGCCTGGTATTTGATCAGGTTAATTTCAGCCGCGATTACCTGGGTGGTGCGTCCGCTGATGACATCAGTTACTGAATCAGTCACGATATCCACACCTCCTTGGGGCTAATTTCACTCATAGGATATGTAGCCAGGCTTAAGAGTGTGACAACCTCAGTCGTCAGGCTTTTTAATCTAAAGAAGTACCCCGCTGTTTGTTGGAGACAGCAGGGTACTACCCTTTTTAGAATCTTTTTAATGTCCCCAAGCCTGTAGCAGGCTGTCAATCATTCTCATAGTATATTGGGACAAGAGTGAACAAGCTCAGCTTGTCAAACTGCTGAAGGGAGGGATAAACTATGGCGGTGACAGAGATATCTTTGGATTCGATATTGACAACAAAATACCAAACCGGGACTACGCCGGCAGGCGGCCCGGAGATCCGAAAGAAAAGCTTGAATTATGTCAAGCCTACAGCCACGAGTCAAGACATCTATGATGTTGCAGCGGCTCTATCAAGTCTGAGCCAGTATCCGCTGCTGAATGTTGTGCTCGGCAAAAACTGGGAGCTTACTAATGAATAAGCAGCGGGAAAGTCTGCTGAAAGACCAGCTATGAAAAGTCAAAGTAAATCATTAGGAGGTGATTCAAATGGCGATTATTACAAGCAAGGTGTTAAAGCTAACTTTTCTTACAACCGGCGGCAAATCCTTCGTTATATCCGTCGCACAGCCGAGGGAGAACCTGACGCTGCCTGAGGCCCAGGCTGTGATGGAAACGGTTATAGCAAAGAATGTTTTTAACAGTCCCAGCGGCGAACTTGCTGCGATACGGGATATTAGGGTGGTTGACATGACTACGAACGATCTCTATGATCCGCCGGTGACGTAAGCAATTTCCCACAGAAAAGGAGCGCCTTTTAAACTGCTCTCAGTTCTTTAGGCGCCTCCTTGTTTTATCTTCATTCCCAGACATTGGAATATATAATTTCCCTTTATTAACTGGAACCAAGCAGTTAGACAAAGAAAGCTATAGTGTTCGGTTTTCAGGCGAATATTATCGTTAACAATTCTTCAAAACAATCAATCACATAATCATATTCTTCAACCTTACCAAAGCCATATCTTGCATATACAAACGGAATTTCCGCCACTTTGGCTGACTGGGCATCTCCCATAGTATCTCCTACATAAATAGGTTTTTTCAGTTCATTTCTTGCTATGAGGATTTTATTGGTTTCCCCTTTCGACAGCCCTGTTACACCCCAACATTCAAAATCACCGAAGTATTTATTTAAGCTGTGGGCCTTAAAGAAGGCTTGGATATAGCCATCCTGACAATTACTGACTATGAACAATTTGTATTTTTGAGCTAACTTTTCAAGGGTTTCTTCTAATTTAGGGAATAACATTCCGCCATGTTCCTCTAAATGAGCTTGTTCTGTTTCACAGAATTCTTTCATTAATTTCTTTTGATCATCTTCATCTAATTCCGGGAACAACTTTTTACCTATTTCGTCCATTGGCAGCCCCATGCAATCCTGCATATCTTCTGGTGTTACTGCTTTTGTAATCTTGGGATAGTTGGCTAAGACCGTTTGCCAGGCCTCACAAATACCTGCTATGGAATTCCAAAGAGTGCCGTCTAAATCAAAAATAATACTATCAATCTCCATTATCTTACCATCCTTTTAATTGTTACCGATCCAATATGTTTGCTTTGCAGAAGAATAACGTCTCCGCTGGCCATAAGTATCTAAAGATATTGTCGCCTGAGCCTGGCACTCTCTAGATATAGGGAGATCCCACAGAAGCCATATGGGTTGTCAAACTTTTTTGCTTAAATCTATATATGAAGTGGCAATTACCAAAGCAATAGCACCCTATGAATATCAGAGAAGCAATACTTTTGATTTCATTAAATCTCCTTGCTTATGGCAATTGTTAATTAAATTATTATTAACATGTTCTATCATATTACGGATTTTTTGGGTAATCAAGATGACGAGTTATTTATAAATTCGTAGTATGTCAATGTTGCCCCATTGCATCCGGTGCTTTATGGATTTCATTGTCGAGCAGTATGGGAGGACTTTAGAGGAATTTGTGGAAAAAAATAAGCGGCCTGGGCATCGTACGCGTGTACGATGCTCAGGCCGCTTATTTCGCGTAAACATTCAGTCCCGGACTATTATGGAACTTCGAGCCAGATTTGTATTGGGTCATTTTTTTGTACGAACACTTATTTAACATCACAATATTTAAAAACCGTTTTAGAAATATCTGTTATCATTCTTATTTCTTGCTGGCTGTGATCGCGCAGTAGGTAAGTCAATTCATCAAGTTCTGGATTTTCTCTCGGCGAGGCACTAACCAAATAATCTAAGCTGGCACCTAAAACTTTAGCAATTTCAATTAAAGTTACAAGGCTTAATTTTCGTTCTCCCCGCTCAATTTGCCCAAGAAATGAGGCGGAAATATTCGCTTTTTCAGCTAGCACTTCCTGAGTCAATCCTTTATCTAATCGTTCCCGTTTTATTCGTTCTCCAATTATGCCGTAATCCACTAATCACAACCCCTTTAATAGTAACTATAAAGGTTAGCTTATGCTTAATTAACACTCTATAAGCGTTAAAAAATATTGCCATAAGCTGTATTTTGTCTTATACTGTTAATATCGTGATAAGATTCTACATTTCGGGCAATTAAACCTGATTATAAAGGAAGAATAATAATGCTGGTAGCAATTTACGCTAGGTCGGCTAACGAGGATGATATCATCATGCAAGTTGAGAATTGTAGGCGATATATCCTAGAAAATTGGAATCTAACAACACAAATAAATAAAACAATTTACCGAAATTGTGGAAGGCCCACAAAACCTTGCGAACTGTTTGGAATTACAAAAGCTACTCAAAGAAGCCAATTACCTTGATGCTGTGGTGGTCTTCCATCCCTTTAGCTTCTTCTCTCATATTATTAACGAATTTATAATTATTTATAAAATAATTGGGAGGCGTAAAATTCATTATGCAATCAACCTTCCAACTGATAATTAAATAAGATTACTGTCTTATCCGGCTAAAATTTACAACAATACCGGTAGTCCTAGCGGGTTTGAGGATCGTTACAAAGGCTTTATCCGCTGTTACACCTAGAATTTGCAGCGGGTAAAATCACAGGTTTGTACTTCTTTATCAATAGGAAATCGCAAGCTTTTAGCAGAAAATTAGCCCCATTTGGCAAACCAAATCGGGGCTAATTATATTTTTTAAATTACACTAATCAACATCTTTTTCAATAACAATATATGCTTGTCCAGTGTTTATGCTTTCGCCTAAAGCACATGCAGATATATGCTTAACTTTCCAGCCTTCTTCTAAATGCCTGTTTACGATATCCAAACCGTCATCTTCTTTTGCACCTATCATTTTTCCATTACTTCTAACCCATATAACCTTTTCCATTATCAAACTCTCCTCTTGTATAATTAATTAAGATGTGCAATTACACATAATCCGACTAATACGCAATATATAATCAGTATAACATACCCATCTACTTATAGTGGATTAACCTCTTTCCAGCAGGATTTCAGCACATTTCTAGCAGACAAAATAGCAGATTTTCAGCGTACTTCTAGCAGCAAAATAATTATTCTTTTGCGGATGAAGTGCTAATATAATGCGCATTTTGTACTAACCATATAACGATATAAGAAGTCAGATTTCCTGTACGCTAAGGAATTCTGACTTCTTATATTTACTAAATACCCATAAAAACTGGTTTTAAATCTATTGCGAGATCGGGGAAGATAGTTACTGCAATTTGGTCTTCTTCTGAATATACATCCGGGCCTACCGTATTTATTGTTGTCTTGCAGCAAGAATACGCTCACGATCTTTTGTTCAGGTTCAATAATCCAGTATTCTTTCACGCCGACCTTTTATATTTGTTGAACTACGTTATTTTATCCGTTCTTGCAGTTGAAGGCGAGGTTATTTCGATGATTAACTCTTGTACTCCAAAATAACCTGTTTTTCTAAGTTTGCATTTATCACAAATCACAACGATATCTGGCTGGGAGATAACGTTAGAAATTTTATCATCACTTTCATTAGTTTCAGGAATACAAAGGTCAAATGGAGCAGCAAAAACCTGACAAGGCTTGCCTTTAAGGTATTTATTGTGCCGTATCGAACAGCGGGGTGACAGGACAAGGTAAGCGGAGAGCAGCATTGGGCGGAATTGCTGTCAATATCTAAAACAAGCGCAAAGTCCAGGTTCATTCATAATATTGTGGTTATAAAACAAACAATGTATCGATTATGAAAATGCGTTGCCTCCCTTGTTAAATAGAAGGAAACACCGCACTCAAATCTACCATTAAATCTGGAAATATTGATACATTAATTGTTTCCTCTTCTGTGTATATTTCTGGCCTACCATACCTACCGTTACTTTGCAATATGAATACACTTACAAGCTTACCTTCAGGCTCTACAATCCAGTATTCCACAACTCCAGCTTTTTCATATTGATTAAACTTGGTAACCCTGTCATGTTTAATCGAAGATGGAGAAATAATTTCAATTATCAAGTCGGGTATACCCTTACAGCCTTGTTTATCAATTTTAGATTGGTCACATACAACAGTAATGTCAGGCTCAAAAACATTCTTAATGTCTTCGTCTTCCTTTTCGTCACCCTTAATTAACCTAACAGAGAATGGTGCTGCATAAACTTTACAGGGTTTTCCCTTTAAGTAGACTGAAATCTGAGTAGATAAATTCATTGATATCTCCTGATGTTCTGGTGAAGGGGTTGCTTGCATATACGGAACACCATCAATAATTTCTACTCTTTCATCTTCAGGCCATGCTAGGTAGTCTGCATACGTGTATTGTCTTTCTTCTTGGGATATTGGCATAATAGCACTCTCCTTTATTCAAGATAACAATCTTCTGTACATAGCCATTGAGGAATCCTGTTAAAATTATTTACTTCATCATATACGATATTTTATAATAATCATGTTAAAGATCATCACCTGTCGGAATTGACAGGCCTTTGTTCTTCATGAGCGATTAACGTCTAAGTCATGCAAAGATACTCAACCATATTATACCATTAATTGACATGCTGATAAAGGAACGTCTTCAGCAATTTTTATATTGGATGGGAAATGATTTCTTGGACGCCTATAATTGAAAGTTACCGAACAATTGAAGAAATCATGCGAACCTCCATAGGGATGCTAGAATCCTAATTAGAATGGGCCAGACTCACAAGTGTGATCATACAGATTGTCTGATTTTAAACTTCAAAACAATCGAAATTGTAGTTGTTTATTTGATTTACTCTTTCTGTCCGTTATTTTTTCACCCTCTGCTATTGAACCGATAAGAATTTGACCTTCTAGCTTGTGGGAGTTATAACGCCACAGAGTGGTATCCGGACTGTTATTAGCGTAACAATAAACACAGCCATTGGGGCAGGTGTTATAGGCCCCGATATCAATGCTTTCCATACAGCCGCAGCCGTGACGCTGATTCTTATCGGGTGAAATATTTAAACCACAGCCGCAAACTTTTTCTAGCATAGATCGGTCAATACAGCTTGCCTTTTCGATTCCATAAAGTGTCAGGTCTGTTTTTTCAGAACAGGCCTTTGCTGTAAGTCCGTAGGCCTTGGCGGTTTTCCCGATAAAGCCGGCAAGTTCAGCTTTCTCTTCATCAGTAATTTCACGGATAAGTGATGTTTTTAGTTTACGATAGACTTGAACAAAGCTGATGGTAACACTTTCAGTGAAGGGTGCAAGTTTTTGGCAAAGCCGTTCAAATTTTAATTTATGATAATCTATGGTTAACATAGCATTGAGCACAATTGGGTCATATCGCCACAACACTCGCTCTTTGCCAATTTGTTGGGAAAGCTCAATAAAGGTGTCCTCAATAGACAGTTTATCGCGCAGATTTTGCTCTATAGTGCGGTCATAAGGTGTCAGCGTAAACTGAAAATAGTATTTGTATCCCATCTCATCAATAAGTTTAAGTGAACTGAGGATATTTTCTGCATCCTTTGTCCAGAATACTAGGCAGTCAACCACCTCGGGATTAAGCGGCAGGCACGAAATCTGTGCGTTGTTCCTCGGGTTTCTGGTAACTATAAATCCTGCTTTCAAGCGGTTTATAAACCATTCTGAATAATAACAGGGAATATCTGTTCGCCGGGACGCTGAAACTATCATTAAACATCACTCCCATCACAACACTGAAAACTCAACTATGATTATAATTTCTAAAACTTGATTCATTCTTTTAAATAATACAAGGCTGGAGGTAGATTTGACAACAATACGAGCCTGCTCAATTGCTGGCTTTCTATACCGTGAAATAAGCGGCCAATCCGATAATCCTACAATTATACGATTATCGGGCTGGCCGCTTATTTCGCTTAAGGAATCGATCCCGGACTTATATGCTCTCACGCCTGATTTGTACTTAGCCAATAATCTATCTTTAAATTTTATAAGTATTGTCTAACACTATCAATAGTGATACTTTGAATCAACTGTGGTATACTACAATCAAAGAGGAGTCATGTTAGTAGCATGACTCCAATGTAACAGCCGCTTAAAGAGCGGTCGGCTTCAAAAGTGCGGAATAGACCGAACCTTTGCTGTGAGGCGGTCTATTTCCGTTTATGGAATGAAAGTATTAACACTACCAATGTTGCAAATGAAATCATCAGCATCAAAGTCTGGTATACTTCCATGGCATCACCTCCCTTCGGAGGAATGCCGACCGCCCTCAAGCCTTTTTCTGTTACAAATAAATTATAGCATACAAGCACTCAATTTTGGGTGCTTTTTATTATGTCTAAGTGGTTTAAGAATTATCTTATGCTATTGATGATTTATGAATCTCTGATGCTAAGATTATCACAAGCATAACTGAAAAAAGTATACCCCATAAAACCCTGTATCTTTCCGTTTTAATTACTTATTACTTCCCTTTCATCATTTTTATTAGAAATTAGTGCATCGATTAGCGTCTCCTCGTAGGCTTTCATGCCCGATTGGGTCAGATGAACACCGTCTGGATAAAAATAATCCTCATGGCCACTACTGATCAAATGCCAATCTATCAGCTTAGTATTTGGGTATGACTCCGCTGCCTTTGTCAGGGTCTCATTTACTACTGATTCCCAGGGCTTCGGGACACGTGTATTCACCAGCAAGATTTTTTCAGTACTTTGCAGGGAGTCTAAGGTGTTCATTAACTCTTTTTCTGTGAACGAACCGTTTGTTCCTAATTAAATAATTACAATTTTTCCGAGCTTACCTTCTTTTTGGAGACTGGAAATGAGATCCGGAGCCTGATACATCTGCCTGCCGAGTTGCGCGTCGATTATAATACCAGGCAGGCGATTATGCAAAACAGGCTCTACATTGATCATTATGGAATCTCCAATGATCGTAATATCATCCCCATTGATAGCATTTTTCTTATCTGTTGCCTTAGATCCCATGAACGCAATGGGCCGTAGCGGAAGTCAAAGCGACAGCTATTGTTCCCCCGATAATCCATTTGCGCTGACGAAAACAACGTAGCCCCATTACTAAAAGAAGAGGCCAGAATAGATAAAACTGTTCTTCTACCGCCAAAGACCAGAGGTGTCCCAGAGGAGACCATGGGAAAACTGGGACTGAAACTGAAAGCCGCTATTATACAGGAGCCAATGAGGGCGAATACCGTAAACATTGAAGCAGAGTTGTTCCACTATAGTCAGATTGGTAAATCGGATGATATCATGATAGCTAAGAATGCATATATCTAGATGTCTAAATGTATATTATGAGCATTGCACCTGTCGTTGCCCTAAAGGATCAACTTGTCATTCATAACAATTAATTAATCAACCTTATCTCTAGGCACTGTCTTTTTTAATATGCAAATTTGTCTTAATCCCTGTAGGATATTTTGTGAGCGTCCCCACCATGTTAGTCGCTATCTTTAAAGGCTCTTTCCTGTTTGCTTCCTTCTTCACCGGGTCTACTCTGTTTAAGTCAACGAGAGTTTTCAACGCCCTGCTCGGTGAGGGCATTGGCGATACAGGCGGCGGCAGCTACGGCACTTTTGCCTTGACTGCGTTTGATGACCTTAATACTGCAATGGTAAATTGCCAAGGGCAGACCTCCTTTCGGGTGGCATAATCAGACTTACCTATGCTGTTTTGTTTTGGCGCAACAAAGAGCTATTGCATCACAGGCGGATTGTGATAGTGTAATCCTTTTACAAAAAAAGAGCCGACAACCAAGAGTTTTATCTCTGTGGTTATCGGCTCTGCGTCTGTGCGTCTGGCTCTCTAACAACTGACATATTTTGTTGTCGTACATTAATTAAGGTTTCTTGCTTACACTTTGGACAAAAAAGCGGGATGTTTTCAAGTACGGTGTCTTTTCTTAATCGGATACGAGTTTTATTTTTACAAATCGGGCAATGCAACCACATTGTTTCCTCCATCAGACCACCTCTCTATTGAATTTATTATTGCGTCTTTCACATCAAATCCTTTCATTTACTTCTTTTGCAGTACAAAAGCGATAAAGTTCAAGTATTTCCCACCGCCAGCTTCCATTGTTTTGCGGTCATTGACCGCAATCTCATTTTCTTGGTTCAGCCACACTTCCCAAAGTTCCTCATTGCCCTCCATCTCGTATATGGAAATGACTTTGGCGTCTTTACATTGATTTAAAATTTCTGTCCAATAGTGAATATCACGCAAGTAGATAAGCTGTTCCGGCGTCCACGAGAGAAGTAATTCTTCCGGTAGATTATCATGGCAATCTCTTTTCATGCCGGGAACACAGGCATAAATATAACCGCCGCTTTTGACGAAAGGCAGTAGCTTTGCATCCAAGTATTCCGGGTCGCGTCCCCAATAATTATAAGAATCTGTGCTGACTACCGCATCGAAAAATTCTTTTTCAAATGGCAAATCGGTGGCGTCGGCCTTGACCGGTATAATCTGTTCGTGGGTTAACCCCATCTCATCAAAAAATTCTCGGTTTACCTGCGGTTCGCTCCAAAGATCGGCGGCGTAAACAGTGAAACCATAATCGTGAGCAAGCATAATGCTGGTAACCCCTTGCCCGCTGCCCAAGTCGCAAACGAGGCTTCCGGCGGGAATTTTATGATTGATAAGCATTTCCTCCTGCAATTTTAAGGGGTTAGGTCCCATCATTTTTGCTTGTAATTCGGGCGTATTGTATTTTTGGCTTATAATATATTTCATTGTGATTGCTCCTTTTCTTTACTCATTTTCGCTGTGTTTTTTTGCATAAAGCGCTCGATGTGCGCCGCTAAAAGATTCGTGGCTTTCTCTTTATCCGGGGATACGTCATAAATACTTAACAACAGGTAATACGGTGCATAGAACTCAAGTGCTAATTGCGTCGGATTACTTTTGCTCAAAACACCTTGTTCTATCATTTCGCGGAACAAATCTTCCATATAATCTACCGGCCCACCTGCAAGACACTTTTGATACAGCTCTGCCATATCAGGATTTCTGTATTGCTCCAATGTAATCATTTTGCGGAAATGGCAGCCAAATTCATCCTCTGTCCAAAAACGGAATTGCGCCTTGATGAAAGCGTCAATTTTATCTACAGAAGTATTGTGGTATGGCAATGGTGCTTTCTCGAATACTTCTTCTGGAACCTCAAATTCCTGCGCTCGTTCATAATCCATTTGATAGATACGCTCCACAATGCTGTCAAATATATCCCGCTTATTCTTGTAGTGCTTATACAAAGCTCCTTTTGTCATTCCAAGCTCCCCGGCAATAGCGCTAACCGAAACAGCTTCATAGCCATCTCGCGCAAACAAGCGGAGCGCGGTATGCAAAATATTTTCTTTTGTATCCGACATCTAAAAACCCCTCTCAAGAGCAGTAAACTATCGTTCACCACTTATTATAGTAAACGATAGTTTACTTGTCAATAGGTATGTAAAAAGGAGTACGATAGTTGTTACGCTGCCGCACTCCTTTGTCTTTTATCTTGCCATTACAAATTAGCGGTATGGAGTGGATTTACAGCTATTTGTGGCTCAAATTGCGGCAAGCTGCCCACCGGGGATAAATACTCCCTTTGTCATGTCCTCGGCTCGTATGGCGGCTTTCCTTGCATCCATATCAACCTTTAGACGAGTTTATAGGAAGAGCAACGGATTCATCATATTTAGTAAGGTTAACGTATTCATTGTATTTTTTTTCGATATCCTTAATAAACTCCTTCGAGTAGCTGGTTGATTATTCTCCATCGTTTTGATTAGAAATTAGAGCATCGATTAGCGTCTCCCCGTAGGCTTTCATGCCCGATTGGGTTAGATGAACACCGTCTGGATAAAAATAATCCTCATGGCCACTACTGATCAAATGCCAATCTATCAGCTTAGTATTTGGGTATGACTCCGCTACCTTTGTCAGGGTCTCATTTACTACTGATTCCCAGGGCTTCGGGACACGTGTATTCACCAGCAAGATTTTTTCAGCTCTTTGCAGGGAGTCTAAGGTGTTCATTAACTGTTTTTCTGTGAACGAACCGTTTGTTCCTAATTCAATAATTACAATTTTTCCGAGCTTACCTTCTTTTTGGAGCTTAGAAATGAGATCCGGAGCCTGATACATCTGCCTGCCAAGTTGCGCGTCGATTACAATACCAGGCAGGCGGTTTTGCAAAACAGGCGCTACATTGATCATTAAGGAATCTCCAATGATCGTAATATCATCCCCACTGATATCACTTTTCTTTTCTGTCGCTTTAGGTTCAATGTTAGCGAGCTCATCTTTGTCAGCTACTTGAGCTTGGTTTTGAGTCACATGGCTCTTCGCTAAAGCTCTTTGCGAAATTTGCATGCCCCCATTGAGGGTCACAAACAATATTAAAAACATCAGCAATATACTAAATGAAATTTTAGTACTGGGGGCCAATGGCCTGTGCCACCACTGAAGGTCCGACCTCCGCCTCCGAACTTGTTTCCGTCGTCCGTACCGGATCGGCTCTTCGATTAAGTAGCGAGATAGAGCGGCCAGGATAATGCTTACCGCAATTTGCAGGAGTGTGCGTGAAAGGTTCAAGCCTTCTGTACTCACAACTGGATTTGTCAGTATGATGACCGGGTAATGCCACAAGTAAATCCCATAGGAACAATCTCCTAGCCAACGCAATGGGCCCCATCCGAATAACCTACCCAGATAGCTGGCCGGGTGGGCCAGAACTGCCACCAGGCAAGCTGCCGCGACAGAGTAAAGCAAGAGTCCGCCCTGATAGAGAGAGGTCTGGTATTGGTTTGTTTTCCCGATCATCAAAAGTACGACCAATAACCCCAGGCCTCCCGCCACATCCAGCGCCAGTCTCTTTTTGCTGGACAGATCTGGGTTCATCTTCCGGCTGGGCCATACCATTGCAAGTAGTGCCCCGACAAGTAAAGCGAAAGCACGTGTATCCGTTCCATAATATACCCTGCTGGGGTCTTGACCCGGTATGTAAATCAGCGCCATTGCCGCAGCGGAAGTCAAAGCGACAGCCATTGTTCCCCCGATAATCCATTTTCGCTGACGGAGACAGCGCAGCCCCAATCCCAAAAGAAGGGGCCAGAAAAGATAAAACTGTTCTTCTACCGCCAAAGACCAGAGGTGTCCCAGCGGAGACGGCGGACCGAAGCTTTCAAAGTAGGATACCTGATGGAAGATCAGATACCAGTTACTGGTATAAAATACCGCAGCCAGCGCCTCCTGCTTCAAGGCTGCCATGCGTTCCGGAGCGCAAAGCATAACCCAGGACATCACGCCTGCCAGCATCACAAAAAGAGCCGGCAGCAGCCTCCGGGCCCGACGCAGCCAGAAATCTTTCAAGTCAATCGCTCCGGACTGCTCCCATTGCTTCAGTAAAATATTAGTGATCAAATACCCGGATAGCACAAAGAATAGACTTACCCCTAAGAGCCCTCCCGGCACCCAAGTCAGATTGAGATGGTAAGCGATCACGGCAAACACTGCCAATGCCCTCAGTCCGTCTAATCCCGGCATATAGCCGATGGAATTCCCCTGCAATCCCCTTTGATGTAAATTCGTTTGATTCATTTTCTTGCTGCAATTCATGTTTCTTCACTCTCCACTTAGGTCAGGCTTCGGATTTTCGCATCATAGCCATTTCTCCTTTTTACCATACCAAGTTTAGAGTTATAGTGCTTTACAAAAAACTTAAATTATCTTACGAAAAAGTTAAAATACGCGAATAATTGCAGATTGTGTAGTATAAAGAAATAAGAGCGTCTAATGGTAGTTATTCGTCGTGCTCCCTACAGTCTTAGTTTTGCGCAAACCATTCGGATGATACGTTTACAGCACTACTCACACGTTTGTTTACGACTTTGCCAAAAGGCTTGCCTCCTGGAATAACGGCACTAGCACTGTAACTTATAGTTATGATAAAGCCGGAAACCTTAAGAATCCCCATGGCTTGAACCTGACTTTCAGAAGTCATTCTGCGCAGCTCATCGTAGGCAAAGGAGGTTATTTGACTCATCCCGCCCATAGCTTCCGTGTACTTAACCCGCATGCCGTTGGAATTTCCCGGTGTTTGTCAGTATTCATTGCTCAACGAAAAGCTGCTGCCTGGCTCTGAAGCTGTCAAGATGCGATGGTTGGCATCGTAAGAATACGTGTATTTTGTCACACCGTCTGCCAACGTCATTTGCGTTTTCTCATCTGCATGATTATAGACATTGGTAAATTGTTTTACGCCTCCGATATACGTTTCCAGCAGCCGATTTTTCCGGTCATAAGTGTAGCTTTCCGATTGGACTATATTCACCCCTTTACCCCTGGTACTGGATTTTAGGTTGCCGTTCTCATCGTAATCGTAAGTGATAAATTTCCCTAAGGGATCTGTCTCAGTAACAGCCTTATTAATTGCGTTGTAATCAAAATTAGTAACACGCCCATTGGGATCAGTTCTAGACTTTAAATTCCCCTGTGCATCGTAATTATAGCTGGTCTGAATATCTTCAGCGAGGGTCGGGCCTTTTAGGTTGGCACTTTTGACTGAACGTCCAGCCATAGCCCCAGGCATCCTGATAGGAGGACCGGCTGTTGTAGACCATTTTTAGATTAAACGCATTTACTCTGCTGGCTAAATCTAAAACGGGAATATCATAGACAGTTGCCATTGATGACGTTAACGACGCCGGTTCCTTCGCCCTGAAATATGTCAGGGGTAAATTTCCAATAATCCGCTAAACCCAGAAATTCTTTAGATCTAAAGGAGATTACAAGTTTCGGCTTACCAAGGGAAGTTCTATCCGGATTAATCCAATCCGAGGAATAGAAGCTCCTTCTTGTATTCGAGTTTTCCTGGCTGTCGGCATATTTAAAAATCACCCCATTATTGGCTTGAGGGTTAGCGTACCATTCTTTAGTAAGACTAGTAGCTTCAAAATAATTATAGCCTGTAACTAAGCTTCCTAATGTAGATTCGGCAGAGGCATTAAAGCTTGGCAGTGCATTCCACGTTACTTTGTCATGAGCCCATCCACTTGTTGTCACCTTATGCATCTCTACCGGAGCAATCTGTGAGTAAGCATGGTATTGATAAAATCCGATTTGACCACCAAGTACTTCTGCATTAGGGATATCCGGTAAAGTGGGCCATTTAACCAAGGAGCGTGTCGCACCAATTGTGGCATCGTGACCGACATAGAGATAACTCGTATTATAGTAATTAATGTAAGGGTATGCACTGGCAACGTAGGTATCCTGAGCATTTACTTTGAGTTAATTCAAAAGGGATAAAATCCAAACAACAAAATAAACCGACCAAGGTGTGAACAACTACCACCCAGTCGGCTATAACTTATTATCCTTATTTATTATCCTTATTTAATTCCACACTTTACCTCTGACCCATCTAGGAGACTAACAATACACCTTATTGTCAACCACTGTTCACCTGACGTATAGTCACTTTATTTTAAAGCTACTTCGAGTAGTTTGACTTACACCATTAAATGTTAACATCAATCTAATCTTGTAGGCCTTTCCTGAAACTAATTTCCAATTCCATAAGGCCTACCACGAACATCGTTCCATTCAAACTGCCACGTTAAAGTGAGATCAGCCAACGGAAGTTCGGCATTGTGGTTAGAACTATATTTATGTGCAGCTATACAATCATCTTTCATACATTACCCCCCCGTGCGAAATAAGAACAATACGTATTAAGCATTCTCGAATCCTCTACTTATCCAGAAGATTACCGGAGAAAGTCCGATAATGATGGTTACGTTAAGTCCCCTCGTACATTTTTGAACGAGGGGACTGTTAATTATCATCTTGAATGCTTTTGTTATACGATGTGGCCTTCCCTATGAAACGCTTTTAGAAATAAATAGCCATAAAGCTACATGAGAAACCAGACCAATTAAAGAAGTTATTATCATTGCTTTTTGTTTAGTCTTAATGAAATAGAATAAGACAGCCACAAATATTGCGACAATAAAGAAATCAAGAAATATTTGCATACTAGACTTAATTCCAACGAATCCGATTGAGACTGAACTAAGTGCATTACTCAAGAAAATTAGTCCTAAAAATAAAACTTCGCAAGCAGCTAATAAGGATGTAAAGAGAATAATAATAAGATTGGCGAACTTCTTCAAAACACTCCATCCTCTCTTTTAAGAAATATATATAAATAACTCCATTTGAAAAATCAATTATCTTACTTTATATGTCTTCGTCATATTGGCATAAAATTCCTCCTGCGTCGGATATCTCTCACAAGTAACTGATCATTTCTCAATTATCGATGCTCTAACCTCGGTAGTTTGGAACTTTATTTTGTTCGCTAAACTCCCAGTAATCGAACTATGAACAATTCCTGACGCCCACATTGTATTCTGTTGGTAAATCTTGTCAGTCGAAAGGCGGTCATAATGACTACGATAAGTCGCAACTTTATTAATGTTAACGTATGAAAATATCGTCCAGATGCGTTAAATTGTCATGCCCAAGTCCTTGACGATAACCCTAAATCTTGATAGCTAAAATCTTCCCCCGTTACAATTGCAATTTCACTAACATTATCTAGTTGATTGGCAATAATTATATTGGTTTCATATTTGTCAAGTCCACTTAATCTATTAGTATTAATCCCTAATGCATTCAATTGATTTTCTACTGACAATGAAATTACACCTGTTCCACCAATAATTGTAATATCATTAACATGTAATTTTCTTATTACATCCAAGGTATCTTTTGGAATATAATCCCTTTCGGTCAATAGGATCGCTGCATTTTGAGGCCCACTACAATATTTTTTAGTTAATGGCACTGCACTTAAAGCATCTGAGAAATCTTCACCATAAACGAGTATTGCATGGAATGACAGGGCTTCGCCTAAGCGAAGTGGCCTCTCTAAAAGTCTTAGATATCCATAGCGATAAAATGCAGTTATATGAGGCATAGTTTCGCGACTCACCTGCTGGAATCCGGTACAAGTATTTATCACATCAAGCAACTAATTGGTCACTCAAATATCAACACGACCTGCGTTTACTTGCATTTGGCTAAGATTGAATCTCTGAACGTAACAAGTCCCCTTGATCAGATGGTTGAATCATACAAAGACAATGGCTAAGGTCCAAGATATCTTCATAAAATACGGTAAAAACTATCGAACTAACTTCCCTTGCCCATAGCTTTAACCAAGCTTACAACCATTAGGATCATAATTATCATGAACGGAAAACTAAACATAAATGAAACTGTTTGAACTGCGGAAAGTCCGCCGGCTACGAGGAGTATAGCAGCTAAAGATCCTTCCACAACACCCCAAACAATTTTTAGCCGGTTATCCGGGTTTAGTTCTCCACCGGAAGTAAACATACCTATAACGAAGGTCGCGGAATCAGCAGAAGTGATAAAAAATATTGCCAGTAAAATCATCGTAAGCACGACTGTCAGGCTACTTAATGGGAAATGACTTAACAATGCGAAAATACCGCTGGGAACATCCTTATCAACGGCGGCACCAATTCCTCCACTGCCAAACAGCTCAATGTTAAGAGCGCTGCCGCCTACGATGCTAAACCATATTGCACTTAACAAGGTGGGCGCAACAAGTATACCTACCATGAATTCACGAATGGTTCTACCTTTAGAAATCCGGGCAATAAAGCTTCCTACAAAGGGAGCCCAGGTAATCCACCAGGCCCAGTAAAAAACTGTCCATGAGCCAATCCAGTCATTACCTGTATGTTTTGCAACTGTTCCCTGAGTATCCATAAAGAAGCTCAAGGAAACAATGTTTTGCAGATAATCACCCATCGATTCGGAAAAAATATTTAGGATATATCTTGTAGGGCCCACGATTAAGAGAAAAAGCATGAGCAGGAAGGCAATAACCATATTGGTATTGCTAAGAAATTTAATACCCTTATCTATTCCGGTAACAGCTGAAATGATAAATAAAACTGTGATGATCGCGATTAACACAACCGCTACAGTGGTAGTGTTAGGAAGACCGTATTCAAAATTCATTCCTGAGGTAAACTGTTGGGCACCTAGTCCAAGGGAAGTTGCAACTCCAAATAAAGTTACGATAACAGCAATTGCATCGATGATTTTGCCAATAGGGCCTCTGATACCTTTTTCCCCAATTAATGGGTAGAGTGTGGAGCTTATTAGGCCGGGAAGACCTTTGCAGAATTGAAAGTAAGCCAGGGCCAGAGCAACCACAGCATACATAGCCCAGGGATGAAGTCCCCAGTGGAAAAGTACCGTACGCATCGCAATCCTGGCAGCCTCTGGAGTCTTGCTGTCCGCGAAAGGAGAATAGTTAAAATGCATAATCGGCTCGGCCACGCCCCAGAACACTAGGCCTATACCCATACCTGCAGCAAAGAGCATGGCAAACCAGCTTCCACGACTATGCTCAGGTTCTTCATCGTCTTTACCGAGCTTGATATTGCCGTATTTGCTTAACGCCAAACCAATACAGAAAGCAACACACATTGCCGCAGTTAACATATAGGCCCAACCAAGGTTCTTGGTAAAAAAAGAGAAGATCTCATTAAAAACCGTTGAAACACCAGATGGAGTCACCAGTGTAGCAACTACAAATGCTGCTGAAATTATCAGTGAACTCCACAGAATTGGTTTATCTACTTTGCTTACACTTTTCATAGACACCCCCCATTCTACAATCTTGGCTTTTCTGTTGGGCGCAGGAAGATGCTATCATACATTTCCGGATCATATACAGCTTTTCTGTTGGGACATTTCTTTGAACATAACATACAATTCTCGTATTTATCGTTGGGAAACCAAATACCGGAGATTGACTTCATGGGTAATTACTCCATGATTTGCTTAAGACTTACTTGTTAAATTTCATATAAGCCTTTACGATGAGCGGCTAAATAGTTCATACAATAAGAATCTTGGCCTAATAATGCCTGTGAAGCATAGATTACTCCCATCATCTCTTTATCAGTTGGGTTCAGTATATAGCCATCCATCCCCATTGTCATGGTCTGTACAACGAATAGCCTGTTCAACACCTTGCGGTTTGGTAGCCCATACGAAACATTACTGAGGCCACAGGTAAAATGTACATTAGGGTATAATGTTTTGATTAATTTTATGGACTCTAATACTTCAACACCCGCTTTTTCTACAGCACTAACTGGCTTAACCAGGGGGTCAAAGTAAATGTTTTCGTCAGAAACACCAGCTGCAGTAAGTTTTTGATAAAGGCTTTTGGCAACACGTACACGATCCTCGCCGGTTTCCGGCATTCCGGTATCATCCATGCATAATGCCACAATTTTAGCATTGTATTTAACGACTAACGGTAAGATGCTGTCAAAACGTTCCTTCTCATCAGAAATGGAATTAATCATGGGTTGGCCATATTTAACAAGTCTTAAACCGGCCTCAATGACTTTGGGATCCGGGCTGTCAATACTGAGCGGCGCCTCAACCGCTTCCTGTACAGTATTAACCAGCCATTCCATGATCTCAACCTCGTTGTTAACCATGGTTCCACAGTTGACATCAATATAATTTGCTCCAGCTTCCAACTGTTCTCTAGCCACTTGTTGAATATAATTGGCATCTTTGGTTGCTACTGCTTCTTTAATGGCTTTTCTGCTCGTATTGATAAGTTCTCCTATAATTAACATCTCTTAACCCACTTTCTAATATTTTTGTTCTTGACAGCAAATCTAAGGAAAGGGTTCAGGCAGTTATATTACTACCTGAACCGTATTCATACAGGCTAAACCACAAGTTTCTCGCATAGTTCCTTGGCAGTCATAGCATCCGACGCATAACCGTCCGCACCAATTTGGTTGGAAAATTCTTGGGATAAAGGAGCTCCACCCACAATAACTTTTAAATTCTGGCGTAAACCTGCTTCCGTAAGGGCATCAATCGTATCCTTCATGGCAAGCATGGTTGTCGTTAGAAGAGCTGACATACCAATGACTTGTGGATTATACTGCCTTGCTGCCTCAACAAATTTTTCTACCGAGACATCGACACCTAAATCGATTACCTTGAAGCCGCCGCTTTCTAAGATCATGGCTACTAAGTTTTTACCAATGTCGTGGAGATCCCCTGCCACAGTTCCAATTATTACAGTTCCTAGAAGGAATATCCACATCATTAATCAAAGGTTTCAGTAATTCCATTCCCGCAGCCATGGCTCTGGCAGCCATCATTACTTCCGGCACAAACATTTCCCCGGCTTTAAACTTAGGTGCTACTATATCCATACCTGCGATTAAGCCTTGGTTGATGATTGCTAAAGGTTCCGTACCATTATCGATAAGTTCCTTTGTAATTTGCCCTGAACTGCCAAAGTCTCCTCGGAAAACAGCATCTGCTAACTTAGTGAAATCGCTCATTATTATTTCCTCCCTATTTCTGTTAATATTAAAATGTCCCTTTTATTCTTCAAATCATCGACATCTTCTGATCATTCCCTCAGATTTTCATCCCAGGACTTAAAAAATCATTTAATCCCATTGATTGGGTTCTTTCAAGAATCCATAGAATATTAGGCCCATAATGATCATTGTAGGGAACGATCCGGCAGTAGCCGATGTCTGCAGTGGTTTAAGACCACCCAAAAACATAAGTGTAAGGCTTAGACAGCCAAGAATAACTGCCCAAACTATCCTACTCAATTTACCTGGCTCTTCTCCACTTTTCAGTTCTTTTGACGAAACCATCGCCAAGGTATAGGCCACACTATTAATAACGTTAGCCGTGGAGATAAAAATCAGAATCATGAAAATTGGCAGGATAATCATACTCAAGGGCAGAGTATTCCAGATTTCAACGACAGCCCTTTGGGCTCCATAGTCGTTAAAGATTTGTGTTACGTCGATAACCTTCTCATTAAAGACTTGAATACTGTAGTTGCCTAGAACAGCAAAATACAGATAGGCACTTAATACTCCGGAAAATGTAGCTCCCAATGCAAATTCACGAACTGTGCGTCCTTTGGATATGCGCGCCAGATACATGCCTGTACTGAGTGCAAAGGACATAAACCAGGCATAGAAGAAAATTGTCCAACCTTGGGGGAAGCCGGTCTGCAGATGTGCATCAGTATACAGACTCATCCGCATAAAACTATTCAGAGAAATGCCTAGAGCATCAAAAAAATTGTTTAACATAAACGTGGTTGGACCAACAAGAATAATAAAAATCAACAAGCCATACCCCAAATAAACCCGTACATTACTAAGAAAAGCAATACCCTTTTCCAAACCTGAATAAACAGATACTGTAAAAATGATCGTCCAGATAATGATAATGGCCGCATCCAAGCCCAGGGTATGCTGAATGCCGGACATCTTGGTAATTAGTTCACTTATGATAGGAGTTCCTAAGCCGATTGAGGTACTTACCCCTGCTATCACTCCAATCATATAGAAGATATCAATGACCTTACCAACAGCTCCGCTGGCGTGTTTACCTAAGAATGTTTCGCAGGCCGTACTTGGACGAAAAACCTCTTTCTTCTGAACAAAGAAAAAATAGCCAAAAACAACCCCAATTGCTACATAAAGTCCATATCCGCCTATTCCCCAGTTAAAGAGACTGTAAGCCATGGACCAATCCCAGGCTTCGGGGGAAAAGGGCTCAAGCCCAAACGGTGGTCCGGAGAGAAAGTAATAGAATTCGATGGTGGCCCAAAAAAAGATGGTGCCGGTGGTACCTGCCGTGAAGAGCATTCCCAGCCAGGTCAAGGTGCTGAATTCCGGCTTTTCATCTCCAAATCTCTTTTTGGCATATTTGCCGAAAATGAAGTAAAGGATTAGCCCGATGTTAGCCAATACAAATATCTCATAGGTCCAGCCAAGCTTCCCGGTTACCACTGCAAATACGCTGTTGACAACATTATTACCGCTTTCCGGATTTAAAACTATAAAAGCACAAAGTAAGACAATCACCAGCAGTGGGGGCCAAAACAACATGTGGTCAATTTTGGCTTGATTATTAGCTTTATCTTTCATATTTTTGCTCCCTCTGTTCAGATCCTTTTTTCTTTAAATTTTTTTAAGGCGGCATCAACATCTTTGTCCAGAACAGGTTCTACGTATTCATCAAGTAGTTTCTTCCATCGGGCATTGGCTCTCTTTTCTGCAGTAAGAGAACCTTCCGCTTCCCACTGGGTGGGGTTATTGCGATCGCTCAGGGTTGGACGGTAGAATTCGTTGCGGAAATGGGTGAATGTATGCACATGGGTGAGGAACTGGCCCTGAGGACCGACCTCCTTGATGACATCGTAGGCCAGGGTTTCTTCATTGACGACAACGCCCTGATTAATACGACGAATCATACCAATAATTTCATCGTCAAACATCATTTTTTCCAGCGAAACCGTGTTATAGGTGTCAATGATACCAGCACTGTGAAGAATGAAATTGCCGCCGGCCATTTGGGCCATGCTCAATGTCAGCATAGATTCGTAAGCCGCCTGGGCATCCGCACATTTGCTGTCGGAAAGAGCACCGCTGATCCGGCAAGGAAGATTATAGAATTTGGCTAACTGACCATTGATTAGTGAAAATACCGCATCTTCCGGAGTGCCAATTGCGAGAGAACCATTGCTCATTTCGGCATTGGAAGAGGATGCGGAATAAATAATAGGAGTTCCTTCACTGACCAACTGGGCAAGAACTATACCTGCGAGAACTTCTGCATTCTGGAGGGCTACAGTACCGGCGATAGTGACAGGAGTCGTTGCACCGGCGATGCAGAGTGAGTTCACTAACTGGGGCTGCCGGTATTGGGCATAGGCAATAATGGCCCCTGCCATTTTGTCATCGTAGCTAAGAGGGGTTAAGGTACACGGAATGCCTACTGCAACGGGTTTTTCCTTTATTACCTCTAGGCCGCCAAAAACGATTGCAGCCATTTCAAGATTCCTTTTTGTCATCTCATAACCTAAAACAGTGGCCATCAAAGGTTTGTCACTGTGTTTCAGTGTCTGATAAACCATCTCCAGACTACGAACCTCTACATCCACGTCTTGAGGCTCACATGGAATGTGGCTCATGATGTCGATATTATCCATTTTGTGTTCGAGTTTGCAGATGTTAATGAAATCGTTTAACTTTGCAAAACGGCGGCCGTTGTCCATATCCATGACAAAGGGGGAACCATAAGGACCAACATAGGCTGTTTTCTGAGTATTAATCAGAACATTCTTTTCAGGGTTCCTGGCGTAAAGAGTAAAGGATGAGGGGGCTTTTTTTATTTCTCTTTCTACCATAGCTTTTGGAAAGTATACTCTTTGTCCATCAACCTTGGCCCCTCCTTTGGCCAGGATTTCCCGGGCGGGAGCGTAACTAAAAATCACGCCCACTTCTTCCATGATCCGTAAGCTTGTCTCATGAATTTGTTCAATTTCATTTTGTGACAAAATCTGATACCTTTGCATGACTGCAACCTCCTTAAATTTTTTAGTGTCTGCCTCATTCAAATACACGCAATATTCGTGCCATAAGAAAAATTATGAATTATGCCATGATATTTACTTAAATCAAAATATTTTGACTAGAATCGTTTATATTTCAACAATATTGTTTAAAATTGTATAGACTTTTCTGTTAAAGAAATGGTAGAGGGAATAAATCCTCATAAAAGGAAAAATAAGCCCACCAAAGCGGCAGGCTTATTTGTACAGGCAATTCGTAATTAACATAGAATCTACTTTGCTATCTATGTAATATTAAATTTTTTAATTCTATAAATAAGAGACTGACGATGCATCCCTAATTGTTTGGCGGTTTTGGAAACATTCCCTTTATTCTCCATCAAAGCCTGGATAATCTCTTCTTTTTCTTTCTGAAAAATTGTTGAAAATACGCCGGTCCTTTCCGGCTCAGGATATTTAAGATGTTTGTTTTTATCAATCGACTTTTTTTGGAGGTAACCACCAGTGGTAACATTATTTCCGGAAAGCAAGTAAGCAGGTAAATGCTTCATTTTGATTTTCAGATCGTCATCGGTAACTAAGTTCATTGCAGCTTCCAAACAATGCTTCAACTGGCGGACATTACCTGGCCAAGAGAAATCCAAAAAGAATCGTAAAACGTCCTCATCGAGACCCATGATATGTTTTTGGAAGCTCTCATTAAACAACTTGATAAAATGTTTGGTTAGTAAAAGAATATCACTTTTGCGACTGGCCAAGCTAGGGAGCATAATATTCACCACGGCCAAACGATAAAAAAGGTCTTCCCGAATCTGCTCTTTACTGATTGCATCCTCTGGAAAAACGTTGCTGCTGCTGATAATACGGACATTGATCTTGATTCGCTCTTTACTGCCAAGATGTTGAATTTCTTTTTCCTCCAAAACCCGAAGCAGTTTTGACTGGGAAAAGAGAGGCATTGAATTGATTTCGTCTAAAAACAATGTACCTCCTTCAGCCTCTTCAAAAAGGCCTTTTCGTTCCACTGCCCCGGTATAAATACCCTTAGAAGTACCAAAAAGAATGCTCTCCAGCAAGGTTTCCGGAATAGCTGCGCAATTTATTGCCAGAAAAGTGCCATCTTTCCGGTTACTGTTTCGATGGATGCAGCGCGCAAAGAGTTCTTTGCCGCTACCCGTTTCCCCGGTGAGAAGAACTGGGGAGTCGCTTCTCGCCGCCCTTATTGCCATTTCCTTGCATTCCTTGATAAGAGGATGCTCACCGATGAGACGGTCTAGGCCAACAATATCTTGGCGTGATTCCTCTGGATCATCCTCATTTGGCAAAAATACTTGTTTTTGGAGACTGATATTTTGTTCTATAACCTCCATTAACTGAGTCACATCTTTTTGGATAGTATATGCCCCCACTTTTTTCTTTTCAAAAAAAAGAGGACGGGCATTACATATCTGATAAACCTCCCGACCATTAACAATATAGCGAAAAGCCTTATCCACCACAGGTTTTTCCGTAGTTAGTGCCAGTAACATCGGGCTGGTTTTCTCATCTAAACCATAGGCCTCTCCTACAGTACGGTCATAAAGTTCTTCATTGGTATACCCATCCAGTCGTTCTGCCACTTTATTGATATAAAGCAGACGGCCATTAATATCACAGAAGTAGACAGCTGAGTCAAGGGTTTCTAACATGTCACAAAAGAACGGATATTGATTAATGAACTCTTTGAACCTATTCTCCATACCTTCACCTCAAACACTTACCTCTTAGCAAAATAAATTCGATATATTTCCTTAATTTCCTCTAAAGCCACCTGAATGAATATTTCAATATATAAACCAAGTCTCGGAACCCCTCCCCTATCTAAAGTGCCGGTCCCAAATTCGAATGCGCATTCGAATCTGGGACCGGCATGGCGATAGCGCTGATTAATTGGCTTTGTTGAAAGCTCAATGTCCTGAATAAACTCACCCAAGTCATAATAAAAAAGGTTGACAATTGAACCTGACTAGGCCTTGGCAACCATTTTCACTCACAGCATTTGAGAATTTTATGCCTTTATAACCTGTCATCCCTCCTTCAAACCCCCAGCTAAAAAATCAATCACTCTGCCACGAGAAAAACTGGAAACGATATTTGAGAAATTTTTTCGGCTTGAACATCCCGTTCTACCAATACAGGCGGTGCCGGGCTTGGACTGGCTATTGCCAAAGAAATCGTAAACGCGCATGGAGGCAGTATTCGTGCAAAGTAATACAGAAAAGACAGTCTTTAACTCTCGTGCTTCCACAAAAGCAAGAAAAGGACAAGTTATCTGCTTAAGTCAGACAGCTTGTCCTTTTGTAGATTAAAATAAAGATCTTAAGAATGGATAATACACAAAGTTTAAAGATTTTAAAAATGGGTAATACACAAAGAACATACCGGAGAATGCGCTGACCATATAAAAACATGCCTCTTCACGAAGGAGTAAGGGAATTTTTTCGGTATTGGTACTTTGGACAGAAACCTTGTCCCGTAATTTTGATAAATGTTCTTTCAGCAGCCTAAAAATTACCCATCCGATTAACGCTCCGAGAGTATTCATCAGTAAATCATCAATATCCGTTATTCTTCTATTGAACAGTTGACTCAATTCTATTATAAGAGAGAATGTAATACCGGATAATGCTGTTTTCCATAACACTTCATACTTTTTCCAAATAAATGGAAGAAAAAATCCAAGAGGTATAAAAAGTAATATATTTTCAATGTATGGGCGAACACCCTCTGTAATCCAATAAAAAGGAATCAGATTGATCTCATCCAGTGGAATATTCAACCCCTTTGGTGTTATTACTCCAAAGCTGTTATGAACAATGTCCCTTATGGAAGGAATACCAGTAAAACTTAGCACACCAGTAAAGTAGTACACAAAGATATATACTATTACAATATGTTCAATTGACAGTTTATAGTCAATCTTTTTGCTTTGAGAGGTCAGTAGTATCTGGTATGGAATCAAGAATGGCAAAGTACTAATAAAGCATGTAATCGACACTAAAATAAATATTAAAATCGTAATGATCACTAAATTCACCTCCGTTGTAATTAACTTGCTTATTGTAGGATATTTAAAAAGGCAATGTCTTAATTAAACCTTAAGATATGGTGATTTCCTCCTTAATATGTTTTTTTACAACTATTAAGATGCAGTAGTGTCGCAAAGAACATGTATGTCACAGTGAAACTCCAGATACCGAGATAAGAAAATCTTAAGAATTCATAAGCTGGAATTCCAACATAGCTCCTAGTTCTGATACT
>NZ_JAMHFY010000029.1 GCF_023897015.1 Desulfosporosinus nitroreducens | reverse complement strand
AAAGGAATACTATTAATATGAAATATCTGGTACATTATCTTTTTGATTCTTTTTGTCTTTACATCCGAGCCACTATAAACTAATAAAAGAAGAAGTCACTCGCAGACTTGTCTCTGGAGTACAAACGATAAATCTTGAATATGACTCTCTCTATAATCAACAGAAAGCAAGCCTTAACAAGGACTGCGAATTACTAAGTTTACTCTTTCACAGAATGTTTTTTTACAGGTTAAATGAGAAACTATCCGGACTAAACTGTGACCATACGCTGCGTTTGAGCAAACAAATCCTTACTCAAATGCAATTAAGCAGAGGAAAAATTAACGAAATCTTTGAGGTGTTTAAAAAGAATGATGGAAATTGTGATTGTGAGATTCTTTACAATATCGAGAGCCAATTGATTGGTAAATAGCCTTCAATAATAGCAGGCTAAAGCCGATTTCGTATCAATAGGAATTTGGGAAGGCGTTAATATACGCCAAGCCAGGGGCTGGCAAAAGGACATTTTAATGGCTATGGCACATAAAGAAGATGATTTCTTTAAACAGGAGTCATCTTTTTTCAATTCCATAGAATATCTGAATGATTATACTAGCAGTGCCTATAGTTAGAAATGATACTGTGGAAAATTTTATAGCCAAATAATAAGTTTAAAAGGTAATCTCATTAAAATGTCGAATTATAGAATAATATGGAGATATATAAGAGAGAGGTAAATTTATGCCTAAGAGAATTGAGCATTATAGCATGGATAAGTACCAAGAAATTTATTTCTTTAGTCCAACGGCTATGATTATTATAGATATAGATACAGGGGACATTGCAGAAGTGAACCAAACCGCGATTGATTATTATGGTTATTCCACTAATGAATTCCTGAGGCTGAAGATATTTAACCTAGACATAGGGGAGCCGTCATTAATCTCTGAGTGGATGAAGGATATAAGCAGGCCTAAAAACTTGATTAGCAAACATAGACTCAAAAGTAGTGAAATTCGAGATGTAGAAATCTCTTCACGAATCATTAATTTAGAAGGAAAAAAACATATTATTTTATCAATTGTAGATGTAACGGAAAGATTACAGGTTGAAAAAGAACTGAGGGAGAACCGTGATCGTTTAGAACTGGTTCTCTCTAGTACAAAATCAGGGATTTGGGATTACGATATGATTAACGATTCTGCCTATATGGATAAACAATGGAAAGGGATTCTTGGTTATGAAGAACATGAGCTAACTGGTGGTGCAAAAGAGTGGCAAAGTCGTTGGCATCCCGAAGATAACGAGAAAATTACTCTGGCAGTACAACAAAGCAGGGATGGAAAGACCGACCATTATGAAGTCGAGCACCGTATGCGTCACAAAGATGGTTCATACCGGTGGGTCAATGCCACAGGGAAAATCATCCACAATGAAAAAGGGCAACCAGTACGGGCAGTAGGAGCCATGACTGATATTACCAAAATGAAAGAAACAGAGAGTCGAATATTAGAAAGCGAAAATAAGCTAAGGGACTTTGCTCAAGCTGTTCCTGATGCCAGTGCCATCGTTGACGAAGATGGCCGCTATATAGAGGTGTTTGGAAACAGTGGAGAGCAAATGGAGCCGAGTATAAAAATGCAGGGAATGACATTTCATCAATTGTTTCCTCAAGAACTTGCCGATTTGATGCTTGAAGACGTCAGAAATGTCGTAGCAACTGGCGAGAATAAAACGATGATTCGAGAAATGTATTTTGGGTCTGAGAAACGCTATATTGAAGGTCGTTTAGGTCCGATGCAATACCGGATGAACGGGAAGAGGACTGTCGTTGTAGTCATATCTGACATCACGGGGCGTCTTGAAGTTGATCAAATGCTTAAATTCACATATGAATTGCAACGTAAAAGTGATTTTATAAATGATATTCTTAGCTGCATGATAATTGACAATGAAAAAACACTCATAATGGCCAAAGAAATTGGGATTAATTTCGATAATCCGTTATATTGTTGCTTAATTCATCTCCAAGAATCTAATGTAAAAAATCAAAACGGCCAAATTTCTAAACTATCAAAGAGTCAAATGAATCAAATCCTCTATCTTATAAGTACTCATACAAAATATATTGTCTGGGATAATCGAGATAAAATAGGGGTATTGTGTCAGGACGGAAATTCACAGGACTCTTGGGAAAAAAGTATGAAAGCAGCGTCTGAACTTAAGGAGATAATTAGCAGAGCAAAACTGAATTTTAATATTATTATAGGAATAAGTGATATCCATTGTGGTGCTAACAGTTTAAAGAATAGTTATCAAGAAGCAAGCAACACTCTTATTTCAGCACAATGTCAAGTACAAGATCAAGGGGGAATTTATCACCATAAGGACGTGGGGCTTTTCCAGATTCTTTCTTTAATTTACGGAAAAGACTATTCCTTAGAATTTGTTAAGAAAATGGTAGGCCCTCTTATTCAACACGACTTTGAAAAAGGATCAGACCTTTTAATTACTCTAGAAGAGATTCTGCAAAATAATAACCTAAAAGATGCTGCGAATAAGTTATTTATTCATTATAAGACGTTGCTTTTTCGCAAACAACGCTTAGAAAAGATTCTAGGCGTGTCCCTCGATAATGTTGATATCAGGTTAGCCCTAGCTACTGCCATCAAATTACACAAATTGATGCTTAGTAATCCAACCCCTAGATAAAATAAGGGAATAAATATCCACAAAAGACAAGAAACGTATTTATTTGTTAAAAGTTATATCCACGAAGGATATAGAAAAGAGGTTTAATTAAATTTATAATATAGTCAGAGGATTTCATTAATATTGATAGTGAAATTCGAAAATGAACTGTTCACGGGATAATTAAGAATAGAATAAAATCCTACTTTTAATTTATTAAGATATTATATATAATTATAATGTAAGTATTTTACTTTACATTTAAAAAGGAAGATGAGTTATGAAGAGAGTTAATTTGAAATTTAAAGCTAAAATTATTTTGACGATAAGTTCCTTGCTAATATTCCTAGCAGTTGCTATTTTAGCAGACGTTTATTATCGAGTTAATGCTATGGTGGAGAAAAATGTAAGCCAACAAATTCAAAGCAGTTCAAAAAGCGGTTACAGACTACTGGATGAAAAATATCCAGGTGAGTGGCAAACTGATGGAGATAAACTCTTAAAAGGGACGAAAATAATAAATGATGATAACGAGTTAGTAGATGCTATAAAAAGCGATACGGACTCCATTAGCACAATATTTCTATTTGATACAAGAATTGCTACTAATGTTATGATAGATGGGAAAAGAGCGACGGGTACTAAAATGTCTGAACAAGTGGCAAATACAGTTATAAAGCAAGGAGAAATTTATGAGGGAGATGCGATTGTAACAGATAAGCTTTATCAGACAAAGTATACTCCGATTAAAGACTCCAATGGCAAGACAATTGGCGCTTTTTTTGTTGGAGTAGAAAAAGGCAGTGTAGCAGCGCAAGTAACCAAAATTATTATTTCTATTGCCACGTTTTCCATAGTTGCCATTCTATTGGGAATTATTATTTCGGTGCTCCTTGTTAGAAGTATCTCTAAAAACATTGCTAGAATTCATAGTTCCCTCACCAAAATTGCTTCAGGAGATTTAACAAATACCTGTGAGGTAACTTCAAACGATGAAATTAAAGAAATTGCAGATGGACTAAATAGTACGATACAAAACATTAAAAATATGATAATGAATGTACAAAGTGAAGCTAAAAATATAGAAGTTGTGGTAAGCAGTGTTTCGGAAAATGTAAATGCTTTAAATTCGGGTTTAGAAGATGTATCTGCAAGCACTGAAGAATTGTCTGCGGGTATGGAAGAAACTGCTGCTTCAGCAGAAGAAATGACAGCTACTGCTCAAGAAATTGAGAAAACTGTTGAATCATTAGCTAAAAGTGCTCAAAGTGGTGCATTAGAAGTCTTGAAGATTAATAATAGAGCATCAGAAACGAAAGAAATGGTTAATGTAGCACAGAAAAAGGCCTTCGACATATTCTTAGGGACTAAGGATGAACTTGAAATAGCTATCGAAAATTCAAAAATAGTTAACCAAATTAGTATTTTATCTGAATCCATAATGCAAATAACCGCACAAACTAACCTTCTAGCCTTAAATGCGGCAATAGAAGCAGCCAGAGCGGGAGAAGCAGGGAAAGGTTTTTCAGTAGTTTCGGAAGAAATAAGAAAGCTCGCCGAGCAGTCCAAAGATACTGTCATTAAGATACAAGATATTACAGTCAAGGTTATGAGTGCGGTGGATGGTCTTACTAACAGCGCCAATA
Source organism: Desulfosporosinus nitroreducens (assembly GCF_023897015.1). GTDB lineage: Bacteria > Bacillota > Desulfitobacteriia > Desulfitobacteriales > Desulfitobacteriaceae > Desulfosporosinus > Desulfosporosinus nitroreducens. The sequence continues at coordinate 57,797 of NZ_JAMHFY010000029.1, read as the reverse complement.
GATTGCTCCAATTTATGTCGGCAGATGTTCATGACGATTATAGTACGATGCTCGATGTTGCGGACAGGTATAATGAAGATGCAAAGTTTGTAGATGATCTCGTTGCGGAGTTTAGCTCTGCTTCAGAAGAAATTTTAGCTTCGATGAAAGAGGTTTTCTTGACGATTGATGGAGTTTCCAAGGCAGCTTATGAGGGGGCTGGTGCAACGACAAATATTGCTCAAGAGGCCACAGAAATCACCCTGAAGTCTAATAGTATTTTAGAATTAACAAATAGCTCGAAGAAAAGTACCGAAAAATTACAAGAAGAAATTTCTAAGTTTAGGTTTTAATAAAATTAGCCTCTTTATTATGGTTCTAAAGTTAGCCTAATATTAAGGCACATTCTTTATGTCAATAGAGCAGTTATTTATCCTTCAAGGATAGATAAGCTGCTCTTTTTGTTTGAAAATATATCTATGTGAATCATAGAATTTAGAATCTAATGCACCTATAATAACTCTAAGAATTCAAAATGGTAAATTGAGTTCGAAAATTTAAAAACTTGCTATAACTAGGAAAGAATTTCAATGTGAAATTATTTTAATTTTTGAAGCTAAGGGGACGTGAGCGAAATATTATTCTCTAAAAAAATATTAAAGGAATCTCCGATAGGTGACGAAAAGTCAGATTATGAAAAGTTATATCAGTGTTTAAAAGGGTGCAATTTTACACACAAGATCGATATCGACCTCGATTCTTCAAGTCCTTTAAATCCGGCTGTTGAAATTTTGAATCGTGTCATCTCGGAGCAACAAGACTCGGTGAAGCTCTCATTGAAAAATCTTGATAGAGCAGTTCAAGATCTCACAAGTATGACGTCGATTCGTCAGATGCTAAAACAAATTCAAGAACAGACCATGCAACTGGGAAATCTTTCGGCGCAGGCTGAAGAATTAGGTGCTGCCGCCAGTGAGGTTGCCGTATCAGCAACCAATTCATCAGGATTTGTAGAGGAATCAACCAAGGCCGCAGTTTCTGGAGGACAAAAAATTGAACAGGCTATCCAATTTGTGGAGCATTCCTTTGATGAGTTTGAAAAAGTTAGTCAGCAAGTTCAGGAAGTTATGAGTTCAATGCAGGAGATAGAGCAAATTGTGGGGGTGATATCAGGAGTTGCGGACCAAACTAATTTGTTAGCTCTCAATGCGGCCATTGAGGCAGCTCGGGCGGCAGAACATGGCCGAGGCTTTGCAGTCGTTGCAGATGAAGTGCGTAAATTAGCGGAGTATACGAAAGGATCAGTTTCGGATATTAGTCATAAAATTGCTGACTTAAGCCATAATTCAGTAGAAACAACAAAAAAGATTACGTCACTTAGTCAGACAATGCAGAGTGGAAAGTCTGTGATGCAAGAGGCTGCCGAGTCCCTGCAACAAATTATTCGGAATTTCGAGTCTGTTGCTCATGACATGCATAATATTGCAGCTGGAAGCGAGGAACAAAGTGCTGCAAGCGAGGAATCTTCAAGGAGTATTGGTACGGTGTCCCAGGCTTCGGAGAATATCAATGATATCGCTATGATTACAGGCCAGGGGATTTATAACCTCAGTCGGGATCTGCAAAACATTAGGTTTGAGCAGATTCAGAGAGTCCCTGAAATGGATATTCTCCAAGCCTTAGAACTATACAAGACGGACCATCTGCTCTGGACTTGGCGGATATACAACATGATATTGGGCTTTGAAAAAATTAAGTCTAGTGAAGTTGGTAATCACCATGATTGTCGTCTAGGAAAATGGGTAGATAATTTAGCAAACAATAAATGCGCCCATTTACCTGCTCTTAATGATTTAAAAGTCCCACATAAACAAGTTCATGAGCTAGCCCGCCAAGCAGCAGAAGCTTTCGAAGGAGGAAATTCCGCAAAAGCAGAACAAATTCTTGTGCAAATGACCAAAGCTTCTCAAGAGGTTGTTAACATCTTAAACCAACTTCAAACTGAATGTAGAGATTGATTGCTGAACTTGCGTGCAGAATACAAAGTAACCCTCAAAGTGATTAGGTAGGATCGCTTTGAGGGTTACTTATATGTAAGACTATATCGAGCGTATTGACACCAATCAAAGATTAGGCTACTGTAAAATTTGAAAGGCCATATTCAGTAAGGAGCAACCTTTAATGGAACAACTGACTATAAGAGATCATACTATTCCTTATGAGGAACGAAGGAGTACTCGTTATCGGAGAATAACACTGAGCATTCTTGAAGATCGCGTTCGCATTTCAGCGCCCAAGAATGTGTCTGCCAAGCAACTTAAAGACTTAGTGAATGCCAAGCAGGAGTGGATTTTAAAACATTGGCTCGTGAAGCAAGATGCGATGAAAAGCCCTGCAAGATATATCGATGGTGAACAGTTTTTGTATCGTGGAAATACCATTGAGTTAAAAATCATAAGGTATCCACGTAAATTGATTAGAGTTTTTCTGGAGGGTCAATCGCTCGTGGTCAATTTGCCTATGGATTTACTAGAACAGGACTGTGCGTCGAATATCATGGAAGCACTCAAGTTATGGTATAAAGCGCAAGCGCGCAAGATTCTGCAGGACAAGCTTGATATACAGGCCAAGAGAATGCAGGTTTCCTTCCAAACATTTCGACTTAAGGAACAGAAGACAAGATGGGGGAGTTGTTCAAGTAAAGGTAATCTTAATTTGAATTGGCGTATTATTATGGCCCCTGATCCAGCGATGGATTACATAATTATTCATGAGCTGGCCCATTTAACCCATCTCAATCATTCTAATCAGTTTTGGCAGAGGGTTGCAGAGTTTATGCCGGAATACGCAGATTGGAGAAAGTGGTTTAAGGATCATGGGCAAAATTTAAGACTGTGATGACCAAAACCAGCTCTCAATCAATCATAAAAACGCCTATGTTAAATTGATTATATAACTCCCCCTAGAGCACTTATCATATTACTCTCGGGGGGAGTAATGATTTTAAGAACTTCTTATAATCGAATAAGCTTTAGCAATTAAAATTTAACGTCCGACAAACATTTGAACAAAAACTTTCCCATAAACAGGGCTGGGAACAATACCTATACCTATATAGTTAAAGCTGGGATTTAAGATATTCTTACGGTGGCCTTCTGACTGCATTAGAGCATTATGAGCAGCTTCTACTGTTGAGTTTCCAGCAAGATTTTCGGCAGCTGTTTGGTATGTTACGCCAAACTTGTTTAACATATCAAAGGGGGAACCATAAGTTGGCGAAGTATGGGAAAAATAATTGTTATCTACCATATCTTTTGCTTTAATTTTGGCGACTTCCATTAACTTGGTATCTGTTTTTAGGGGAGCAATCCCAGCCTTTGAGCGCTCAGTATTTATTAAATCAAGCATTTTTTGTTCATCCACTCCAATAGCCGGCTGCTCAGGACTGGGAGCCGGAGTGGGTGCAGGAGTTGGAGCAGGTTCCGGAGCTGGAGTGGGTCCTGGAGCAGGACTTGGTGGATAATATGGGTTAGCATATTTGTCTGTAATTAATCCTACAGTATCATTTTCTAAATGGACTACCCACCAAGCACCTATTTTGCCAATACAATCTACTATTTGGCCCTTATAAAGTAAACCGACTTTTATAGTTGATGCAGATGGTCCTGATCTTACGTTTAGAGAGGCTGCTGTGATTTTTACTTGTGCGGGTATATTTGTTCTATTGAATGGGGTTTGAGCATTAAGTGTTGAGGTAAATACAGTAGCTGTTAGCAACATACTAATAACGACTGAACTTAAAAGTTTTAAGTATTTCGAGTTCATTTGTTTTTCCTCCTTTTAGTGTACATTCTAAAATATGTTTAGTTTTAATCAAACCAAAGGTTTTTATGACAGAGAAATAGTGGGATTTAGTTTGAGTGACTTGAGTTGGTAAGATATAACTTAGCTGTTTAATGCGAATATTTTATCACCCTTAGAGCAGGATAAAGACGTATTGCGGAAATTATTATATAGGTAAAAACCTCAAAAAATAAGGGAGAGTAGTGTATGCGTCTATGGCATGAAAATTTGCTCCCACTTTTGCCAAGACAACAACTTTTGGGACAGCATAGGGAATGCTGTGCACTTCGCGGGAACAGTTGGGGAAAGCCTCATTCTGTAGTTGATTACGTTTTTCGCTATTCTCTAGAACGACTGTGGAGCTATCATATACAGGTAATGAATGAGATGAAGGGGCGCGGATACAATCCCGAAAGTTATTGGATTGATCCAGGATACCGTGGGAAATCGGCACCGCGATTCCAGCCTGATTATCGAGAAATTCAACATCTGAGAGACGAGAAAAGCGAGATGTTTCTTGTGTATCCCGAACACAATGAAAAGTACCTTAATGAGTGTTTGGAAAACCTGCGCAGTAAAGGAATAATCATTTTGTTCGAGGGATGAAAGAGGCAGAGTTAATACAGTTTGACCTGGCTGGAAGCCAATAAAGATAAGATAAGAGGATGTCTTGTAAGACATCCTCATTTAAAAGTAAATTTATTTTGTTTTATCAAGCAGGAAGGTTAATGAATTTTAATTCTCTGACCAACATAAATCAGATCAGGGTTCTTTATCGAAGGATTTTTATGAAGCAAATGATGAACAGAAGTGTGATGATGATGAGCTATTTTCCAAAGGGTATCCCCTGACTTTACTGTATGAAACATCTTATGCAAGATAAGCACTCCTTTTTCCTGTTTATTCCATATTATGCAAGGACAAAATTTAGAAGTGCACGGTCATATAAATATGAACCCAGTTTCTTTTCATAAATAATTTTATAGAATTTGATCTGCAAAAGTTGGTTCGCATATATAATTTTAGAGCTTTGTCGAGTTCTTCATCAATAATAGATTTCTCATAAGAAGTCGTCATAATTGCGTCTAGCACGCCTAAAGTTCTATAATATAGCGCATTGCTAATAAAGTAAACAGTTCTTCTTCTGTTTTCGAAACTATAATTTAAGTCGCAAAAAAAGGCACAAAGCTAGGGGTCAATCCCTAGCTTTGTGCTTAATTTTAGCCTATTTAAAAAATACTTGGCCGTCTTTCAACGCGTCGATAATCGCTAAAGACTCTACCTGCAAGCCTTTATCCTCTACGAGTTTTCTTCCCCCTTGAAAGGATTTTTCTATGACGATACCCACTCCAGAGATTTCAGCGTTGCTCTGAGATACCAAACTAACTAAACCCAGGAGTGCACTGCCACTAGCAAGGAAATCATCGATAATCAGTATCTTGTCATTTGGGGATATAAATTCTTTGGATATTTTAATGGTATATTCCTGGTCTTTAGTATAAGAATAAACTTTCGATTCGTAAACATCGCGATTCATATTGAGTCCGGCATGTTTTTTTGCAAAGACTACTGGTACATGATCAAAATATTGAGAAGTAATACTTGCAATGGCTATACCAGAGGTTTCGATGGTTACAATTTTTGTAACTTCTTTACTTGAAAACCTGCGTTTGAATTCCTTGCCTATTTCATTGAACAAGGTGATATCCAATTGGTGATTCAAGAAACTATCAACTTGAATGATTCTATTTTCAGTTATTCTAGCGCTATTACGAATTTTGTCCTTCAAGAGCTTCATGTGGTAAGATACTCCCTTCTAAGTATACATTACTGCTTTTAAATAGAGTAGACATGCGAAATGTATTAATGAATAGAATAGCTTGATAATCGAAAAAAATCAATTTTAATTTTTAAAGTTAGGCAGGTTTTTCAATTTGAAATGCGGAGGTTAGTAGCTTGATTTAAAAATCTGGGGCTTTTATAGGGGTTAAAGATCAAGGTTAACGAATAATATTGTATAACGGAGATAAAGCTAGTTGATAGTGTGTTTGAGGAAAAGGAATAACATTTATTTTGTCGAAGTATAAAAACATTAGATATAGGACAAGTCCTACATTCAATGAGCCATCACTAAGGAGGAAATCGAAACGTGCAGAAAATTCAAATGAATGTCCCGTTAGTGGAGATGGATGGAGATGAGATGACTAGAATCATCTGGAATTCCATTAAAGAAATCTTACTTAAACCCTACATCGAATTAAAAACAGAGTATTATGATCTTGGTCTCCAGAAACGGGATGAAACAGAGGATCAAATCACAATTGATGCTGCTATGGCAAACAAAAAATATGGGGTAGCTGTCAAATGTGCGACGATTACACCAAATGCTCAGAGAGTGGAAGAGTACAACCTTAAACAAATGTGGAAAAGTCCTAATGGCACTGTAAGAGCGATTCTTGATGGAACTGTTTTTCGCGCTCCGATCATTGCGAAGGGTATTCAACCATTAATACCTTCATGGAAGAAACCCATTATAATTGCCCGTCATGCCTATGGAGATATCTATAGAAATGTAGAGTATAGAGTAGGCGGACCTGGTAAGGCCGAGCTTGTCTTTACCAACGAAAAAGGGGAAGAGACTCGTCAGACGATTTTTGAATTCAAAGATAAGGGTGTTCTCATGGGAATGCACAATCTTGACCAATCCATTGAAAGCTTCGCACGAGCATGTTTTAATTATGCGCTTGAAGTAAAGCAGGATTTGTGGTTTTCCACCAAAGATACAATCTCCAAGCAATATGATCATACCTTTAAAGATATCTTCCAGGAAATTTATGATCAGGAATATAAGGAAAGATTTGAAGAAGCTAAGATAGAATACTTTTATACTCTCATCGACGATGCAGTCGCCAGAGTGGTACGCTCCGAAGGAGGTTACATATGGGCATGCAAAAATTATGACGGTGATGTTATGTCTGACATGGTCGCTACGGCCTTTGGGAGTTTAGCAATGATGACGTCAGTATTGGTATCACCGGATGGCGATTTCGAGTATGAGGCTGCCCATGGTACTGTTACTAGGCATTATTATAAACATCTTCAAGGGGAAGAAACTTCGACGAATTCAATGGCGACAATTTTTGCCTGGTCGGGTGCCTTAAGAAAACGCGGAGAACTTGACGGATTAAAGGAATTGGTTGAATTTGCCAATCGATTAGAGGAAGCTTCATTGAAAACAATTGAAGCAGGAATTATGACAAAAGATCTGGCGCTTATCTCGGAACTCCCTAATAAGAAAACTGTCAGTACAGAACGTTTTCTTATTGAGATAAAGCAGACACTTGATAAAATACGCGGATAATTATGATCCAGCTCCACCGGTCGCTGTGAAATGCCGATGGAGCTTTTTTCTTGGAGCTATGTTAATTGGATGAATGGTAAAGAAGTGAAACCGTGAAAAGGTTTACATGGTTTCCTAAATAAAATGCTTTTAGGTGGTTATGTGCTGGGACATAGGGGTGCGCAGCACCAAGTTTGGTTAAAGGATAATATCGACCTGGTCCAAGTGTGGATTGGAGTCAAAAGGAGCCCTTGGCCGGTAATCGCCGGCGAGGGTTCCTTCTTAAATAATGAGAATCATATGAAACTGAGCAGTACTGATGAGGGTTCAATAATTTCTTCGACGGTGTTAACTTGTATTAGTGATGACCAAGAAGTTTTTTCTACCGTAAATTTCGTCTGATTAATAAGTGGGTGCGATCTTGTAAATTCCAAATTCTTTATATCCTAAGCTCTCTGCTTTTGTTCTTCTTCCATTTGACACTGCCAGGATTTCTTCAAAAACTCGATGTCCAACTTGCTCGATGGTTTCTTCACCAGAGACAATGGGGGATGCATCAAGGTCGATGTTGTCTTCCATCGTCTTATAGGTCCGACTATTTGCGGTAATTTTGATGACCGGTGCAATCGGAGAACCGGTTGGAGTTCCGCGTCCCGTAGTAAAGATCACAACCGTAGCTCCACCAGCGAGCATTCCTGTAATAGATTCAATGTCTTGACCAGGCGTATCCATGATATAAAGCCCTTTGCCCTTAGGGATTTCTCCATACTTGAGTACGTCTTGAATGGGGGCATGACCTGCTTTATAGATACACCCTAAAGATTTTTCTTCAATGGAGCTAATGCCGCCAGCAATGTTACCAGGGGTAGGCTGTCCATCACGAATGTCGACGTTTAAAAACTTTGCCCGTTCTTCACAGTCGTGCACTATCTGAAATAGTTTTTCAGCAACTTCCGGCGTCTTAGCTCGACGTGCAAGGACATGTTCTGCTCCGATAAATTCCGTGGTTTCAGACAACATGACGTTGCCTCCGGCAGCAACTAATAGATCAGCAGCGATACCGGCAGCAGGGTTAGAGGCAAGTCCTGAGGTGAAGTCAGATCCTCCGCATTCTATAGCTAAACTTAGTTCGCTGATATCGACTTTTTGGGGTTGAAGATGTGAAACTTGGCGGACTAATTCACTTACTTTGCGCAGGCCTTCAGCTTCAGTTTTTAAGGTGCCGCCGATTTCCTGGATAATGACTACCTCAACTGGTTTGCCGGATGCAGCAATTTCAGCGGCAGTTTCTCGAATAGGAATCCCTTCACATCCAAGACCCACGACAAGTACGGCAGCGACATTTGGATTTTTGCCGAAGCCAATCAATGTTCTAACAGTTTGCAGGTGGTCGGGACCTATTTGACAGCAACCGTGTTGATTGGGAAGTGCCACTGCTTCTGGAATTTGATTGGCTATATTTGCAGCGACGGTGCTCGAACAGACGGAAGTGGGGATAATTAAAATATGATTACGAATGCCTACTTTGCCATCGGGACGGCGATAACCTAATATATCCATGAGTTCTTCCTCCTTAAGATCAATGATGTTTCTATTTCATAGAATAATTATTTATCTCTGCGTCCACGTCGACTTTCTAAATTGTGTACATGAACATGTTGTCCAGGTCGAATCAATTCAGTGGCGACCCCGATACTTTCAGCATATTTGAGGATATCTTGTCCGACCTGAATTGCACAAATAGCAAGTTTATGTCCAAGGGGAATGTCTTCTAATAATTGGAGAGAATGTTCTGATTGACCGATAAAAAAATGAATGATAGTACCAGAAGGGAAGTCTTCCACTACTGTGGCAACGTTATCTTTATGGTTTATCACGACGGCCTGCTTCTTCAAGAGGTTACCTCCTATTACTGTAAATATAAATCACGTCTAACCCTTAGAATATCGGAAACAGGGGGGGATTGTAAATGCTTTCTAAATATTTTAAGGACAAAAGGAAGCAAGATTTTCAGAAATAGTTTATAATATATTTCTATAGTGGGAAACATATGAAAACGGAGGGGCATCCCCTGTTTGGAAAGAGGGTTAAAATTGCTTACGGTAAACCAATTGGTAGAGAAATTTAATTTTGAGGTCTTAGCAGGGCATGTGGGATTGGACAAAGAGATTACAGAATATAGCTTAAAACGTCCGAGTGCTGAATTGGCGGGTTATTTAGAACATTTGACGCCCAAACGTATTCAAGTATACGGTCGGACTGAATTAGGACTAATACAGCAATTCGATTATTCTGTGCGCCGTTCGAAACTCGCTCAAGTAATGCTTGCAGAAGTACCTTGTGTAATTATTACCCGGGGTTTAACCATTCCCCTGGAGTTTATCGAATTGGCCAGTGAGCGGAAGATTCCTCTCTTAACAACCCCTCGCTCTTCAACCCAACTTTTTTATCTTTTAATTCGTTACCTTATAAACCAGTTAGCTCCCAGTACTAATGTTCAGGGAGTGTTAGTTGATGTTTACGGAGTAGGGCTTATGATCACTGGGGAGCGAGGGATTGGCAAAAGTGAGGCCGCTTTGGAACTTATAAAGAGCGGGCATTTGTTAGTTGCTGCTGATGTCGTGAAAGTTCGCCGAGTTGATGAAGAAAGGTTGATGGGCACTGCACCAAAACGGATTCGGCATCAGCTTGAAGTGCGTGGTTTAGGCATACTTGATGTTACGACGCTTTTTGGGGCAGGTTCTGCGAGAGATGAAAAAGTAATTAACTTTATTGTTCACTTAGAGGAATGGAAACAAGATAAGATTTATGATCGTATTGGGATTGATCCTCCTAAAACACGACAGATCTTAGGGATCTCGGTTCCAGAGATCACGATTCCGGTTCGGCCGGGGCGTAATCTTGCAACGCTTATGGAAGTGGCAGTGATCCAAAATTGGAATCGCAATTGCAAAGGGCAAGTAACGCCTCCTATCAGAAACATGTGAAGAATAAAGTGATCAAGCTTATACATAGCGGGGGGCTAACAAAATCAAAGATGTTTTGTTAGCCCCCCGCCTTCATAATTTTTGAGCTGAATAGCCTGACTCATAATGGAAGGCTATAAGACTCGTTTTGCTCCGACATAAGCGGATTTCCAATAAGTTCCCATGGTATAGATGGTTACGCCTTTAGAACTAGATGCATTGATAAATTGACCATTGCCTACATAAATTCCATCGTGGTCAATTACTCCGTTTTTAGCTAAAGAGAAGAACACTAAGTCTCCAGGTTGCAGATTGCTAAATGAGACAGAAGTACCTATTTTAAACTGATCACGAGAAACTCTAGGAAGATTTATGCCGTTTTTAGCAAAAACATATTGAACGAACCCAGAACAGTCAAATCCGGCCGGTGTAGTTCCACCGAAGACATATTTTACTCCGATATATTGTTTGCCAGTAGCGATAATGGCACTTGCTTTCGTTGGTTGTGAGGACGGTTTGGCGGTTGCAGGTTTACTCGGAGTACTGCTTGAACCTGTTGATCGAGATGGCTGTACCTTTTTTGCCGGAGTGTTAGCTGGAGCTGGTGTTGTAGAAGGGGTGCTTGTGTTATCGGGAATGGGGACAACTTGTGGGTCTACAGTAGGTTGGGGTACTGTGAGATCTTTTGTCGTTTCTGTCGTCGCTACGGCAATGGTTTGAATTTCTTGAGCATCCATTTTTTCAGTTATTGTTATTGGGGCAGCTGTGATAATTGTCACAAAGAAGAATGCTGATAAGACGGGAACTAGGAGAACAGACCACTTTATATTTTTAATAGTTTTCAATTTCGTCATTCCTTTCGTTTTCGTTATTTGTGAAGAGTTAAGACTAAAAATAATACTCTTGGCTGAGGTTTTGAAATCTTAAATGGCTGGATGCCGTGATGACGGATTAAAGGGAACTCCCAACTGAATGAGTTGATTGAAGTTGTTTCCTTAGTATAACGGATAATTATCGGCTTGTCTTTGGTAGATGTTGGTTCCGAAGTAAAAGAGAGGGATTAGCTTTTTAGAAAAAAGCTAATCCCTCTCGGTTTGAATGGTATTACAATAAGGCTTCTTGCGATTATTCGCAGAGGCCTTATTGTATGTGCTTTGTCAAATATTTTTGGAAATAACTCTGATAGAATAAGGGTTATTTGCTGGTGAGCAAAAATTGGGGTACTTGGTGGACAGGGTGATTAATCATAATGATTTCGGTTTTATAGATTGAAGATATGGTGGCGGGTTGTAAAACATCGTGAACTTCCCCGCAACTTTTAATGTGTCCATTATCCAAGAGCAAAAGACGATTACAGTATTGACTTGCAAGATTTAAGTCATGTAAGACCATAATTACGGTGATTCCCTCAGATTGGTGCCATTCTCGGACGTGTTCCATAACGAGCATTTGATGTCCAATATCTAAAAAGGTGGTCGGTTCATCCAGAATCAGAACCCGCGGCTGCTGGACCATGGCTCTTGCTAAGGAGACCATTTGACGTTGTCCTCCGCTCAGGTTATTTACCGGCTTAGTTCGTAAATTCCAGAGGCCTAGTTTTTCTAATGCAGTTTGAACTATCTGTTCATCCTTAAGAGATAGGTCTGAGAGGGGCTTTAACCATGGATAACGTCCCATGGCAACGACCTCTTCTACCGTGAACGACAGGGGCGGGATGCCTTCTTGTTCTAAAACTGCTATAATTTTTGCCAGCTCTCGTTTTCGATATGAACGAATAGATTTACCATTTAAGAGAATTTTCCCTCCACTAGGTTTTAGTAAACCACTCATGGTACGAATGAGTGTGGATTTCCCACTGCCGTTCGGTCCGATAATCCCAAAGGTCTCTCCAACTTTAATCTGAAATTCTATGTCTTGAAGAACTGGGATCGTTCCAAACTGGTGCTGAACGTGTATTACATCGAAAAGGTTCATACATGCCCCCTCCTCAGTCCTTTTTTTAGTAAGTACGCAAAAAACGGTGCTCCGATAAATGCGGTGATAACACCGATCGGAATTTCTCGTGAAGGAATGATGCTACGGGCTAAGGTATCCGCCCATAATAGGAATATTGCCCCTGCGAGAGTGGATATTGGCAATAAAATTCGGTGGTCAGGACCTACCAGTAAACGCATTAAGTGGGGGACAATGAGCCCAACGAATCCTATGATTCCGACAACCGAAACGGCCGCCCCTGTAAGTAAGGAACCAACGACTAAAACCCATATTTTCTTTTTTTCGACATTCATTCCAAGATGGGTCGCAGCGCTTTCCCCCAGTGAAATGAGGTTGAGGTCGCGCTTCTGAAGTGATAAATAGAAGAAACCCAAGGCGAGATATGGAATCAGCATCCCGACGTCTTGCCAAGAATGGTTAGCTAAACTTCCCATCATCCAGAATACAATTTCTTGCATTTGTTGACCCGATATGGCAATCAAGAAGGAAAGAAAGGCCCCAATCAAAGATTGAACAACGACACCGGCAAGAATCAATGTTTCCCGGTCACGTTGTCCGTGATGCTTGGCAAGTGCCATTACAAACCAAAGAGAGAGTAAGGCCCCTGAAAACGAAAAAAGCGGCGTGGTTAAGTAGCCTAACAGAGAAGAATTTCGAAAGAAGAGTATGGATGTCGCCGCTCCAAAAGCGGCACCCACGGAAACCCCAAGGATGTAAGGATCTGCAAGCGGGTTGCGCAACATGCCTTGAAAGGCAACCCCTGTTGAAGAAAGCATCGCACCAATGACAAGAGCCAAAAAAACACGAGGCAGGCGCAAGTTCCAGACAATAGCGTCCTGTGCCAATGTCCAAGTGGGAGTCAAGTCGAACAGAGGGAGGTGGTTAAGCAGAATCTTCAGAGTTAGGGTAAATGGCAGATGGACAGAGCCAATCATGACACTTAACACCAGGGACATAAGAAGGAGTGCAAAAAGAGCACCCGTCCATATGATTTGTTTAGTTCTTATTATTTCTTCCATGAAAATTCCACCTTAAGGATGATACTTAGTTGGGCATAGCAACGTGTAGCGTATTGAAGAAAGAGTCGAAGAAATGGAGTTATTGAAAAAGGTCAGGATACAATGCTTTTGCAATTGACTCTAATCCATCTACAATTCTCGGTCCGGGCCTAGTTACCATGTTACTATCCAGACCTACCACATGTTTGTTTTTTACAGCATCTATGTTTTGCCAGCCATTACGCGCTATAATGTTTGCGACAGCATCTTTTTGATAATAATCATAGGTCTCGAAAATAACTTGCGGATTTTTGGTAATTACTTGTTCACTATTATACTGTCCCCAACCTTGGACATCATCAGCAATATTGATTCCCCCAGCCTTGGTCAGCAATTCATTGAGAAAGGTTCCTTGACCTGGGGTGAAGAGGTTATCATCGACTTCAGTCCAGACCTTTAAACGATCAGCACTATTAATTTTTGATACCGTTTTAACAATAGATTGTTCTTTTTCCTTCATAGCAGAAACAAGCTGGTCTGCTTGTTTTTGTGTGTTTGTAAGTTGTCCGATGGTCTCGATGGTGAGATAGGTAGCCTCAAGGGTTTGGGGATTAACGGTTATGACGGGGACTTTCAGATTGCGGATTGCTTCGATGCTCTTAGGATCATGGCCCATTAACCCCAATACTATGAGGTCAGGGTTTAATTTTAAAATTTGCTCGATATTAGGGTTCAGGCTGTCTTGGAAAACATACTCTGTCTTTTTTTGAACGTCCACAGGATAGTCATCCCATTTTGTCACGGCCACAACGTTTTCTTCCAATCCCAGAGCGAAGAGGGTCTCTGTTGCGGAGGGAACCATGGAGACGATCCTTTTCGGTTGAGAGGATACGGTCACGTTATTCCCAGAATCGTCTTTGACGGTTAGGGGATAAGCTGTTTCAGTTGTTGGATCTGTCTTGGGGACGTCGGATTGTGCGTTAGACTTTGGTGTTGTACTCCCGCATCCAGTGAGCAAAGCGAGAGAGAATAATAAGATCAGGAGTGAGAGTGTTTTATTTTTAAGCATGGTTATCGCCCTTTCCTTTGGTATTATTCTGACGAATAAACAAAAGCCCCTTTATCGCTTATGATAAAGGGGTTTAAATCATGGTGCTTAACTGCGTTATACGCATATAGCGCCTAATCCCTTTCCTCGAAGGATATAAGCCTGTTTTGATAAATAGGCAGGTCTCCTGGCTTATGGCTTTGCAGTTCCACGCCTTCCCATCATTTGACAGTGGCCTATTGTGGAATACTTCCATATACAGTGGCGGGACCGCGTCGGTTTTTCCGAACTTCCCTCTTCATCCTTCTTAAAACTTAAGAAAGAAACCTATTCATCATACGATATTATATTATCTATATTCTAGTCTATTTTCAGTCAATAACCAAGAGTATTTAGGCACTGAATAAATAAGTTTAACTGTTTTTGTAAACAATCATTAGTGTAACTAAGATACTAACGAGTTATAATGATACAAATGGTTCATGAATATGGTGCAAGTTGGATAAAGGAGGAGATCGTTTTGAAAGACCTTATCAAAAAAGGGTTGTCCATTGGGTTAGGTTTAGCGGTGGTGAGTAAGGAGCAAATTGAGAAGCTTGTTGATGAATTAGTTAAAAAGGGTGAAGTGTCTACTGCAGAATCTAAGGACCTCATTAATGAATTGTTAGAGAAAGGGGAAGCTGAGCAGAAACAGATGAATGCCCGAATTCATGAACAATTAGAAAAAGTCCTCAGAGACCTGAATGTTCCGAGTAAAGCGGATTTTGAGCGATTAGAAAAAAGAATTCAGGAACTGGAAAACAAGCAATAGAACAGCTTAAAGAAAATCAAGGATACTCAAACAGGGGCCTGAAATAAAATTCAGGCCCTCTATATAGCAGATCTTTAAATAGTTAGTAAGCTAACGTAATGGTAAAGTATCAGGAGCGTTAGTTGAACTTTGAATCTGAATCACGAACCTCGAATAAAGGGGACGAATTCTTATGATTGGCAAAAGAATACGCCATATTAAACGGTATCGAGATGTCGCTAAAGTCTTAGCTCGCCACGGTTTTGGTTTTTTTGTGGAGGAGATGGGACTTTTACATATGCTTTCTCTGCCTAAACGGCTTTTTACGGATACTGAAGAGATGGACCCTATGTCGGTTGGGGAGCGGATACGCTCAGTGATTGAGGAATTGGGTCCTACATATATTAAGATTGGGCAGATTGCCAGTACTCGTGCGGATATCTTCCCGCAAGAAATTCTTTGTGAACTGGAAAAACTGCAAGAGAACGTACCTTCCTTCTCCTTTGAAGAAGTGACTGAGATTATTGAGGAAGAACTAGGTTCCCCTCTTGAGGATATCTTTTCTTCGTTTGATAAAAAAGTGATTGCAGCGGCCTCTATTGGTCAGGTTCATCGTGCGCAACTGCGTGCTACTGGAGAACTGGTTGCTGTTAAGGTACAGCGTCCTCGGATAAAAGCTATGATAGAAACTGATTTAGAAATCCTGTTGGATTTGGCCGCTTTGGCTGAAAACCGTATGAAACGAATGGAACGTCTCCAATTGTGCGATGTCGTCGAAGAGTTTGCCAAGTCGCTACGTAATGAATTGGATTACACTATTGAAGGCAGAAATGCGGAGAAAATAGCAAAGCAGTTTAAGAATGATAAGTTGGTTCACATTCCTTCGATTTATTGGGATTACTCTACTCGAAAAGTATTAACGATGGAGTTTGTTGAAGGTTTAAGGCTGAATCAGTTTGAAGCTCTTGAGAAAAATGGGTACGAACATAAAGTAATAGCAGAACAACTTGTTCGAGGGCTCTTCCATCAGATATTAATCGAAGGCTTTTTTCATGCTGACCCGCATCCCGGAAACATCTTTCTTTTACGGGGTGGCGTGATTTCGTTTATCGACTTTGGTATGGTAGGCAGACTTACATTAGATATGAAACATAATTTCGCTTCCTTAATTATCGCTATGATGCGTCAGAACACTGAGAGTATGATTAAAGCGGTTCTACGAATAGGGATAGTTCCTGAGGATGTCAATCTATCTCTGTTAGGTAATGATGTAGATGAATTACGAGAAAAGTACATGGATGTTCCTATGAGTCGGATCAGTCTTGGTGAGGCGATTAGCGACCTTTTTGAAGTTGCCTTCCGTCATCAGATACGCATTCCCTCAGATTTTACGATGGTGGCTAAGTGCTTACTGATTTTAGAAGGAATTGTGGAAAAGTTAGATCCCAATTTGAGTATTATGGACATGGCAGAACCGTTTGGAATTCAACTCCTTAAGGAACGTTACAAACCAAGTACCATTGCGGGCAGGCTATGGCATAATGTCTCGGATTATGGTGATCTTTTAGTAGATCTTCCTAAACAAATGAAAGATTTGATGCGGAATTTAGTTCGAGGGCGTATTCGCATAGAAGTCAGCGTTCCGGAGCTGGATATTTTCCTTAGGAAATTGGATCGTATTACAAATCAGATATCCTTTAGTATTGTTTTGCTTTCCTTTAGTATCGTTATGGCGGGAATCATTGTTGCTTCGGCTTTAGGCCAGCAGCCTATAACGTTTTGGCATATCTCCGTTATCGAGATTGGAGCAGCGATGGCGGGTCTGATGTTGCTTTGGCTGTTTATCTCTATTTTTAAATCGGGAAAGTTTTAGTTAGTCAATCTTAGGGTAACCTACTCCTGAGGTGATCAAAATGTCGTTAGAATTTATTCCAACTCGAGTATTTTATGAGCCAAGTGCTCTTGATTATCCCTTAGGAAAAACCTTAGTGGAGAAATTCCGGCAGATGGGGATATCAGTAAGTCCCACTTCTTCCCATAATCGGATTACAGGAATTCCAGGAAATACTGCAACAACTCAGTATCGAGAAGCCAAGCGGACATTGGTGATCGGGGTGCGTCGTAGTGGGACATTTCAATCGTGTAAACCGTCTGCCCATTATCAGTTGCCACTTGTCACGAGTTGCCCAGGCATGTGTGAATACTGCTATTTAGCCACCACATTAGGGAAGAAACCCTATGTGCGGATTTATGTCAATCTGGAAGAGATTTTAGGTATAGCTTCAAAATTGATTCTAGAGCGACTTCCAGAAATTACTCAGTTTGAAGGAGCTGCAACTTCAGATCCAGTTCCGGTGGAAAAATACTCTGGGGCCTTGAAGCAGGCGATCGAATTTTTTGGTCGTGAGACCAACGGGCGTTTTCGCTTTGTCACCAAGTTCACGGAGGTAGATGGTCTGCTCGAGGCTAAACATGAAGGTCATACTCGGTTTCGCTTTAGTTTGAATTGTTCTGAGGTCGTAAAAAGATATGAACATGGAACTCCCTCTCCAGAAGAACGCATTATTGCCTCAGGGAAAGTCTTGAAAGCTGGGTATCCTTTAGGCTTTATCATTGCTCCCATTTTTCGGTTTGAAGGATGGCAAGATGCGTATCGCAGGCTTTTGGAGCGCACCTCAGAAGAATTGGTAAAAAGGGCTCCGTCCGGTTGGTCCTCAGAGCAATTAACCTTTGAATTTATCTCGCATCGCTTTACTTCGAGAGCAAAAACTAATATTTTAGGAGTTTTTCCGAACTCCTCCTTACCCATGGAAGAGGCTGAGAGAAAATTTAAGTACGGGCAGTTTGGTTACGGAAAATACATCTACCAACCGGAAGAAATAATGGAAATGAAAGAATTTTTCTTAAAAGAAGCTAAGGGTTATTTTCCCTTAGCCCAGGTGGAGTATTTTATCTAATTGTCTATCACGACAACATAAACTTCAATGGGACCGTGTACCCCGATGGATAGATCCATTTCTATATCGGATGTTCGGCTGGGGCCAGAGATCATCTCTATGGCCGCTGGGGGAGTTCCTAACGCTGAGATTTCTTCGAGGACTTCGAAGAGGTTGTTCCGAATCTTTGTGGTCTCAATAAAGGCGAGATGACGAGGAGGGAGCAGACTTACAACCCGTCCTCTTAAGGGATCACTATTCATCACAATTGTACCGGAAAGCGCGATTCCCAAATCAGAACCTGTAATGCCAAGTTCCGCATGAGCAGCGATGGAATAACGGTCGCGAGGGTCTAAGGACGATTGAGTATAGCGGGTAAGGGGCCAGTTTAATGTGGAAAAGGCGGATTCCGCAATTGAGGGGAGCATATCCCAAGCAATGAGGGCTTGAGGATTATCTTTAAACCAAGTAATAGGCAGGTCTCCAAACCATTCCTTGAGGCATTGGAGCATGTCGTTTTCAGATTTTACAATAGCCCCTTTGCCCCCTAAGGCTTGCCAATTTTGCAAGAAGATAGAGGCTCGTTCTTCTGTGTTGGATAAACGGTATTGGGGAACAGATATCTCAACTGGAGGAGGAGTTTCAGTGGGGGTGGGACGACCTAGTTTGGACGCCAGGTGATTGATAAATTCATTGGTATTGGTCATTGCTCTCACCTCTTATTATTTAAATCAGCCCAAATTTGCATAAAGGGTTTGGGGGCGACCATGGGAAGGGTACGGCTCTTAGTCCAGTTGGAAAGTGGTGGTGGACCTCCAGTGATCCGATGATTTCGCACGAATGGCCGCTGCAAATGAGCGCCTAATCGGAGTGCTCTGCGCAAGGTTTTCTCACGGGTGAAGAGGTAGCGATAGGCTTTAAAGATCTGTTGTTCAACTTGAGGAGTGTGTCCGCTTTGAGTTTTACGCATCCTAAGTTTTACTAAGAGATCGTGGAGAGGGATACGGACGGGACAGCCCTCGGTACAAGCCCCACAAAGGGAGGAGAAGTAGGGGAGGTGACCCCATTTTTTCCAATCTTTCTCCAATAACGGAGTGATCACAGATCCGATTGGGCCGGAATATACGGAGCCGTATGCATGTCCTCCAAGTTGGCGGTAGACTGGGCATACGTTGAAACATGCTCCACAGCGAATACAGTTTAAAGCTGTGCGGAACAGCTTATCTCCTAGAATTTCTGAGCGGTTATGATCCAGGATTACAAGGTGATATTCTTCCGGACCATCTGAATCGGCGGATTTCTTAGGAGGGGTGAGGATGGTTGTGTAACTTGAGAGCCGTTGCCCTGTCGCACTCCGGGCGAGTAAATTTAACATAATGTCGAGTTCCCGAAATGAGGGGACAATCCGCTCCATGCCCATGAGAGTAATCTGGACTCGGGGCAAAGTGCTTACCATTCGTCCGTTTCCTTCGTTAGTTACCATGACGATGCTTCCCGTATTTGCTACAGCGAAATTGCACCCGGTGATTCCGATATCCCCTCGGAGAAACTGTTCCCGCATTTGAATACGGGCGAAACGGGTAAGAGTCGGAGTGTCAGAGCTTAAGGCGTGACCAGCGATAGGTTCGAATAAATCGGCAACTTGCTGTCGTGTTTTATGCATTGCTGGAACAATGATATGAGAAGGGGGCTCGCCGGCAATTTGGATGATATATTCCCCAAGGTCTGTTTCGACGACGGCGGCACCATCCTCCTCTAAGGCGTGATTGAGGTGAATTTCCTCAGAGATCATGGATTTAGATTTTAGGACATTTTTTGCGTCATGTTCACGAACAATGTTACGGACGATGCCTACAGCGTCAGCCGGGGTTTTGGCCAGATGAACATGCACTCCTCGTTGTTCCATTTGCTCAATTAGTTGGTGTAAATAAAAGTCCAAGTTAGCAATTACATGTTTACGAATAGTTTCTCCAGCGTTACGCCACTCTTCCCAATTTCCCAGTTCGTCAGATGCTTTATACTTGTTATTCCGTAAACGATCAGTAGCCCTGCGAGTGGCTTGGCGTAAGAAGTTATTGGCGAGGGCCTTATCTACGCGTTGATCGGTGGTTAGGTTAAACATGGTCATGATTTCATTCCCTCCCCCAGCAACTGTATGATATGCATAGTTTTCACGGGTTTATTAATCTTTTCTAAGTAGCCGGAGATATTCATAAGGCAACCCATATCGAGTCCCAGAAGTATATCTGCACCAGATGCAAGAACATGCTCTGCTTTTTCGGCGACCATTGCCTCAGAAATCTTAGGCATTTTCACAGAGAACGTTCCACCAAACCCACAACAAAGTTGGGCCTCGGGCAGGGGAAGAAGTTCAAGTCCATTCACGTGTTGAAGCAATTTTAGGGGAGCTTCGCCAATCCCTAGAAGCCGTGTGGCGTGGCAGGAAGGATGATAGGTAGCTTTTGCTTTGTAGTGAGCTCCCAGATCAGGCTTCTTCAGTACATCAACGACAAATTGGGTGAATTCATAACTCTTGTGAATGAGATCTTCTGCTTTTTTTAGGTAAACAGGCTCGTTCTCAAATAAGGTAGGGTAATAGTGATGAATCATTGCTATACACGAGCCGCTTGGACCTACAACTACTTCGCTGCGTTCAAAGGAATTGATAAGTGTCCGGGCAACTTCCCGAGCATCATCAACGTAGCCGGAATTAAAGGCAATTTGGCCGCAACAGACTTGCCCTTCGGGAACGTCGACAGTATGCCCTAAGTGTTTTAATATTTTGGCCATTGTCAGATCCACTTCCGGGTAAAAGGCATTAGTTAGGCAGGTTGCAAAGAGAGAAACCTTCATAAACACCATCCTTTTGAAAATCACTATATCTATGGGGGCAGTTGTCTTAGTATTTCCTCATCAATTGGATTTTGATGCGGGCAGGGTGTTTATATATGCAAAAAGAGAAGCTATTAGCCTTTCAGTGCTTTAGCTTCTCTTTTTTACTTTATATGGAAGTCCCTTCTCGCCGTCCATGGCTACAGGGACACTTGGCCATCCATGGCCGGCGGACTTAACCGAGAATTGGTACATTGGGTTCGTCGTACCAGATGGAGAGGACAGTGGCTGAGCCAGTGCTCTGAGTGATATTAAGCACCTTAATCCAACTGTTGTCATCTAACCATTGATTGACTTGGTTTTCTAAGATTCTGGAATCAGGGGAACTGAAAATCTTGACTTTCATCCTATTCGTCCTTTCAACTGGGTGATATTAATTGATTGAGGGGTATTTAATTTAATAGGAGTATTCCTCAACTTAATCATAAGGCAGACATACTTATTGTCAAGATTCATAAATTTAATTTTAAAATTGGCACAAAGGTTCTGAAAAGTCTATTTATTTTTTAACTAGGCTATGGTATGATGATCTTACTGAATGGTTATTCATTCATTGTCGAATTATTACTAATTTGAGAGGTGAGGTGCAGATTTCATGGACATGCAGCGCGAGGGTAAATTTCAACGGATTCTCGATGCTGCTATTGAAGCTTTTGCAGAATCCGGCTTTCATCAATGTCAGGTAAACAAGATTGCCCGCTTAGCGGGAGTTGCAGATGGTACCATTTACTTATACTTCAAAAGCAAAGAAGACATTCTCATACGCGTTTTTCAGGAACGAATGGGAGAATTTATCGCAGGTGTGAGTCGTGAACTTTCACAGTGCAAGACGACAAAAGCGCGCTTACGGACGATTGTAAGAACACATTTTACTTATATGGAACAAAACAGGTCAATTGCCATCGTGACTCAACTGGAGCTTAGGCAGTCCGAACCGCGTGTGCGGTTACCCATTAATCTTACTGTATTAGATTACTTTAACCTTATTGAGGGGGTGATCCAGCAAGGTATAGAATGTGGAGAAGTTCCTAAGATCGATACACGAATAGCTCGTCAAATGATCTTCGGATCATTAGATGAGGCCACAACCGATTGGGTGATGGCGCGGAGTCCACGAACACTCAGCAGTGGAATAGAACCAATGTTAGCTTTGTTTGAGGGCGCACTTCGGTTAAGAGAATAACCGTAAGATATATAACGAGGTGCCGTTGAACCGAAACGAGAGGAGGATGGAAATGCAGATTCATAAAGTAGCGGTAATAGGGTCAGGCGTGATGGGGAGCACCATCGCTGCACACTTGGCCAATGCCGGAATCCCGAGCCTGTTGTTGGATATTGTTCCTTCCAAACTGTCGGCTAAAGAAGAAGCAGCCGGATTGAAAATGGAGGATCGGAAGGTACGAAATAGTATCGCAGAAGGCAATAAGGTTAAATTATTGAAAATGAATCCCGCCCCATTATTAGTTCCAGAATTCGCGGATCGCATTGAAGTTGGAAATCTAAGCGACGACTTAGCACGCTTAAACGAAGTTGATTGGGTAATTGAGGTTGTCGTGGAACGTCTCGACATTAAGGTGGATCTTTTCAAGAAAATCGCTGCCCACGTCCGTCCAGGCACGATTGTCACTTCTAATACCTCTGGAATTTCCTTAAAAGCCATGGTAGAAGAGTTGCCAGAAAGCTTCACTCGATATTTCCTTGGAACCCATTTCTTTAATCCCCCACGTTACATGAAACTCTTAGAAATTATCCCTGGCCCTAATACCGACCCGGAAATTATTACGTTCCTATCCGAGTTTGGAGAGAGAGTCTTGGGCAAAGGAGTTGTCCTAGCGAAAGATACACCAAATTTCATTGCTAATCGTATTGGCGTCTTTGGTTTAGCTGTAACACTTCAGGAAATGTTGCGTTCTGGCTTGACCGTGGATGAGGTAGATGCTCTCACTGGACCCGTGATGGGACGTCCAAAGAGTGCCTCCTTTAGAACGGTTGATCTTGTCGGTTTAGATACCTTTATTCATACAGCTAATACTGTAGCAGTTGGGGTGCCTGCCGAAAAAGAGAATTTTACATTACCTGAATTCATGCAAACAATGCTGGCTAATGGCTGGCTTGGAGATAAAACAAAGCAAGGATTCTACAAGAAATCTAAAGGACCTCAAGGCAAAGTCATTGAAGTTCTCGATCCGCATACGATGACTTATGTTCCGAAAAAAAGTGTGAAATTTGCTTCTCTTGATAAAGCAAAAGCTGCAGGCGGCCTGACCGAAAAGATTCGCACTTTAGTAAATGGTAAAGATCTTGGGGCAGAGTTTGCTTGGAATGTATTAAAGCCTGTCTTGCTGTATGCAGCGACGATCTCCAAGGATATTGCGGATAACATTTCCGGAATCGATGAAGGGATGCGCTGGGGCTTTAACTGGCAAATGGGACCGTTTGAAATTTGGGATGCTCTTGGAGTCAAAACAATCGCAGATCGTGTGGTCGCAGAAGGTGGAACCCTGCCTCCTCTAGTCGAAGAATTGCTGGCTAAAGGGAATGGGCGTTTTTATCAAAAGAGCGAGTCCGGAGAAGTCTCTTATTTCGAAGCAGGAGAGTATCACAAAAAAGCAGTAAGTCCCTATGAGTTTTCGCTCAAGCAAGCTCACAAAGACGGCAAGAAAATTTTGGGCAATGCCGGAGCAAGTCTAATTGACTTGGGGGATGGAGTAGCCTGCTTGGAATTCCACTCTCCGAGCAATTCCATTGGTGCCGATATTTTAACCATGATTCATAAGTCGTTGGCAGAAGTTGAGAAAAACTTTCTGGGAATGGTCATTGGGAATCAAGGCAAGAATTTCTGTGTGGGCGCAAACCTAATGCAGATTCTCTTAGAAGCTGAAGAAGAAAACTGGGATGATCTCGATTACATGGTTCGTCAATTCCAAAATGGAACAATGGCATTGAAATTTGCTAAAAAGCCTGTCGTAGCGGCTCCCTTCGGTATGACTCTGGGGGGCGGAGCGGAAGTTTGCTTGCACTCCCATGCCATTCAAGCTTCAGCAGAAACCTATATGGGCCTGGTTGAAGTTGGAGTTGGCTTAATTCCTGGCGGCGGAGGAACCAAGGAAATGGCCATACGGGCTATGGAAGGAATTCTCCCAGGCGTGCAAGTCTCTCCTGATTACTTCTTTGCCAAACGGTTTGAAATCGTGGCCATGGCTCAGGTTTCAACAAGCGCAGAAAAAGCGCGTCAGCTTGGCTTCTTACGTGCCCATGATCGCTACAGCATGAATCCAGACCACATTATATTGGACGCCAAGGCGCGGGTCATTGACTTAGCTCGTAACTTCCGACCCAATTTACCAACGAAATACAAAATTGGTGGGGCCGGCGTTCGTGCAACCTTAGAAATAGCTCTGCATGGAATGCGTGAAGGAAATTATATTTCAGAGCACGACCAGCATATAGGCAAGAAAATTGCTTTTGCAATGACCGGCGGAGATCGCCCGGCAGGAATGCTCGTGGATGAGCAATATCTCTTAGACCTGGAACGTGAAGCCTTTATGAGCTTAGTTGGCGAACCAAAGACTCAGGATCGTATTCGTCACATGCTCGCCAAAGGCAAGCCATTACGGAATTAGGGGGGGAAAAGAATGCAAGAAGCCTTCATTATAGACTCGAAGAGGACAGCCATAGGTAAAGCAATTAAAGGTTCCTTGGCACTTGTACGTCCAGATGACTTGGGCGCTTATGTAATACAAGATATTTTAAAAAGAGTACCATCACTTAATCTAACAGAGATCGATGATTGCGTCATCGGTTGCTCCTTTCCTGAAGGGGAGCAAGGGATGAATATGGCCAAAATAATGACTCAGCGCGCGGGCCTGCCGGTTGATGTCCCTGGCGTAACAATCAATCGCTTCTGCTCATCAGGTTTGCAAGCGATTTCTATGGCAGCTGACCGAATTCGCTTAGGTGAAGCAGATGTGATGATTGCCGGAGGAGCAGAGAGCATGTCTGCGGTTCCACTTGGCGGTATGAAACCTGCACCAAATCCTTACTTGGCAGAGCATTCCCCACTGGCTTATGTATCTATGGGGATTACTGCTGAGAATGTTGCCAAGAAATACGAAATAACCCGTGAACAACAAGATGCCTTTGCAGCTTCTAGTCATCAAAAGGCTTGGGCTGCTCAAAGCAGCGGGCGTTTTGATGATGAAATAGTACCGGTTCCGTTGCCCATGTATGGAAAACCCGGTGAAAAGTGGTTCACCAAAGATGAAGGGATTCGTGCGGAGACCACTGCAGATTCGCTTGCGAAATTAAGGACAGCATTTAAGGCAGGTGGTACAGTGACGGCTGGAAACTCATCCCAGACCAGTGACGGTGCAGCCATGAGCCTGCTTATGTCAGAACAAAAAATGAAAGCGCTTGGCCTGAAACCTATAGCCGTATGGCGCGGATTTGCAGTGGCTGGTGTAGAACCGGAATTAATGGGTATTGGTCCGATTAAGGCGATTCCAAAGGTGTTAAAACAAGTCGGATTGACCCTTGACCAAATCGATTTATTTGAATTAAATGAGGCTTTTGCATCTCAATCGCTGGCTATCCTTAAGACGCTGGACATAGATCCGTCAAAGGTAAACGTTAATGGGGGAGCTATTGCCTTCGGACACCCGCTCGGTTGTACTGGTGCTAAGCTTACAGCTACACTCTTAAGTGAAATGACTAAGCGGAAGTTGAAGTACGGTATGGTGACCATGTGCATCGGTGGCGGGATGGGCGCTGCTGGAGTTTACGAGTTATTATAATTTGGGGTCTGTGAAAGTCAGGGGAAATTGCGCGTTCACCCACGTTCCCGTTCACTGGCTCGTTGGATGCTGAAGGAATTTCGCCAACCTCTGGGTAGCGCGAGATGTGAACCTGGGCGAAATTGGCCTTCAGCATCGGAACTCGCTTTAGCGTGAACTCCCACGAATGGGTTCACTAAGCAATTGTCCCCTTTCTTTCTGGTCGACGGGGATAGGAACGAGGGACGGGGGACGTTGGGGACGGTTCTGAGTTCATCTTTGGGGTCTGTGAAAGTCAGGGGAAATTGCGCGTTCACCCACGTTCCCGTTCACTGGCTCGTTGGATGCTGAAGGAATTTCGCCAACCTCTGGGTAGCGCAGGATGTGAACCTGGGCGAAATTGCCCTTCAGCATCGGCACTCGCTTTAGCGTGAACTCCCACGAATGGGTTCACTAAAGCAATTGTCCCCTTTCTTTTTGGTCGACGGGGATGGGAACGAGGGACGGGGGACGTTGGGGACGGTTCTGAGTTCATCTTTGGGGTCTGTGAAAGTCAGGGGAAATTGCGCGTTCACCCACGTTCCCGTTCACTGGCTCGTTGGATGCTGAAGGAATTTCGCCAACCTCTGGGTAGCGCAGGATGTGAACCTGGGCGAAA
Organism: Desulfosporosinus nitroreducens; assembly: GCF_023897015.1. Lineage (GTDB taxonomy): Bacteria > Bacillota > Desulfitobacteriia > Desulfitobacteriales > Desulfitobacteriaceae > Desulfosporosinus > Desulfosporosinus nitroreducens. Next base: position 31,580 of record NZ_JAMHFY010000029.1, on the reverse strand, counting down.
TTGCCCTTCAGCATCGGCACTCGCTTTAGCGTGAACTCCCACGAATGGGTTCACTAAGCAATTGTCCCCTTTCTTTTTGGTCGACGGGGCTAGAGACGGGGGACGGGAGTACGCCTGGGAACGCACGGAACGTTGTGGGTAGAGATGTAGGCTTTAGAAGAAAAGAGAAGATGTTAGGGTGCAGAGTCGAAAGTAATGGGTTCAATGTTATAGCGTTCGAAACTGAACGTCTCTATGCGAACCTCGAACGTCGAACTTTGCATCTCGAGAATGAGGAGGATATATTATGGAATTAGAATTACGCGGAGGCGGATTTTTACTGGCTGAAGTTGCTCCGGATCAGATATATGTTCGTGAGGAGTTAAATGAAGATCATAAGCAACTTAAGAGAATGGCTCATAATTTTATGTCAAAAGAGGTTGCTCCGAAGGTAGAGGAAATGGAGGAGCAACAAGAAGGCGTCGTTCGGGAATTTATGCGCCAAGCTGGTGAATTGGGATTACTTGGGTTGGAAATCCCTGAGGAATTTGAAGGCTTAGCTATGGATAAAGCTTCTACGGTAGTAGTAGGTGAAGAAGTTCCTCGTGGTGGATCATTTGCGGTTGCTTATGCAGCACATACTGGAATCGGAACTTTACCTATCGTTTATTTTGGTACACCTGAGCAGAAGGCTAAATATCTTCCGGGCCTTGCTAATGGCACCAAAGTTGCTGCCTACTGCCTAACTGAGCCTGGTTCAGGTTCGGATGCTTTAGGTGCTAAGTCCACAGCAGTTCTTAATGCCGAGGGAACTCACTATATCATCAATGGAACAAAACAATTTATCACCAATGCCGGATTCGCAGACATCTTCCTGGTCTATGCTAAAGTAGACGGGAAAATGACTAATTTTATCATTGAACGCGAAACACCGGGTCTGTCATTTGGACCGGAAGAACAAAAAATGGGAATTAAAGGTTCTTCCACACGCCAAGTCATCTTGGAAGATGTTCTGGTTCCTGTAGAAAATGTGGTTGGTGAGCTCGGACGTGGACATGTTGTTGCCTTCAACATCCTGAATGTAGGTCGCTTTAAATTGGCCGCTGGGGCAATCGGCAGCGTCCAAGTTGTCTTGGAGACTGCATTAAAGTATGCTTCCGAGCGTAAACAATTCGGAGAAGCTCTCAGTTCGTTTGGCGCGATTCAACATAAGATTGCAGAAATTGCCACCAAGACATATATGGCTGAGAGTGTTGTTTATCGTACTGCAGGTCTTATGGAGACTGGATTCCATGGACTCGATCTGACTGGAGATTGCCGTAAAGAAGCTGGTAAGGCTTTAGAGGAGTACGCTATTGAATGTTCCCTTAATAAGGTCTACGCTTCTGAAGTTTTGGATTTTGCCGTAGATGAAGGGGTTCAGATTCATGGCGGTTACGGATTTATTAAAGAATATCCGATTGAACGTATGTATAGGGACTCCCGCATCAATCGTCTGTTTGAAGGAACGAATGAGATCAACCGTTTGCTTGTGCCGGGAACACTCCTGAAAAGGGCTATGACTGGTGAACTTCCATTGCTTCAGGCAGCTCAAGCTGTCAGCAAAGATCTGGTCTCCATTGGAATGGGCGGTGATGCAGAAGGGTTAGTAGCACTTAACCAAATGACACAGAAAGCAAAGAAACTATGCTTAATGGCTGCAGGATTGGCAGCTCAAAACTTGGGTATGGCTTTGAAAGATAATCAATTTGTTTTGACAGGTATGGCAGAGATGGTCCTCCAAGTCTACGCTATGGAAAGTGGCGTTCTTCGTGCGCAGAAAGTTCAAAACATGAATGTTTCTGACGAGCATAAAGCATTCGTTGAAAAAGCCGCAACCCTAGGAGCTTATGCAGCATTTAATATTCTTGAGCAACAGGCTAAAGAAGTACTTTGTGCAGTAGAGAAAGGGGATTCTCTCAGTACTGTTCTAGCAGGAATGCGCAAGCTTGTCCGCAGGCCGAATGTCGATATGATCGGAATGCGTCAAGAAATTGCTAAATATATTATAGAGAAAGAGTGTTATCCAGTAAACTACTAAAGGAAAAAAGAGACCTAAATAACTGTGACTACAACAAAAAGGCCATCGTCTGTTTACGACATGGCCTTTTGTTCTACTAGCATCAAGCATAAGTGTACAAAACAGTCACGCGTTGGTGCCTTCTCACCATCACGGCATGTAGCAATCGCAGCGATGAACTTTACTAATACGGTTGTAGTTCATATATTAATTAACTAGTTGTTAAATCGTTGCTTCAGTGCATTTGTCGCAAAGTACTGAGATAGTTTCTCCGTTACCTTGACCAGAATAAAAAATCGTTTTGTGACAACGCTCGCATACGATGCGGTACTGAAAAAGGGTAGATTCTTCAGTGGCCTGATTTAAATTCATTAATATTATCCTCCTGACCTATTCTTTAGTTTCTTAGAAATGATGAAGCGTCCTGATATATTTAGATTATTAATCAATTATTCTTTACTTATTCAATTGTACTTTATTATAGATGTAATAACAATGAATATTCATTCATTCCTAGGAGGTATTTTTATAATGATAGACATACAGGAAGTATCTAATAATGTTTATATGTTGAAAATTCCTGTCCCCATCAATGTGGAAGCAGTTAACTTATACCTATTTGATGGAGAAATTCCTACTTTATTAGATACAGGAACTAATACACCGGAAGTAATCGAAGCAGTTCATGAAGGAATGAAAAAGGTAGGGATAAAAAGGCTGGAACAGGTCTTGGTTTCTCATTGGCATGTTGACCATTCAGGAGCAGCAAATACTTTTGCTCAAGAAGGAGCAAAAGTATTTATAGGATCACGGGATTACCAAGAGTGGACAAGTTTTGTACATGGGGAAGCCTTCTCCAGTCTTAATCAATGGGCAACCCAAGAATGGGGTGTGCCAGAAATGGAAATCCCAGGAATGCTAAAGATATATAAACGACTGCAATACTTAACAGCCTTACCTGATCAGGTCGCATTAATAGAACCAGAACAGACTGTTATGGCAGGTGATAATCTGTTGCGTGCTATTCCGACACCAGGTCATACGGCAGGACATCTCTCTTTTTATAATGAGAAAGATTCTTTACTCTTTTCCGGAGATATGTTGCTTCCAGATGAGATTCCCTATCCGGGCATCTGGGAAGAAGAGGGGCATGTGGTAAGCGGCATGCCGAGTTATCTAGAAAGTTTAAATAGCATTGAGGCCCTGCAGACCAAGATGTATTTACCGGGGCATGGTTTACCAAGTGAAAATTTAATTGCACGATGTCAAGAAATTAGAGAGAAATTGTATCATCAGAAGACTAAGCATCGTCCAGCTGAGAGCGTTTATTTGAGCGCCTCAAACGGCAATCAAAAGATCCATCCGGGAGTACTTTTTATACAACTACACTATATTTATGGGTGGGAGCAGTTAAAAAGCCGGATAGGCTGACCTTATGATTCAATATAAGTATATTGGGGCCATGAGAAAGGAGGCATTTAAATGGAAGTTAGGGATGGGACTTTTGAGGAAAAAAAGCAATCGATCAGCTTGGTCAAGTATATAAGTCAAACATTATTGACGGTTATTCCTATGGTAGCCGCAATGGGACTTGTTATTATTTATGTCATGGAACTTGATCGGTCAAATTCGATTTCTTTATTTCTTTTGTTTTTACTATCAGGCATCCTAACAGGGATTTTTACTTCCTCAAAAAAGTATGTGAGCTTTCTAAAACCCATCTATATGATGCAAGAAAGAATTGTTAAGGTAGCTCAAGGGGATTTAACACAAAGAATCAGTGTTTTAAAAAAGAGCGATGTCGTAGAGTTAGCGCAGGCATTTAACCATATGATGGATAACTTTGGAGGTATTATAAGGGAGATAGGCATGATGTCGAAGGCCTGGGTTGTTTCGGCAGAAGAATTATCAGCAAGCTCTGAGGAAGTAACGGCTACGAACAGCAGTGTCGCCGATTATACTGCTCATATGGCCTCAGAGACCCGAGATCAGGCGCGAATACAGCAACAGATGAAGGTTATGGTTACAGAACTTGAAAAAGCCTCTCAAATGATTGCTGAAAGAGCTCAATCTGTTTCCCTCGAAGCGGTAAAATCCGAAAAACATTCGAATGATGGGTTAGCCAAGCTTTCGTTCATCGTGACCACTATGGAAGAAACAAATAGGGCAGTGAACAAATCTGTGCAGTTAATTGAGGAACTTGCTGAGCAATCGAATCGCATCGGTTCGATCACAGAAACGATTGCCCAAGTAGCAAGACAAACTAATCTTTTGGCGCTTAATGCTGCAATTGAAGCTGCACGGGCTGGGGAACATGGAAAAGGTTTTGCCGTGGTTGCCGATGAAATTCGTATACTGGCAGAAAATGTAGCCTCTTCAACACGAGATGTTACGGAAATAACGACTCTTATTCAACATAGCGTTCATCATGCAGTTCAAGGAATGATGCTAACAGATGCTAAAGTCAAAGAAAGTGTGGCAACGATTCATGAGGCTCAAGAAGCTTTAACTGTTATTACGGATTCGACTAAAGATGTTTCTAGCAATATTTCTGATATAGCTGCCTCAAGCGAGCAAATGCTTGGAAGTATGGAAGAAATAAACCTCTATGTAGATAGAGTTAAGCAGGTTTCAGATGAGTCAGTGATAAAAGCTGAAACTATCGAGGGATCAACTAAGGAAGTCGCGGCATCTATGCATATTGTTGCAACAACAGCCCAATCTTTAGCTCAAAACGCTAGTCAGCTTCAGAATGCAGTTGATAAATTTAAAATATAGGGCCCTGTAAAATCAAGTCGCTAAAGGCATGCATAGAATCGAGAATAATGAAAACAATATAAAGCAGAAATAAGGAGGTGCTTTATATTGCCAATTCAATTATCACAAAAGGAAAAATCGCTTTTGATGGACCAAAGAACTCACGAGGAGACCTGTGTCGATAAATACACTAAATATGCTAACCAAGCTCAAGATGCTCAATTGAAACAGCTCTTTAATTCTTATTCAGCAAAGGAGCAAGAACACCTGAATACGATTAATCAGTTATTAATTGGACAGGTGCCTAGTGTGGGGGGGCAACAAGGCCAAGGCCAACAAACTCAGAATCAACAGCAAACCGCTGGCAATCAAGGCCAAATGACCTCAACAGTTCAAGGGAATTATAACCAAGAAGATGCTAAACTATGTAAAGACATGTTAATGACAGAAAAGTATGTATCTGGTGCCTATGATACTGCGGTGTTTGAATTTAGAGATACTAATGTACGGCAAGTTCTCAATCATATTCAAAAAGAAGAACAGCAACATGGCGAAGGAATTTTTCAATATATGCAAAGCCAAGGTATGTATCAAATACAGTAGATCTCATCTCGTCTTGGCTAACATCGATTCTTAAGTGGCGTAAGTCTCCGATGGAGGCTTACGCCAAAAGCTCTTAGACAGTGATGAATGCTAAGGAGTAGAAAATAGGTAAAGAAGCCATTGATTCATCGGTTTGACGAATCAATGGCTTCTTTTCTGAACCTTTACACCACTTCTTGACAATACAAGGAATGCAAGCGACCCGAAGATACGCTTCTCATTCCTCCCTAATAAGATCTCAGTCTCCATATTTCAAAAGATATAAAGAATGAGCAAAAGTATAAGGTGCGCATAGGTGGGAAGACTGCTTGATTATGCTATAATAGAGAATGTACAAATCGCAATCTCTATTTGGAAGTCATAGGCGAGTGTACTTAATATACTCATAAAAAGGTGGAAGAAGAATGCCAAGGTCATCTCTGACCAAAAAAGCGCTGGCAACCTCTTTAAAGCGTTTAATGGAAAAGGCCCCCCTGAACAAGATTACGGTTCAAGAAATTGTTGATGATTGCGAGCTTAATCGTCAAACGTTCTACTATCATTTTCAGGATATTTTTGATTTATTAGGTTGGATCTATACAACAGAAGCGGTAGAGAGTATAGCTAACTACAAGACTTATACAACTTGGGAGGATGGGTTTTTAAAAATCTTCCTTTATATCGAGAAGAATAAGGCTTTTTGTCTAAATACGTTAAAATCTTTAGGTCGAGATCATCTAGACTCCTTTCTTCATTCGGTTTCGTTTGAATTACTAATGGGTGTGGTCAATGAAGTATCTAAAGACATGAAGGTTAAGGACGAGGATAAGAAGTTTATAGCAGATTTCTATACACTGGCTTTTATCGGGTTGGTGATTCAATGGATGAAAACAGATATGAAGGAAAAACCTGAAGTCATCGTAGAAAAACTAAGCGAGCTGGTGGAGGGGAATTTTGCCAGCGCACTAAAAAGATATGAAAAAAGCAGTAATCAGTTATAACAAAAATACTTTTTAACCAGGTACCTATAGACTAGACACTTGAGAGAGTGTTTAGCTGTAGGTTCTTTTTTTGAAATTTTTTTAACATTTGCACGTTGTTCTATAGAGAAATATAAAAAACTATACAAATTCTTTACTATGTAAAAAAATTAAACACTGCGAGTATTGTGTTCATATTCTTTTGGGTTTCAAAACGTTATAAATAAAGTGTCGGATCTAAAGAAGATCAAAAACGAAATGATGGAGGTCAGGTATAATGAAAAAAGACTATGAAAAAGAACAGGTTTACTTTGTTGGTGGCGGGTTAGCTTCTCTGGCTGGTGCGGTTTATTTGATTAGGGATTGCGCTTTTCCGGGCAAGAATATTCATATTATCGAAGAAATGAAGATTATCGGCGGAAGCAATGATGGGGCTGGAGATTCCGAGCAGGGATATGTTATTCGCGGCGGAAGAATGCTCAATGACGAAACTTATGAGAACACTTGGGAGTTATTAAGGTCTATACCCTCTCTGGATGATGCAAATCGATCGGTGAGAACCGAAATTTTGGAATTCGATAGGGCACATCCGACTCATGCTAAGGCTCGGCTGGTTAACAAAGACGGTGAGATAGAAGATGTTATGTCAATGGGGTTTGATCTTAGTGATCGCCTAGCTATGGCCAAACTCATTATTACCCCTGAGGAAAAGATGGGTAAGGCGAGAATTAGTGATTGGTTTAGCAATCATTTCTTTGAGACCAACTTCTGGTATATGTGGGCGACTACCTTCGCTTTTCAACCTTGGCACAGTGCGGTCGAATTAAAACGCTATATGATTCGTTTTATGCATGAGTTCCCAAGGATTCAGACTTTAGAAGGGGTTACGAGAACCCCGTATAATCAATATGATTCAATCATTCTGCCAATAAAAAAATATTTAGATCAGCACGAAGTTGATTTTGAAATGAAATGTACTGTGACAGATCTGGACTTTAAAGATTCAGATGGTATTACCGTAACTGCAATTCATTATACTAAAGACGATGTTACAGGATTGATCGAGCTTAATGAAGGAGACCGGGTTATCGTCACAAACGGATCCATGACGGATGGCTACAGCTTGGGGTCGATGACTAAAGTGCCTGTTCTGAACGGTAAGGGGAACTCTTGGAAATTGTGGGATACAATCGCTAAGAAAAAGCCGGGTTTAGGAAACCCAACTTCCTTTGATAACGATATTGCTGGCTCAAAGTGGGAATCTTTCACAGTCACATGTCAAGATTCCAGATTCTTTGACTTGATGGAGAAATTTTCGCGTAATAAGGCGGGCTCAGGAGCTCTGGTTACCTTTAAAGATTCCAATTGGCTAATGTCTATCGTACTGGCCTATCAACCGCACTTTTTAAACCAGCCTGGAAATGTTAAGGTGTTTTGGGGGTATGGGCTATATCCTGACAATGTTGGGAATTATGTTAAGAAAAAGATGGGTGAATGCACTGGTGAGGAGGTTCTAACTGAGCTGCTATATCATCTGAAATTTGAGAACGATCATGAAGCAATCTTAAAATCAGCTAATTGTATACCCTGTATGATGCCATTTATCACGTCTCAATTCATGCCCAGAGCCATTGGAGACAGACCGCAAATCATTCCTGAAGGGTCGACCAATTTGGCTTTTGTTGGTCAATTTTGCGAAATACCGGATGATGTTGTCTTCACTGAAGAATACTCTATACGTTCGGCAAGGATTGCTGTCTACAAATTGTTTGGAATCAATAAAGAAATTAGTCCCATCAATCAGTATCAATATGATATTAGAAGCTTGTTTAGTGCTTTTATAACTTCCTACAGATAAAAATGTTATAAGTACTAATTAAATTCTGCAAAAACAAGTTTCCATAAATACCAGTTAAGCTGCTATTGCTCGATTTTTCATTGGGTTGTGGCAGCTTAATTTTATTTAATTTCAATTTCTGATCTCAGTGTTTGTAGATAATAATAATATTTATTAATCGCTAGTTAATTTCTAAGGGCTAAAATATAGACAATACTGCTGACATTTAAGTGTTTTATCAAATTCTTCAGGGGAACATATCATATGCTGTATTGTCTTTATTTTAAGAAGAACATTAGAAGTCTTAAAATAAATCGGAAATCTCGAGGTAAAAGGATTGATAAAAAATAGTTATTCGTTATAATATACATATGAACATATAATCACATGTAAGGAGATGCTTTATCATGGCTAGAAATACGGAGGAATCTGAGAATCGCCTTTCGGAATCTAGAACACAGTCCTCAGATAGCCCAGTGTGTGAAATCTTATGTGTCCATACTGATTTGATCGAATCAGTTCGTAAAACACTCATCCCAGGGGGACAGGCCCATCATTTAGCTGATTTATTTAAGACGCTTGGAGATCCTACACGGGTACGAATCATGGATGCCTTAGCAAAAAACGAATTCTGTGTCTGTGACTTAGCGGAACTTTTGGGATTGAGTCAATCAGCTACGTCCCATCAATTGCGTGTTCTTCGGAGTAACAATCTTGTAAAGTATCGCAGGGAAGGAAAGATGGTTTATTATTCTTTAGATGACGACCACGTTATGGCACTTTACCGAGAAGGCCTGGAGCACATCTCAGAGGGTCGTACGGAAACTTACTGACATTTGGCAGAGCGATATATAAACTGTGACTTCGAACCTCGACATCGCAGCAGCTAACAATTTAAGATATTTGGTTTGGAGGAGAAAAGAATGAGTCTAGAACAAAAAGGTCACGAACGGATTAAGTACCGTTTAGAAGGTTTAAGTTGTGCAAATTGTGCCCTAAAAATTGAAAGAGCCTTTTGCTCTGAAGAAACGATTGGAGAAACCTCCTTAAACTTTGCTACCCAGACGGTCTATCTGCCTTCAACAGCCGTTGAGGTTGCCCAACGTATTATTGATCGAATTGAGCCAGGCGTAATATTAAAACCAGTAAACCAACTAGGTAAGAGCCTGCAACAAGAGGAAAGCTCCGCAGATGGTCAATGGCAAAAAATTCGTATGGTTGTTGCAAGTATTTTGCTTGCTGTAGGACTGTTATTACCAATACTTGGGTTCAATCTCTTTGGGGTCTTGGAATATGCGATTTTTTTAAGCGCTTACGTTCTGGTCGGATATGAAGTTTTATATACAGCCCTGAGAAACATCACTAAAGGGGCATTGTTTGATGAAAATTTCCTAATGTCCATAGGTACGATCGGAGCAATTGCCATTAATCAATTGCCGGAAGCAGTTGGGGTTATGTTGTTTTATACAGTTGGCGAGTATATTCAAGACTTGGCGGTGAACCGTTCTCGACACTCGATCCAAGCCTTAATGGATATTAGGCCAGATTATGCAAACCTCGTTCATCAATTAGAGGTTCTCAAGGTCGCCCCTGAAGATGTCCAAGTTGGGCAAACAATTTTAGTTCGTCCGGGTGAAAAGGTTCCACTGGACGGGGAAGTTGTGCAAGGTTCATCATTTGTGGACACTTCAGCCTTGACTGGAGAATCAGTTCCAAGGAATATTGAAGCAGGAGATACGATTTTGTCTGGGATGGTCAATTCAAGTGGTGTGCTCACAGTTCGAGTTACTCGGCCCTATGCTGAGTCTTCTGTGCAAAAAATCCTGGACCTTGTGGAAAACGCCAGCTCTCGTAAAGCACCCACAGAGAAGTTTATTACTACATTTTCTCGTTATTACACGCCGGCAGTGGTGTTAATTGCTTTGGGAATTGCGGTAATTCCACCCCTTCTTGGGGCAGGGTCGTTCAATGAATGGATTTATCGTGCCTTAACAATTCTTGTGATTTCCTGTCCTTGTGCCTTAGTAATCTCGGTTCCTTTAGGGTATTTTGGCGGTATCGGAGGAGCATCACGACAAGGTATTCTAGTTAAGGGGGCGAACTTCCTTGAAGCGCTGACCAAGGTTAAGACGGTTGTTTTTGATAAAACAGGGACGCTAACCCAAGGAGTTTTCGAAGTTGTAAAACTAAGCCCGGCGACAGGATATAGCTCCGAGTTTCTCATGGAGGTTGCGGCGGCAGCGGAAATCCATTCCAGTCATCCAATTGCCAAATCGATTCGTGATAGTTACGGATTACCCCTTGAACCAGGGACCATTGAGGACTACCAGGAAATAAGCGGAAAAGGAGTCCAAGCAAAAATCAAAGGGTATGACGTTTTAGTCGGAAAGGCCGTTCTATTGAAGGAAGCCGGCATTCAGATTCCCGATACTGAGAACTATGGGCAAGCTGGAACTCTAGTTCATATAGCGGTTTCTGGGGAATATGCGGGGTATATTCTTATTGCAGATCGTCTAAAGCTTGGGGCCAAGGAAACCATTCAAGCCTTAGAGAACTCAGGCATTAAAACTGTCATGTTGACAGGAGATCTTCAGGCTGTGGCCCAAAGCGTGGCGGATGATTTAGGGGTTTCAGAATTCCATGCGGATTTAATGCCCCAAGATAAGGTTGCTTGGTTAGAAAGGCTGATGGCTGAAAAAGGCAGTAATGAGAAGGTTATCTTTGTAGGGGACGGAATTAATGACGCCCCAGTCCTTACACGTGCAGATGTTGGAATAGCTATGGGTGGATTGGGATCAGATGCAGCAATCGAAGCCGCAGATGTGGTACTCATGGAAGATCAACCAGCCAAACTCCTTACTGCGATTAATATCGCCGGTTTTACAAAGAAGATCATTTGGCAGAACATTTTCTTTGCTTTAGGGATTAAACTAGGCTTTGTTTTCTTAGGGGCACTAGGAATTGCTACTATGTGGGAAGCGGTGTTTGCCGATGTTGGGGTAGCCCTTTTAGCAGTTTTGAATGCAACTCGTGTGAGGCGGTATACCAGCCCTTCGCCAATTATTCACCCATAAACTTTTTACGAAGTGGGTGAAAAGGAAGTGTCATCTTTGGTTAAACGAGTTCACTTTATGGAGGAATAAGCCTATGTCGGATATAAAGAATAGTCTATCTTTACTTCTATTTCTAATATTTCTTTTGTCTTATTTGGCAAAATTAATGATTCTAAAGAAAAAGCATAAAATACAGGCCAATGTCCTCACAAAAGGTAAAACCGATTCTCAAATAAGAAGAACTGAAGCATTTGTAAAATCTACAACGTTTATATGGGGGTTAATGTGGTTTTTACTCTCCGTATTTGAACCTACTATTTCTTACTGGATCGTTCCTTTAGCTAGAAATGAATATTTGAGCGGTTTAGGAATTCTGATCATGGCATTGGGGTTAGCAATTTTCATTGTGGCAATGATCTCGATGAAAACGTCTTGGCGTGTAGGTATTGATAAAAGTACCCAATCATCTCTTGTAACTGATGGAATCTATCAGTTGACAAGAAATCCTGCTTTTGTAGGATTTGACTTGATGTTTATCGGACTTTTTGTTACTTACCCCAACATCTTAACCTTAGGTATAGCCGTCCTCAATATTTGGGCGATTCATCATTTAATAGTACAAGAAGAAAAGCATTTGAAAGAAACATTTAATGAAGAGTATTTAAAGTATTTCTATAATACAAAGAGATATATCTGTTTTTAATGAAAAATAGTTCATTTATCTTATAGAATAATTACTCGCGTTTAAGACACCCACTTCTTGTAAGTGGGTGTTGCATATTCAGCAAATTCACTATCACGGGCTTAGTGTTTCGGCATAAAATAGAGTGCATTTGTGATTAATCAAAGAGGAGGCATTCTAAAATGTATGTACACGGAAAATCCGATCCAGCTCATAATCACGGAAGTGTCACGCATACATCCTGTGATCATGGACATTCGCATTATTATAAAGCGGTTTCGGGGCCTTCTCTTCCAATGCCAAATAATTATCACGTCCATGACTGGGATTTCAATACTTCTGTTGATGACGGACATCGTCATCATATAAGTGGTCCAGATATGCCAGCTCCAGGGGTTTGAATTATTAACCCGAGTGAAAATTTTTATTGAATGATGCGCGTTTCTCGTCTATGATAAGAGTAGGGTCAGCTGTAAGATTGCAAGTAATCGGAAGCTTGACATAGATAAAAGAAAATTCGCGTTTTAATTAGGGGGCAATTATGATACATTGTTCATCTATTGGCAAAACGGCCTTACTAATTGCGATGGCTGAAGGAAATGAAACTGACGACTATGTTTCGCGTGCTCGAGAAAAGGGCTTTGATGTCGTGACAGGTAAGGTTGGCTCTATGGATGTCCAAAAGATTATTGCTGCTGTTGAAACAGCAGCCAAACGCGGCGGGCTAACCGATGATAGTTATCGCTCGCAACATGCCCTTTATCACGCCATTCTTGATGCTCTGCAAGGGTTAGGACGGGGACCGCTTCAGCTGGGAAATATTTTGCGCACAGTGGGACTACGCTTTGCAATTGTCAAAGGGCCGCGTATACTGGAGGATTTAGATGACCTCTGGATTGCTGTCAGCATGTACGGAATGATTGGTGCACCTATTAAAGGGCATGAACATGAGGTTTGTGGTTTAGGAATAAATCATCTTTAAAAGATTTGAACTTGCATTTAACGTATTTATTTTAGAAAGTTGCAATAAAATAGAGTATGCTCAGAGTTATTAGATGTTTGAGGGCTAAGCTGTAGACGAAAGTTTATAGCTTAATCCTCTTTTTTCATTGCTCTAAAAGGAGGACAAAACATGAGCGTTGTGTTAGCCGAAAAGTCTAAAGTCACTTTGGATGGAGAAACCCTTACATTAGAGCAAGTGGTTGCGGTTGCACGGTACGCCGCTAAGGTGGAATTGCACCCTACAGCCAAGGAAAGAGTTCTGAGATCCAGAGAGTATGTGGATCAATTAATTGAAGGAAATAAAACCGTCTATGGAATCACTACAGGCTTCGGTAAATTTAGCGATGTCCTAATTTCCAAAGATGATGCCAAAAAGTTACAACGCAACCTTATTATGAGCCATGCAACGGGTGTGGGGGAGCCTCTTGCGCCGGAAGTTGTAAGGGGGATTTTACTTCTTAGGGCAAATGCCTTAGCAAAAGGCTTTTCAGGCATTCGACTTTCAACTCTCCAGACATTGATTAATGTCCTGAATGCTGGAATTGTTCCTGTCGTACCAGAAAAAGGATCGCTTGGCGCAAGTGGAGATTTAGCCCCCTTGTCCCATATGGTTTTGGTTTTACTGGGTGAAGGGGAAGCGTTTTATAAAGAGCGTCGCATGAATGGGCGGGAGGCCCTTGCGCAAGCAGGGATAGAGCCCGTAGTTCTGGAAGGAAAAGAGGGTTTGGCCCTTATTAATGGAACCCAGGTTATGACAGCAATTGCGGCTTTGGCTGTCTGGGATGCTGAGATCTTATGTGAGTCAGCAAATATTACAGCTGCCTTGTCTCTCGAAGCGCTGGAAGGGATTCTTGATGCCTTTGATCCGAAAATTCATGCAGTACGTCCTCACCAGGGACAAAATGATGTTGCAAAAAAAATTCGCCAGTTGACGGAGGGAAGTACTTTCGTAGCAAATGAACAACATCCCAGAGTGCAGGATGCCTATGCACTTCGCTGTATTGCCCAAGTCCATGGCCCTTCAGGAGATGCGGTTGGCTATGTAAAAAAAGTCGTGGAAACTGAGATTAATTCGGCTACTGATAATCCATTAATCTTCCCAGAAGAAAGCGTAGTTCTCTCGGGTGGAAATTTTCATGGTCAACCTATTGCCTTGGCGATGGACTTTCTTGGCATAGCAATGGCAGAACTGGCCAATATCGCAGAACGACGATTAGAACGTTTGGTCAATCCTAACCTAAGTGGGCTGCCTGCATTTTTAACCCCCAACGGAGGTCTGAATTCTGGATTTATGATCGTGCAGTATTCTGCTGCCTCCTTAGTTTCGGAAAATAAGGTTTTAGCTCATCCGGCCAGTGTGGACTCGATCCCCTCCTCCGCAAACCAGGAAGACCATGTAAGTATGGGAACAATTGCAGCCCGCAAGGCCCGTAGTATCATAGAAAACACAGGGCATGTATTGGGGATGGAACTATTAGCAGCCTGTCAAGGGCTGGATCTCAGAACCGGCAAAGAAGAACTTCAACTTGGCAAGGGAAGCGAAGGTGCTTACCGGCTCGTTAGGTCTAAGGTAGCTGCACTTGGAGAAGATCGTGCCATGTATTTGGAGCTTAATCTGGCCAAGGAGTTAATTTCTTCAGGAAAAATAGCTAACTCTGTTCGATTTGAATTGGACAGAAAAGGGATTGCATTTTCATGAAGTTTAAACAAAATAGAATATAGAATTTCTAATTGAGGTGTTTCAGTTAAGCAATAGTAAATCATATAGCTTAGCTGAGCCCTTTCTTTTTTAAGGAAAAAATGCTCTTATAAAGGTTTAAGGTTGCCCAAAGGTTACATAATACTAAAAAAATCTCAATGATGTTAATGAGGATAGTATACAGCTAATTGGGAAAGGTGTTAATAATGACTTTATTCTATGACCCATGAAAATTTCTCAATTGACATATGGTATAGGGGGGTATACTATATAAGCAGAGGTGATTAAGATGAAATCCGAAGAAAAGCAGATACACAAGTGTTCGGTCTGTGAGAGTGAAGTGACGGAGCAAGGTGAACGAAAGAGTCATCATGACGATAAAACAATCAAAGAACTTGTAACTAGAATGAATCGAATTGAGGGTCAAATTCGTGGTATTAAAGGGATGATTGAACGTCATGTTTACTGTGATGATATTTTAAATCAGATCTCCTCCGCTCAATCTGCCCTAGATGGAGCTTCTCGGTTACTCCTGGAAAAGCATATGAAAACATGTGTTAAAGAGAGACTCCAAGGGGATGATGATCAGGTTGTTGATGAGGTATTAAAGACCATATTTCGCATGATTCGGTAGTAATGGGATCTTAGTTTGGAGGATAAAAATGATGGAACAAGCAAAACGTGAGAATAAAGAGATCCCTGTATATGGAATGAGCTGCCAGCATTGTGTTAACCATGTCACTAAGATTCTAGAAAAGTTCCCCAGTGTAGAACAGGTTCAGGTATCGCTAGAAGATTCAAAGGCTACTTTTACTTGGGACCCTGCTCAGGTCAATTTGTCGGATGTTCGGCAAGAAATTGAAGAGGCTGGTTATTCATTAGAAAACATGGCCGTTGGTCTAGATGATCAAGTGAGTTCGGAGCAAGTAGAAGAAAAAGACTTAGGAAGAGCAGAAGATATTGAAGAGCTTAATGAAACAGTGGGGATGTCCTCCAAGGGGGAGCAAAAACAACTTTTCAAGATCAGTGGCATGACCTGTGCAAATTGTGCTTTGACGATTGAAAAAGGTCTTAAATCTATGCCAGGGGTCAAATCAGTTGCAGTTAATTTTGCTACTGAAAAGCTTACAGTGGAAATGGATCCTGACGTAGTTAAGGAAAACGATCTCTTGACGAAGATCAAAGATCTTGGGTATGGCGCGCAGAGTGCAGATGATGGAAAGCAACAATTTAAAGTAGGCGGAATGACCTGTGCAAATTGTGCTTTGGCGATTGAGAAAAAACTCAAAGGAACTCAGGGAGTCCAGAACGTTGCCGTTAATTTGGCGAGTGAAACAGTGACTGTGGAGTTTGATCCCGGTGTTGTGAATATGAAGGGAATTTTCGAGCAGGTTCGTGATGCAGGGTATACTCCGATCGCGAATGAGGACGAGAATCAAGATGATCGTACTGCGATTAGACAACGAAATTGGCTCATCTTCAGTGCGATTCTTTCGTTACCTATAATGCCAATTATGTTTCTTCCCATGTCAAGATCCCTAATGTATACAATGCTTATCCTTGCAACCATCGTTCAGTTTACGGCTGGTTGGACCTTTTATCGCGGTGCTTACCATGCTTTGAAAAACCGATCAGCTAATATGGACGTCTTGGTAGCGATTGGGATTACAGCCGCTTATGGATATAGTCTAATGACAACGCTTCATATGTTTATCCCGTCAATTTTTTTCGAAGGGCCTAACTTTTTTGATACGTCGGCATTGTTGATTACATTTGTACGCTTTGGAAAATATCTTGAGGCCAAAGCAAAAGGGCGAGCAGGTCAGGCCTTAAAAAAGCTGTTGGAGTTACAGGCTGATAAAGCACATTTATGGGTTGGTGGCGAAATTCAGGAAGTTGCTGCGTCAGATCTGAAAATTGGGGATATTACAATTGTTAAATCCGGAGAAAGAATACCGGTGGATGGTGAGATTATCGAAGGATCAGCGAGCATTGATGAGGCAATGCTGACTGGGGAATCCATTCCTGTTGACAAAGGAGTCGGGGACCCAGTAATTGGGGCTACCATAAATCGTTCAGGAAGTATCAAGGTTAAAACGACTAAAACGGGTAAGGATACCGTCCTTTCGGGAATTATTAAAATGGTCGAGGATGCTCAGGGAGTAAAGCCTCCAATTCAGAGACTGGCAGATAAGATTTCTAATTATTTTGTGCCAACAGTAGTTGCCATCTCGGTTATCACCTATTTGATTTGGTACGTTGTACTTGACAGTACGTTTGTTTTTGCCTTTACGGCTGCCATTGCAGTGTTAGTGATCGCTTGTCCCTGTGCTTTGGGTTTAGCGACTCCTACGGCAATTATGGTTGGCAGTGGGGTAGGGCTAAATAGGGGAATCCTCTTTAAATCTGCAGCAGTTCTGGAAGGGATAGCTCATTTGCAAGCCATTGGGTTCGATAAAACGGGGACATTAACTAAGGGAACTCCCGAAGTGACAGATATTATACCCTATGCGGATTATTCGAGACAAAATGTCCTGAAAATTGCTGTAGCAGGGGAGAATCCTTCGATTCATCCCCTGGCTCAGGCGGTCGTTGCAGAGGGAAAGAAGGAATTGCTCGCAATTCAAGCGGTCGAGAATTATCATGAAGAGGCTGGCTATGGCGTTATCTGTACCTATGAAGGGCAAACTTTACTAATCGGAAATATTAAACTGATGCATAAGTACAAGATAGACGTCAATGAGTCAGAGCGTGACTTTCAGCGTTTGGCCGAATCGGGCAGAACGACTAGCTTTATAGCCTTAGGTGGACAAGTAATCGGGCTAATCGCACTTGCTGATGTGGTTAAAGAGAGTACGAAAGAGGCTATTAAAAGGCTACATCAGTTGGGTTTGAAGACGTTCATGATCACTGGAGACAATAAAAAAGTCGCCACTGTTGTCGGTGAGCAGGTCGGAATTGATGAGGTGATTGCCGAAATCTTACCACAAGATAAGATCAGCATTATTAAGAAGTATCAAGACCAAGGCTTTAAGGTGGCGATGGTTGGAGATGGAATTAATGATGCTCCAGCCTTAGCTCAAGCCGATATCGGAATTGCCATCGGATCAGGAACTGATGTGGCCAAGGAAACCGGGGATGTGGTGTTGGTTCGCAATGACCTGCTTGATGTAGAACGTGCGATTCGATTAGGGCGAAAAACACTTCTTAAAATCAAGCAA
This sequence comes from Desulfosporosinus nitroreducens, assembly GCF_023897015.1. Taxonomy (GTDB): domain Bacteria; phylum Bacillota; class Desulfitobacteriia; order Desulfitobacteriales; family Desulfitobacteriaceae; genus Desulfosporosinus; species Desulfosporosinus nitroreducens. Next base: position 13,729 of record NZ_JAMHFY010000029.1, on the reverse strand, counting down.
AATCTATTCTGGGCTTTGATTTATAATGTCATTGGTATCCCGATTGCCGCTGGTGTCCTATATCCTTTAACTGGACAACTATTACCGCCCGAGTGGGCAGGGCTGGCCATGGCTTTCTCGTCAGTGTCCGTAGTAACTAGTTCTCTCCTGTTGAAAAGATATGATAAAAAGTTGGTTGCTTAGAATTTAGAATAGAATTATAGTAGGAAGTTTGGCATTTAAGGTAATTTATCCTCTAAAGTACATTACATGGCACTTAAGAGGATAAAGATATAACTCAATTTTGAATAATACTTTGAGATAAACGGTCATTAAAAATTGAGTTGAACCTTTTCAGGGTAATCTATGCTTATATCTTTGCGGAAGTTAACTGTCATTTGGCTTCTGGCCTGTGATCTATGACTTCTGAACTAGGAGGTGAAAAAATGAGCCAAACCGTCCTGAAAATTGAGGGTATGACCTGTAACCATTGTAAAATGAGAGCTGAAAAAGCACTGGAAGGGGTAAGCGGCGTTGAAAGTGTCAAAGTCGATCTCTCGAGCAAAGAAGCTGTCATAACTGGAAATGCAGAACGTGCGAATCTTGTTAAGGCTGTAGTAGATGCTGGATATTCCGTTGAAGACTGAGCCTCAAATTACAAGTAAAATTTAGCTTAAGACACTGGTTGCTGTATCTTTTATTATTTTAATAGAAGATACAGATTTTTTTAATTCTAATTACCCATATGAGCTCACTTGTCATTCTGGATTACATCATCCACTAACTATCAAGTGATCCCAAAGAATAGATAAAATCCTTCGAGAAGCCTTTCAAGAAGCGAACTCGGATTAATAAATTATCTTTGGATAAACTATTTATGAGGTGATGACAATGCCAAGAAATGATGGCAATAAGACAAAAAATGAGGATTTAAAAAAGATTGAATTAACGCTTCGGAACATTCATAAAAATGAAGAGTTTTTACTGGAAAATGCTGAAGAGTTAAGTGCCCACCAAATTAAAGATGTGAAAGCCCATTTAGCTTCGAAGAAAAAACACCTTGAAGAAACAGACGGAACCATTAAATAGGAGCTCAAAGCTCCTTTTAATTTTTGTTGTTTTTAAACAAAATAGTAAGAAGGATATCTTTCGATATCCTTCTTAGCAGTAACTAACATTGGAAGTTAGATTTTGGTTCCACCTTTAAGGTGTTCTTCTGCAAACTGAATCATGCGTTTGGTCATTTGACCACCAACCGAACCGTTTTCACGGCTTGTGCGGTCGCCACCTAATTGAAGGCCCATTTCATTTGCTACTTCATACTTAAACTGATCCAATTGTTGTGAAGCACCTTTAGTTGCGGGTGTATTAGTGTTTCTTTCTCCTGCCATGATAGGTACCCTCCTTTAAATTTATGTTTGTGTACTGGAACATTCTTATTATGTGTTTATGCCGTTTTCTTACTCAGGTAATTATTTCTACAATATAGAGACCTTTCCTTTTCAGAATTGTTTGGCCCAAGTTTGATTCTAGTTGATTTTTTAGATTATAAGGTTTAGAATTAGACTGTATTTAGTAGTACTTGGATAGTTGGGAGGATACAAAATGGTTTTGAAGATGAAGGAACCGGTAAACACTTGGACTCATTTTGTTTTGTTTGTGGCTGCAATTGTAGGACTAGTATTCCTAATTATCCTAAGTAAGAATAATATCTCTAAGCTTATAACAATGACGGTTTATGGAGTTAGTATGATTTTGCTTTACGGTGCCAGTTCGCTTTATCATTGGGTTCGAACAACTCCTCAAAAAGAACTTCTTTTAAAAAAGGTAGATCATATAGCGATATATTTATTAATTGCAGGCTCCTATACACCGGTTTTTTACTATGGACTGGAAGGGGCATGGCGTTGGGCAATGCTAAGTGTTGTTTGGGGCTTGGCCTTCATAGGAATGCTATTAAAAATTTGGTTTATCCATGCACCTCGATATGTATCTTCTGCTTTCTATTTATCTTTAGGTTGGATTGCGTTGGTTCCATTCTTGCAACTTATCAAGAATTTACCAATGGGTGCAATTATTCTCATGGCATTAGGAGGACTTACCTATACCGTTGGTGCCATTATATATGCAACTAAGATCTGTGATTTCTTTCCGAAGCGCTTTGGATTTCATGAAATATTTCATTTGTTTATTGGTGCTGGCAGCATCGTGCATTATATAATGATTCTTATATACATTATTCCCATGGCAGAATAGTCTGCGTTTTCTATAATCAAAGTTACATCAATTAGTTGAATTAATAAATGCAAATAAAAGGAGCGGTATTTTTGTACCACTCCTTTTATGTTTCATCAGAGCAAAAGGCGGCTGCCTCCTCTGCGCTGTAATCACCATAGACGAGCTTCATTAGCCCAGGGTAATATGTGTCAAATCCAAGGACTCCGTTCCAAACAATGTTTAGTACTTGGTCTTGCGAAGGGCGAGCGTCAGCCAGATCAAGGAATGTACGGTACCTTATCTCCCCGTTATCCATATCCATTTCAAAGTTACCATTGACCAGTTCGTAGTTAACGCGACTCATGTAATCACAAACTTCGAGGCGTTTAGAGGGGGGGATTTTTTGATCAATATGAGTATTGCAGAGTAATGATTCTTGTTCTTCATCAACAAAAAGGAATGCGTGAAAATCAGTATTTATGCCGCTAATCTCAAGTTTGATGATTCCATTCTTGTTGTCAAAATCAAATTCCCAACCGTTTTGACTTAGAATTTCATAGAGAACCCGAAATAAGGACATAATTACCCTCCTAATTCCTCACTTGTTTTTTAACAAATTCAACATTAAGAAGGAAAATTCCTTCCATTTTTGGAATATAAATAAATAGTATAATAGAAGAAAGGTTTTTAATAGTTTGACAACGAATTACTAAAGAAGATTTATCTCCGAGGGAGGAGTGCTATTGCGTTCACTTAAACATCAGATTCTTTTGCTAATGCTTGGTTCCTTAGTTGTCTTAGCGACAAGTCTAGTCTTCGTTTTAGGGTGGCATTTAAAGCATGGTGCAGTTGATGCAGCAATTGTTAAAGCCAAAACGGATCTGGCAACGTGCATGGATATTATTGAATATAGTACGCCAGGCCCTTGGCATGTAAAAGATGGTATGCTTTTTAAAGGAGAAATTCAAATCTCTTACAGCACTGAACTTGTCGATCATTTAGCAGAGCTGACGGGTGATACCGTGACACTGTTTCTAGGTGATACCAGAGTTGCTACAACAGTAAGAAGCGTAAATGGTGAAAGAGCGGTCGGAACAAAGGTGTCGGATATAGTTGCCCAAACTGTCTTGAAAGATGGACAGATTTACCTAGGTGAAGCGAATGTCGTCGGACAGCTTTATCAAACAGCCTATGAGCCTATCCGTGACAGTAATGGGGATATTGTTGGGATTTTTTATGTTGGGATTTCTAGAAGTTACACCCAAGCATTTATTGTTAATTCATTAATCCGGGTTGCATCGTTTGGCTTAGGCTTGACGGTGATCGTTGTTTTATTAACTTGGTTTTTTATTCAAAGAGTTGTTATCCGTCCAATACATGAAATCACGCTCGGAACTCGTGATGTGGCGACTGGACACTTGACTGAAAAAGTCGCTGTTTCTGGTCCTAAAGAGATTGGCGAACTGGCGGTTGCGTTCAATCAGATGGTTGAACGACTAGGCGATATAGCCGATGAAATGAGTAAAGTCTCCATGAAAAAAGACTCACAAGTAGAAAAGATTACTTTGGTTACTAATCATACGGAAGAACCAGAAATTATCTTAGATGAGACTCACAAGCAAAATTTCTATATTGATCAACAGGGCTTGCCGAAGGGATTAAATCAACTCACTCTTAAGCAAATTGTTTCTTTTTTGAGCGAAACAAAGGACCCGGTTTCTGCTGAAAATGTTGCTGAAGGAGTAAATCTAACTAGGGTAACGGTTCGAAGATATCTTGATTTTCTTGAACAATATGGAGCTTTGACAACTGATTTAAAATACGGAACAGTAGGCAGACCTGTAAAACTGTATCATCCGGAGCTTAATCTAAGCCTAAAAGATATTGAAAAAATTCATTGATGTCAATTGCTTTCCCCCTAAATAATTAGGGGGAATTTTTATTGCTTGGTTAACGGTATAAGTGTGTTGTATTCTTTCTAAAAGCATAGGTTTAACTGAGGGAAAGCTTGCGGTTACCTGTTCGCAATCCGAGACGCCAGATAGACTATTCTTTATTTACAGAATTATTTCTTTATTTACATAATGATGACTATAAGCACAAAGGAAGATAAGCTAAGAAGGTATTGAAATATCAGAACATTCTTCATTATCTTAATTATTTAATTATGGTCATAAGCAGACAATATGAACATTTTAAGGGAGGAAAAGAGATGGATGTTTCTCGTCGTGGTTTCTTTAAACTTTCAGGGCTTACCATCGCCGCTTTAGCTGCGGGCTTGGGATTTGATCCTGCCGTTGCGGAGGCAAAAGGGTACGCGTTGAAACTGGAAGGAACCAAAAAGATTCCGAGCATCTGCCACTTCTGTTCCGGTGGGTGTGGAATGCTACTGTATGTGAAAGAGGGCAAGCTAATTCACTTAGAGGGTGATCCAGATCATCCAACCAATGAGGGGACTCTTTGCCCAAAGGCAGCAAGTTTACTAAGTGTTGCTAATTCACCGGATCGGGTGACAAAACCAAGGCGTCGCGCTCCTGGGGCTGATAAGTGGGAAGATATTTCTTGGGAAGAGGCACTGGACATCGTAGCGAAGAAGACAAAAGAAGTCAGGGATGCCAGTTGGAAAGCCGCCGATCAGATTGTCAATGCGAAAACCGGACTGCCAGAAAGCCTTACAGTGAACCGTGTAGAAGGAATCGCCTTCCTTGGTTCTGCTGAAGTGGACAATGAAGAGTCGTATCTTATTAAGAAATTTTGCCAGTTAATTGGAACTCCTTACAATGAACACCAGGCCCGGATATGACACGCTCCCACGGTGGCAAGTTTGTCACCTTCATTTGGTCGCGGTGCGATGACAAATTCCTGGTCTGATTTAAAAAATGCCGAGGTTTTTTTAATTGCCGGAAGTAACTGTGCAGAAAACCATCCGATTGCTATGAAGTGGATTAATCGGGCAAAAGAGAACGGCGCAAAAATAATTGTTGTCGATCCACGATTTACGCGTACAGCCTCTAAGGCAGACATCTTTGCACAAATCCGTCCGGGAACGGATATAGCTTATCTAGGCGCTATTATTAATTATATTATTGAACAAAAATTGTACGATCAGAAATATGTTTTAAATTATACTAACGCTCTTCTTAAGGTCAGTACAGATTACAAATTAGAAGCTGGCCTCTTCTCAGGTTATGATGCCAAAACGAGGAAATATGGCACAGCAAGCTGGGGTTACCAACTTGGGCCAGATAAAAAGCCTCTGAAAGCTGAAAGTATTGAGGACCCTGATAGCGTGTTTTCGAAGCTCAAAGCTCACTATTCTAGATATACGTTTGATACAGCTGAAAAAATCTCAGGCATCCCTGCAGAAAAAATTAAGGAAATCGCGGACGTCTTCTGTAAGGGGAAACCGGCAAGTATCCTTTATGCACTGGGAATGACTCAACATACCACAGGAGTTCAAGGAATTCGTGCCTATGCAATCATTCAATTATTATTGGGTAACATCGGAAAAGCTGGGGGCGGCATTAATGCTCTGCGTGGAGAACCAAATGTCCAAGGTTCAACAGATATGGCCAACCTTGTCAGTAACTTGCCGGGCTATTTACCACACCCAATCAATACGGATAAGACTTTACGTGATTATCTCGTGCGCAATGGGTCGTTTTTTGAAAAACATATCGTTGCTCAACTTAAAGCATGGTTTGGTGAAAACGCCACTAAAGATAATGACTACGGATTCAGCTACTTACCGAAGACCAATCCCGCTGTGAATGCGACGATGGTAAAACTCTTTGAAATGATGAATAAAGAGCAGTTTAAGATTCTCTTTAACGTCGGATCTAACTCTCTGGTTTCTATTCCGGATCGGCAACTGGTACGATCAGCTTTAACCAAACTTGATATGTTAGTCGTATCAGACCTTTTCGAGATTGAAACTGCCCAGTTTTGGCGTGAGCCAGGGGTGAATCCCGCAGATATTAAGACAGAAGTCATCATGTTCCCTGCAGCCTTCGTCTATGAAAAGGCAGGCAGTATGTCAAATTCCTCGCGCTGGATTCAGTGGAAAGACGCTGCGCTTGAGCCACTCGGGGAATCGTTACCGGACCTCGATATGCTGGATCACCTCTTTAAGAAAATTCGCAAATTATATGCGGGGAGCACAGATGTTAAGGATGCCCCGATCTTAAAGGCCCGTTGGGACTATGGTGAGCATACAAGCGCTTTGAAAGTACTTCAGGAGCTAAGTGGGTATGACGAAACCACTGGTAAGCTACTTCCGACTATAGGGGATTATCTTAAAGCACCGATTGGTACAGCTTCTACAGGATGTTGGATATATGCAGGTGTTACGGGGAACGGGAACTTGGCGGCACGTCGCAACAATGCCGACCCCTCAGGACTGGGATTGTTTAAAGACTGGAGCTTTGCTTGGCCTGGAAATGTTCGTATTCTATATAACCGTGCTTCCTGCGATGAATTAGGTCAACCGGTTGACGCTAAACGCAAACTAATTTGGTGGGATGCGGCAGCAAGGGTTTGGGCTGGAAATGATGGCGGGGACCTTGTCGATAAGACCAAGGGACCGGATACGCCTGAAGGAAAGCTAAGTTTTCGTATGAATCCTGAGGGAGTAGGTCGCCTATTTGCCGCTACTTACATGAGTGGATTGCCTGCGGAGGCTCCCGCTGATGGACTTCCAGCCATCGGAATTCGTCCGGCAGGGATATGTGTTGATGGACCGCTTCCAGAATTCTACGAACCGACGGAAAGCCCAACGACAAATATCTTGCATCCCGAGGTTTCAATCAGTCCATGTGCCTTGGTTGTATCAACTAAGATCGGCAAGTCAGATCAGTTCCCACATGTTCTTACTACTTATGGCGTGGTCGAGCATTTCTGTGCCGGGGGAATTACGCGTAATATTCCGTGGCTGAATGAAATTATGCCGGAGCCCTTTGCAGAGATCAGTAAAAACCTAGCGGCAAAGATTAAGGTTGTTGAAGGGGATATGGTCGAGGTTTCTTCTGCTCGCGGCAAAATCACAGTAAGAGCTTTAGTAACGGATCGACTGCAGTCCTACAAAGTCAACGGAAAAGACACTGAAACCATCGGTATGCCCTGGAGCTGGGGCTTTGCAAGCTTAAGCCCCGGACCGAGTACTAATGAAATAACCATTGCTGCCTTGGATCCTGGAGCCGGTACTCCAGAGTATAAAGTTTGCCTAGTCGATATAAGGAGGGCAAATTGATGGCGAGGAAAACGGTTTTAATTGACACTTCATTGTGTACGGGATGTAAAGCTTGCTCAGTGGCCTGCAAGGAGTGGAATGAGCTTTCAGCGGAGAAAACTCAATTGCTGACGAGCTATCAGACTCAGAATGCTTTTACCACGAAGACTTGGACGTATATGACCTTCGTCGAGAAATATGAAGATCAAAAAATGAATTGGTTTATGCGCAAGGCGCAATGTTTTCACTGTGCTGATCCTGCTTGCATGAAGGCTTGTTCTTCGAATGCAATTACTAAGACTGAGTCTGGGTACGTTGTGATCGATCAAGAGAAGTGCATTGGTTGTGGGTATTGTGTTGAAAACTGTCCATTCGGGGTTCCAAAGGTTGATCAAGTCAAGAAGAAATCATACAAATGTACTGGATGTATTGATCGGGTAGAGAATAATCTACTGCCAGCTTGTGTCAATACATGTCAACCGGGTGCGTTAAGTTTTGGTGAACGTGACGCAATGCTGACACAAGCGAAGAAGCGTCTTGCTGAGGTTCAAAAGACTCATCCCAAGGCCCAGCTCTATGGAGAAAAGGAAATGGGTGGAACGACGTATCTCTATTTGTTATTGGATAGCCCAGAAGTATACGATCTCCCAGTTAATCCTACGGTTCCGCTCTCTCTGACTCTCTGGAAAGATGTGATCAGGCCAGTTGGCACTGTGGCCGTGGGTGGTGCGGCTGCGGCTGTTGTTCTTGGGGTCTTTGCAAATCTGTTTAGGGGTAATTACAGTAATTCTGATAATAAAGAAGGAGGGAAAGACTAATGGCACTTAAGATGGAAACAAGAAATCAAATGCCCAAGAGAATTGTTGAAGACAAGGTTTTGCGCTTTAGTGCTGGAGAACGCCTTAGTCATTGGGTTCATGCTATTTCCTTCTTTGTTTTGCTCTTTACTGGGCTAGGAGTTCTCAGCACCTCATTTCAACCGGCAATGGCCATTTTTGGAGGGATCCAGGTTGCTCAGTTGATTCATCGTATTGCTGCAATCTTTTTTGTTGTCGTAGTGGGGTTGATGTTCTTTGTTGGAAATCCGAGATATCACTGGAGATGGCTAAAATTTGTCTTTAGTTTTAAAAAATCAGATTGGCAACACGTCTGTGCCTTTCCTAAAGAATTCTTCGGTGGACATGGCAACTATCCAGAACAAGAGAAATATAACGGGGGAGAGAAAATTAACTCGTTGATCACAATTTTTGGCACTATTTTCATTACTCTTAGCGGCGTTGTGATGTGGTTTGCCTCCTCGTTCCCCCCTGCTCTGGTACGTTGGGCTTATCCAGTTCACGATCTCTCTATGTTTATTATGACTGCTGCTGCCATTGGGCATATCTATTTAGGACTTTTACACCCAGACTCGAGAGCGGCTATGTCTGGCATGATCAACGGTTATGTATCGACTAAGTTTGCACGTGCTCATCACCGTGAATGGTATGAACGATTAAAGAAAGAACAGTCAATGAATGAGCAGAAGAATGTATGAGGAGAGAGATCGCCTCATATACAGCTAGAAGCATAAATTGAAATGATTGGAGTAATTATGATGGACAACGCCTTTCAAACCTATCGCCTCCTTAAGGAGGAAGTTAAACGTTGGCAGGATGAGCGAGGTTCGTTTTGGATCAATAGGTTGAGTCCAGCCAAGGTACCTCCCTACTATCCTATTAAGGAGTTGCCAGAAAAGGCGGTTCTGGAACTTTGTCAAAGGTTGAATAAAGTCAGCAATATATTAGTTTCAGAATCAATGTTACGGGATGCGTGGAACAAATTCATGGCACTTAAACCTGTGAAGAACAATGAGCTGTTAAGCCGTTTACAGATTGCCCTTTGTGGCGTTGCGCAACTGTATCGAAACAAAATAGTCGAAGTGGAAAATAGTTCAAAAGCATCCACTCATAGTATGACGTGCCCCATCTGTGGTGAGTTGGCAGGTGTATCGGTTCTATCTCCCCCAAATGGGAATCGATTCGTACACTGTTCCATATGCGGGCATGAATGGACAGCTAAGCGCGTTGGTTGCATTCGTTGCGGAAGTGAGGAAGCCTCAATGCTGACCTACTTGCAATCAGATGAGTTTCCGGGGGTTGAGATGATCGTCTGTAAAGAATGCTGGCAGTATTCTAAGGAATATGACTTACGTGTGTTAAGTACAAGGGATATCGATTGGGAAACTATTAGAACTCTATCTTTAGATTATGCAGCAGAAAAATGGCTTTCTGAGCATGCCCGGTTATTAGAAAGCGTTCACTAATCTAGGAACTCTACTATCTGTTTATGACTTTCTCTAAAGTGGTTTTTCACCAATTGCTTTGAATATTTCTAGAGCCCACCTAAGTGTTAGAATATGCTTCTAAAACTATGGGTGGGCATTTTTTGTACTTTCTGAAAGTATAAGTGCAACTATGGCTGCCGCCATCTTTACGAAGACAATTTCACAGGATTTCACAGATCAGCAATACAACGATAAGGAAGTAATTGAGGATGTACATAATATCGTGTATAATTAACACTTATACTATTGAAAACTATTTAAAAATTAGAATAGAATGTATGACAAAGTTGAGTTAAGGAGTTAAAAACATTGAACCAAACGGATTTAAAATCAGAAATTTCTTCCCGTAAAACCTTTGCGATTATTTCTCATCCAGATGCAGGGAAAACAACCTTAACTGAAAAGTTGCTCCTTTTTGGAGGGGCGATTCGCGAAGCAGGCTCGGTCAAAGCCAGAAAAGCGGAACGATATGCTACTTCGGACTGGATGGATCTTGAGCGGCAGCGGGGGATTTCCATTACGTCTAGTGCCCTTCAATTTAAGTATCAAGGATACGTCATTAACATTCTCGACACTCCCGGGCACCAAGATTTCAGTGAAGATACCTATCGAACGCTGACAGCAGCCGATAGCGCCGTAATGCTGATTGACGCAGCCAAAGGGGTTGAAACTCAGACCAAGAAGCTCTTTCAAGTCTGTCGAAAACGAGGTATACCAATTTTTACCTTTATTAATAAGTTTGATCGCAATGCTAAGGATCCTTTAGATCTGATGGATGAAGTGGAAAAGGTACTGGGGGTTGAATCCTATGCCATGAATTGGCCAATTGGTATGGGTCAAGATTTTAAGGGGATCTATGACCGTCAGACTGGGCAGGTTGAACGCTTTATAGAAGGAAGCGCAAGATCCAGTGGAAAACCGCCTGTTTCAGGTGCGCTCAGTGATCCATTGGTACAGGAAGGCATCGGGGACATCCTAGTTAACCAGCTGAAGGAAGAAATTGATCTTCTAGACTTGGCCGGAAATACCTTCTCGCAGGAACGAGTGGATCGTGGGGAAGTGACGCCAGTATTTTTTGGAAGCGCACTCAATAACTTTGGTGTGCCAAACTTCTTGCAATATTTCCTAGAACTAGCCCCTGCACCTCAAGCAAGAAGCACAAATATTGGAGATCTGGATCCTGAAACTCCAAGCTTTTCAGGATATATCTTCAAAATTCAAGCAAATATGAATGCCCAGCATAGAGACCGAATTGCCTTCATCCGTATTTGTACAGGCCGCTATGAACGGGGTATGAATGTTATTCACACGCGTTCTCATCGTCGTCTCCGACTGGCACAGCCTCAACAATTGTTCGCCCAGGAACGAACGATTCTCGATGAAGCGTTTGCTGGCGATATTATTGGAGTGCACGACAGCGGACTTTTGAGAATTGGGGATGTGCTTACCGAAAAGGATGGATTACAATTTGAAGCCATGCCATTTTTTAGTCCTGAAAACTTTGCCCGCATCAATATTGCGAATGCCTTAAAGCGCAAACAATTCATTAAAGGAATTCAGGAACTTCAAGAAGAGGGAGCTATCCACGTTTTTCGTGATCTCCATGTAGGTGTTGAGGCTCCTATCATTGGTGTTGTCGGTCAATTGCAGTTTGAGGTTTTAGAGTACAGATTACGTGAGGAATATGGAGTACATGTCAGTATTCAACACCTTCCCTTTGAAATCGTACGGTGGGTTGAAAAGGACGAAAAGACCATTAAGCTTCTTACTGAATCAAGTATGAGTACGGTAGTGATCGATAAAGATGAAAATTATGCGGTATTGTTACTAGATGAATGGAAAGCAAATTGGTTAAGCGATCGTTATGAAATTAAATTTCACATGCAACCGCTTTAAACACCAAGTTCAGTGCTAAATGTCCGATCTAAGAGGATGTGTCCACCAATGGAGTCTCCAAATTCACCATTAACGAGAATACGGACACTGGTAATCCCAGGAATTTGCGTCATTGACCAAATGATTGATTTAATAGCCATGTCTTCTCCTGAAGCCCCACCAGGAAAATCATCTCGGATATCCTTGCTAAAGTCGATAGTGGCTAGGCCATTTTGAGTAGTCACGGAAAGTAATTTAGTGGTTGGAGCTATGGTAGGTGTTAGTTTACTCGACCGAGGGCCTTGAATGAGTTCGCTCATGACAAGGCTTGCTTTTTGCGAAAGGTTAAGTTTTGTCCAGACCGATTGGTTTATTTGACGATCTTCAGGCACAAGACTATCCAGGTTTTCATTTGAAAAGTAGAGTTTATAGGTATTTTCGCTTATAGTGGGAGGTCCTTCTTGTCCGGCAGTTGGTGAATTTTCTTGTACCCCTTGAGGAAATGCTTGGAAGTAATGTTCAACTCCGGCACCTATGGCATCGGCCACTAAGTTGCGGTAATCCTCTGATAGTAATAGTTTTCTTTCTCGGGGGTTTGAAATGAATCCTACTTCTACTATGACAGAGGGCATTTCGGCCTGATTAATTATGTAATAATCCCCTGCTTTGGCTATACGCTTATTATCAGGTTGAACCTGTGTAAGTTTTTCATGGATAATTTCTGCCAGTGCTTTTCCAGCTGCTGATTTTAGGTGGTAATAGGTTTCCATCCCGTAAGAATTACGTTGGGGAAAGCTGTTGGCGTGAACGCTAATAAAGAGATCAGCATTGTTTTCGGTGGCGATTTTAATTCTAGTGTTTAACTCTGCTCGTTTAGCCATGCGCCCTTTGACAAACCCTGGCAGGAAAAAATCCCTATCTACTTCGCGGGTTAGAATAACTTTACATCCTTTGGACTCTAGGACCTTTCCTAGGCGTAAAGAGATATCTAAATTTATCTCTTTTTCCTTGAGCCCTGAATTTTGTGCCCCAGGGTCAGCGCCTCCATGTCCTGGATCAATGACAATAACCTTGTCTTTTAGGCTTGAAGAAAATGCCGATGTTAATTTTAATGAGCCAGCCCCAATAAATAGAATGAGCAGGATTATGATGCCAGCCAAAATCCAGGGCTTACAAATAATTAGTATAATTGGACGAATGGACATTCTGTAGCACACTCCTCTCATAAGAATCATCCCATAATGTATATTGTAAGAATGTGTTTCGTAAACATAATTTGAGAAAAGATTTGTGCGTATACGTCTTCTATTATAGAAGGAGGCTGAGGATGGCTTGAGTATGATTCTAACAACGGTGATATTATTAAATATCCCATTTGGCTATTGGAGAGAAAGTGTTAATAAATTTTCATTTCAGTGGTTTTTATCCATTCATTTACCAGTTCCAGTTATTATGTTTCTTCGTATACGGATGGGACTTGGATGGGAATTAACGACGTATCTTATGTTAGCGGGAGCATATTTCACTGGGCAATGCTTGGGAGCCATGTGGCATCGACGTTGGAAGAAATCAATGCGTTTGAGTAGTTGTCTAGTGCTTGATATACTACGAAGTCGATGGATTATTATAATCTTCCGTAGATATTTGTAACACTCCGGTTTAAAAATACATATTGTAATGATGTGGCTAAGATATATTACTTAAAATAAATCTCCTAAAGCAAGCATAAAATTTTTAAACGGTGAAATACTAGTTGACATCATATTGCTATAATGCTATTATAACTGAGCGCCACAAAGACGCACTGCGATTGACAGTAAGGTGTTAAACCTTTAGCTCTTCAATCAAAAAACATTTAGTAAATTAGTTATTGACAACGCAAGTTGAAAATGCTAAGATACAATTCCGGCCTAAACAGCCAAAGAAAATGATTCTGATCTTTGAAAACTAAACAACAAGGACAGCCAATGAGAGAAATTCGAAAGAGTTTCAAAATAAATCATGAGCGAATCATCTTCTTCATTGAAGTGAAATAACTTTTTTTGGAGAGTTTGATCCTGGCTCAGGACGAACGCTGGCGGCGTGCCTAACACATGCAAGTCGAACGG
>NZ_JAMHFY010000028.1 GCF_023897015.1 Desulfosporosinus nitroreducens | reverse complement strand
CACTATTTTTGCTTGCTCTTAGATACTCCTTTTCCACCCATCTTATCCATCCCTTTCTTCCAGGGATATTTCCCAATCGGGCATCCATTTTAATACATGAGGTTGGGTACAGATAGAGTGCAATTCTTCCGCGTCATCAATAGTAAATTGTCTTAATACAAGTCTTTCAGTTTCAATGTAAATATTCATTCTTAACCTTCCTCTATAAATCAGGTATCTAGACTTTAATTTTCTAAACACAGGGTCATAAAATAGTTCAGATGAACTTCCAGGGTTAATTGAACTACTAATTTTATTGCTTACTATTCTAGCAGGATATCCCAATGTCTCTAAACACTCACACTCTTTAGATTTTTGCTTTCATTTAATATGAAAGGGGTTTTCAAAATATCTATTAAAATTTTTCTGTTCTTTCTTGAGAGTATATCCACAAGCCAAATAAAATGCGTGTGCACCAGTTCTTGTTGCTCCTGATACTAATCGTACACCACAGGCACCTGTATCACGTGCCCAGTTCTCAACTTCATCCAAAAGCGTTTTACCAATACCTTTTCCTCTAAAATCCGCTGAAACAGCAATACCCATGATGTTCTTCAGATGTGGTGCATATAGCAAATCGTGATTGTTTGCGTGAATATATCCAACTATTTTGTCAGCAACTTTGGCTACATATAATTTATGGTTATTATCCCCAAGTAATCGTTCAAGTTGACCCTTTGTATCTTCTGCGGGGTAGTCATAACCCATTTCATTTTTATTAAGTAAAACTATATCTACATAATCCTGTATTTCACATTCTTTAATGATAATTTTCAAATTGACACCTCCAGAACAAATGCCTCTTCATGGTTAAGAGCAGGAAATCATGCTTAACCCTTTTTGCTTTAAGGCTTAAGGGCAACAAGAAATCTTTAAAAATTTCAACGCTGATTCAAGTGAGCATATATGGAAATATGTCAATTACATTCCCTTATCCCTAGAACAATAATCTCCCGCATATAAATCTATGCACCTTCGCCAAGTATCAGTTATTTGGGACGAAGGTTACGTTGTGCAATAAAGTTTGAGAACTCATACATTACTTCGGCTTATTTGGTAAGTCATAACATCTACAAGATGTGTCTTTTCTGGCTTAACCACAGTGGCATCCTTAATTTTTAGGTAACCTAAATCAGACCAAAATTTCTTCCCCCTAAAATTATCTTCAATCACGCCGACTCGAAAAGATTTTGATTCTAAAGTGGTTGCCCATTGAACTAATGCTTCATGAATCCGCTTACCTAATCCATTACCTCTTTCTTTTGGTTCAATAAGCAATAATCCAAGCATCCACTCCCCTTTAACTGAGAAATCCTTCACAATGTCAATAATTCCTACCAATTCATTTGTGTATTTATATATTCCTAAAGTGAATTTATCTTCATAGTTTTTACCAGGAGGTAGGGAGTTGAATATTTCTAACGCTTCCCTCTTTGAGGGTAATATTCCATCATGTAATAAATAATAATCCGAACATTTTCGGTTCAAAGTTTCAATCAATATTAGTTTATCTATTGTCAAAGATTCAATCCTGTAATCATTTTTTAGATTAAGGTTCACCATATCGTTTTTCTCCTATTTGATTCATTCAGGGCTTCTATATGCCTTTTCTGTAAGATACAAGAGTAAGCTTATCGTTTATAATCCTTGTCTCTCCTGTAAATCTATAACCTACTTTTTCATAACATTTGCGGTTAGTTGCCATATCTGCTGGACAATCAAGCTTCCAAGACTCTACTTCAGGAAATAGACCCTCAACAAAATTTAATGCTTTTTGCCCTACGCCTTTACATCTAGAACCCGTCAAACCGATTAATCTCATAAATTAAACTAAACGAAGAACTTACGGTATTCATCTTCGATAATGCCCATATAAATATCAGTTTCATAGTTTCCTTCAATACGTGCACCCTCTCGGTCAATACCCTCTTGAACAAATCCGCATTTTTCGTAACACCTTATTGCTCTTTTGTTATAATCCAAAACTCGCAAATACACTTTATGATATTTCATCCTGTTGAAGGCATAATCAAGTACCATCTTTGCAACTTCGGTTCCTATTCCCAACCCCCATTTAGACATCTCAAATATAGCAATTGAATATCTTACCTTATTGTCTTGTTTATATGGAGTTAGTGCTACTTCACCTATGCAGGAACCATCATACTCAAGAACCCATTTACATGGGTGCACAATTATTTTTTTATACCACTGATTGCCATCATCTAAGGTAAATTCATTTATACTATTCGTATCGCCGCTACACATTTTAACAAATTCGATGGGTGACCCAAATAAGATACGAGTAACAATGTCTTCTTTTTCAGGTTTTCTCAACAATACTCTTCCGCTTTTTAGCTCTGGAAGATTACCCATACTACTTTCACCTCATTTTAAATTGCATTGACCTACAGGGGCTTCAGCAGTGTCGGCCGATATTCCGAGAGTTTGCAACGCAGTCATGTCTAGCTATATACAAGCATAACAGCAGATGGACTTTAACTTTGTATACCATAAATTGCCTTCATCTAGAATTCAACAAATTTCAAAATATTCCTGCCAAATACTAGCTTCATAAAACAATAAACAGCAGAGCATATCAAAGTGTTCTAGTAAAAGAAATTATAAATTGATTTAATTCCAGTTCACAAATCCGTATGACTCAATACTTTAACATAATTTACTTTTTGATAACCTCGCTTTAAGGTTAATAAAAAGACCGTTAATTCAGTGAAAAATCAAATTGAATTACTCGACATTTTATGGGAATCATAGCTATGTAAAAGGTCATACTAGATTAAATGTTATAATCGAAATTTATTCTAAGGGAGGTGATTGCCCATGACAACAATGAACAAAATACCCAATAGATTAGCTAATGAAAAGTCTCCCTACTTGCTCCAACACGCATATAATCCAGTTAACTGGTATCCATGGAGCGAAGAGGCTTTTCGTATAGCGAAAACAGAGAATAAACCTGTTTTCTTATCTATTGGGTATTCGTAGTGTAGTTTATCGACTTGTCATTGGTGGCACTCAAGTTACTAGAACTAAATTGGAGAAAACGAACAGGTTCAGCATTTACTCCTGAACCCGTTCGTTTCTTATTTAACCCCATGCCTCACCCAACAGGCACTTGACCGTTTATTGTCCGTTGTAATTTAGAAAGAAATTTCATAAAGTTGGAAGAGAAAACATTTTACAGTCTCACAATTATGTGCATCAAAAAAGTCTGACAGGGTCGAAAGCTACCTTGACCGACTTTTACTCGTGATTGTAACCATAGAAAAATGAATTACATTATATATTTTGCTTCTTCTAGATTGGGATTTACATCTGAGTAAATATTATTTCTATTCGACTCTTTTGTTTGCTCAGTTGTTTTTTCAGTCGGCTTCAAGTAATTGTTTAGAGGTGGGGCGTCGAAAAGTGAATCATGCCCTAATTTAGCTACTGCGAAAGTAGTAAGTAACCCATAAACAATGTTACTGAAAACGTAAGAAAGGTTGCTAGCTGCATCCTTTGGCTTAACCTTATTTTTGGGGGCAATATTTGGAAGGACTGTAGCTATTGCTCCAATGGAAATTCCCGCCAGTATTCCTTTTGGTATAATTTTATCCCGCCCATTTTTCGACATATCACTAATTATATATTTGGCTCCTATAATGCTCACAGCAGAATTCATTATTACTCCCAGGATTTGTCCCCTCAAATTGCTAGCTTCCTTTTTTGAGACGAACATCCCTGCTGAAGCTTCCCTATATGACCTCTTAGAGATTTTTGCTCCACGAGAGACTCCGTCAACAAACATAATACCGGTTAAACCAATGAGCCCTGCAACAATTGCTAAGGTGTTTCTATCCTTAATTTTTTTCATGTTATGTTATTACCTCCCCTAAGTCAAACATTCTTTTGAGTTACATCTGAATAATATGTTTAACTAATGTCTTCTATTTTTTAGAAACTATTAATAGAATTCACTTTTGTTGAAGGGAATATTACAGGAAGTAATTGGATGGCTTTTGCAGAGAAATTTATAATTTTATAATTCTAAAAAAACAAGAAGCCAGAGCGTCAAAAACGTTCTGGCAAGACTTAAAGAATAATTGATGCACCCACACAACTTCATTTATGGAATCCTTCTGAATATCGATAAAAGTCAACCTGACCGATAAAGATTACATGGAGTCCATAACAGTATTTCTAAGGACTCTACTTAGTTCCTCCAGGCAAAAAGGCTTAGGTAAAGCCGCTTTGAATCCATACTTTTTAAAATCAGTCATAATAGCGTCGTTACAGTAGCCGCTGGAGGTTATGGCCTTGACCTGGGGATCGATTTTAGTGATCTCCTCTAGGGCCTGTCTGCCACCTGCTCCACCGGGGACGGTTAGATCGAAAATAACAGCATCATAGGGCTCGCCCCTCTCACTGGCTTCCTTGTAAAGAAGGATGGCTTCCTCTCCATCTGCAGCAAAGGAAGGTTCACAACTCAACTGGATAAGCATTCCCCCGATAACTTCTCGTATGGAGGCTTGATCATCCATAACCAAAATTTTGCCTTGCCCGAAAAGAAATGGCTCTATAGCCTTCTTCTCTGACAGAGCCATTCCCGGTAAGGCTGGAAGGTATACAGATACAGCTGTCCCTTGACCTGGTTCGGACTCAACCCTAATGTAACCATTGTGCCGCTTGACTATGGAATAAGAAGTAGCTAGTCCTAACCCGTTACCTTGAGCCTTTGTCGTAAAGTAAGGATCAAAAATCCTGTTCAACTGGTCTTTATGGATGCCAACGCCGTGATCTTCCACGGTTATCTTCAGATAGGGGCCTATATTTAATGGCAGTCCCTCTTCCTTTGTCAAGTATTTGTTCTCGCACCTCAAAGACACCGTTCCCCCATTGGGCATGGCCTGCTGGGCATTGATGACCAGATTATTCACCACCTGTCTGATATGTCCGCCATCAACCTCAACCATCCATAAATCATCGGACAATTCAAGTTCATGACGCACATTGGAACCCCTCATTGCAAAAATGACGGTATCATTAAGTAATGGAACAATGGAAATCACCTCTTTAAGGGGCTTCCCCCCTTTGGCAAAGGTCAACAGCTGCAAGGTTAAATCCGTTGACTGCTGGCAGGCTTTTTCTGCCTCTTCCAATAGTTCCAGGTTTTTTTCCTGCTTCAAATTCTTCATTTTAAATAACGAGATGTTGCCTAATATAACCGTCAGAAGATTGTTAAAGTCGTGGGCTATGCCCCCAGCCAAAATTCCCAAAGACTCCATCCTTTGGTAATTTACTTTATCTTCCTCATTCTTCTTCCGATCGGTAATGTCTTTGACTGCAAGAAAGCAAAGAGTGTCTTTTTCATCTTTCTCTTTCTCTTTATCTGCTATCCCTTCAACTAAAGCACAAAAAACTGTCCCATCATTCTTCCGGAGGTTCAGTTCGCATTCCTGCTTTGTATTAATTTGCCGCAGCAACTTGCAGTACAGAGAAAAAATGTGTTGGTGTTCATCGAGCACAAAGCTGGTAAAGACCTTACCCAATAAATTATCCTTCTCCACTCCGAATAGAGCAGCCCCAGTCCGGTTTACTTCCAGGATCAGGCCATTGGTCCCACAGGTAAAAAAACCCACAGGGGCAAAGTCATATAATTTCCTATATTTGTCCCGGGATAATTCGTTCTCCAGACCAACACGCTGCAATTCTTCATTTTGCATTGATAATTCGATTTGATGAACCTCCAGTTCCATATTCTCCGTTAAACCTTCTGCCGAAGTATTCCCGATAGCTCTGTTCTTTTGGTTTCTCAGTGCTTCTGCTTCCTGGCGCAATTTTACACCATCCATGCAATCACCAACCCCCTTATTTAAACATAACTAAATCAATTCTCCGTCTTAAAGATGACTAGGATTAAATCTTCAGATGGCTTTTTGCTGTTAATCCTGTGGGCATCGAGGTAAATCTTTTTATAGCCGACGCCTGGGAATTCATAATCCAAGAGGAAGCTTCGAAAAGATATCCCTTCAGCGATAATAGTGGTAAGTTTTTCCTCCAACTCGCGAATGTTCCATCGGCCTTCACTAAGTTGTGAAAGCAACATGCCTTCCGTTTCTAAAGGTGTCACCTGGAAAACGCGGTAAAAATCCAAGTTCGCTGTTAGAACCTTAAAATCACTGTCCAGCACCAGGAGGGGAAAGTCAATGGCCTCAATGATACTAAAGGCATAATCACGTCTGTCCCTCAGCTCAGTATTTAATAAATTTAGTGCCTTAAGTTTACTGATATTAACAAAAGAAACTACGACACCAGCCACCGTGTTTTCGGAGGTTCGGTAGGGCGTTAACCGCATCAGGTACCATACCCCCTCTAATGTTTCAACCTCCATCTCAATTTGGCCATATGTTTCCAGAATCCTCTGAGCTTCGCTGATAATATCCGTATTTCGGAGTTTTGTTACAAGGTGGGCTAGGGGACGACCAACATCAGAGGGAATGATGTTAACAAGCCTGGGGGCTAAAGGAGTATACCGCATAATGTTCAAATTACTATCCAGAAATATAAAGGCGATTTCTGTGCTGTTTAAAAGATTGGTCATATCGTCATTGGAGTGGGCCAGTTCATTCAGTTTATTTTGCAGTTCATTGTTAACGGTTACGACTTCCTCGTAGAGGGACTGCATTTCTTCTCGGGAAGTCTCCATCTCTTCATTGGAACTCTGTAATTCCTCATTTGCTGAGTGTAGTTCTTCGTTGGCCGCTGCTGTCTCCATGTAGGATAATTCAATCTCTTCGATCGTTCTGAATAGTTGAACCTTTGTACTTTTTAGCTCATTCTCTAGTTCGTCGATCCGCGTCATACTGTCGGACGAGCTGTCATCGTTGTTATTCAGCGGGGTATCTATGGGTAATGCAGAAACTTCCTCAAAGTTCACAAGGATCAAGCCCTGTAATGTTCCGGGTTCCTCAATCGGCCTAACACCAAAATTAAGCGTGACTTGGTCGTCATTGATTATCAACCTCACGCCTTCAATAGTAATATCTTCTTTTGTTTTAGCTACCTGACGAAGTACTGCCCTTAAACTATACCGCATTTCCTCCTTAACCATGGTCGCAATGTTCAGGCTAACTTCTCCAGTAGCTAGTTCAAAATATCTTCTACTACGTCCATTGATATAAATGATATCTCCCTTTTCATTAACGATAAAACAGGGCGGGGTATAGTTTTCTAACAACATCTTCTCTATAGAATTAATCATTCCTGATTTTTCTGATCCGACGATGCTTGTAAAATCCGCCCTTGCTTTGGCTGCCTTGATTATTGACGAATTGGGAAGAAAATTTGCCCAGAGTTTGGAAATGACATCCCGGCGTTTATATAACTTCCATTTGCTATTAAGCACAGTATAAAGGTTCGTGTTACTTCCAAAGGATTCGGAAGGGCCCAAAAAGAGTATTCCATTAGGTAGTAGGCTGAAATGAAAAAGATTGGAAATCCTTTTTTGCAAGGAATTTTCAAAATATATTAAAAGGTTTCGGCAGCTGATCATATCCACCTTAATGAAAGGCGGGTCTTTAATAAGATCATGAGAAGCAAAAATTATAGTTTCCCGGATTTCCTTCGAAATCCGGAATCGATTTTCTTCCAGCTTAAAAAAGCGTTTTAAGCGCTCAGGGTGTATATCATCCGCGATGCTTAAGGGATATAAGCCAGTCCTTGCCGTCAAAACGGCGTCTTCGTCAATATCTGTAGCGAATATCTGTAGAGTCATATTCTTCCGGACTTTGTTCATGCATTCCTGAATTATGATTGCCAGGGAGTAAACTTCTTCCCCGCTGGAACACCCGGGGATCCATATTCGTAAATTATATCCCTCCGGTTTATCCGCCAGTAAATCAGGAATCACTTGATTCTCCAAAACCTCGAAGGCTTCAGAGTCACGGAAAAAACGGGTTACGTTAATAAGTATCGCTTTGAAAAGAGTTTCCACTTCTGCAGCGTTTCGCTGCAAATAGCGAACATACTCCTCAATATCTTGAATATGGCAGACGCGCATCCTGCTTTCTATACGCCGGTAAATAGTCCCTTTTTTGTAAAGGGAAAAATCGTGGCTGTTGTGCATTTGGATAATGAAAAGCACTCTCTTTAGTATTTCTGAGTTCTTACTTAATTTTTCGTTCATACTCCGCGAAGCTTTTCGTTGCAACCACTTGCTATGCACAAGGAGCTGATCACTCATTTTCTCAATAGGTAGAATAAAATCTGCCAATTCCAAGACCGAGGCACTGCCAGCGGAATCAGCACAACCCGCTAAGCCCCCGTCCTGAACCATGACCATACCAAACTGTGCTTTAATTTCTTTTAAGCCCAGCGCTCCATCATGACTTATGCCTGAAAGAATAATACATATGGCATTTTCACCCTGGTCATAGGCCAGGGTGCTGAAAAAATAATCTAAAGGTTTTCGAGGATTAGAAAGGGGTTCCCGTAAATAAAAATTACCCCGTACAACTCCGGTATCTTTATCTTTCGGGCATATGAACACATGGTTGGGCATCATCTTCATATCGTCTTTCACAACTAAAACAGGCATAGATATGTATTCCTGCAGGATCTGAACCGTCATTTCGTGACGGCCGACAATAACAAAGGCCATCCCACAGTCGTCTGGCATATTTTTGAAAAAAGCTTTAAACGCCTTTCCCCCAACATCCGAGACTCCGATGCCCACAACTGGAAAACTATCGTTCAAGCTCATGTGATTTTGCACAAATTAACCTCTGTTCGTTCCGTATTTTAATATCTATATATATTGGACATTATTTGTATTTTACCTCTATTTTTCTTTAATTATCTTAAACACTTAAATACCAAATAAGTTGTCGCTCCCGGTTCCCCAGACCTTTCTCTGCATCGCATAAAAATACCCTACCCAACGGATACTAAAAGAATCTTATAATGAGGTGATTGTTTTGTTTTCTTTCTTTAAAAAACTATCTGGTGAAGAAGTTATTGATATTCTAGGAGCCTTCAATTTATGGAACGCCTTAAGAGCACGTTATGGAAGTATAGAAACCCTTCAGATGTATAGGAACTTTATCCATGACCGTGAGTTTGATCTTATGCTTAGTCGCTTCTTAAGTACCTTTATAAAGGAATCAAAGATATTGGAAGAGAAAGCAACCCACTATTCTGTAACCTTGCCCAAGAGACCCGCAGTGGATATCCGGATTGATAAAAAGCTTGATGAGCTTACAGATAGATATATTTACAGGAGAATCTATGAAGACCTAGTTACTCAAATGGTTGTCCTTGGTCGGTCTTATAGAACCACTACAAGTAATGATCAACTCCGTGAACTTTTCAAACATGCCCTGTTAGGCCACGCCTATCAATTTCAAATACTCTATAAGTTTGGTAAGTTAAAGAGCTGGGAGGACAATCCTCCGGCTTATAAGCCCTCCAAGCCAATTAAAACTGAAGATTTATCAATCAGTGAAGCTTTCCATCTCTGGGACCATTTAAACTTAAGATATGACCAGCTGGAATTAGTCATGTTCTCCATTAGTTTTGCCCATGACACAAGCTTTATTGCTGTCTTAGATATGGGCTTAATAATTATCAAAAAGCAAATCGAGAAACTTGAGGAACTGTGTCTAAACTATAGTGTCCAAGTACCTGAAAGGCCACCCGCTGAAATGGTGCAGCGCATAGATCCGGAAGCAATGGAAGATCAATTTATGTATAGAATTCTTCTCACAGGCCTTCAGAATTCTATTGACCTGCACATGAGGGCAGTAATGGAGACGGTAAGAAATGACAGCCTGCGCAAAACATTCATCGATTTATTTAAAGACGAGATGAGCTCGTATGATAAATTCCTAAAATACGGTAAAGCGAAAGGCTGGACAAAGACACCACCCACGTATGGAGCATTAGTATAGGTGAACGATTGCTCTTGAGACAATTAATACGCACGTGGTAAATATTATTCAAACTATAAGGCAGTTAAAAGCCTCAGAAAAGCACAGCAAAATCCGCCAGTTGAGCGGATTTTGCTGTGCTTGTTGTTCGGACGACTGCGTTCTCGACGTAACCTATAGTTCAAAACGTAACAAATTCATTTTATATGGAATATATTGGTGTTAATCCTAATTTCTTTTCTAAAATTCTACGCATTGAGTCTCAGTTAAATTGTTCCATTAGGTAATAACTGGAATCTCCCATGCTCCCTTTTGTTTAAAGGTTTTGAAATCGTTAACATCTTACTAAGATTAAAACTAGAGAAAGGAAGAATTCTATGGCGTCAATTTATATTTCTCCCACAGATAGTGTCTATATTTCACAATATTATCATAATACAAACTTTGGGGCTATCAATCAATTGTTTACAGGAGAATATCTTAGAACTACTAAGAATCGTTGTAAGCCTGATTCTTATAGAACATTACTGAAATTTCCCATTGATTTGCCTTGCTCAACTATAATATGTAGTGCTATTCTTTACCTTTTTATTAATAGAAAAGATAAATCTGATAATGAGCTCTCACCTCAAACAGTAACAATATACGAAAATGAAAATGATTTTAGCCAAGCGATTGTAACGTGGGACACGGCACCGAATACTGTCATTACCCCCTATTCCTTTAATGTAATTGATAGCAATGTAGGAACTTATATATCTATTGATATAACGAGTTTAGTTCAGGGCTGGAGCAATCTGTGTCATGAAAATTTTGGCATTACACTTATAGGTAAGGAAGGTAAGCCAAATACAATCATTGGTTACGAAAGTACAAATAATGTCAATCCGCCATATTTGCTCGTAAACTTTAGCTCATGTGCTGGAGTCACTGGGGCAACAGGCGCTACCGGCGCTACTGGCGCTGCTGGAGCTACCGGCGCTACCGGCGCTACTGGCGCTACTGGAGCTACTGGCGCTACTGGAGCTACTGGAGCTACTGGAGCTACCGGCGCTACTGGAGCTACCGGCGCTACTGGAGCTACTGGCGCTACCGGCGCTACTGGAGCTACTGGCGCTACCGGCGCTACTGGAGCTACCGGCACTACTGGAGCTACTGGAGCTACCGGCGCTACTGGAGCTGCTGGAGCTACTGGCGCTACCGGCGCTACTGGAGCTGCTGGAGCTACTGGCGCTACCGGCGCTACTGGAGCTGCTGGCGCTGCTGGAGCTACTGGCGCTACTGGAGCTACCGGCGCTACTGGAGCTACCGGCGCTACTGGCGCTGCTGGAGCTACTGGAGCTGCTGGCGCTACCGGCGCTACCGGCGCTACTGGCGCTACTGGCGCTACCGGCGCTACTGGCGCTGCTGGAGCTACTGGAGCTGCTGGCGCTACCGGTGCTACTGGAGCTGCTGGAGCTACTGGCGCTACTGGCGCTACTGGCGCGGGATTAGCAGAATTCGCCTATATTTATAATTTAGGTCTTCAAGTCGTACCTCTAGAAGCGGATATATTATTTAGTGATAACGGAGTAATTGTAGGTAGCATTGCCCATGCACCGGGAACAGCTCCAATTATACTTGGTACTGCCGGCACCTATGCTATATGGTTCAACGCTTCATGTAATGAATCAAACCAGTTTACTCTCTTCCAAAATGGCGGTCCCGTTGCTGGTGCCGTCTACGGCTCCGGGGCCGGCACTCAACCGAACCCAGGTATGGTAATTATCACAGCTAGCGCCGGTGATGTGTTAACCTTGAGAAACCATACTAGTGCAGCGGCGGTTACCCTACAGACTCTAGCAGGCGGAACTGTAAGCAACGCAGATGCCTCTATCTTGATCCAAAAAATAAGTTAGTTTTCTGACGGTCTTTGTTACTACGGCGCAAACTGTAGTCAGTCTTTATACCAGCGTCTTAACTATAGCTTAAAACTAGTCCTGTATATTTAGAAGGAGTCTTCAAACTTGAGGGCTCCAATATTTTGTATACAATCCCTAGTGTAATCTAATATTGATTCTTATCAACCCTGAAAATAGCTATTTGAAATTTAGCAATGCCTAATGAACTTTCTGCTCATTGCGTCCTAAGCAAAGACAATCCGATATCCTTCGTCCAAAGGGTAGCCAATGAATTGCCCATCTACATGAAATGTCGTTCTATCGCTTCATAACGCAACTATCACAGTTCTTTTGGTATCTTTTTTATTTTCGGATATAATAATTGAAATCAAAAAATTATTAAGAAAGAAGGTGATGCCATGACCAACAAAAATGCTGTACCCAATAGATTGATAAACGAGAAATCGCCTTATTTAATACAGCATGCTTATAATCCTGTCAATTGGTTCCCTTGGGGCCAAGAGGTTTTTGAAAAAGCTCAAGCTGAAAATAAGCCGATATTTCTTTCTATTGGGTACTCCTAACAATGTTATAGTAATCTACCTGTCACTGGTGTCATGTCATGGAGAGAGAATCCTTCGAAGACAACGAAGTTGCCGCTTTACTCAATCGCTACTTTGTCTCCATCAAAGTGGATCGTGAAGAACGCCCGGATGTTGATCATTTGTACATGGCCTTCTGTCAGGCTTTAACTGGGTCAGGGGGATGGCCGCTTACGATTATTATGACACCCGAGAAAAAGCCGTTTTTTACTGGTACATACTTTCCGAAAACAGAGCGCTACGGATACAAAGGTATGATGGAACTTTTAGAACAAGTAGGGACTCTCTGGGCAAAGGACGAGGAGAAACTGCGAGACTCAGCGGATCAAATTGTGGCTGCAGTTCATTCAGGGCGTTCACTGCCCGATAAAACCGCCGCCCCTATCTCAGACCTTAAGGACAGCTCAGAATCCTTTAAAACATGGGGAAATGGAGTAGTCTCTAAAGCATACTCCATCTTAGCCCAAAGCTTTGACCCACGTTACGGAGGATTTGGGCAGGCTCCAAAATTTCCTACACCCCATACCCTAACCTTCCTGCTTCGCTATGCAGAGGATCACCCTAAGGACAAAGCCCTGGAGATTGTCCGGAAAACTCTCGATGGAATGGCTCTTGGTGGAATATATGATCATGTCGGATTCGGATTTGCAAGGTATAGTACGGATGAAAAATGGTTAGTTCCTCATTTTGAAAAAATGCTCTACGATAATTCCTTACTAGCTTTAGCTTACTTAGAAAATTATCAAGTTTCCCATTTTCCAAAAGATGCTCAGATTGCGCAGGAAATTTTCACTTATGTACTTCGAGACATGACCTCCCCTGAGGGCGGTTTTTATTCTGCGGAAGATGCTGACGCCGAGGGGGAAGAAGGAAAGTTCCACGTCTGGACTCCCGAAGAGGTTGAAGCTGTTCTCGACAAAGAGACAGCCGCTAAATATTGTGCTGTTTTCGACATAACACCTAAAGGAAACTTTGAAGGGAAGAATATTCCCAATCTTTTATTAGGAAATATTAAGAAAGTGGCTCAGGATAACTCTTTATCAGAGGAAGAGGTTCTGCATTCCCTAGAAAATGCACGCCAAGCTCTCTTTGCAGAACGCGAAAAACGAATCCACCCTCACAAGGATGATAAGATTTTAACTGCTTGGAACGGGTTAATGATTGTTGCCTTAGCAAAAGGGGCTCAAGTTCTTGGCAGTAATACTTATCTGGAAGCGGCTGAAAAAGCTGTAACTTTCGTCCTTACTCAGTTACGACGTGGCGATGGTCGTCTTATGGCACGCTACCGAGAGGGCGATACAGCCTACCTGGGTTACCTGGATGATTATGCATTCTTAATCTGGGGCCTGCTGGAACTTTACTCTGCTAACGGCAAACCCCAAATTCTCCAAACCGCACTTCAACTTCAAGAAGAACAGGATCGTCTCTTTTTCGATGAAGAAGGCGGCGGATATTATCTAACTGGTTCAGACGCGGAAGAACTCCTCTTCCGTCCAAAAGAAAGTTATGACGGAGCTCTTCCTTCTGGTAACTCGATCACCGCGCTCAACCTGCTTCGGCTTGGTCGATTCACTGGCGATGAGCGCTGGGAACGAAAAGCGGAACAACAGCTTCTCGATTTTAGATCGGTTCTTGAGGAGCACCCCTCAGGGTATACAGCTTTTTTGCAAGCTCTTCAATTTGCCCTTCACCCTTCTCAGGAATTGATTTTGGCAGGTTCTCTCAACTCAAAAGAACTCCCTGAAATGCGTCAACTCTTCTTTTCTACTTTTCGCCCCTTTGCTTCGGTTCTCTGCCAAGAGGGAAGTCTCAGTGATACTGTGCCTTGGATTAAGGATTACCCCCTGGATCCAAGTCAAGTTACAGCTTATTTATGTGAAAACTTTACATGTCAAACACCTGTTCATCAGGTCGAAGAATTTAGAACCCTTCTGGAAAACTCGTAATATCTAAAAGGGAAGAGTCTCTCACTTCAATTTAAAGTGAGAGACTCTTTCTCTTTTATAAAGGAATACCAATATTTAGCGATTATCTACTGCAATAACCATAAGAGAAGGACATTCTGCCAGATTGTAATCAATCGGAGAATCAAGTTCCTCTTCATTCTCGTAGAATACCCTGACAAAGGGACGATTTGGGAAAGCGGAGTTCTGTTTTACAACATTTCCTCTTTGTCCATTGCTTAAGAGAACACCCGAACCGGACGGATAAACCGCAATATGTTTCTTGAAAATTTCTAACGTTTGTGGACAAAAGTGGGTATTAGATTGTGAAACTATGTATTCATAGGCCGCATTCGCCTCAAGGGCCTTGCGATAAACCCGTTTACTGGTCAGAGCTTCATATACATCGGCAACCGCCGCCAGTCTGGCATATTCATGAATTTCGTATCCTTTAAGCCCTCTCGGATAACCCGTGCCATCCCATTTTTCTTGATGTTGAAAGGCTACGTGTGCAGACAGCAAACCAAAATCATTGTTTTTGCGCAAAATGTTAAACCCGTCTATCGTGTGCCGTTTAATCTCCTCAAATTCTTCATCTGTCAATGGGGTTTTCTTATTGAGAATATTCTCCGGAATTAAGATTTTACCGATATCATGCATGAGAATTCCCATTCCAAACTCAATTAACTTCTGTTCAGAAAATCCTGATGCAATACCTAAGACAAGTCCAATTATCGTTGTATTAATCGAATGGTGAAAGGTATAGTCATCATACCCTAGAATCTCTGTCAAATTTCCCAAGATGTCAGAACTAGACAATAGATCATTAATCATTTGCTCAACAGACGATCGCACATCAGCTACCACTAAGGTGCTTTCCTGACCACTTTCAATATATCTGCTAACATTTTTAATTGTTTTATAAGCAACTTCACGCGTTTGCCCTGTAATTGACATATGAAATTCTACATCTTGTAATCGATCATCCTCAATAAAAAGGACATCATACCCCATGGTGATTAGTCGTTCAATATAGGAAGCCGTCACGCGAACCCCACTCTGTAACAGAATCCTACCTGAAGAGTTGATCACAGGACGTGCTAAAACTGATCCTTCCTTAACATAACGAGTATTTACCAAACGCATGAACTTTCACCCTATCCAAATTTGTGGCTTTCTGGTCCTTAAAGTTTACTTCGTCAAAAATCACTAAAAACCTTTTACAAATAGTGATATCTCTATAAATTTTCCCTTTAGTCCCATGAGATTTCGATATCTCGACAATTAACTCTATTTATTTCAATGGTAAGGATTTTCAGTGTCTACAATATTTTCTACTTAAATTCCATTTCACAGCAAGAAGTTAGGAACTATAAACGAATGATTTTTAAGTTCAGCTAAAAGGATGAGGGCAACAGCAAGTCTGTCATTTACACACGACCTTAGTTAATCGGAACTTTTCTACGTCAACTAAACCCAGATCCGTTAGCTTTAGTTCAGGAATCACCGGTAAGGAAAGAAAGGCTAGGGTCATAAAAGGATCTACCATTTTACTAATTCCCAAACTAACCGCCTTCTCATGCAACTGACTGAGGATTTGTGCAACTTCTTCGGCGCCCTGATCAGTCATAAGCCCAGCTATCGGTAAAGGAAGCTTTCCTATCACTTGCCTTCCATCTACAAGACAAAGCCCGCCTCCCATCTCAACACAGGTCATAATTGCAAGGTTCATCTCCTCATCACTCATTCCCACGACAACTAGGTTATGTGAATCATGAGCAACGGTTGAAGCGATGGCCCCTTTTGTTAAGCCCAGACCTTCGACAAATCCAACCCCAACATTTCCTGTTTTATGATGACGTTCAAGCACAGCAAGTTTAGCAATTCCCTGGGCTGGGTCTGGATGAATATGTTCATTGCAGACTGGCAGTTCTCGAAGTAAGGTCGATGTTAGCAGAGAATGTTCTTGTACTCCAATAACTTTAACCTGAGCATGATTCGACGATCTTGATTCTTTGTCTGTAAGAACTCTGAGCTTGGCTGGGGACCAGTTGCCAATATGAACACTTTCCGTGAGTCCTGCAACACTGAAGCGTGGAAATTTTGGTCGCCCTTCACTTCCACTTTGTTTTATTCCGCGCCAATAAACTTCATTAATCTTAAACTCATTTAAATCATCCAGAATGACAAAATCCGCCTGATATCCAGGTGCTACTGCACCTAAACGAGAAAGTCCGATTGCACGGGCCGCATTGATCGTCGCCATTTGGATTACTTGGACAGGGTCCATTCCTGCCTTAATTGCCAGACGGACTAGATGATCGATGCTTCCTTCATGGATAAGATCCCTCGGATGACGGTCATCTGTCACCAGAAGACATTGTCCTGCATTTTGGGAAGTCACTGCAGGCAAAAGATCCAAGAGGTTTTTTGCGGCACTTCCCTCGCGAAGCATGACGTGGAAACCGCGCCGTAAACGCTCTCTAGCCTCTTCAACTGTTGAGCATTCATGTTCTGTATGTATTCCCGCCAGATAATAGGCGTTCAAATCCTGAGGAGATATTCCGGGAGCATGCCCATCAAAAAAGGGCAAAGGAAGTTTCAGCTTCTCTACCATATCCGATTCGGCTTGGATCACTCCCAAATAATCCATAACCTCGCCTAGACCTATAACTTTAGGATGATCGACAAATTCTAATAAATCCTTCGCTCCGAGACGAGCCCCTGAAGTCTCCAAATCTGTTGCAGGAACACAAGAAGGAAGTGCTACAAAGGCATTAAAGGGTAGTCCTTCGACGCTGTCGAGGATATATTGAATTCCTTGTTTCCCTAAAACATTGGCGATTTCATGTGGATCTGCGACCGCTGTTGTTACTCCATGAGAAAGAAGAAGCGAACAAAACTCCTCAGGACAAAGATGCGAGCTTTCTATATGTACATGTCCGTCAATCAGGCCAGGAACAACATACTTACCGGCTAAATCCAGAACCCTCTCCGCTTCTTCGAACTTTCCAATACCAACAAAGTTACCTTGATGGACTCCTATATCCGTTTCATGGATTTCCCCAGAGAAGACATTAACTAACTTAGCTCGTCTCAGAACCAAGTCAATTTTAACAAGCCCCCTGGCTTCATCCATTCTTTGCTTAAAGCTCAACATACTGCTCCACACTCCATTCCAGACAGATATCAAGAAAGGCTTGGTTAACGCCAAGCCTTTTTCTGTATCACATAAGTCTCTCTATACAAGTCCTACCCTTTGCATTACTCGATTTAAACTGCGCGTTGAGCTTAACTTAAGCTTCGGCACATCAATCGTTAACAAGTGCCGATCTTTCATCACTATTTGCCCATCCACCATTGTGAGTCGCACATCGGAGGAAACAGCCTGGTATACCAATTGTGAATAAACATCAACATGCTCAATCGGCCATGTGTGTAAGCCTTGCAGGCTAACCACTGCTAAATCCGCTTTTTTCCCAACTTCCAGACTTCCCAGATCATGTTCATGTCCGATGGCCCGAGCACCACCCAGAGTGGCCAGTTCAAAGACCTCCCGTGCTGGCATGACCGTCGGCCCATGTAAAGGTTTCTGAATCAGGGCAGCGTGTCGCATTTCTCGGAATCCGTCTAAGTTATTGCCGCAGGGTGCCCCGTCCGCGCTTAGGGAAACCTCTGCACCGCGTTTCATAAGTTCTGGAATCGGAGCAATCCCCGAGGCCAGCTTCAAATTCGAAGAAGGGCAATGTGAAATCCTCGTCTTGGTCCGGACCAGAATTTCCTTTTCTGCCTCATCTAACCAGATGCAATGAGCCAATATTAGTTTCGGCCCGGTTAAGCCCACTTTATCCAAATAGATGATATTGCGCATACCACGCGTACTCTCTACAAGTTGGATTTCCGAGCGATTTTCCGAAGCATGTGTATGCACAAAAGCATTTTTTTCACGGGCAATCTTTGAAACTTCTTTTAATAATGAATCGGTGCAGGAAATAACGAAGCGGGGCGTAAACGCAACTTCGAGTCGTCCATTTCCTTTACCGTGATATTTCTCAAATAAATCGACACTTTCTTGCAAAGAGTCTTCCGTCTTCTCTTGCAAGGAAGGTGGAATATCTCCATTGCAGTCATCCATCATAACCTTCCCGCTCAGGGCTCTTAAGCCACTGGCAAGGATAGCCTCAAAAGCATGTTCAGTATGATGCACTGTCTCCATGTCCACAATCGTCGTTGTACCACCAAGGAATAACTCTCCAATACCTAATAAAGCAGAATCATATAAGGATTCTGGATCATGTCCGCCTTCTAGCGGCCAAATTCGCAGTTTGAGCCAATCTAAAAGCTCTAAATCGTCAGCCTGACCTCGAAATAATGTCTGGCACAAATGAATATGAGTCTGAATCAAGCCGGGAATTATTAAATCGCCATTGAGCTCAATTACTTGATCTGCAGGTTGTTCGATGACACCACCAACTGCTGCGATCTCAGACCCATCAACAAGCAGATCTCCCTGAATAATCTCACGCCCATCATTCATTGTTACAATATTCCCATTTTTGAAGAGAATACGCATCCTATTCCCATCCTTCCCCTTCTTGCGAAGGCGCTCTCCGCCGACCGAAAGACGCCATGCATTAGGTTATCTTAGGCAACTCCATTGTATTCGAAATCTGAATTCTAAATTTCGAAATTCTTATTGAAATAACGAATTCCGAAATATATCTTGTATACAAATTCAAATTCGCTACAGCCCCCAGATAAGTTTAACTATACTTTATATGGAGCAGAAACTCCACCAATGTTTTCCAATCATGGAGAGATGTGTTCCAGCCACATCTCTCCAAAACACTATTGGTTAGATTAGTGCCCACCGATAATAAAGTGGATAATAAAGAGAGCCGTGAATACATACATAACCAAATTATTTTCTTTATGTCGACCACTCACTAATTTAATAAGGGTGTAAGACATAAATCCAAAGGCAATCCCTTGAGCTATCGAGAAGGTTAGAGGCATCATGACGATCGTCATAAAAGCAGGCAAAGCTTCGGTAAAGTCGTCAAATTTAATTTCGACCACTTCACTCATCATCAAGACACCCACCAAAATAAGAATAGGTGCTGTTGCTTGCCCAGGAATTAATCCGACCAATGGAGCAAAAATAAGTGAAACTAAGAAGAGACCTGCAACTGTAACTGCAGTTAGTCCGCTTTTACCACCCTCGGCTACGCCTGAGGCACTTTCAATATAAGACGTTACCGTGGGAGTTCCCACTGCAGCTCCGAACATAGTTCCAACTGAATCTGCCATCAAAGCTTTTCCAGCACGGGGTAGATTCCCGTTCTTATCTAAGAGACCCGCTTTGCGTGATACCCCAAGTAAGGTACCGATATTATCAAACAAGTCTACTAGCGTAAAGGCAAAGAGAATTGAAATAAAACCATAACTAATAGCTCCCCAAACATCGAGCTCAAACGCCACCGGCGCAATTGCTGTTAAAGGATTAGTCATTGAAATAAAACTCGATATTCCAGTGGGATATGCAGAAACGCCCATTATCATGCTTAACAAGGTCGTAGCAACAATCCCGATCAATAAACCGCCTTTTACTTTCCTAGCTATCAACGCGCCAGTAACAATAAGACCGAAGACAGTAACGAGAACGCCCGGCGACTTCATATTCCCCAATTTTACAAACGTAGCTTGGTCAGCAACAATCAAACCACCGTTTTTAAGTCCAATAAAAGCAATAAATAAGCCAATACCTACCCCAATAGAGAGTCGCAAAACCGGAGGTACACCCTCAATAATCCACTCACGAACTTTCGTAACTGTCATGAGGAAAAAGACAACACCTGAAATAAAAACTGCACCGAGTGCTGTTTGCCAACTAAGTCCCATTCCAAGAACAACAGTGTACGTAAAGAATGCGTTAAGCCCCATTCCTGGTGCTAAAGCGATCGGATAGTTGGCATACAAGCCCATAATCAGAGTACCAAATGCTGCGGCAATGGCCGTAGCGGCAAAAGTAGCACTAATAGGCATCCCTGCATCTTTTAATATTATCGGGTTTACAAACAAAATGTAGGCCATGGTAATAAATGTAGTTACCCCCGCCAAAATTTCCGTTCGTACATTGGAGCCTAATTCATTAAGGTGAAAAAATCTTTCTAAAAAGCCTTCTGGTTTATCTGACGAATTCTTAACGGTTGACATAGACAGCCCTCCCAGTTAATTATTTTCCTCATCTAATCTCCTATTTTGGTAGTTTAAGCAAAATCTATTGATTATATTAAACTTTACTCTACTCTCCTAAACCCTCCTTCTTCTCTGCTAACGCTTGCAGAATTTTTTCCGGTGTCGCTGGTAAAGACGTAATCCTTACTCCCACAGCATCATCAATAGCATTAATGATGGCCGCAACTGTTGGAAGCATTGCCGGTTCACCGAGTCCCTTAGCACCGAAAGGACCAGTGCACTCTGCATCTTCCACGAATAAAGCTTCTATACTAGGCACATCTAAGGCCGTGGGAATCAAATAACTGGAAAGGGCCGGATTATTAATTTTACCCTCTTTTAATTCCAGTTCCTCAAGCAAAGCAAACCCTATTCCCTGGGTTACTCCTCCCGCAATTTGCCCTTCTACTTGAGTTGGATTTAGGGCTTTTCCTACGTCATGAACTGCAACTACTTTGAGAACACGGACCATACCAGTTTCAGTATTAACTTCTACCTCAGCCATCTGACATCCAAACGCATATGGCCAGTAAGGAGCACCTTGCCCGGTTTCAGGATCGACAGGAGTCGATCGCGCCGTCGAGCTTTCAGCACTTATAAACCGTTCACCCTTTAAACGGGCTTGAAAAACCATGTCAGCTAAAGGCATACGGCGTGAAGAATCACCTTTGACTCCTATATAACCGGCTTTAAGCTCTATACCTTCTGAAGTTGGGCAAGAAAACTCATGGGCAGCATAATCCAACAAAGAGGATTTTGCTTGGCGAACAGCTTTAAGAACAGCATTTCCAGTATTATAAGTTTGCCGCGTCGCTGCCGTCGTTCCTGAATCAGGTGTTGCATCCGTATCACCAGAATAGACACAGATATCTTGGGACTCTAGTCCCAGCTCTTCCGCTGCGATTTGGGCAAAGATTGAGTTGCTTCCCTGTCCTACGTCGACAGCTCCCGTCAAAACCGTCGCTGACCCGTCATCATGAATTTCTACAAAGGCACTGGACACGTCCGGGAAACCGTTCCCATAACCCGTGCCATACCACGAACACCCTAACCCAATTCCCCTCTTTTTCATTGAGAGTCCCCCCCTCTTTGGAGATACGGCGCGATTTTCGCCAAGCACTGATCAAGTGGCACACTTCCGGTCAATACTTGTCCTGTAGCCGTCGTACTTCCAACCTTAAAAAGATTACGCAAGCGAATCTCTAATGGAGAAATTCCAATTTCCTTCGCGAGGAGATCCATTTGACTCTCATACGCCAAGACTGTTTGGGCCGCACCAAAGCCACGCATGGCTCCAGAATAAGGATTGTTGGTAAATACGGCATAACTATCAATTGAAACATTCGGGATAACATAGGGTCCGCTGGCATGTACCGCAGACTTACGCAAAACGTTGATACTCCAGGAAGAGTAAGCACCTGCATCCCCAATAATTTTAGCTTCCAGGGCAACTAATTTTCCATCCTTCGTCGCTCCTGTTTTATAGTGCATCCGCATAGGATGACGTTTGGAATGAGAATAAAAGGATTCTTCCCGGGTATTTTCCATTTTTACAGGTCGAAGTGTATTCCAGGCCATTAAGGCCGCCATAATCTGAAGTGAAATGTCTTCCCGTCCTCCGAAAGCTCCTCCCACCGCTAAGGTTTTGACTTGAACCTGGCTAAAACGAAGCCCTAACGCATGGGCAATCTCGCCCCGATCATAGTGAGCGTATTGGGTAGCTGTTTCCACCACCATGTGTCCGCGTTCATCCACATGAGCCAGCACTGCTTCGGGTTGCAGAAAGGCATGGTCCACATGTTGAGTACTGTACTCTTTTTCAATTACGACGTCTGCTTGAGCCCAGCCTTCTTGCAAATTGCCCCGACGAATTGGCATGTGATATAAGACGTTTGTCGGCCGAAGCGTAGGATGAAGAGGGAGCGCATCAGGCATCATAGCCTCCTCTGGGTCAAACACCGCCGGCAAAACCTCGTATTCTACTTCTACAAGCTTGGCAGCAGCTCGAGCAATTTCCTCTGTTTCTGCTCCTACAACCGCCACCGGGTCCCCAACCATTCGAATATACTCTGCTAGGACGGGCTGGTCGCGAAAGAGTACACCGTGGGAATTATTAGGAACATCCTTGGCCGTTAAGACAGCCACCACACCAGCTAAGCTCATTGCTTGTTCACTGTTAATTCCTAGAACTCTGGCATGAGGATGTGGACTGCGAATAACTACCGCGTAGATCTGACCCTGCAAATTCACGTCTGCAGGGAATTTCGTTTGCCCAAAGACTTTCCCCCAGGCATCTTCTCTGACAACTCGGGAACCCACCACTGAAGTTTTCATTCCTTTCCCTCCTCAGCAGCGATTTTTACAGCCCGCAAAATTTTATCATACCCTGTACAGCGACAAAGATTCCCTGACATGGCAATTCCAATTTCTTCATTACTAGGCTTCGAGTTTTTATCCAGCAAATTCTTAGCTGATAAAACCATTCCAGGGGTACAAAAACCACATTGAACGGCTCCAACTTCGACAAAAGCCTTCTGTACAGGATGAGGTGAGCGCCGATTTCCTACTCCCTCAATTGACGTAATAACACTTCCGTTGGCTTGAACAGCCAGAACAAGACAGGAGTTCACTGTTTTACCGTCCATAATCACGGTGCAGGCTCCACATTCTCCTTCCCCACACCCTTCTTTCGTTCCAAGCAATCCCAAACGGTTGCGTAAAGCATCAATGAGACGTTCACTTGGTTCAACTCCCAAAGTATAAGGCTTATTATTTACAACAAGTTTAATCTCTATCATGCCTGTGTCCCTCCCTCTGTGATGATCGACGCTAACGCCTCACGAAAGACTCCAGAAACCGCTTCCCGTTTATATGGTGCAGATGCCCGGGCCCCCAAAGCTTCTCGGACTATCTGTTGGACTTCCAAAACCCCTTTTTCCAACCAAGCCCCGTTTAAGTCCAGACCGCTTAATTCCCGGCCAAGAGATTCACTTAAGAAAGCTCGTCTGCCCACAGCTCCCAGGGCCACGCGAACATTTTCCACTCGGGTTCCATTTATTTCTACAGCCACAGCGACACTTAAACGGGCAATGGCTAACGCTCTGCGTCTACCTAATTTTGCAAAGCCACTCTGCCAACCATTGATAGGGATACGGAATCCAAGAATGAGGGTGTTCTGTCCGAGGAGCGGTGTACGGCTTAAGAGAGTGGATAAAGGTTCAAATTCCTCCCCCTCTTGCGAAATCAAATGGACCTCTGCCCCTAACGCTAATAGTGGTGGCAAGCCATCCGCAGCCGGTGAGCAGTTACCTAAGTTTCCACCCAAAGTCGCTTGATTACGAATTTGTGGAGAACCCATGGATTGACAGGCCTGCCAAAGGGCATAGGCATTTTGGGCAACGAGTTCACTATTTCCT
This sequence comes from Desulfosporosinus nitroreducens, assembly GCF_023897015.1. Classification (GTDB taxonomy): domain Bacteria; phylum Bacillota; class Desulfitobacteriia; order Desulfitobacteriales; family Desulfitobacteriaceae; genus Desulfosporosinus; species Desulfosporosinus nitroreducens. The sequence goes on along the minus strand of NZ_JAMHFY010000028.1, from coordinate 38,371 downwards.
AATTCTGCAAACGTGGCCATGCTCCCGATTTCGATAAACCCGTCGACTTCTTTGATCTCGCGAAGAACGGGGATTTTGCCCAGGTCTATGAGACCCGACGGCTGAGCTTTGCCGTTACGCATATGAAGTACAAGGTCGGTTCCCCCAGCCAAGAAAGTAGACTCGGATGCATGGGCTATTTCTATAGCCTCTTCCACGCTGTACGGTTGAAAATACTTCATTTTTTCACCTCATTTATTATTTTGCGCATATAGAAAACTTGGCTAGCGCCAAGCCACAGGCGCAGGCGGTAGCCTTAGTTGCACTTATGCTTAGAAAGTATATAACGTAAGTTTATACTTTTTGACAGCACAAAAAAGCAACCTCTATTGCAAAACTCTATGGCCATCCCTGGCTCATAGAGAAGCAATTTCGGTTGCCTCGTAGAAACCCTCGAACCAATTATCGAGGTTATATGAGTAGAATTCAGTATTTAATTATTGAGCAATCAATTAATCTGTTTCATTCTCTAAACGGTTTTAAGACATAAGATCTAATACACATATTACAATATAAACATTCGATTTGTATATAGGGTTATCCTGCTTAAATATAAAAAATTGTCTTACATTTTAGGTAAAATGATCCACAAAGTGAATCAATCATCATTCGGCAATAAGAATATACCTATTTTTTCAAACGAATGAAACAATTTCTAGCCTTTTAATCGCAGGGGACTAATGATACCGCATTCCAGGATGCATAATAAAACTGCGGCCCCTATAGCACGTGCTTTCTCCGAAATCGTCCAACAGTATTCTTCGTTCCCACGAGGATCTATATCCCCAATTTTTACATTTTCAGAAATCTGGGTATTTGTTCTCAATAACCCTCTTAAAACCCCATTGATTAAGGACACTACTTCGGTCTTCTCTATCCCGTCTTCAATTTCACCCAAGCAATCTCCCGCTAAAACCTGTTCTCCAATAGCCCGCTTTGCTTTGAAGACCCCTGTCTTGGTAGAATAGACAACACGTTCTTTAGAAATGCCCTTAACTTCTCCCGGAATACCAGTATTAGGTTGAGCTGGTCCAGAATAAATGATCCGGCCTAGATGATGCCCTCGGTTAGTTTCTATAACGACATCTACATCTTCTCCTGCGGTAAAACCAGGTCCCAAACCGATCGTTAACGGGGCCATGCTTTGCTTTGTCCCCATGTTTCGTTTGGCCATAATAGCATCAACCAGTATTGAAGGATTAAGCTCAGGTAATGTCTTCAAATCAGGATCAACAAGGACTGGGATTTCTCCCGCTTTCCAAGCAGTTTCACAATCTGAGGTTGGAGAAGCTATACGGCAAGCCGTGATTTCTTCAACTTTCCAACGGCCTTCTTCAATAGCAGTACCAAAACATACTGGCCAGCGGACCATTAAAGGCTCAGCTACTTCCGTCATTACTACTCTAAATCCTGCTTTAGCCAAAGCCCAACCGACGCCAGAAGCTTGTTCCCCAGCCCCACGAATTAAAACCACCGGCCCATTCATAACCAGTTTACTGTTCATTCGCACATTTCTCCTGTCTTTAGGGTTCAAATATTAACTGTTTAAAAGCAAACATTAGAATTATCTGTTTAGAAGTTTAACTCTCTTAGCAGAACTAAATTTTGTTATATAAAGCCTGATATTGTTCAGGTGTATCAACATCACAAAATAAATTTTCCTTAACAGAAAATTTCAGCCATCGATCCGGATATTTATTTAAAACGGCTCTTCCGCCTTGCTCACCCTGAAGCGCCAATAGTTCCGGGACGTATCGCTTATGAAAAAATACGGGGGAACCTGTTGTATCCCCGGCAATGGGAACAAGGAAATCCGGACATAACCTAAGCACCTCTCCCAGGCAGGCTGAGAGCTCTTGAACATTAATTCCTACCTGATCCCCTGGTATAAAAACGTAACTATGTATTTGATTATTTATATTTTGTAGTCCTATGTTAAGCGTCTGCGCAAGAGGTTGAGGGCTTGGAACATAATGCCAAATCCCGCCCTGCTCTCTAAACTCTCTAATACCGTCTTCTGAAACATACGTATCAATGGTTTGCCGTGAGACAACGTGAATCTCAATCTTTGCTAACATTGATTCACTTTTATGTAGTTTGATCGTCTCAAGAATCGTTTCAATAACATGCCCTAGGACAGTGGTCTTCTTCCAAGGCAGAGCAAGTTTATCTCGCCCCATTCGAGTAGCCAAACCTGCGGCCATTACCACAAATCGAACCATCGTAAGTCCCCCTCTTTGGCATCCCCCACGGCCAGGCGTAAATGACTTGGTCTCGCTTCGAAGGGTACGGCATTCTGTTGGGTTTCTAACCATTTATGCTTAAGATCGTGTAATAGATCCAATGAATCCATTGGATCTATTACCTTTTTGTTCTCAATGGTTTTTCCTGGACCATTCAAGAGAATAACCCAAGACATCTGCTCATATTGAGGAGCAAAGACAGGAGACCTCAAAAAATATCTCCAAGCACTCTCTGCTTTCCAAACCTGACCGAGAAGATCCTTACACCTGTGAGATCTATGAACGTGATCCTCTTGCAGAACATCTCCCCATAACCCCCGGTCCAGCACTAACACAGCACAATCCGTATACTTAGGAATTTGCGGTTCATAGGACTCCCAGCACTTTAACTTGCGCTCTCGTGCACCATCTCCTTCAATTACCCAAAAACGGTGACCCTTCAAGTTGTGCAAGTCAAATGAGAGAATATCCTTTGAGATGGCATTGTCAACCGCTGTAACCGATGGGCCAAGCCATTTTCCACTTTCATCCTCTAGTTTATCATACCAGAACCATGCACCCTTTTGTTTAGGAGGAGGATTGAGATTCCTCCAAATGTTCATGTGTTCCTCAGGATAGACTTTTGTCGTAGTGGTTGCCACAACTTGCAGACCAGCGGATGCGATTTCATGAGACAGTGATCGAAGACACGTTGTCTTCCCTCCAGCCCCGATGAAGGTTGTAACAGATAAATGCTGAGTCATATTCCAAAGACTGCCGCTTCCGATTGTCGAACTGATCGTAGATCTTCTTGCCGAACTAGTCATGTTTAACTCCTAAAGACTGTTTACGGATAGTTTACGTGAGTTTGAGACATTGTTCAAGCGCCGAAACAAGAAAATTCAAATTAACTTTTATTATAAGGGGTTTCTTTCAAGGGCAAGGAACAACGCAGTGTGCCATCAAACTTGTAATATGCGGATGCAACTGCCGGAGCCGTCGGAATCGAGGCGATCTCCCCTACTCCTTTGGCACCGTAAGCTAATGGAGAGGAATTCTTTTCAATAATCACAGATTCAACCTCAGGCATTTCTGTCGACCGCAAAAGTCCTAACTTAGCGTACTTAGCTGTTGGCACACCATTAAGAAGAGGAAAATCCTCACGCAAAGCATAGCCTAATCCCATGCAAACTCCGCCTTCAATCTGCCCTTCGATGGCTTTCGGATTGATGGCCCTTCCCACATCATGGGCTGCGACCACTTTTTCCACCATTCCCTGTTCATTTAGCAGAACAACATGAGTTGCATAACTATAAGCAACGTGGCTAATTGGGTTTGGCTTATCTGAATTCATTGGGTCGGTTTCCCCAAAGTATTCCCCGTAAAATTCTTGCCCTTCTAAGTTCTCAAAAGTAGCATTATGCATCGCTTGTTGCAATTTCAGAGAAGCTTGACGCACGGCCTCACCACTAAACATAGTCTGACGCGAAGCAGTTGTTGTTCCAGAATTAGGCGTCAAACAGGTATCAGGAGCACCAACTTCAATCTGTTCCAGAGGCAAACCCGTTGCTTCATGAACGATCTGTGTTGCAATAGTGGCAAAACCTTGTCCGATGCAGGCAGCACTGGTCAGGACTACCGCTTTCCCATTAAGAATTTTAATTTTTACCCGCCCGGTATCCGGAAGACCCACTCCAATACCGGTATTTTTCATAGCACAGGCAATTCCCGCAGCATGTGGGTGAGACTCATACACTTCCCGAACTGCACGAAGTGTCTCCTTGATGGCAGTCCCCTCATCTGTAATCTGACCAGTGGAATTAACCATCCCTGGTTCGAGAGCGTTGAGGTACCGAATTTCCCAAGGAGAAATCCCCACTTTTTCTGCTAAGAGATCCATATTTGTCTCAGCCGCAAAAGAGGATTGCGGGACACCAAAGCCTCTAAATGCTCCAGCCGGAGGATTATTCGTATAAACGCAGAGCCCGGTAATATCTACATTAGCTATTTGATAAGGACCACTGGCATGGGTACACGCCCGTTGCAGAACAGCAGTGCCTAAAGAGGCATAAGCCCCCGTATCAGCAACAATCTTGGCTGACATAGCCGTCAGCTTCCCCTTCTCATCACATCCAGTCGTAACTTCCAATTCCATAGCATGGCGCTTAGGGTGCACTAAGATGCTTTCCTGGCGAGTAAAGGTTAGTTTGACAGGTTTTTGGGTTTTTATAGCTAGCAAAGCGGCATGATGTTGGACACTTAAATCTTCTTTACCGCCAAATCCGCCACCGACCAATTTGCTGATTACGCGCACCTTTTCTGCTGGCAAGCCAAGCATCGCCATAATCCCATGTTGATCATCATAAACACTTTGATCTCCAACGTAAATTGTGACCCCTCCGTCTTCCTGAGGGATAGCTAAGGCGCTTTCAGGTTCCATAAAGGCATGTTCAGTAGGTGGCGTTGTATATCGATTCGTAACGACATGCGCGGAATTAGCAAGCGCTTCCTCAGGATTTCCTCGTTTAATCTTAGTAGTGCTTAACAGATTCCCTTTTTCGTGAATCCGAGGAGCTCCTTCAGCAATGGCTTCTGTTGGACTTAGAATCGGTTTGAGCTCTTCATACTCCACTTTAATCAAATTCAAAGCTTCTCGAGCTTGCTTTTTCGTCTGAGCGGCAACTATGGCAATTGCATCACCGATATACCTTGTTTCTTGTCCGATCGAAACCATGGTCGGCCAATCAGGAAAAATATGACCGTGATTGCGATCTGCCGGAATGTCCTCTGCAGTTAATGCCGCTTCTACACCTGGATAAGAACGCGCTTCAGATACATCGATGGCCTTGACAAGGGCTCTAGGGTACTTAGTCCTTAAAACCGCTGCATAAAGCATATTATCTACCTGCATATCATCGACATATTGTCCCGTTCCCATTGCCTTTTCACGAGCGTCCACACGTTGTACACTAGTTCCAATTCTAGCCCCAGGCTGTAAAGACTTAGGGGTTATTTCCCCTCGCAATACCTGAGCTGCCAAGAAAATGCCTTGTTCAATTTTTATATACCCTGTGCAACGACAAATATTTCCGCGAATACTCTGCTTTATTTCTTGAGAAGTGGGATTGGCATTCTTATCAAGCAAAGCTTTAGCGCTGATAATCATACCTGGTATACAAAAGCCGCATTGAACCGCACCTGCTTCGGCAAACGCCCAAGTATAAGCTTCCTTTTCTCGCTCGGATAGCCCTTCAACGGTCAGAAGTTTCTTTCCGGATGCCTTAGCGACTGTCAAAATACAAGCTCGCATAGCCTTGCCATCCACTAAAAGCATGCACGCACCACAAGCTCCTTCTCCACATCCATTTTTAAGTGAAGTTACCTGTGCCTCATCTCGCAAGAAATCAAGCAGATTCTTATCCTCCTGCACGCTATGAATTGTGCCATTAATATCAATAGTATACATTATTACCCAACCTTTCTCTTAAGGAATGGCTTACGGGATAAGTATATCCCCGTGGGTTTATCCACCTTTAGCTGTCCATCCTGGACAACCTGTTTTCCACGTAAGAATACATGAATCGCTTGACCGGTCTGTTTAAAACCTTCGTAAGGGGTGTAATCGACCTGCTGATGCAAATCCGCGGCCCTTATCACCGATGATATACGGGGATCCCAAACTACAAGGTCTGCATCACTCCCAGGAGCTATGGTTCCTTTTTGGGGGAACAATCCAAAGAGTTTTGCTGCATTCGTTGAAGTTAGAGCTACAAAATCGTTTAATGTTAACTTCCCAGTCAAAACCCCATACGTATACAACAATCCCATGCGGGTTTCAACTCCTGCCGCTCCATTGGGGATTTTGCTAAAATCATTCAGGCCCTTATCTTTTTGTCCTTGATAATTTAAGGCGCAATGATCCGTGGCCACAACATCTAAGACCCTATTTTTTAAGCCTGCCCACAAAACTTCCTGATTATGAACCGGACGCAAAGGCGGTGAAATCACATATTTAGCACCGTTAAAACCTTCGGCACTGTAATAGCTGTCATCTAACAAGAGATATTGAGGACAGGTTTCAGCGTAAACCTCCTGCCCATTCAACTTCGCATTATTCACTGCCTTAAGTGCTCCGCTACAGGTAAGGTGGACAATATAGAGCGGAGCATCGGCCAACTGAGCAAGGGTAATAACTCGTGAAGTTGCTTCCTCTTCTACTATCGGAGGCCGAGACAGTGGATGATATTTTGGAGCAGTTTTACCCTGGGTTATATGTTCATGTACCAAATCATAGACGATATCACCATTCTCACAATGCACACAAACCAGGGCCCCATATTCTCCGGCTTGGCGCAGAGCTTGTAACAAAGCCCCGTCGTCAACTTGCAAGACATTCTTATAAGCCATATAAAGCTTAAATGACGGTACCCCTTCTTCTCGAATCAACTCCGGCATTTCTTGAGCTATTGAGTCATTCCAATCTGTAATTGCCATATGAAAACCGTAGTCGGCATAACACTTGTCCTTAGCCTTTGTATGCCAATTCATCAAGCCCTCTTTTAAAGTTTCCCCTTTAAACTGAGTGGCAAAATCGAGGATAGTTGTTGTCCCGCCTAATACAGCTGCTTTTGTACCCGATAAAAAATCATCTGATGTCGAAAAATCCCCCATCGGGAGATCGAAGTGAGTATGTGGGTCAATTCCTCCCGGAAACAAAAAGCAGCCATCCACATCTATTGCCTGGTCACCAGGTTGCTTGATATTGCAGCCAATGGCCACAATTCTCTCGCCTTCAATGCGGACGTCTGCTTGATATAGATCTGCAGCCGTAACAATAGTTCCACCGTTTAATACTATACCCATGTTCATTTCTCCTTAAGGGAAATCTCCTCATCTTGGGTCACAAACATTATGGAAACTTCCTCAGTGTTTAATCTGAAGAATCTATCTATCTTATCAAGGGCGATTCAGATTCTTAAAATATATTCATCTGGCCTCCGGCCTCTGATTACTGACCTCTGTAATAGTAGCACACTCAAAATTCTTGAGTCATGGGGTATTAATCGAGATTAAACCTATGACATGCTATCTAGGAGCTTAGTGTCACTTTTCCCCCGGGGCATGGGCGATCTAGTTGTCGCTGTAGCCACGTCGGATGACGAGAAGCTACTCTCTAAAAGAAAAACTGGTATTAGTGACAGTTAGTTATTGGATAAAGAATTGACGCAGATCGCTTCCCAAGAGGAATCATTTCTGCGCACAACTTGATTCAAAAAGCTACTTAAAAAGATTCGCTCTTCTCATTCCAGTAGATAGGATAAATATATCCTATTTACTATTGTCTGTGAGACTTACTTGAGATGAAGAATTTAAACTTCTTCATCTCAAGTATTTATTTATTTAAATCCATCTAGGAACTAATGTGATCACGGATATATATGGGTCCCAGTCTTCCCTGCGACGGCTTCTTCCAGCGATTCAGGATTGGTAATGATCGCTTCTTTTCCGCCATTTTCCAGGAAACTGATAACGGCTTGGATCTTAGGCAACATGCTTCCTGGAGCAAAATGGTTTTCAGCCACATATTGCTTCAGTTCAGCCAGCGTCACCTTATCTAAGGCTTTTTCATTAGGCTTGCCGTAATTCAAATAAACAGTAGGCACTCCGGTCGAAATAATTAAGACGTCTGCCTTAATATCTGCGGCCAAAAGACTAGTAGCAAAATCTTTATCAATGACCGCGTCAACACCGCGCAGTGACCCGTCCTCACTTTTGATTACAGGGATTCCGCCGCCACCAACACTAATAACACAATAGCCATCGCGAACTAACTTGTTGATAACATTTTTCTCTACAATCTCTTGTGGGAGTGGAGAGGCCACCATCCGGCGATACCCTCTGCCAGCATCTTCGATCATAACCCACGATGGGTTAGCCTTTTGAATTTCTGCAGTCTGTTCTTTGGTGTAAAATGAACCAATGGGTTTAGTAGGTTTCTGAAAAGCTGGGTCATTTTCGGAAACCACGACTTGAGTCACAATCGTGACAGCCGTTTTATCCATACCCCTTTTCTTGAATTCATTATCCATTGCTTGTTGAATTTGGTAACCAATGGCCCCCTGGGTATCTGCCCCACAGCTGACCAAAGGAACCTGATGCATTGCTGCGACATCCTTAGCAATTTCCGACCTTCTTAAGATAAACCCTACTTGTGGACCGTTGCCATGAGTAACAATCACTTCATAGCCCTGCTCGATCATCCCGACAATATGCTTAGCTGTTTCTACAACAGCCTGATATTGATCCTCAACGGACTCATGCGCGTTATCACGAATCAGAGAATTCCCACCAATTGCTACAACAGCTAATGTACTCACAATTATTTTCCACCTACCAACAATGTCATAACAGCTTTAGCTGTATGCAAACGGTTTTCTGCAGCATCATAAGCGATAGAATGTGGCCCATCGATAACGGAGTCTTCAACTTCATTGTTACGGTCAGCAGGTAAAGCATGCATATACATTACATCTTTGCTGGCAGTAGCCATTTTTGCTTCAGTGCACTTCCAGCTCTTATTTGAAACGAGGGCATCATCAATAACTGCAGTTGCACCAGAAACTGAAGCACCAGTTTGGTCCGTAACCCAGTTACCCCAGCTCTTAGGAATAACGATATCGGCATCTTTATAAGCTTCAGCCTCGTCATGAGTAATTGTCAAAGTACCGCCATGCTTCTCAGCATTTTCTCTAGCTTGGGTGATAACCCACTCAGGAAGCTCCCAACCCTTTGGATAAGCCAGCCAAACATCCATACCATAACGAGGGAAGAGAAGAACTTGGGTCACAGGCACAGAGATTGGTTTCTTATGGCTTTCAGCATAAGCCCAAATGATCGAAATCTTTTTGCGTCTCAAGTCTTGGTGCTTCTCTTTAATTGTCAGCAAATCTGCCAAACCTTGGAATGGGTGATAAAGGTCATCTTGCAAGTTCATAACCGGAACTGACGACCATTTTGCCATCTCGGTCAAGTATTGGTTGCCGCGACCCCAATTGCAATAACGGCAAGCAATCATATGTCCAAAACGAGAAAGAATAATAGCGGTATCCTTCGCAGTCTCACCATGAGCAATTTGCATACTGCTAGAATCCAAGAATCCAGCATGACCGCCCAATTGAGCCATACCAGCTTCCATTGAGTTTCTCGTCCGAGTGGATTGCTCGAAGAACATTAAGAAACCGGTTTTATTATGAAGATAATCAGTATCTTCGCCCATAGCGAATTTTCTCTTAAGATCTAAAGAAACATCAAGCATTGTATCTATTTCTTCTTTAGTAAAATCCTCTAAGTTGATAAAATGTCTTCCTCTGAATACTGTGTTCATTTATTAATTCCTCCTAATAATTATGTTTATTGCAGAGTAGCCACTTAAGACTACAAAATAGGTGAAGCTTAAAGATATAACAAAACATAACCTTAGTCGACCAAAGGTCGACATTACCGGAGCGCAGTAGCGTTAACCGAAGGTTAATGTCGAATCGCGACAAAGCCCCCGTCGTCCCCAGCCCCTCGCGCCTCTCTCCCATACTTACTTCTTAATCTCTACTAAATTCTCAGTATCCTTAGGCATCTTATCAGCATACTCGTTGACATAAATGCTAGGAATCGCTGCATACATAGCCGCACAATCCACAAGTTCCTTTTTCCAGGTCCGCTCATTTGGAGCATGTGCTTGGTCTTCATGTCCCGGTCCAAAACCGATGCAAGGAATTCCATAGCGTCCCATGATGGAAACACCATTTGTGGAGAACGTCCACTTGTCTACCACTGGATCTTTACCGAATAAGCCTTTGTAAGCATCTTCAAGAGTACTGGTTACAGGATGTCCCTCTTCGATTAGCCAGGTTGGGAAATAGCATTCAGTTGGATAAACCAGGTTAGTATAGGACGGTCTATCATACATATACATCGTAACTTCTGCATTAGCAGCTTTTACTGAAGGAAGGTTTTTAATTTGTTGAACTGCATATTCCCATGATTCGCCAGCAGTTAAGCGACGATCGACGGAAATCCAGCAGCTGTCTGCAACTGCACAACGTGAAGGTGAAGTGTGGAAGATTTCAGAAACTGTCAAGCTGCCTTTTCCAAGGAATGGGTGGTCCATGAGGTTTTCATGCAAGCTGCGCAACTCTTGAAGAATTGGAGCCATCTTATAAATGGCATTGTCCCCGCGTTCTGGAGCAGAACCATGACAACTAACACCTTTTGTCAATACCTTAATTTCCATCCGACCACGATGTCCGCGATAGATCTTTCCATCGGTAGGTTCGGTAATTACAACAAATTCAGGTACAACCTTGTCTTCTTTGATAATGTACTGCCAGCATAATCCATCACAATCTTCTTCCTGGACGGAACCGACAACAACCATGGTATAATCATCTTCTAAGCCAAGATCCTTAATGATCTTACCAGCATAAACCATCGATGCCATTCCACCGATTTGGTCAGAGGCACCACGGCCGATAATGATTTCATCATCTTCAAACCCTTTATAAGGATCATACTGCCAATTCTCCAAGCTGCCTACGCCTACTGTGTCAATATGTGCATCCATGGCAATTAAGTGTTTACCATGGCCAATATAACCAAGAACGTTACCTTGAGGATCAATCTCAACTTTGTCAAAGCCGACTTTTTCCATCTCTTCTTTGATGCGAAGAACTGTCCCTTTTTCATCGCAACTTTCACCTGGTATTGCGATTAGGTCCCGTAAAAACCGACTCATTTCTGGCTCATATTTTTTAGCCAGTTCGAGAACTTTCGTGAATTCCATTTTCAAAATATAATCCCCTTTCAATACTGCTTTAAATTTAATGTGAATTGTTGGATCCCCTTACTTTAAAGATGACCTTTCGTTTTACATGGTTTAATAAATGCAAGAACCATGCCAAGTAGTTTTATTCAAAAAAAACATTTTTATCTTAGGTCAGGTGTATCTTTCCCCAGAAATCTTTGTATTATCACTTTGTTCCAATCTCATTCTGAGACACTTTAATATCCGCCTGAAATAAAAATAATCTCTGAAAGACTGTCAATTCGACATTCTTCCTTATCGGTCTCATTATGAGACAAAAGTCTACCTTTGAAACATATTTTTAGCTGTGAAAATAGAAACCTGATTTAATGAACTAAGAAAAAGTTCTATTCTCACCGATTTCATATTCCTTAATCTTGCGATAGAGAGACGCTCTGCTAATTCCTAATAATTTTGCTGCATCTTCCTTATGCCCATTCACATCAACAAGCGTTAAGGCTTTCATAATTGTTTCCCGTTCCAAGACTTTGAGGTTTAACGAGGAATCTATCATTTCCGGTTTATGTTCCGTTTTGATTCTTTTTGGCAAGGTATCAGAGGTAATCATACCCCCAGCCACCATGGTTACGCAGTATTCAATCACGTTCCCCAATTCTCGGACATTCCCTGGCCAAGTATAGCGGGACAAGATTTCTATAGTTTCCGAGGTGATTCCACTAACTGACCTATCGGTTACTACAGAATAATAATCTAAATAGAATTGGGTCAATATGGGGACATCTTCTAAACGTTCTCGCAAGGGTGGAATCGTCAGTGGAATAACATTTAAACGATAATAAAGGTCTTCTCTAAATTCGCCCGTTATTACCATGTTATCCAAATCTCTGTGAGTAGCAGCAATGACACGTACATCCACTGGAATTGAGCGAGTACTGCCTATTCGCTCAACCCTTCTTTCTTGCAACACTCTCAATATCTTAACCTGCAAGTGAAGCGGCATATCCCCAATCTCGTCTAAAAAAAGAGTACCATTATGAGCAAGCTCAAACTTTCCTAGTTTCCCACCTCGCTTAGCCCCCGTAAACGATCCTTCTTCATATCCGAACAATTCGCTTTCCAGTAGATTTTCAGGAATGGCACCACAATTTATGGCGATGAAGGCATGCCCTTTACGTTTACTGCTCTGGTGGATCGCTCGAGCTAACAGTTCTTTTCCTGTTCCGCTTTCTCCTTGAATCAAGAGGGTTGCCTTACTGGGAGCAACATGTAAGGCCATGGCTTTTAAGTCTTTCATCTTCTTAGAATTTCCGACAATCTGTGAAAAATGAGTTTCAATATCGTTCACAGTCGCCGCTTTGACCAACTTCTTTATTTGCTGAAGATCCCTCAGAGTGATAACCGCGCCTTCAATATTTCCGTCATTTTTTATTGGCACTACGTCACAATATAGTTGTGTAGCCACCCTTTTCCCCTGAATGTTACCAGAAAACGTTTCTCCGCGTTCAACGGCAAGCCAAAGGTTTTTGTTATCCAATAAGTGATATAAAGCCTGTTCTTCTTGCGCATCAATGTCCAATAATTTAGCCGCCAGCGTATTATAATGCGTCACTTTTTGCTGATCGTTAACTAACAAAATGCCGTCATGCAACAGATTCAGTACTGTAACTAATTGGCTTGTTAAAATGTCGCGATCATGATTTTGTTGGATTTCAGTTGCCTTCCCAACAAGAAGGTCAGCCATCTTTTCCAAAAAAAGCAACAGGGATTGTTTATTGTCCATTAGCCGCTGAGTTTGCTCCTCATCAAAGCTTACTAATCCAATAACCCCTATGATCTGATCCTCAATGCGTATGGGTATGGCAACCTCAGCATACTCCATACAGTTCCCTCTGCAGGGACAAGGCTGGCAGAGTTCGTTGAAGCCAGGGTTGTCAATAATGACCGGAACCCCTGTTTTCATAACGTGCCGATAGACAAAGCCATCATCCATTGGGCAACCGCATTGGCTTTTATATTTCCCCGTACCGGCAACCCGAATTAAGTCGGCATCTGCAATTTCAACTTCGATTTTTAGCGCTGCAGCAATCGCGTCTGCAGTTTGTTGGACTGTGCTCTTAATATTACGCAGGTAATACAACATGCTTTACACCTCATATTATTCGCTTTAACCTACATTATATACAACTATTCGCCTTATATCGCTTACTTCCTACTCCATAAAGCATGTAAGAATAAAAGAATTATAAAGGGAAAGGAAGCACCTTATCTTTAACGATTGTGTGCTTCCTTCCAGTCTAATTCCAGAACTAATTATTAACGTCCTGCAGACGGCAATTCTCCATCCCAAACAATACTGCGATATTTAAAGGGGTCAGTATTTCCTTCTGTATTGAAGAGTAGTATTTGGGATTTTTCGTCCAGATGAAGAGCTTCACGGGCCTCTTTTAAGCCCTCATCTATCATAAGCGTGCTAAGCAAACCGGCCGTTACAGCGCCAGATTCACCCGAGATCACTTTCGGATCCCCCAACAATGGATTTGCCAACACACGCATTCCTTTAGCCGCTACCCAGTCAGGGCATGAAACGAACACATCACTGTAATCGCGCAAGATATTCCACCCTATCAAGTTTGGTTCTCCACAGGCAAGTCCTGCCATAACAGTAGCCATGTCACCGCCGACTACCCGTGGTCTGCCATCCGCTGCAAGAGCAGATTTATATAAGCAATCCGCTTGATCAGCCTCCACTATCACGGTTTCTGGGCGTCCCTCTTTAAATAAGGAAGCAAAATATCCTTGTACAGAACCTGCCAGAGCTCCAACTCCTGCCTGAACAAAAATATGAGTCGGCTTCTCAATACCCAGATTGTTAAGCTGTTCTATAGACTCTGCCGCCATTGTCCCGTAGCCCTGCATGATCCAACTTGGAATCTCCTCGTAACCTTCCCAAGATGTATCCTGTACAACTACCCATCCGTGCTTTTCTGCTTCTACAGCAGTCATTCGTACGGCATCATCATAATTCATATCAGTAATCTCAGCTGTAGCACCTTCAGACCTAATCCTTTCCAGCCGATATTGTGAAGAGCCTTTGGGCATATAGACTACAGACTTTTGACGTAATTGTCGAGCAGTCCAAGCAATTCCACGACCATGGTTTCCGTCTGTAGTAGTAGCAAAAGTTATATCGCCTAATTGCTCTTTAACCTCTGGGGAAGTAAGAACTTCGAAAGGCAGTTCACTTATATCCTTGTTCAGTCGTTTCGCTAGGTATCTTCCGATTGCATAGGAACCGCCCAAGGCTTTAAACGCATTTAGGCCAAAACGATATGACTCATCTTTTACATAGATTCCACCAACCCCTAAATTGTTAGCAAGCTTGCTAAGTTCACGAAGTGGGGTAGGTTGATAATCTGGGAATGTCCTGTGGAAATTTATTGCCTTTTCTATAGCCATTTTATTAAATAGTTCTGTTGAAGCGCCCGTTCCATTTTGTTTAACCATACTATTTTGTATCCATTTAATTTTATCATTCATTTAAAGTACCTCTCCTCTTTTTTTAAATATTGTGCAATAAAACTACACATTTAATACGGTATCAAAAAAACAATTTCTTGTTTTGTCTATAAACCTTCTATCTCCCCCTAAAAACGAATTCATTGACTAGGCTTTCCGCTATGATATTTAATGCAATTATCGTGCCAACTTGCAAATACAAATCCAAAAAGGAGACCCGCTAGAAATTTTGTTGATCTAGTGGGTCTCCCCGATACTACATTTAAGATTCTTGCAATAATCTCTATGATTTAATAAGTTATCATGGGAAAAGAAGTGCTCATTAAAACGGGATACGATTAACTTGAATCATTCAGATGAAGACCGATGCGTTTGATGTCAGCGCACTTCTCTAAAGCCGTATCTCCATATCATTCGTAAATACTAAACCCAAATCAATCTCCAAGTCTTCAAATATTTCAACCTTGATTTTATCATAGTTTTGATATAGCCCGCTTCGTTGATACTTGTTATCCTTATTAAGAACATATACGTCCACAACCCTATCCAAGGGAAATGCCAACCAGTATTCACTTACTCCGTTCTGCTCGTACAAGAGGAATTTTTCCTGCATATCCTTTTTGGCGGTGGCGGGTGATATTATTTCTATAATCAAATCAGGGGCACCCTTACACCCTTTTTCGTCCAATTTATTCCTGTCACAGACTATAGCTAAATCAGGTTGCACCACTGTGGTAATTTCTTCATCTTTCTCATTTGCCAGTGGCAACCGCACATCAAAAGGAGAATAGAAGACCTCACACGTTTTACCCACTAAATAGTTGGCAAATTGCAGGGCCAATTTACGTGAAATTCTTTGGTGTTCAGTGGAGGGAGCCGGAGTCATATTATAAGGTATTCCATTTATAAGCTCCCATCGTTCATCTTCCGACCAATTTACATAATCGCCATATGTATATCTCAGTCCGCTCATCTTTTCGGTAACACCCATATGACTCTCCTTTTCACCGACTATCATGATCCAAACCAATTGTTTTATCATATCTTTACAATATATTACCACAATTGTTCGGACAATTCATGTCAATACCGCAACCGAATCTAGAATAACATCAGCATTTTATAAACACCCTGTTGTTTTATATCCTAGATGTCTATTATAATTGAAATGTAATTTCTTAATTAACAAAATCAAGTTCTTTAACTGACTTAATATTATTGCCTAAATTCGCAGGGGATTGCTGCAGTTAGCTATCGGTTAAACAAATATGAGAGGGGATGGAATTAGTGTTAAACACCTCTAATGACAGACGAACAATACGCACAAAAAAGATGATAAGAAATGCTTTATCAGAGTTAATTGAAGAAAAAGGATTTAATCATATATCAATTACCGACTTAACCAGAAGGGCTGATATAAACAGAGGAACATTTTACTTGCACTATGACGATAAATTCGATTTGTTAGAGAAAGTTGAAAACGAAGTACTACAAGAGCTATATGCTCATCATATAGGCCATATTGATTTTCTAAACATAGCCTCTATAGACACACCTATGCCCTATATGATCAAGATTTTGAAGCAGATCAGAGAAAATGCAACATTTATGAAAGCTATTTTAAGTCCAAAGGGAGATCCGGCATTTTACATAAAGCTCAAGCAACTTTTAGAAACTAAATTATTTGAAAAGAGGGTCATTCAAGCATTTGAGCGTGATAATCTGCTGATTCCCGACACATTTTTTGTCGCCTACGTGGTTTCAGCTCATATAGGAGTGATACAAGAGTGGCTTGTGGGCGGTATGGAACAATCTCCGGAAGATATGGCTCTAATCTTATCCAAAATGTTCTTTCTCGGTCCCTTCAGAGTATCTGGCTTTAAATATCGCACTGATTAAACAGGTGGTCTTAAATCAGATGCAAGCACTAAAAAATAGTCGTCGGCCAAAGTCAAGTCCTTAAAAACCAGGTGCCTTTTGGACGCTAATCGCATTTGCTATAGGACCTTGAGTCTTTAGCTTTCTTACTTCATGTTTTTCTTTAAGAACAAGAAAGAAGATCACCAATAAAAACCCACTGGTTAGAACAATGTATTGACCTAATTCAGGAATAAAGTAACGCAAATCCCCACCCTTGTACCCTAAACCCCGCAAAAACTTAAAGTGCAAAGACAAAGGAATAACCTTGTTAATCCATTGTAGAAGTTCTGGCAATAAGGCAACAGACACTTGACCACCACTAAGCAAGAACGAGGGCATCATAAGCCATAAGATTCTACCATTAGCCTTGTCAACGCTTAGGGCCGTCCACCCAATTAACATCGCCAATAAACTGGTATCCAACATATACAGCAGAAACGGAATCATAATTTGAAGCCAATGAGCTTCAAATCGAAGGCCACCAATTTGTTTAAGCACTCCCATTACTAAATAGCTTGAAACACTGGCAATTAGAACATAAGGAACTACCCGAAAAATAATACCCAGCGGATGTTTTAATTCATCCTGTAACCTCCCCTCCTCACGTAGACGAGGTACTATATTTATCGTATTGCTTCCTAAGAGAACAAGCATAATCAAATTTACAAACATTACTACCGCACTCATGATCGTACTATTGGTAGGGTTAAATAATGTGCGTTGTTCTAGGACTATTGCAGTAAGCGGAGTGCTCTTCGCGGCATTTTCCAAGCCGACGACTTCATTGACCCCAGTGCGTATACTCGTCGCGCTAGCGGCAAGTGTCATATCTAAGTATAAGCCCATATTAATGGGACTTCCTTTGAGATATGCCGCTTCTAACCCTGTTGGGAGATATAAGACTCCAGAAAATTTCTCATTGTACAGAAGTAGTTCAGCTTCTACAAAATTGTCATAAATATCAAGAACATGGACATATTGAGACGAGTTTAACTTATCAATCAGTTGCCGGCTATATGTACTGTGATCGAGATCGATAATCGCCAAAGGTGCTTCACTTACATAACTATTTTTAAATATATAGCCAAATACAGCCGCAACCACTAAGGGAACAAGCAGAATAAGGATAATAAATTTGCCTTTGATAATGTGTCTCCACTCATCAATTAGTGGTTTCACTCGTATTCACCTCCACTATCATTCCCGGCAGAAGTTCTGGCGTACGTTGCACATCAATGCGAACTAGGAATGAACTAACATCTGATTGTCCTTTATCTCTACTCATTCTCATACTTGCGTATTGGGGTGCAGAGGTAATATAGCGGACCTTACCTTCGACCTTCTTATTTAAAGCTGCAATCTGCCCTGTCACACTTTCGTCAACCTTATATTTCGTTATTTGCGTCTCATCGACATAAATAGTGTAGTATAGCTGGTCAGATTCAATAGTAACAACTGGTGCTCCTGATGCAGTATTCTCTCCAATCTTGGGAATAATGCGGGTTACTTTACCGTTTGAAGGCGCTTTTAATATCATGCGTTGTTTTTGAACCTCCAAGGACTGTAGCTGAACTTGCATTGCTTCCTTTTGCTTTTGAAGAGCTTCGATGTTGTAATCATTATTTTGAATATCCGTGCTTATTTGGGCTTCAATTTTTTTGGCAAGTGCTTGTTGCTGCGATAACACGTTTTTTGCTGTGTCAAGTTGGTAACTGACAGTATCCAGATTTGTCAGGGCAACCGCTCCAGCATCATATAAAGCTTTCGTTCGATCGTAATTAGTTTGCGCTAAATTTAAGGTTTGTTGGGATGCTTCCACTACGAGCATTTGACGTTCTAGATCTTCAGTGCGCGTGACTTGAGCTTTTGTTTGCTTGATCTTGACATCTTGTTGTTGTATCTCCGTCTTTACTTTGGTTATTTGCAAATCAAGATCCGTTGGATCAAGTGTGATAAGTACTTCTCCCAGTTTTATTTGTTGCTCCTCTGTTACCATAATAGCAGTCACTTTGCCTCCAACCCCTTGAAAAGATAAGTTAGAGTTATCTGCAGTTAATAGACTGCTTTTTTTGATTGACGCCATCGTTACTGCATCTTTTCCTTCCATAGTCATAAATATCCCACCAGCACCGAGGAAAACGATTAATAGTATAAAAGAAATTAATCTTTTCATGTCTTTTTGTCTCTCCTTCTTTAAATAATTAATCTAGCATTGGGTATAACATCTATCTAAGCAAACTAAGCTCTAAGCAGTAGATACTATATAACAAGACCTTGATGAAATAATCCATTGATTTGTCAATCTAATTATATTGACGTAAGAAATGTTTGCAATAATCAAAAATGCCATAACTGTTGACAAACCGACTATATATACCAAAGTGTTCAACAATTATAGAGGAATTTTTCCTGCATATCCTTTTTGGCAGTCGTGAGTGATATAATTCCAATTATCAAATCAACGGCACCCTTACACCCCTTTTTGTCCATTTAAAAAGATGTGACATGTTTCTGTTACGATTATTCTTACAATCTATGATTAAGTGGTTATCATAGATTACGAAGTGTTAATTAAGGAAGTGATTCAAATGGACTTAGTGGAATGGGTAAAAATACAGACTCTCTATGACTCTGAAAAACAAGCCCAGAAAACTGCAAATATTGTTGCTACAACCGAAGCCAGGTTAGCCAATCAACAACACGGACCTCAGTATGAAGTGGAAACCCGCGTAGATCAAATAGACGGAAAATGGCAAGTGTTTTGGCGAAAAGTTTTTATTGGCAATAAAACTGGTTGCGGCGGAGGCTGCCAATCTTGTAGCGACAGTGAACCAATACCTAAGAAAAGTACGTGCAAAGTGATACCTTTTAGAAAACCTTCAGTTTAAATCGAATCAAGGAACCCCATTGGACACCAATCTGGTAACTATGGGGTTCCTTGATAATATTAATTATATCTATTACCGACTTAACCAGAAGAGCTGATATAAACAGAGGAACATTTTACTTGCACTATAATGATAAATAATGCGGGTTACTTTACCGTCTGAAGGTGCTTATAATATCATGGGTTGAAAGACCGTCATCGCTTAGTTCCGATAACGGTGCTTTTATCTTCATATTAACGTCCGAGCCTGCCAATCTTTCATCTTCGATTCTACCTGATTTAATTACTAAAACACTCAGACTTTCCTTAGTTCTTCAACCCCCGCTCCTTCTGCACGATTTTACAGGCCACTTGATGGGCTTTTTTCCGAATCTCCTCTGTATCTTGAGTAAGAAGTTGTCCCCTTCGTACAACAACCTTCCCGTTAACAATCGTGGTATCCACCAAACTCTGGTTCCCGCAGCACACAATCGAAACCAAGGGATCATGAGAACCTGCATAGGCTACATCCTGCAAATCAATCAGAATAATATCTGCAGCCTTGCCTGCTTCCAAACGCCCAGTATCGGGACGTCCTAAGACATCTGCGCCCCCGCGGGTCGCGCATCTCAGGGTCTCATAAGCTGAAAGGCCTTCATCTTTATAACGGAGATGGTTCAGCAGATATGCTCTGCGGACCTCTTCCCACATATTCGAACCATCATTACTAGCACTTCCGTCTACCGCAATCCCCAGTTTAGCACCCGCTTTGACCAGATCCGAAGTTGGACAAATCCCACTTCCCAGTTTCATATTCGAACTGGGACAGTGTGCTACTCCTGATCCACTCTGAGCTAAAAGAGCAATTTCTCGCTCACTGAGATGAATGGCATGGGCAAACCAGACGTCTGGTCCAATCCAGCCCACGTCTTCCATCAATTCGACGGGGCGGCGTCCGTAGCGTTCTAAACAAAACTTTTCTTCATCGAGGGTTTCCGCCAAATGAGTATGCAGCATAACCCCTTTTTCTCTGGCCAAAATTTGCGACTGCCTCATCAGATCAAGGCTTACTGAGAAGGGAGAACACGGTGCCAACGCCAGACGAGTCATCGCATAAGGGGAAGGATCATGATACCTCTCAATCAAACGCTGAGAATCTTTGAGAATAGTCTCTGCGTCTTGGACCACCTCATCAGGGGGCAACCCCCCTTCGCTTTTACCTAAGGACATGGACCCCCGTGTAGCATGAAAGCGAATTCCGATTTCTTGAGCCGCCGTGATTTGCGTATCAATAAAGTTACTAGATTGCCCTCTCGGGAAAACATAATGATGATCGGTTGTTAAAGTACATCCAGTACGCAGAAGTTCACTAAAACCTACCATAGCCCCATAATATACTGCGTCTGGAATGATATGACGCCAAAACTCGTAAAGATTAATCAGCCAGTAGAATAGCGGCATTCCCTGGACCTCCGGCAACCCGCGAAATAAGGTTTGATAGAGGTGGTGGTGAGTATTTACTAAGCCTGGAAGGACAGCCATTCCTTGAGCGTCGATAATTTCAGGTTTATCTAAAGAGGTTGAAGAGGTTAAGCTTAAATCTTGGCCCACTGCAACAATCTTATTACCTTCAATGAGAAGATTAGCATTTTCTAGTATTTCATCACGATCATTAAAAGTAATTATATAGGAAGCATTTTTGATCAAAATGGACATAAAAGTATCCCCTTTCTTTTTAAAAAGAGGCAGTGGTTCCTGTGCAAGAACCGCTGCCTCTAGATAATTTATTTACTTATTAAACCCTTAAAGAAATAATGTTTCCGAGTCGAGTTGATAAATTGTTTTTTACCAATCACTTTTATTATAAAAATTTCTTAACCCGTTTACGAGTTCACTTTGAAATACCGACTTTCTCATTGAATTGTTCGATGAGTTTATCGAGTTCTGGTCCCATCTGGTGCAACTTACCCCAGTATTCGTCATAATCATACCATTGTGCATTAAGATCGTCCACATCATACTCTTGTTGTTCAATCCATGTGTAGTACTTAAGGTTGTGAATACGCTTCTTGGTCATGTAAGTTAACTCTTCCATGCTGTCAGTTCTAACGCCCAAAACGTTTCTGTTATGATCAATGGCAGCGTTAAGCGAAGCATATTTACTGCCTCTTTCCGCTTCCATTTCCTGCAATCTCGACTGATACATCTCTGCAGAGTCTGTAAGGACCGTCATAACAATGTCATTCTCGGTCAACTCATAGTATTTTGCAAATTTTATGCAGGATAGAATATTTGCTGCACCGGAAATTCCAACCCAAGAAAGCTTCGCAATAACCTCTTCAGATATCCCTTGCTCTCTCAAATAGTCCTGGCCAGCAGGTTCATTAAAGAGACGGAACAGTCCCAAGCTGTCATTGTCATCAATGGCGATGACCATATCGGTATTCTTAACATTATGAACCCACGGGATATGTTTATCCCCGATTCCTTCAATTCTATGTTCACCAAAACCATTATCTAGTAAGGTTGGGCATTGTAAGGCTTCGCCAACAGCGATTTTAGCATGTGGATATTGATCTTTTAAGTAGTCTCCGCTACCCAGCGTACCAGCAGAACCCGAGGTTAAGCATACTCCCGCAAATTTCCCCTTCGAGCCGATTTCAGCTTTGATAATATCATGCATAGCATTTCCGGTAACTTCATAATGCCATAAATGATTACCGAGTTCTCCAAATTGATTAAAGATCACAACGTTATCTCGGGTTCTTCGGAGTTCCCAAGTTTTATCATAAATTTCCTTGACATTACTTTCACTGCCGGGAGTTGCAATAATTTCCCCTGCGACGGTCTTCAGCCATTCAAAACGCTCTCTACTCATATTTTCTGGTAAAATAGCAATCGATTTGCACCCTAATAAGGCGGAATTGTAGGCTCCACCACGGCAGTAGTTACCGGTTGAAGGCCAAACTGCTTCGTGATATTTAGGATCAAATTGTCCAGTCACTAGGCGAGGTACTAAACAAGCAAAACTAGCTCCAACCTTATGAGCACCGGTCGGGAAATACTTACCTGCCATAGCAATAATTCTAGCTTTAACTCCTGAAATTTCAGAAGGGATCTCAACATAGTTCGGCAACGGATTAAATAAGCCGCCATCTTTAACAGGTTGGTTTTTCCAAGAAATTCTGAACAAGTTAATGGGGTCAACATCCCATAAGCCAGTTTTCTTCAACTTTTCTTTTACTGATGCAGGTATCTTATTTGGGTCCTTCATTTGTGCCAAGGTAGGAATAACAACATTTTTTTCTTTAACACTCTGCACCGTCTTTTTAAGTTGCTCTTCATTAATGGTTAAATTGATCAAGCTTCTCATATTTGACCTCCTTATTTTCGAAGTTCGAGGCACGAGGCTCGAAGTCCGATTGTGAAATGTTCGAATCATTATTTGTCTGTGTATCTTGCCTCGTGCTCGTACATCTCGCCTCGACTTAGACTTTCCCTTCCAACTTCACCAAGAGTTCCTTCAGGGAAGGCTCAACTTTGATGGGCTCACCCACTGCTTTAATCGCGTTTTGTACATCCTTCAATCCATTACCTGTGACAATAGAAACTACTTTTTCGTCGGCTCCTATAACTCCTTTTTCCACTAGGACCTTAAGTCCTGCAGTTCCAGTCACACCGGCAGGCTCTCCGAAGATACCACTTGTTCTGCCCAGTTCACGCATCGCATCCAAGATAGCCTCGTCGGATACTGCGACCATCGTACCACCCGATTCACGAACAGCGTTTAAGGCCTTATCCGGATTGCGCGGCACTCCAACTGCAATACTGTCAGCAATCGTGTTCTCTTCCTTGGGAGTCCAAGGGCGATCTTCCAAGAAGGCATCGACGAGCGGGCAACATCCTGTAGACTGAACCCCGGCAATTTTAGGCAAGCGATCGATCCACCCGGCATTATAGAGGTCCTTAAAGCCTTTCCAAACCCCGGCTATGGTGCAACCATCCCCAACAGAAAGGATCACCCAATCCGGTACTTCCCAGTTCAATTGCTCGGCGATCTCCAAAGCAACCGTCTTCTTCCCTTCAACCAGGTAGGGGTTGATAGCTGCATTACGATTATACCAACCAAAACGTTCAATCGCCTCTGCTGAAAGTCTGAAGGTATCTTCGTAAGACCCTTGGACACTAATCACTGTAGCTCCAAAGATTAGCAATTGGGCAATCTTCCCTTGCGGTGCACGGCTCGGAACAAAAATAACAGATTTAATACCCATGGCAGCGGCGCTGCCTGCCAAAGATGAGGCCGCATTACCAGTAGAAGAAGCGGCGACCGTGGGCGCCTTTTCTTCCACTGCTTTAATGACAGCAATAATCGAGGCTCGGTCTTTCAGCGAAGCTGTCGGATTCTGACCGTCGTCTTTAACATACAGGTTACTCATACCTAAACTTTTCCCTAAACCCTGAGGTTTGTAAAGAGGGCTCCAACCCACTCTCAGATGAGGGCGTGCAGAGTCTGGACCAATGGGCAGAAAAGGCAGGTAGCGGAAAATTGAATAGTCTTTAGACTGGGTTAGTTGCTCACGAGAAGTCAGTCGATTAATTTCTTTGTAGTCGTATTCTACATCCATAATGCCGCCTTTTTTGCCGCAGGATGGACAAGTATACGTACCCGCCTCAGCAGGAACTTGCTTTCCACAATCAATACAGCGCAGTCCTAATACATTCTTCATCAAGATCACCTCAAATTCTATTCCAAAGTTTCTGAGACAACTCCCTTGAACGAGCACCGATAGCTACTTCATCAATGTCTATGAGCTTTCTGTCGAGCATACGCACGCGCCCATTAATGACTGTTGTTTCAACAGACCGTCCTGAAACTCCGAAGAGGAGATGTCCGCTCCAATTGTTGGACCCTATGGGAGTCGGCGGTACATAATCAACAACAATGACATCCGCCCATGCACCTTCGGTCAATTCGCCAAATTTCCCGCCAAACAAGTCTGAGGCAATCTCAGGGTTATTGCCATAAAGCATTTGCGGCACCTCACCCCAAGCTACACTCGGATTAGCCATGGCATGTTTATGAAGGATATTTGCCACTTTTCCGCTCTCAAACATGTCACACGTATAGCCATCGGTCCCAAGTCCTACCTTAACCCCTTCACTGAGCATTTTTAGAACTGGAGTTACTCCCACGGCATTCCCCATATTTGATTCCGGATTATGCACAACTTGGGTCTTTGAAGCTTTTAGCAGATCGATCTCATGATCATCAATATGTACACAGTGGACAGCAATGGTTTTTGGTCCCAGAACTCCGAATTTCTCCAGCCGTTCAACCACCCTCATCCCATATTTGGAGAGACTGTCTTCTAAATCTTCTTTTCCTTCTGCAACATGAACGTGAAATCCTGCTCCCAAGCGTTTAGCTTCCTCGCTGCACTTTGTCAACGTCTGATCGGATAAGGTCAGAGAAGCATGGAGCCCGAACATTCCAGCGACCATGGGATCTGGCTGAGCCTGACACTCGGCAATAAAGTCGACATTCTCTTTAATTCCCTCTTGTGCAATCGCATCTCCATCTCGGTCCGAGACTTCGTAACAAAAAGCAGCACGCACTCCCATTTCTTTAGCAGCTTTTGCTAATGTGGATAAACTGCCTGTAATAGCCATAGGACTGGCATGATGGTCAACAATTGTGGTTGTCCCTGTCTTGATGCACTCAATCAAAGGAGTCAGTCCACTGTAATAAACGTCATCCAAAGTTAACAGTTTATCAAGTTTCCACCAAAGTCCCTCTAAAATATCTCCAAAGGTTTTAGGAGGTTTGCTTTTAGAGTCCATTCCGCGGGCAAATGTACTATAGAGATGCATATGCGTATTGATCATTCCAGGCATAATAAGTTTTCCGCGAGCATCGATAAATTCTGCATCAGGGAACCGCTTTTGTAAATCTTGAGTTGACCCAACCTCAATAATCTTACTGTCTTGGATCAGAACACCGCCATCTTGAATCACTTGATTACTTTTGCCCATGGTTAAAACCGTACCATTAGCGATCAAAATCATTAAATCATCATCCTCTCTATATTTAGGTGTTTAATTAACTAAAAACCTATTTAAAAACTTGGCTACCGCCCGAAGACACTGTCTTCGCACGAATTAGTCATTCCGCCAAGCCATAGGCACAAGGGTCTGACTCTAATATGAAAACATCCGACAACATGGCATCGTATTATTTCACAACGATGTGCTTTGTTTACCATTGGGTCGGATTAAAGTTATCGCTTTTGATAAACACATAGAGCGACAAATACCGCACCCTATGCACTTATTAACTTCAACTTGAGGCAGTCCATCGACCAAGCTTATTGCTCCATGCCCACCTGATTCGCACGCAATGCAGCAAGCTCCGCAACCATTACAGTCTTCTTTCTGAATATGCGAAACTACTTGAATGCCTCTCGGAAGTCTAGAATGATCTACCAAATACGGCAGTGACTTACCAATTACATCCGTCAGACTCTGGAAACCCTTTTCCTTCATCCAACCTTCTAACCCCGGCTTCAGTTCATCAATGATCCCTAAACCAAACCTCAAAACAGAGGTACACAATTGCAAGGTGCTTGCGCCAAGAAGAAGAAATTCAGCACAATCTTTCCAAGTAGCAATTCCGCCGCTAGATGCAATATCCAACTTAACCCTTTGGGCAATTTCAGCTGTACAGCGCAAAGAAATCGGCTTCAAAGCGGGTCCAGAAAGTCCTCCATACGTTGAAAGCCCTGCAATATTAGGATAAGGAATTAAAGTATCCAAATCCACGCCGGTAATGCTTTTTATTGTATTTATGGCACTGACTCCGTTGGCACCACTGCGTTCAACCGCTTCAGCAGTGGCCATTATATCGGAATCCAGTGCCGAGAGCTTGATGACAACAGGAACATCTCCGGCCGCTTCTTTAACCCAAGAAGCAATTTGTTCCGTTCCGACAGGCTCTTGTACTTTAGTACATAAAGTCCATTCAGTACCATGTGGATGCCAAATGCTGCATTCAATAATATCTGCACCTGCTTGAACAAAACGTTTAGTTAGCGATTGCCAATCTTCCTTAGTAAAGGCCATGATACTGGGAACGACCACTTTATTTGGAAACCTTTTTTTAAGAGCCCTCACATTTTGTTCAACAATTTCAACAGAATGTTCTGAGACAAGATCTATATTTTGAAGACCGATAAAGGCATTTTCTTGTTCTATTCGGGTGACCATGGGGAAAACTCGACTTACTATTCTAGAATCAACCGCAACAGTCTTTAAGACCGCCCCTGCCCAACCAGCTTCAAACCCTTGAATTAAAAGATGCAAATGGTCTGTGGCCGGAGACGGCGCTAAGATAAAGGGGCTTTCATGTTTTATTCCGCAATAAACAACGGATAAATCGACTGTCATTTTCTAAAACCCCTTCGATGTGTGTTGCATTTGTTTGAAATCAGGAAAGGTGAGAGAGAAAGCTCTCTCACCCTAATATTTCTTACTCACGAATTCCAGCGTTTGCTTTGAGTTCGTCTAAGTCTCCTGCCCCTTTGCTTCCGTTGAAGAAAGCATTGAGAATTATAGCTGTGATTGAACCTAATGTGATTCCACTATGCATAATGGTCTGACTCCAAGAGGGGAAATTTTGAAAGAAGTTCGGAACCATTACAGGGATAACACCAATTCCGATACTGATAGCAACAATGAAAATATTAGTATGGTTACGTTCGAAGTCAACCTTAGCAAGAGTCTTAATCCCACTTGCCGCCACAATTCCGAACATGGCAATCCCTGCACCACCAAGTACTGCGTTAGGCAAGGAGGCAATAATTGTAGCCATCTTAGGGAATAATCCTAAGACAACCAATATTAAACCGGAGGTAGCGACGACGAAACGACTCTTAACACCAGTTAAACCGACTAAGCCAACGTTCTGGGCAAATGCAGTGTAAGGGAAGGCATTGAAGACACCACCAAGTGCAGTAGCTAAGCCATCTGCACGCAAACCTGCAGTAAGTTCATCTTGACCGATCTTTTTGCCGACCATCTCACCAATAGCCAGAAAGTCTCCGGTCGACTCTACCATAACAACTAACATGACCAAAATCATGGAGATGATCGCACCAATATCAAATATTGGGAAACCGAAGTAGAAAGGTGTTGTAATGCCTATCCAAGGAGCGTCAGCCACACCCGCAAAGCTTACAAGTCCGAAGGGGATGGCTACTATAAGACCGATAATTAAACCAAGCAATACTGCAATGTGGGAGAGAAAACCTGTAAACAGTTTATTGATCAAGAGAATGCTTACAAGTACAACGGTTGCCACGAAGATAAACGTTAACGAGCCGAAATTCTTATTTCCGATTCCACCCGCAGCCCAGTTTATACCAACTGGCAAGAGAGAGATCCCGATAATGGTAATAATAGTCCCTGTAACAATCGGCGGAAAAAAGCGGATCAGTTTACTAAAGAAAGGTGCCGCTAAAAACGTAAATAGCCCTGCCACAATAACTGAACCAAAAATCATGGTCATGCCGCCCGTCTGAGCCATGATGACCATGGGCGTTACAGCAGCGAAAGTAACCCCTTGAATAACCGGAATTTTGATTCCAATTTTCCAGATCCCCAGGGTCTGGAGCAGGGTAGCAATTCCACAAGTGAATAAGTCTGCGTTAATTAAAAAGGCAGTTTGTTCAGGGGTTAACTTTGCCGCTCCTGCAATAATCAAAGGAACTGCAACCGCTCCAGCGTACATAGCAAGTACGTGCTGTAATCCATACAAAAAAAGTTTTCCGGCAGGTAGCATTTCGTCAACTGGTGCCACTCCATTGTTGGTATTTGCCATTATTAACTTTCCTCCTTATTTTAAGTGCGGTGAGATTAATTAAACCAGCTGTCACCTCCTTATAATCGATATCCTTGAGTAAGTCCCGCAACTAATTCAAGGGGTCTACTTCGCTTTGACCTCTTAGGAATCTCAGATACCCGTTTTGTTTAACAAGATCGCCGGCAAAGTATTAAATTTTGGGTCAAGGGTCCTTTGCAAGGAGCATTGTTGCGCCTATACCTTTGTTTCTGTAGCAATATTCGTGCCAACTCGATTAATTAAACTGAAGTTGCCTAAGAAACGACCTTTTCCTACTTTAGCCCCTATTTACCTTTATCAAAAAGATAAATTTAATTCAGGGTTTTCAAGTCTTCGCCTTCGAAAAACGTCTCCATACGGGGCACAGAGTCGAATATGTAGGTCTTATCATTATGATAAGATTCATACCTTAATGATAAGATTTTTCAATAGAAGAATTACTTTTTTAGATCACCAAAAGAATTCCACTATCGGAAAATAAAATCGCTAAAAACCATCATGGTTTTAATCCCGAGAGAGGTCGACTCGCGAAAGTTCGACCTCTCTCAATATGTGCATTAGTTCAAAACTTTATACAGATATTCGTAGTCTTTGTAAACGGTCCAGATAAAGGCCGCAACCTTATCATCGATCGGTACATCCGTATTGCCGGATTCATCAAACTTCACCTTGGATATTTTGTCATCAAGGCGCAGCATAAATTCTCCCTCAGAGCCGTCACCTAAGAAATAGAAGCCGATATTAGGACTGTCCATGAAATCCTTTTCAGTCCAGAAAAGAGTCAATTTGACTTTATACGGTTCGCTGGAATACGGGCAGAAGGTTCCACAGTTTCCGCAGACATTACACATTCCGTCGACGTGCAGGATCTGACTCATATTGGTTAACCCCTTGCCATTGACCGGGATCATAAGGTTGGCACGGTTCGGGCAAACCTCGGCACAGATATTACACACTTTATTACACTCTAAACATCTGTCCGATTCCAGTTTGTGATCGGCAACAGGTTTCATAACAGCTTTCTTTTCGGCAATTTCTAACAACTGCTTTTCATTATTAAAGGAGATTTTAGACGTGAACTCTTGTTTGAATTCCAGCCCTTCTTTTTTCAGAATAGCTTTAGCCGCCATCGTGCCATGCTTAGCAGCTCCAACTACAGTCCAAGGTCCAACAAGGGCATCCCCGCCGATGAAGACATTTTCTACGCTAGTTTCCAGTGTTTCCTCATTGACGAGAATCTTCCCTTTCTCCCCAACTTCAATTCCATTGCTCTTTAACAGATCATAATCGATTAATTCCCCAATAGCAGACAAAACGGTATCAATCAACAATTCTTCAAAGGCACCCTCAACCGCCATAGGTCTCCTTCGCCCAGATGCATCCGGCTGACCCAGTGCCATCTGCTGGCATTTCAAGACCCCTTTAGTCAAAGATAGCGGAGCTAGCAGTTCCTTAAAGATTACCCCATCTTCCTCAGCATAGATCAATTCTTCATGGTCTGCAGGCATGTAGTCTTTGGTTCTGCGATAGACGATATAGACATTTTCTACACCCTTGACTCTTAGGGCAGCCCGAGCAGCATCCATCGCGGAATTCCCGCCGCCAACTACCGCAACGTTCTTACCGAGTTTCAGGGCATCTTTATTGGCATTAAAGGCTTCCAGGAATGGAATTGCTCCCATAACCCGCTCTTTATCCCCGTTGATGTCCAGATCGTTGGTCTTACCTGCACCAATGGCCAGATAAACGTACTGGAATCCTTTTGCTTTGTATTCAGCCACTGAAACATTTGAGTCAATGCCAAATTCAAACTTAACACCCATTCTTTCGATGAGCTTAATATCTTTAGCGATCGCTTCTCTCGAAATTCTGAAATCCGGAATTACATATTCGACTGTACCGCCAGCTTTCTCCCGCTTATCAAATACCGTAACCTCCATGCCTCCTTTGGCAAGGAAATAGGCTGCAGCCAGTCCGGATGGACCCGCTCCAATCACGGCGACTTTGGCAGATGACTCCGGTTTAAGCGCAGGGAACTTCTGCATATAGGCATCATAGCCCTTTTCGGCAGCCACTAATTTCTGCCCGCGGATATGCACGGATTCATCATAGTCTAAACGAGTACATTTAGTCATACAGTTATGAGTACAAATCGTACCTGTGATGAAAGGGAATGGGTTTTTAGATACAATGACATCAAACGCTTCCTCGTAGCGGCCTTCTCCTACCAAACGCAGATATTCCGGAACATCCTGTTCAATAGGACATCCAACCATACAAGGGGCAATGAAGCAATCGAGAACCGGGAGCTTAAGCTCTGTTTTTCGATTGACCAGATCTCTCTTTTCTTTGAGATGATTGGCATCGCTTAAGGAACTTTCAGCAAGGGCTTTTAATTTCTCCATATCCAGTTTGCCGGACTCCTTATTATTCATGAGAGGATCTAAAATGTCCGCCATTTGTTTAAAGCGCATATAGGCTCCGGGTTTTAACAAGGTGGTAGCCACAGTGATGGGCTGGATTCCCGTCTCGAAGATGCGATCAATATTGAAGGCATCCGCCCCACCCGAATAGGAGATTTTGAGATCCCCCTCAAACTCAGAGGCCAACTTATAGGCTAGATTAATCGTCAAGGGATAAAGCGCTCGACCGGACATGTACATTTCTTCGCCCGGCAGTTCCGATCTACCAATCTTTACCGGTAACGTGTTGGACATCTTGACCCCAAAGTCTTTTTGCTGCTCTTTAGCAAAAACCTTGAGGCGTTTTAACATCTCAACTCCATCCTTAAACTGCAGGTCATGAGTAAAGGATTCTTCCTTGAGCTGAATATACTTGTAGCCCATTTTATCGAAAGTGTTCCGCACATACCCATACCCTAAAAGCGTCGGATTCATCTTGACAAAGGTGTGCAGTTTCTTTTCACTAAGCAGGTATTTAATAATGGCTTCAATCTCTGCCGGCGGACAGCCATGCATGGTCGACAAGGTGATGGAAGTACAAATATTCGGTGAAATCTGTTCAATAAAGGCACGATCGACCTTCTTAAACTGGTCAACATTCTCAAGTAAAGAAGCTAGACACTCCTTATAAATCTCAGTTCCTGATGCATCCTTAAGCCCCTCAATAAATTGATCGACTTTAGGAGATTGAATTCCTTTGAGGTCATACCCCACACTCATATTGAACATAAAACGTCGGTCACTTTGGTTAAACAGCTCTTTTTGCAACACATGGAGCGCAAACCATGCTTTAACATACTCGTCAAAGGCGCCCATTATCGGAAGCTCGGTAGACCACTCTGTGTTATAGCACTCATCTTCCGCCAAGATACAAGGCTTAGGAATCTCTAACTCATCCATGATTTGAACAGATTTTAACTCAAAGAAACGACTTCCACTTAAATAGGAAGCAATAATATTTTGAGCAAGCTGTGTATGGGGACCGGCAGCCGGACCAACCGGAGTATCCATAGTTTCGCCAAAAAGCCCAATTTGTTGATCATTGCTTTTTCGGAAAAATTTGACCTCAGAAACTCCAAAAATGGTTTGAGTTCGTTTATATTCTTCAAGCATCCAATTGACTAGTTTATTGAAGGGAATCGGGATCATTTTGTCACTCATCATTATCTATCATTCCTCAATTCTTATGTTTATATAGAGATTCTTCACTTGGGTCGCTTGGGTCGGGCAGCTTCGCCCACTTCCGTTCACACAGCACTCCAAGGCTCGCCCACGCGCTTTCGCAGGAGCTTCGCCAAACCTCCGGGTAATACCTGAAGTGAACCCGTGGCTGCACTTCCCGCGAAAGCTTTGTGGGCCTTACCGCCTCTCCATGCGATGTGTTCACTCCTGTGGGCGAAGCTGCCTTCCTTTTGGGTCTATGAATTCTTGAGCATGCTTTTGGGGGTGTTTATCAGCGTAGCCTTACATGCCGCTGCCGCCGCACCTGCAGTGATTGAAAATAAATCCTTGGGTTGGGCGGCTTCTCCTGAAGCATGTTCCAGCTATTTTCCCTTGTAATGAGGGCTGTCAACACATGTGCAAACATGTCCTTCTAAAGACTTTTCAGCAGCTTTCAAAATGCTCTGATACCCGGTACAACGGCATAGATGCCCCGAAAGTTCTCGTTTCAACTCTTCTCGGGTGTAATCTTTTCCGCTCTCCTTCAAGGCCGTAGTGGTCAAGACGAGGCCAGGGGTACAGAATCCACACTGTACAGCACCCTCCTCGACGAAGGCTTTCTGAACATCAGAAAGCTCTCCGTTTTTCTCAGCTACACCCTCAATGGTTTTAATGTCTTTGCCATCCGCCCAAACCGCCAGGTAAATGCAGGTATCGTAAGGAACACCGTCAATGAGCACACTGCAAGCACCGCATTCTCCTACCCCGCACCCTTGCTTAGCACCCGTAAAACCCAAATGACTTCTTAAGACATCCAGCAACGATTCGCGTACATCCACCTCGAAATTATAAGCTTTTCCATTGACCGTAAAGGCAATTCGTTTAAACAACTTCCGCACCTCCTGCGTTGACAACGGCTATTTTCAGAGCTCTTTGAGTGAGCTCTTCCACCAGATGTTCCCTGTATTCTTTAGATGCCCGCCAAGAGGTTCGCGCCTTGGCAGATTTAACTGCCAGCTTTCCAATCTCCGCTAGGGTTTCCGATGTAATCTTCTTGCCCTTGGCATACTCCTCCGCCTCAAGACACCTTAATGGAGTCGGACCTGCAACCCCAAGCCCAATTCTAACCTCATCGAAGTTTCCGCTTTGCACTTTACAAACAACCGCCACCCCGAGCGTGGCAATATCCATCGCTTCACGCATAGCAAACTTAATGTATTGCCCGCCAAATCCTTTGTAATCTTCCGGTGCAATAAGAATCTCGGTAAGAATTTCCCCTGGGTTCAGTGCAACCTTGCCGGGTCCCAGATAGAATTCACGAATCGGAACCACCCGCTCCCCATTCTTATCCTGTAACTTCAAGTGGGCATTAAGCGCAAACAAGGATGATGCACTGTCTGCCGACGTAGCTCCATTGCAAACGTTTCCGCCAATGGTCGCAATATTTCTAATTTGCGGACCGCCCATAGAGATGGCCGCTTCCGTTAAAATTGGAATCAAATCCTTCAGCATGGGATTGTGAAAAATCATCGAGAAGGTAGCCATCGCACCAATAACAATCGTCCCGTCTTCCGCTACGCTAATACTCTCCAAGGATTTAATCTTACGCAGACTCAGGAGCTCGGCATCTTCAAGTTGCCCCCCGTGCATTTTGATAAGCACATCTGTCCCGCCTGCAATAAGTTTCATATTTGGGTTATCCGCAAGCAACGCTGTTGCTTCGCTTACAGTTTCAGCATCGTAGTATCCTTTAATATCGTACATCTCATCACCGCCTTACTAGATTAATCCCGTTTCTTTAAACTTTTCAAAAACGCGTTGCGGATTCATCGGTATCCGATTAAAAGCCACATCCGTTGCGTCGAACACTGCGTTGCGTATAGCAGGTGCAGGCGAAACTATTGGAGGTTCTCCCAGTGATTTTACGCCAAAGGGTCCGGTTGGATCCTCTTTTTCAACGAAGGCTGCACCAATCTCCGGGGTATCCATGATTGTAGGAAGCTTATAGTCCAATAAGTTATTATTAAGAGGTTTACCCGTCTTCTCATCAAAGAGCAACTGCTCAGAGAGAGCATAACCTATGGCCATACTGACCCCGCCGTGAACTTGTCCCTCGGCCAAAAGCGGATTGACAATCTTACCCGAATCATGAACATTGAAGATTTCCAGAATCTTAATTTTTCCAGTCTTGATGTCTACTTCCACCTCTGCAAAGGTTACCCCATAAGGAATCGCATTAATTCGTGCATTATTCGAGACATCACTCGTAATTGGTTGGGCATTAACTCTGTCATAATAGGATTGCATCGCAACAACTTCTAACGCTATGACTTGTTCCCCCGAGTCTTTAAAGACCACAAATTGATCCTTGATATCTAAGAGATGAGCAGGAATATCCGTCATTCTGTTTGCGAAAGCAAGAACTTTCTCTTTAACTTCCAGAGCTGCCTTTTCTACCGCCATCCCTGATACATAGGTTTGTCTTGAAGCATAAGACCCCGTATCAAAGGGGGTAATGTCCGTATCTTGGGTGCTTATCACATGCACCATATACATGGGAATCCCCAGAACCTCAGCCACCATTTGAGCAAAGACCGTGTCACTTCCTTGACCAATTTCTGTTGCTCCGAGTTGCAGTTGAACTGAGCCATCTTGATTCATAACAATACGGGCTCCCGCAAGTTCTAAGGCCACCGGGTAAGTCCCTGAAGCATAGCTGAAGCAAGCCATGCCCAACCCCCGACGTTTGTCTCCGGTCTGCTCCTTATATAAAGCCTTTTTGGCATCCCATTTAATTAATTCTCTGCCCTTATCAATACATTCCCGGATACTGCAGCTCATAATCTTATTTTTACTCAATAGGTCTACGTGCCCGACTTCAACCAGGTTTTTCTTTCGAATCTCGATGGGATCCATCTTAAGCTTTTTGGCTATGTCTTCAATATGAGATTCAAAGGCAAAGAATATCTGAGGCGTCCCATATCCACGCATTGCTCCGGCAACCGGCAAATTTGTGTAGACTGTTATAGGGTCATATTTCAAAGCTTTAGTTGGATATAGATAGCGGAATTTGCCCCCGCCGCTGCTGGCTATTGAATGGCCGTGGGAAGCGTAGGCCCCGGTATTTGAAACAGCCGTTATATGAATTCCGTTGATCTTGCCATCATTGTTAATTCCAGTCTTGATCTTAAACTTAAACGCATGACGAGTACGGGTATCAATCATCGCCTCTTCACGAGAAAGTTCCAGCTTTACAGGTCGTCCACCCACAGCCAAACTCATCGCAACATTCAATGGCTCAATACAGACATCCTGTTTATTTCCAAACCCGCCCCCAACATAAGGCTTTATTACTCGCACCCTGCCCCAGGAAATACCTAGGGATTGGGCAACAATCCTGCGTACAATATGTGGAATCTGAGTCGAGGTCATGATAACGATTCTTCGATCCGAATCAACATAGGCATGAGATACTTGATTTTCCATATGGCAATGTTGGACAATACTTGTTTCGTACTCGCCTTCGATAACATGATCCGATTCTTTTAGGGCTTCTTCAAGATTCCCTATGGCGTATCCGCCCGATGCCAGAATGTTTCTTTCACAGTCATCATGGATCAACGGAGCGCCTTCTTTAAGGGCAGCGTCAGTGCTGGTCAAGGCTTCCAACACTTCATATTCAACCTCAATTAACTTTAACGCCTTTGAGGCGATCAAAGCATCCGTCGCAACCACAGCTGCTATATTGTCTCCTACGAATCGAGCCTTCTGAGTCAAGATATAGCGATCTTCTTTGTCACGATGACTTTCATCCAGAGAAAAAGGATGCCCAGCGGTGCCATATTTTAGTTCTGCAACATCAACTTCGTCCGTTGCAATAGCCTCAATCACACCCGGCATGGCTGTAGCGTATCGAATTTCAGGAAGATCTTTATACGTTAGAACAGCCTCAACACCGGGCAAGGCCTTCGCTTTGCTTACATCGATTGATTTTACAATCGCATGCGCATAGGGACTATGCAGGATTTTCCCAACCAACATATCCCGTTCAGAAAAATCATCCGTATATTTGGCCTTGCCTGTCACCTTGGCTACAGCATCGACTCTTGTAACGCTTTTCCCTACAACTGTATAAGCCATTTTGTTTCCTCCCGTCCCTAACAATTATTGACCTTTTAACGGTTCTAGCATATGTAACCGTGCAAAATTCATGCCAACAGGCTCATGTGTCGAAAAATGAGTTAACTCCCCGAGTTTACATTTAAGTTAAGTAAATATATTTATCACATTGATAGACCGAAAGTTGGATAACAGCCTCAACCTCTAGTAACCTCTCGTTATCATAATGATAATAAAATTATCAAACTAATAGGTGCTAATCATTATGATAACACCTATTAGTTCGATCTATCTTTCATTAGACCAAAGCTTCAAATTCTCTTTTCAAAATCACTCAATATTGTAACGAGCAAGTTTGCGATAAAGGGTTGCTATTCCGATTCCCAAAGCCTTTGCAGCTCTTTCTTTACCCTGCACACCTGTTCCAAACGCCTGATAACAACGCATGATAGTCTCACGTTCAACCTTTTCAAGGTTAAACTCATTTGATTCAGCCTGACTTTCGATCTTTTTCAATCTCGGAGATAAATGCTCCTCAGTTAAGGTTGCATCTTTGGCTAAATTCATGGCATACTCCATAATGTTTTGCAATTCACGAACATTGCCAGGCCACCCATAATCAAATAGCCTTTGACGGAATCCATCCGATATAAATCGAACCTCTTTATTAAGCTGTTGATTAAACCCTTTAATAAAGTGTTCAGACAAAATCTGCAAATCCTCTTTGCGATCCCGCAAGGGTTTTATATCTATAGGAATCACATTAATCCGATAATAAAGATCTTCACGAAATTCTCCCTTAGCCATCATTTCCTCAAGGTTTCGATGAGTTGCCGCGATAACTCGGACATCGACAGGAATCGGAGCTATTCCACCAATCCGTTCTATTTGGCGCTCCTGCAGCACCCGAAGAATTTTGGCCTGCAGAAACAAGGGCATGTCTCCTATCTCGTCGAGAAAGAGCGTTCCTTTATTGGCTAATTCAAACTTTCCAATTTTGCCCCCTTTGCGCGCTCCGGTAAAAGCACCTTCTTCATAGCCGAAGAGTTCACTTTCCAGTAACGTTTCGGGAATCGCCGTACAGTTAATTGCCATAAACATACCTTGTTGTCTGGAACTGAGATTGTGAATTGAGCGAGCCAACATTTCTTTCCCCGTTCCACTTTCCCCACGGATCAAGACTGTCGACTTACTTGCGGCAACAACCTTGGCTCGTTCACGAATCTGGCAAACTGTATCACTGACACCTAAAATATCATCAATGGTGTACCCTGCATCTTGTAAGGAAAGTCGATGGACGATTCGTCCAATTTCATCAAATGGGCGCAAGGTCACGCCAATGCTCTTGACTCCCTCTTCACCATCAATGGGCAACGCTCGCAAAATCATTTGAACCCGATTTTTCTTAGTTTCCAAATGCACTTCCCGCTCAACGACTTCATTCACATTAGTCCCCGCTCTGAGAATATCCGCGACGATTTGCGGTATGAACAAGCTCTTCAGATGACTTCTCGGGGTCAGCAAATTAGCACTGAACAAGCGCTTAGCCGCTTGATTATAGTGAAGGACATTTCCCTCGAGATCGACCGTTATGAGCCCTTCTTCTAAGCAATCGATAATCGAATTAAGATAGTGATTGGCTGAAACCAGACCCGCCAAAAACTCTTGTTCTTTCATCTTTAGGGCAATAGTTTCCGCCATCTTGGTTAAGAAAATCAGATATGATTGTTGGTTTTCTTGAATGAGTTTAGCTTGGGTTTCATTAAAGCAAATGAGACCGATCGCTCCCACTGCCTTATCATCCACATTGATTGGAGAAACAACTTCGTATTTCTCAGAACAATTCCCCCGGGCTTTACATGGGGCGCATAGGGGATGATTGCCAGGCGTTTCTATAACGAATTGATGACCGGTCCTCAAAACTTCCTGGTATATATACCCTTGCCGATCCATGGATTGACCGACCCCTTTGTGATACCTGCCTGTTCCAGCAATACGCATCAGATTATGATCCGCTACCTCAACATCGATTTTCACAACAGTGGCAATTGCTTCAGCAATTTGTTGTGCATAATCTTTAACGGCCATAAGTTCAACCATTAAGCTACCCCCATCAATACTATTATTTCTCATAAAGTCGGTTAATATGACAACTATCTTCCTTTTGCCTCACTAATTGATTAATTTGTTATTTATTATTTCGTTTCAAAATGATAAAATCCTTTAATTATTTATCACTTTGAGAATTTTTTAATATAGCTTTACACCAGTGAATAATATGCTCTTAGAGAGCTAACTTCAACTTCAATAATTGTGCAATCGATTTCTTCTAAAAATACACAATGGTAT
>NZ_JAMHFY010000027.1 GCF_023897015.1 Desulfosporosinus nitroreducens | reverse complement strand
TGAGGTTTGTCTTGAAACGGCAAGGGTCAATGCTGAAAAAGAAACCATAATTAGGGTGCTTGACCAGACTAATTCTATTAGCATGGCCGCTAAATTATTAAGAATTAATAGGAGTGTACTTTACGAAAAACTGAAAAAATACGATATCAAAATAAAGTAAAACTTCACTATCTTTCTGCTATGAAACTGTTGGGTAATCCAGACATTTGTTGGGTGATCAGACAGTTTTTTTAATTAAGTAAGTTTTCTAAAAGCCCAGAAGAAGCATGATTAGACGTTTAATCATGCTTCTTTTCTTTGGCACGTTTGTTGCTTAGATATTCAAATAGGAAAACAAGGAGGTGGTGTTAGTGAACAAGTTTTTTGCTGAAAGGGAAGATGGGTGCTCTTTACGGGGTCGGCGTTGCACTAGGAGTATGTATTATAGTGATCTATGTCTTAACAGGAAGCGTTTTGAGAACCTCGATATGTTGGAACTACACTAAATTCCAGAAGCCTAAATTAAAAAATATCCAAAGGATAACAAGGAGGAACTAAAAATGGCCGTATCTTCAACAAAACGAATCATAAGTTGTGCAATTACCGGATCTATTCATGTACCCAGTCAGTCACCTTATCTGCCGATCACCCCAGATCAAATAGCTCAAAACGCTCTTGATGCTGCAAATGCAGGGGCAGCCATTGTCCATATCCATGCCCGTAATCCTGAAACAGGACAACCTTCTCCCGATTTAGAACTGTATCGCGAGATTGTAGGCAAAATTAGGGCTAAAAATAAAGAAGTAATCATCTGTCTTACCACTGGCGGCGGTGCAGGCATGTCCGTAGAGCAACGTGTCGCTGTCGTTCCTGAATTCAAGCCTGAACTGGCGTCCATGAATGCCGGTTCTATCAACTGGGGTCTTTTCCCTGTCTTAGACAAGGTTAAGGAGTTCAAGTTCCCCTGGGAGTCTGCCATGCTTAATATGACTAAGAGCTTTGTTTTCGAAAACACCTTTACAGCCATGGAAACCATGACCAGAATTATGACTGAAAACGGAACCAAGCCTGAACTCGAAGTCTATGACATGGGTCACCTATACAGCATTGCTTATCTACTTCAGAAAGGGATTATCAAACCTCCCATTACCATGCAGTTTGTAACCGGTATTTTAGGTGGCATCAGTTCCACTCCTTACGACATCATGAACATGCATACGACAGCAGAACGACTCTTTGGTACCGGCAAATATAACTGGTCTGTAATCGGGGCAGGCAAAGCCGAATTCCCTGCAGCGACGATGGCTCTTATTTTGGGTGGACACGTTCGGGTAGGTATGGAAGATAATTTATATTTAGGGAAAGGAGTCTTGGCTAAGAACAATGGTGAATTAGTAACAAAGATGGTCAGAATCATGACCGAATTAGACCTTCAACCTGCTACTCCTGCAGAAGCCAGGGAATTACTGGCCCTGTCTAAATAATAAATATTAACGCAGGATAGTACTTTAGCTATCCTGTGTTATCGCCCATCCTAGCTTTATCAAAGGGCTGCGAGCTGCTGAATTCAAACATGAAATATAGAAAGCCAAGTTTCTTACAAGGGAGGCAATTATAAATGGTTCAAGTAGTAAGTCTAGAAGAAGCAATCAGCAAGGTTCAGAATGGCATGACCATCATGGTTGGAGGTTTTATAGGGTGTGGAGCCCCAGACCAACTTCTGGACGCAGTTAGCCAGAAGGGAATTAAAGAGTTGACCCTCATCGCTAATGATACCGGTATTCTTGGGGACGCGATGTCCCAACTTATTGTAAAGCGATGCGTCAGTAAGCTTATAGCAACCCACATTGGAACAAATAAAGAAACCGGAAGACAGATGACCGAAGGTGAACTTGAAGTAAAGCTGGTGCCTCAAGGAACGTTAGTCGAGCAGATTCGAGCGGCAGGTGCAGGTCTAGGTGGAATTTTAACACCAACTGGGATTGGCACGATCGTGGAAGAAGGGAAGCAGAAGTTTGTAGCCAATGGAACCGAATACCTTCTTGAGCTCCCTCTAGGCGCTAATGTAGCTTTATTAAAAGCCTATAAAGCAGATAAGGCTGGTAACCTCGTTTATCATCGTGCTGCTCGAAATTTTAATCCCATAATGGCTATGGCTGTTGATTTTGTGATTGCTCAGGTGGATCAAATCGTTGAAGTTGGGGAGATCGACCCTGATGAAGTCATGACTCCGGGTATTTTTATAGATTATTTAGTTCAGAAGCAGCCTCGGGAGGTGTCAGATGTTGGATAAGGAAGCAAGGATGGAGTGGCTTGTAAACCGAGTGGCTCAAGAGTTTAAATCGGGTGATGTTGTTAATTTAGGAATCGGAATTCCCACTAAGGTCGCGAATGCTTTGCCGGAAGGGATAAAACTAATTCTTCAGTCTGAAAATGGCTATCTGGGTGTCGGTCCTGCACCGGAAACCGGAAAGGAAGATCCAGATACGGTGAATGCAGGCGGGCAATATGCTACCATCTTACCGGGTGGTTGTTGCTTCGACAGCGCTATGTCGTTTGCGATTATTCGTGGTGGTCATGTGGATGCCACTGTGCTTGGTGCTCTTCAAGTGGATGAAGAAGGGAATTTGGCAAACTGGATGATTCCAGGCAAGATCGTTCCTGGCATGGGTGGTGCTATGGATCTCGTCGTTGGTGCGCGCCGTGTTATTGTTGCTATGGAGCATACTGCTAAAAATGGTGGTTTAAAAGTCTTGAAGAAGTGCACCTTGCCTTTGACAGCCTCCAAACAAGTTAATCTGATTATCACGGATATGGGAGTCATGGAAGTAACTTCTAAAGGCTTGATACTTAGGGAGCTGGCACCGGGCGTATCCTTTGAAGAAGTGCAAGCCTGTACTGAGGCTTCGCTGATCAGACAAGAATAATAGTTCTAAATAGCCATCTCGTTGTGAAATAGTTTTATTATTTAAGAGAGGGAGTCTTATTCGTGATTGAAGTAGTCATTGTAAGTGCAGTTCGTACACCGATCGGTTCTTTTAATGGTGTCTTGGCAAATATACCTGCTGTTGAACTGGGAGCCATCGTGATCAAAGAGGTTATTAACCGCTCTGGAATCACACCGAGTCAAGTTGATGAAGTTATTATGGGGAATGTTCTATCTTCAGCTTTAGGTCAAAATCCTGCTCGGCAAGCGTCCGTAAAGGCAGGACTTCCCCTTGAAGTGCCTGCTTGGACAGTGAGCAAAGTCTGTGGTTCTGGCTTGAAAGCGGTCGTCTGTGCAGCACAAGCCATAATAGCCGGCGACGCAGAGATCATCGTTGCCGGTGGAATGGAAAGCATGTCTCTTTCTTCTTATGCCTTACCCAAAGCGCGTAGTGGATATCGTATGGGGAATGACATTTTAGTCGATACCATGGTTCACGACGGCTTAACGGATGCTTTCCATGGTATTCATATGGGGATTACTGCGGAAAACATTGCAGAACAGTATGAATTCTCACGTGAAGATCAGGATAATTATGCGGTTTCCAGTCAAAATCGCACTGAAACTGCCATCAAAGCCGGTAAATTTGATGAAGAAATTGTCCCCGTGAACATTCCACAACGAAAAGGCGATCCAATCGTCGTGGATAAAGATGAGTTTCCCCGCTTCGGAGCGACCTCTGAAGCATTGGCAAAATTGCGTCCTGCCTTTAAGAAAGAAGGCACGGTAACGGCTGGAAATGCGTCTGGGGTTAATGATGGAGCGGCAGCGGTGCTGGTGATGTCGAAAGAAAAGGCTGAATCACTGGGATTAAAGCCATTAGTGACAATAACCTCATGGGGTTCGGCTGGGGTCGATCCGCTTATCATGGGAACTGGCCCAATTCCTGCCACTCTTAAAGCGTTGGAAAAGGCCCACTTAACCATTGCTGATCTGGATGTTGTAGAAGCCAATGAAGCCTTTGCCTCGCAAACGCTGAGTGTAGCCAAAGAACTTCAGTTAGATCTGCAAAAAACAAATATCAATGGAGGAGCTATAGCTTTAGGTCATCCCATCGGTGCGTCAGGAGCCCGGATTTTAGTTACCTTGCTTCATGAAATGAAGCGACAATCAGCCCATCGTGGACTTGCCACCCTCTGTATTGGCGGCGGTCAAGGGATTGCGATGATCTTAGAACGAAAATAGAGAGAACTTTCCCTATGAAAATGTAGCAGGAGAATCCGCAGAAATTTGAGCAGTAATTGTTCTTTTAAGGGGGAAACTAAATATGAAAAAAATTAGTGAGATACTGGAATACGCCAAAAATTTGAAACCCAAGACAATTGCCGTTGCTGTTGCGCAGGACTTGGAAGTGTTATCTGCTGTAAGCCAGGCAAAAAGAGCGGGTATAGCAAACGCCATATTGGTAGGGGACAAGGAGAAAATTGAAGAGATTGCAAGGCAAAATGCTATTCCGCTTTCTGAGTTTGAAATTATTGACGTGAAAGATGTCAGCGACTCGTGTATCAAGGCAGTAAGCCTGGTTTCAGAAGGGAAGGCTCAAATTCTAATGAAAGGTATGGTTGACACTAGCATATATTTGAAGGCAGTCTTGGATAAAGAGGTGGGACTCAGAACAGGTAACACTCTGAGCAGTGTAGGGGTGACAGAGATTAAGGGCTATGACAGCTTGATCCTATTCTCAGATGCTGCAATGAATCCTGCACCCGATGTTAACGCCAAGAAGCAGATCATTGAGAATGCGGTTACAGTGGCGCATGCAATCGGAATTGTTGAGCCTAAGGTCGCCGTATTAAGTGCCAAGGAAAAAGTAGACCCGAAAGTGCCTTTGACCATAGACGCAAAAGAGCTTGAAGAAATGAACAAGAGAGGAGAAATCGTAGGCTGTATTGTTGCCGGACCGATATCGCTAGATATTGCTGTATCTAGAGAAGCATCTACACACAAGGGTTATACAAATCCGGTAGGCGGAAACGCGGACATATTAATAGTGCCTAACCTAGAAGCAGGAAATGTATTCTATAAATCAATCACCTATTTTTCAGATTCGAAGAGCGCAGGCGTAATTGTCGGAGCAAAAGCGCCTGTTATTGTTACTTCAAGGTCGGATAACGATGAAACAAAATTGAATTCCATCGCTTTAAGCGTACTTTTGGCAGATAAATTTGAATTGGTAACTCTTTTGAAACGGGTTGTCTAAAATGCATTTTTTAATAGAAGGAGGGATATACGCATATGGACAAAGGGTATAAGCTACTAGCAATAAATCCTGGCTCAACTTCAACGAAAATTGCGGTATTTGAAAATGATAATAAAGTTTTTGAAAATACAATAAGACATTCTGTTGAAGAAATCGGTAAATTTGATAAAATCACCGACCAGTTTAATTTCCGATATAATGTTATTCTGAACGAATTAAACGAAAATAA
Organism: Desulfosporosinus nitroreducens; assembly: GCF_023897015.1. Lineage (GTDB taxonomy): Bacteria > Bacillota > Desulfitobacteriia > Desulfitobacteriales > Desulfitobacteriaceae > Desulfosporosinus > Desulfosporosinus nitroreducens. The sequence goes on along the minus strand of NZ_JAMHFY010000027.1, from coordinate 58,121 downwards.
CATTGATCTTTCCACCTTGAGCGCCGTTGTGGGCAGAGGTGGTGGTATCGCACCCTGTGAAGGTGGAACATATTTGGTTGATGAAAAGGTGGTCGAAGACCTCAGAATAGGTGTCTCGGGCCAGCATGCCTCAAGCTTGGGAGGGATAATTGCTGATCACATTGCTAAACAATATGGCATTAAAGCCTATATCGTTGATCCGGTTGTGGTGGATGAAATGGAACCCATCGCAAAAATAACAGGGCTGCCCATGATGAAAAGGGCCAGTAGATTCCATGCTCTAAATCAGAAAGCAGTAGCAAGGTATGCCGCTAAAGAATGTGGAAAGAAGTATAATGAAGCGAATATTGTAGTAGCTCATACCGGAGGTGGTATTACAGTTGGAGCACATCATATGGGTAGAGTGATTGATGTCACCGATGGCTATTATGGCGACGGGCCGTTCTCAGGTAATAGATGTGGAGCGCTCCCTTCGGGCGACGTTGCTGGATTATCCTTCTCAGGTAAATACACCCAAAAAGAGCTGAATAATATGCTGATAAAGTCCGGAGGACTTCTGGCGCATCTTGGGACAGATGACGTACGTGAGATTGTTGCTCGTATAGAAAATGGGGACAAGGAAGCGGAACTTATATACAAAGCAATGATATATCAAGTGGCAAAAGCCATAGGTAGTTATTCGGTAGTATTGAAAGGCAAGGTAGATGCTATTGTGCTAACTGGCGGAATTGCCTACGATAAAATGTATGTTGAAACAATTACGGATATGGTTAGCTTTCTTGCTCCGGTGAACGTATATCCTGGAGAATTTGAGATGGAGGCGCTTGCAGAGGGCGCTTGTCGAGTTCTTAGCGGAGAAGAAGCCGCTAAAGTATATAAGGGATAGTACGAGTAAATATGTGATTGAGTTCGCAATTGAATAATAACCCTAATTGCGTAATTTTCCCGGTCGATTATACCAACGACCCACTCCATTCTATAATCCATATAATCACAGCATTATTGAGGTTCAGCCGTAAACGATGGTTGAACCTTTTTTCTCTTAATATGGTTGCAAAATGAGATTGCCACCAGTGGCATGTAAACTTCGTGACCCACTGGGAATACCGTTAGTTGAACACCAAACTAGAAAATTGCCACCCATAATGCTACCCTTTCAGAAGACCTACTCTCTGAAACAAATTACTATAAGCTAATGATCTACTTCAAAAAGTAGGATGTATCAAAAGTGCTTATAATAATTAAGTAATCGTTTTTTAGAATTATTTAGGTTCTGGTCAATTGACCAGGACTTTTTTGTTTGCCTTACAGAAGGATTCGCTGAATTAAAAAACTCGTTTAATTCGGTGAAGACTGATGTACTCCCAGGAGCAAGGGTTGTAATAAAATTAAAGATTGATCTTATAACATTAAAGGAGTATTATGTGGTTAGAATTTCCATAAAATGACCGAACAGTCGGACAATAATTGAATGGAGGTTAATATGGCAAGGTTGAAAGACAAAGAGGAAACCATTCTAAATGCAGCATTTGAAGTGTTTAGAAAGAACGGTTTTACAAATGCCAGCATGAAGGATATCGCAGCAGAGGCTGGACTTGGGAAAGGTACCCTATATGAATACTTTCAGAACAAGGAAGATTTGTTTATACAGGTAGCCAAGGCTGAAACTAGTCATTTCTTTGCTGAAATTAACCGGAGGATCAGTGATAAACTTTCGCTGCGGGAAATATTAAATGAAATGATTAAGTATACCCAGGAAACCTTGGAAGAGACTGAGTTTTTCTTCAAATTTATGGTGTTTGGTAAATTCTTTGAAATGAGCTGCGAGGTGAAGCAAAAGTTATACGAAATGATTTTAAGTAGTAGAGAGGAATCTGTAAACATATTAAGGGAAAAATTTGAGAAAGGAGTAACAGAGGGAATTCTAAGAGAATTCGATTGGGAATTTGCGGCGAATTTCATTCCTGAAATGATCGGAGCCTATTGTAATTTTAAAGCACACATTATGGGTTATTGCTGGACGCAGCAGCAGAAAGATATTGATAGAGAAAAAATGATTGATTTTATCCTAAATGGAATAGCAGCAAAAACAAACTATAGTCGGACACTAGTGCAGTCTAATGAGGGGTGAAGGTATGAGTAAAAAGAGAATAATCTTATTAGTAATTATCGTTGTTATTTTTATCGGTGGAGTTGCGCTGTTTAACCGATACGGAGCTCAGTCAATCTTTGCAGCCAAGGATAATGAAAGTGTGGAACCTGGTACAAGCAACAAGGTGGCAGTGGAAGTAATTAGTCCAAAAGTAGCAACTGAAAGCGAAGGGTTATACTATAAGGCAACCTTGGAAGCTGATCAAGAAGGAATTGTAAGTTCAAAGAATAGTGGAAAGGTAATCAGTATTTTATTTGATGACGGAAAGCAGGTCACTCAAGGTGAGTCGCTTATAATCTTAGATGATCAGGATATTGTAAATCAGATAAAGTCTGCCGAAAGCCAGTTAGAGGTATCAAAAGCTTCTCTGCAAAAGACAGAGGCTAGTCTAGAAAATACTCAACGATCCTACGATCGAATTAAAACCTTAGCAGGACAAGGAGTTGTTGCCCAGGTTGAACTGGAAAACGCAGAAACATCTCTGAAAATGATTAAGGCAGACGTTGCTTCAAGTCAAGCAGCTATTCAAGCAACTCAGACCACTATCGATAATCTCAAAACTACCTTGGCGGATATGACTATCCGAGCTCCAATTACCGGCGTCATGGACGGAAAAAATGTTAGTATTGGGCAGTTTCTTTCTCCGGGAAATGTTCTGGGAAAGGTTAAAGATATTTCATTGATAGATGCTGTTATCGAGATAGACCAAGCTCTGATTCAGACGATAAAAATTGGGCAAAAGGCTAAGGTTAAGCTAAATGAAGACGATTCGGAAAGCTATGAAGGTGTCGTGAAAAGCATTACTCCCTCTGCCGATCCATCCTCAAGATCCTTCAAGGTGAAGGTGCAATTAAATAATGAAACCTTGTCCTTAAGACCGGGGGTATTTGCTAAGGTAAGACTGATAAATGAGGATGATGCAAAAGACCAAAGCTTCGTTATACCAGTAGCGTTAATAACCGGGAACGAAGGTAATTATTTCGTGTACATAAATGATAACGGGATTGTGAAAAAACGGGCAGTAACGGTTGGAAACTTAGTAAACAATCAGGCAGAGATTAAATCAGGCCTTCAAGGAAATGAATCAATAATCTCGACAAACCTCAACATGCTTCAAGAGGGTGATGAGATTACGGTGGGTTCAGAATAGGGGGACTAAGGTATGTTTATAACAAATATTAGTATAAAACGGCCTGTATTTATTACAGTTATCATCATTGTATTCCTTGTTGTCGGAATGCTTTGCTTTCGAGGTTTAAGTATTAATGATATGCCACAAGCAGACTTTCCCTATGTAACGGTGGCCATTGAACAGCATGGGGTTGCACCCGACCAGATGGAAACCAATGTGGCCAAGAAAGTTGAAGAAGCCATAGGACAAATTTCCGGGGTAAAGCATATTTATACAAATATCAGTGAGGGTGTATGCAATGTAATCGTTGAATTTGACCTGGCAAAATCCCCGGATGTTGCGGCCCAGGAAGTGCGGGACAAGGTCAGTTCCATAAGGAAAAGCCTCCCTAATGATATAGAAGAGCCGATTATTGCCAAATATGATTTCACTGCAACCCCTATCTTATCATTGGCAGTAAGCGGCACAATGGATAACCGGGTCATATCCAAGATTGTGGATGATGTCATCACCAAGAGTCTATACACTGTAAGCGGTGTGGGCTCAGTTAAGGTATATGGCAAAGAGGAAAGGGAGATAAAGATCAAGCTGGATCTTGAGAAGCTAGCCGAATATGGTCTGGCTCCAGCGGAGATGGTCAGCGCAGTCCAGAATGGCAACATGGAAAGACCTGGGGGAAAAGTTACCGACGGGCAAACTGAAATATCCCTGCGGACGGATAACAAAGTTAAGAATCTGGAGGATTTTTATAATATTACAGTAGGGGTGCGCTCAGGACGTGAGATTAAGGTTCGTGATGTAGCGACGGTAGCGGACGGAATAAAAGATAAGGACAGTATTTCCTATTATGATGGTAAAGAGGCCATCGGGGTCGATATTATCAAACAGTCAGGTTCGAATACGGTGCTTGTCTCGGATAATGTAAAGAAACAATTAGACTTTATCAAAGGAACTCTCCCTAAAGGAATAACTGTCGATGTTGTGGCGGATAATTCTGTCTCGATACGTGATTCCGTCGACGAAGTCGTAAAAACGATTCTTGAAGGATGTATCCTGGCAATCATTATCGTGTTTATTTTCTTAAGGGAATGGGAAAGTACCTTGATCAGTGGAATTTCCTTACCAACATCGATTGTTACAACCTTTATTGCCATGAAGGTCATGGATTTTTCTCTGAACACCATGTCGCTGATGGCCCTGTCATTAGCCGTGGGCTTGTTAATTGATGATGCCATTGTCGTGATCGAGAATATTGTCCGACATTTACATATGGGCAAGCCGCCTATGCAGGCAGCCAGAGAGGCTACCTCAGAAATTGGGTTAGCGGTAATGGCAACAACCTTTGCTGTAGTTGCAGTTTTTGTTCCTATCGCCATGGTTTCGGGGATTATCGGCAAGTATTTTGTGGAATTCGGACTTACCGTAGCCTTTAGTATGCTGGTCTCCTTATTTATATCCTTCACCTTAGTGCCGATGATGTCTTCCAGATTGTTAAAGGCTGAGAGAAAGACGAAAAAAACCTTTGTGGGTCATTTTCTGGACTGGTTTAATGACAAATTTGATTTGTTGGGAACAAGCTATTCTAAATTTCTGAAGGTTGTTCTCAATCATCGCCTTATCACCCTAATCTTTACGATTGGAATTTTTGTTGCCAGCATGAAGTTGATTCCTCTGTTGGGCTTCAGCTTTATCCCAGCCACGGATGCAGGGGGTATAAATATTAGTGTAAGTACGGACTCTGGTTTGACACTGCAGGCGGTCGGGGACAAAGCTAAGGAAATTGAAGAAAAACTTAAAAAATATCCTGAAGTCACTCACGTGTATACAACGGTCAGTTCTGACAAAATTGCAATCTATGCTAAATTAACGGAGAAACAGGAGCGAGAAAAAGCTGCTAAACAGATTGCTTCTGAAGTTAGGGAAGACTTAAAAGGAATCACTGGAATTGAACTGGCAGTAAAAGCAAGTTCCTTAGGCCCCAACGAAGGTAAGGATGTCTCCTTTATTATCCTGGGGAACAACACGGAAGCAATGCAAGCTTTGGCGCTGAAAGGGAAGAAGATGCTCAGTCAGGATCCTCATGCCAAAGATGTAGAGCTGGATCTTAAAACTGGCAAAACGGAAACTAAACTAGAGGTGGACAGAGATAGGGTTTCTGATCTGGGTGTTAATGTGTCCCTGGCGGCCACGACGATACAGGCGCTTTTCGACGGAATAGATGCGGGCAAATTTGAGTGGGCAGGGGATAGGTATAATGTAAGGGTATCCTTGAAAGACGATCAGCGGAAGAGCTTAGACAATCTGAATGGTATTTATGTCAATGGTTCAAATGATCAAATGATCCCCCTTGCTAATGTTACTAAGAAAGTTCTTTCCACTTCATATTCAACTATCCATAGGTATGATAGATTGACTCAGATTGAGCTTTCAGCAAATGTTGAAGGAATACCTACGGGGGACTTTTTAAACATGTATACGAACAAGCTCACGAAAGAGTTGGATATTCCCGAAGGAGTCTTTGTAAAGGTTGGAGGCATGAACGAGATGATGCAGGAAGGCTTTGCTAGTCTTGTAACTGCGCTCTTGATGGGTATCCTGTTTATGTTCTTGGTTATGGCTATGCAGTTTGAAAGCTTTTTAGATCCTGTTGCTATCATGTTCTCTTTGCCAATGGCGCTGATCGGTGCTGTTCTGGGACTGTATATTGCTGGAAGTGAGCTGAGTATCTTGTCCCTGATTGGAATCATCCTCTTGATGGGACTGGTGGCTAAAAACGGTATTCTGCTAATAGACTTTACCAAGCAGAAGATGAAAGAAGGATTTGAAGTAAAAGCGGCTTTGATTGAAGCAGGTTCCGTCCGCTTAAGACCTATTCTCATGACAACTCTGGCCATGATCTTCGGTATGATCCCCGTTGCAGTTGGTTCAGGATCGGGTGCTGAGATGCGTGCGCCGATGGGGCATGCAGTTATTGGCGGTTTGATCACTTCAACCCTATTAACATTGTTTGTTGTTCCGGTGGTCTATTCTTTACTGGACGATATGAAGAAAAAGCTCAGCAGGAAGGCTAAAAAACCTGCATCCCCAGTTTGCCAAACGAATAAAGAGATATCATTGAACTGAAATTGATGATGAAATGCACTCCCTTTTGAGATATTTCTTTTAACAATTTGGAACAAAAGCACAAGCAAACGATTCGGATGAGCGGGTCGGATGCTTGTGCTTATTTAGATATATGAATATAAGAAATGATCTGCTTGCGGAGGTACGCTTTTTATCACTGGATATCTAATACAGTATCGGCTCCCTTGATGTCGACCATTAACTGCTCTTGAGGGTTATTAGCATGGTAATAACCTTTTTTCGTCATATAATTAAACATTTTTTCATGTTGCCGTGAGCCAGATAGACAAAAGACTTCCTTTGCAGGAGGTCTTTTTTTAGTAGGGACTTAAGTTGCAGATTTGTTTCGACGACTTGTTTGAAAATTTATTCAATTAGACAAATGTTATGGTTGAAAAAGCTTCTTTTTCGTATTATTATGAATATATAGATATATATACATCTGTATGTATATACAAATTTTATTCACACAGATGGATTATATTCATCGAAAAGGGGGGAGCGATATTTAAATAGTAACGGTTGGCCTGAAACCATTCACCATGAAAATCAAGGACTTATGAATACAAAAATAGTTGATAGAAAGGAAGATATTATGAATGATAAAAGGCAGTCCTTAGTATTATTGGCTATCTTCTCTTTTGGTTTTCTGGCTATGGGTATTGGAACCATTACACCTGCCATAGCAACTATAGGAGGAGCATTCCCCTCTATAAGTTTCAGTACCCTGTTGCTTGTATCCACGATTCCTGCCCTAGTATCCATCCCGGTATCAATCCTTGGAGGCAGTGTTGCCGGAAAATCTGTGAAATATAGGACATTAGCGCTCTTTGCAACCTTGGTGTTCAGTATCGCAGGAGCAATTCCCTACTATTTGCAGGATTTTAACCAAATACTGTTGGCTAGAGGTCTTTTTGGCTTGGGACTGGGGCTTATTATGCCCCTGAACAGTGCTTTAATTTTTAATCTCGTACCGGAAGATAAGCAGGCCGGCGTCATGGGAATCAATAGCGTTGTCATGAACATCGGAGGAATTGTGCTCCAATTGCTGGGCGGTGTTCTTGCTTCAATTGGCTGGAATTATAGCTTCTTAGCCCATGCTCTTGGTATAATTACATTTATAATAGTATTGGTTTTCCTGCCGGAACCTCAAAAGCAAGAAATGTCTGCAGGTACAGATGGTAAGGCAAGGGAAAAATTAAAAATGCCCGGCTCAGTTTTTGGCTGGAGCTTATTATTTGGAATAGTTACAATTTTAGACTATCCATCCCTGACCAATATGTCTTCGGTACTTTTGACCATCAAAGCCAACGCTGCAGTTGCCGGAGTGGTCCTAATGTTTATGACTGTCGGAGGAATGGCGGCCGGAGCAATATTTGGCAAAGTGTTTCAAAAATTTGGTCGGCAGACCCTTAGTATAGGACTTGTCTTTTTTATAGTTTCCCAAGTGATTTTTTCTTTCAGTCAAAGTGTAACTTTGTTTATAATAGGGGAAGCCTGTCTAGGTGTTGGACTAACCCTTAGTATGTCATCGATTTATATGCTTGCCGGTGCATCAGTTCATCCCAGTCAGACTCCCATGGCTATGTCCATAATTGTGTCAGGAATGAATTTGGGTGGATTTCTTTCCGGATACTTTTATGCAGCCATTATGGAACCTCTGCATATTACTACCTTAAGATTTCAGTACTATTTCGGGACAGGTGGATATTTAGCTATCTTAGTATTCTTCTTAATCTTATTTGCAGTCAAAAAACCCGTACCTCTGGAATCAGGAAGGCAAACCCCTGCCCAATAAATTCAAGTTGACACAATTCTTAATGCGGTTTTCTCTTAAGCTAGTTAACATTGTCAACTCTAAGATATAATGTTTTTACTCTCATAGATACTGCAAAAAAGTTACTGCTAAAATTAACAATCAAGGAGGAACTTAATAATGTCTAAGATTAATGAAGTAAAAGCGATGGTAGAGGCAGGAAAAGCCAGACTCGTACCAGGACTGGTGCAGGAAGCCTTGGCTGAAGGAAATGCAGCGAAAGATATTCTGCAAGGAATGGTTGACTCTATGCGTGTTGTCGGGGATCTGTTTTCTGCAGGAGAATTATTCGTGCCTGAAATGCTGATGGCAGCTAAAGCTATGTCCAAGGGTGTGGAAGTGCTAAAGCCGCTGTTTGAGGATCAAAGCACCTCATCTTTAGGGACATGCATTATCGGTACAGTTGAAGGTGATCTCCATGACATCGGCAAAAATCTCGTTTCCATGATGATCGGAAGTGCCGGATTTGACATGGTTGACCTGGGCGTAGATGTAACACCAGCGAAATTTGTAGAGGCAGTTAAAGACAATGAGAACGTAAAAATAGTGGCCTGTTCCGGACTTTTAACAACAACTATGACCAAAATGCAGGAAACCGTTCAAGCCCTAAAAGCCAGCGGACTCACAGGCTTCGAGGTTATTGTCGGCGGTGCACCTGTATCAGCAGAATATGCAGCGTCAATCGGGGCAGACGGTTTTGCTCCCGATGCAGGCAGTGCGGCTGTTAAAGCGGTTGAACTAGCAAAGAATTAAATAAGCAGCTACTTAAGGAGGAAGGATTATGCTGACTAAGAAACAAAATCTATTGGAGACGATTAAAGGTGGGAATCCCGATCGGTTTGTCAAGCAATATGAGTTTATGCACTTTATAATGGAAGCTCCCGGCGGCAGGTTTCCTCAACCGGGGGAAACAATTAAAAATGATTGGGGCATAACCTTCAAATGGCCGGAAGGTCAACTGGGCGGTTTCCCGGTCCATGATGATGAACACAAAGTACTCAAGGATATTACCGAGTGGAAAAAATACGTTAAGGCCCCGGTTATTCCGACTTCCGACGAAGCTTGGGCTGCGGCTATCGCCCATGCCAATACTGTTGATCGCAATGAGGAATTTGTAACCTTGTTCGTTGCCCCGGGAGTATTTGAAATGACCCATCATCTTATGAGCATGGAAGATGCTTTGATGGCTTTATATGAGGAGCCGGAAGCTATGCATGAGCTCATTGATTACCTTACTGAACATGAGTTGGCTTATGCCAAAGCCTTGATTGATCATATCCATCCGGATTGCATTTTCCATCACGACGATTGGGGCAGCCAAAAATCCTCCTTCATTTCTCCTGCTATGTTCGAAGAGTTCTTTCTCCCGGCTTACAAGAAAATATACGCTTTTTATAAAGCGAATGGGGTGGAGCTTATCGTGCACCACAGTGATTCCTATGCGGCTAACCTGGTTCCCTTTATGATCGAGATGGGAGTAGATATCTGGCAAGGAGTCATGACAACGAACAACACACCTGAACTTGTCAAGCAATACGGCAGTCAAATCAGCTTTATGGGGGATATCGACAGCGGTGTCGTTGATTTTCCGGCCTGGACACCTGAGATAGTTGCCAAAGAAGTAGAGCGGGCCTGCAGGAATTGCGGAAAGTTATACTTTATCCCTTGTTTAACCCAGGGAGGAAATTGGAGTTCATTCCCGGGAGTATATGACTCAACCAATGAAGCGATTGAAAAAATGACTAAAGAAATGTTCTAAATAGAAGATTTTTTGGGAGAGGACGGTAGTCCTCCGGAAGAAACAAAGGGGTTCAGCGTAAAAAGCTGAACCCCTTTGGATTAGGTACATACGGGATAAAAGGTAATTCAGTCGTTAAAGTCAATTGGCATTGAGCAGTATAACTTTGGAAGCAGGCCTTTGATTTCCCTTTGAATATGATGACCCGATAACTTCGGCATTTGAGTTTGTTGTTTAATGAGGTATGACGAAAGGTAATTACCAAGAATTGTAGAATAAGATATAGAATTGAAAGCATATTGATTGGTTTTTCTTAGAGACTGTTGAGGAGGAATATGATATGGACAAAGATTACAAAGGATTGTTAAAATACTCAGGTCTTATTTTCATATCAGTTTTGCTAACCTCTAAACTACCGCGTGATTCTTATTCAGTCATCCAATACATTATTAGGCCGATAAGATTTGAACATTCTGTTCTCTACCTTTCGGGGGTAATTCCATTAGCAATGCTTTTTATTGGAATAAAGGGATTGAATAAATTAAAATGGTTTGCAGGAAAGAGTAAGTTACTGATATTTATCATGGTAATTGCTTTTGTAATACCGATTATGCGAAGCTCAGTAGATTTTGTGAAAATCACTTATTTTAGAGGGATGGATAATGAACTAAGGTCAATCGATTTCAAAGATACAGACATCAAAATTAGCGAGATAAAAGCAAATGAAGCTACAATAAATGTGAGACTTTCATTAACTGATTACGGGCGAGATATGAGTAAGTTTAAGGTAAGAATGTATTTGCCGGATTCCTTGGCGAATTATTTTAATGAAGACTTTCTCGAATTTGAGGAATTATACAAAACTTATGGTCATCAACATGAATTAAACATTGATAAAAAGATTAAGGTGCAATTAGCAAACGGTACAACTATTAACGACATAAGTGATACTGATTGGGATTGGGACACCTTCAAGTATGAATTATATAATGACTCAAGCTCCACCGAATTAACTTACCATGGGATTTGAGCTGTTTTTTTAAGCGAATCTTATTCCATATCTTGCGGTTGTCGTTGAAAATAAGCAGGGTCGCAATAACGTCCTATACGTTCAGTAAACTAAAACGCTATACTTCATTAAAGTATCATTTTAAGGAGATATCTTTGATGAACACTGCAGCTTTTTTAGCTTACTGCTTTATCATCGCGCGGCGAGAAGACTCCCATCCTCTATAGGTGGTGAGATGAATCGCCGCCCCAAAGTATTACCGGAACACCTGTTCCAAAACTGTTCTTCCTGTGGTAAAATAAGGGTATAGAACATTGGAGGGGGTGTTCAAAATAATCCGAGTCTTAAAGACAACGTTCCATACTACTAAAGACAACATAGAACGTCTCTTTGCCTGTAATCGCACATCTGCTCATGTTTGGAATGACTGTTTAGGATTGGCCAAAGAGCATTTTCAAAAAAACGGTAACTGGATTGACCGAGGGACGTTGCATTTAGCAACCAAAGGTCAATACCCAGTCCACAGTCAGTCCATACAGGCGGTATACGAAAAATACATTGATGCTAGAGAAAATGCCCATAAAGCAAGGGCATTGGGATTCACCCAAATTCGGTACCCTTACAAAGAAAAAAAGCATTTCAATACTAAATGGAAAAAAGATGGGTTTCGGGTTGGCGAAAACGGAAAAATCGAGTTAAGTTTGGGGCTTTTCAGTGGTAAACGTCAAAAACCTATAGTGGTTCGAGTAAAGGATTTGCCCTCCGGCAAAATTAAGGAGATTGAACTTGTCTATGACCGGGGTCTGCGGTTAGCTATAGCCTATGATGACGGCATAACTCCAAAAGAAAATGATAATCTTGGTATTGCGGCAATAGACCTGGGTGAGATCCACACCATAGCTTCAGTTTGTGATAATGGTCAAGGAGTGATCATTAACGGTCGGAAGATCCGAAGTCTCAAACGATTACGTAATAAGAAAATGAAGGAACTACAAAAGAAGATAGCCAAATGTCAAAAAGGTTCTCGTCAATGGAAAAAGTACCGGCGAGCTTTGTACTACGTCTTGGGTAAGAGTGATGCCCAGTTGACAGATGCCCTTCACAAAACCACCCGTAAATTCGCAAATTGGTGTCTGGAAAATAAAGTAAAGGGAGTCGTTGTAGGCAACATGGAGGGTGTACAACGAAATACTTCTCCCAAAAAGAAAAAGAACAAGCGCAAACGTTCCCGTAAATATAATCAAAAGATGTCTCAATGGCAATTTGGTCGAACCACAACCTACCTGAAATACAAATTGGCAGCCGAGGGAATAAGTCTACAAAAAGTCGATGAATCCTATACAACACAAACGTGTCCCGTTTGTGGGAGGAGAAAGAAAACATCCTCTAGGAATTACAGTTGTACTTGCGGATATCAGGAACACCGGGATATCCACGGAGCGAAGAACATCTTGAGCAAATACAAATATGGGAAGTTCCGGGAAATATCATTGGATCAACAAAAGTATCTACGGATCGCCTAAAGCGGGAGGTAGTAGATGCCATGAACCTGGCCCGTATGCAACAATTGCATATAGTTGCCGGCCTTACCGAAATAATGTACTCGCGCCTCGGGTGAGGTATCTCTAAGCGAGATGCCATTGAGACATACATTTTGGGCTTGCCGGAAGCCCCTACCTCTAATGTTGTGTAGGTGGGGGAGGTTCACTGTAACCTTTACACCGGGCCCAACCAATATCGTTATTCTGTCAACGGTCCAAAACTATGGCCCGAAAAAAGCCTGAATATGCAGCTGGTGCGGCGCTGGCCTTTGGATTATTGCATATTCTCTCGGTGACCTTCAATAGTGTATTATTTGAGGCACTCCCCAAAATTAAACTGGTCATGGGCGGAGTAGGGGCGGTTTACATGCTTTATTTGGCCTGGAAACTATCTAAAATGGATGTATCTGCTGCTGAAACTACTGCTGAAACTGACCAAGTCGGAATCTCATTTAAGGAAGGATTTTTGATGCAATTCATCAATCCGCGTGTTATTTGTATTGACGGTTATTTCAAATTTCATAATGCCTTATTATTCATCCCTTTTTCACCGGGCTTTGTTCGTTTTAATTATTACAATAATAGGATTAGCGGCTTTTGTTTCATGGGTCATTTTTGGGGAGATACTCAAATATTTTTTGCGCACTTATCAATTGAATAATGAGCTGTTGTTTAAAATGCCGGAGCCAAGAGAAATCTTGGCTCTGGCATTTTAACGGGCGTTTAACCAGAGTGCCCCCTAGCCGGTGCCAATCCCTACTCTCGGATCATCGTAAACCCTACTTTCGAGAGGGTTCCTAAGGGTTTAAAAAGTGTATAAATAAAAATGGGGATATGAGGTGAAATTAGTGCTTTCTTTAGCAAAACTATTGAAGAAGGTTCTGGCAGTCTTAGTTCTGATTGCCATGGTAATGTCTGCGTATATGCTTTGGGCACGCCCTTATCAGCTTAATTGGGGTGCAACGGAATTGGAATTGAATCAGGCCATGCCGGGAGATCACTTAGATCCCCAGCCGGAATTCTTCGCGACTCGGGGGATTACCATCTCAGGTACGCCGGAGGAAATCTGGCCTTGGCTGCTGCAGATGGGATATGGTCGAGCCGGGTATTATGGCTATGATATTGTGGAAAACCTCGGAAGTCCGCGAGGGATTCGCAGTGCCGACCACATCTTGCCGGAGTTTCAAGAATTTAAAATTGGAGATGAGGTGCCGATTAGTTCAGTTGCCCGTATGGTCTTTTATGCTATTGAACCCAACCAATACCTGATTTGGACGGGAACGAATCAAAAGGGTAGTTTTCTCTGGGCATTATATCCTATGGATGATAAGCAGACTCGTTTAATCAGCCGTATTCGCTGGTCATTTCATTGGACAGAGCCGGGCTTACTTTCTCTGGATTTATTCACAGAATTCACCGACTATCTGGCAGTCCGGGAAATTTTGCAGGGGGTAAAGGGCAGGGTAGAAAAGCAAAGCGAACCAATGGCCAGGCAAAACATCGAAGTTGCAATCTATGTGCTGACTGCTCTGACCTTTCTGGTCACTTCATTATCCTTGCTCATTCGCCGACTAACCTTGAAGCGTTGGCTGACAGGATTAGCCACAGGGGTGGTCTGGCTGGTAACTTGGTTTTTACCTTTGCCGATTTGGGTGGGAGTTTGCTTGGAAGTTCTGGTATTCTGGACACTCTTTAATCTTCGGGACTTTTTGACGAAAAGATGTAAACTAAATGACAATACCATTTAAATAGGAAGATTAAATTTGGAGTTCATAACTGGGCAATTACTCTTCTGATTTGAAAGGGTTTGGAAATGGTGCTGAGGAGGTGGGGATGAGCAGATGGAATATTACGAGATAATAGTCAATGGCCACCTAGATCCGCGTCGGGCAGATTGGTTTGCGGGACTTGAGATCACCCAACTTTCAGGAGGGAAAAGCCGTCTGGCAGGGGAAGTAGCAGATCAAGCCGCTTTACACGGCATCTTAAATAGAGTTAGAGATATGGGCTTACAGTTGCTGGCGGTAAAACGGCAGGATTGACATACAACTACAAACTATTGAGGGTGAAAAAATGAGAATTATTACTATCATAATGTCTTCATTATCGGGGCTTTTATTACTAGCTGTCTTAATTTGTGGACTCTGGATAAAAACTCAGAAAGCTACTATGGCAGTACCTGATGATGCGATTAACTTTCACATTAATCTGGGAGTGGTCACCGTAGTAATTACGCTTTTGACCATAGGTATGCTTTACTTCAAGGCTATGCGTAGTTGAAACTGTAAATTAGTTATGCTAACAAGTTTGGGCTGTCCTGCTGGACAGCTTTTTGTCGTTTAGGAAAGTATAGATTTGCTGCCTGTTCCATCCGAAGCCCGTTTGCGTATACTGAAATTAGGGCTTGCTAACCCAACTCCCTTTTTTCCTTTCAGGCAACCGGAATCTCAGGATTTTTCTGACTTAATATCCAACTCGGACTTTGAGCAATCCCGCAAGGGTGATGTAGGGAAGCATCTTTGTCCAAACCGAGAGGCCAAATGGTGCACCGGTGCACCATTTGATCCCGGCGCACAGCCGGCAGGCTGATGCAGATCTTCGAAGAATATGGAGATCAACTGTTTACTTCCGGTGATGACGGCAGCAGGTCAAATTCGCCGACGTCGGCGAATTTGACCTGCTGCCAGGCCCTTTTCCTCCGGGGATTCAGGGAGATGAGCGGGTCGAGGCTTTGGGCCGCCAAAAGGAAGCAATCGGCTTGATGAAAGAAGCGGTAGACTTTGCGGCCCCGTGAAGTGGCATGTTAAAAACATCTTCGGCAAGCTGGGGGTGGGGAGCCGCACTCAGGCAGCGGCTCAGGCCCGGCGTTGGGGGCTTTTAAAACAAGGTGATCTCTAATCACAAATTTTTATAGTTTTTTATTTTTGCTTCATCACGATCCATTGTTCAGGCAGGCCTTTGCTATCTTTAACAAAGATGGAGTTCCTTGAATACTTGAAGGTTTTGTATATTTGATTGACAACGCAGGCATTAGTATTGGTGATCTTTTCTAGGGTGTTTGTATTTCTAAATTAGTAGCCAGCGACTCATTAGGAGCATTTAAAGCCAGACTTTTTTGACAGTCTGGCTTTGTAAACGTTGGCTTTTATTTCGCTTTCAGTTTACTTATCAGGATGTAAAAGGAGATTGACAATTATAACTACAAGTGTAATAATGACTACAAAAGTAAACGGAAGAATGGAGGAAACATATGGCTGAGACACCGAAAATATCTGATGCTGAGTGGGAAGTTATGAAAATAGTTTGGTCAAGAAATTCTCCTCTTACCGCCAACGAAATTGTTGATGCCTTAGAAGGCATAGCGGAATGGAAGCCTAACACAGTAAAATCATTAATCACAAGGTTGGTGAAGAAAAAGGCTCTGGGTTATAAGGAAAAGCGCAGGATCTATTTGTACTATTCCTTGGTTAGTGAGACTGAGTGCATTAGGTCAGAGACCCAATCTTTTGTCAGCCGGGTTTTGGGCGGGGCATTTAAACCGCTGTTAGTTACCTTTCTTCAGGAAGAGGAATTATCGAAGGATGATATTGAAGAGCTGAAACGCATCCTGGAAGAAAGGAGGGAGTGATAGTGCCGCCAATTCATCTGGATTATCTTAGCTTCTTTGATTGGGTCTGGAGTGCTTCGGTAAAGGTAAGCTTCCTGGTAATTCTTCTACTGCTTGTGAAATTAGTGGTGAAGAACCGAATCGGAGCCCGTTTGCACTACTGGTTATGGGTTGCTGTTTTTGTCAGTTTGCTTGTACCATGGGCTCCCCAAAGTTCATTGAGCATTTACAATCTTACCAACTTGGATATACAAAAACCGGCTTCTCTCCAAGGAGGGACGGAAATGCCTTCACGTCTTTCCGCAGCAGGCGTTGGAATTAGTGATCAAGAAAAGGTTGATAGCTTAAATCAAATTGCCGCGGCTCTAAAGCCGAGTGTATTACATAATATGGGCGAACCCCAGAATGCTCTGGCCAACTACCGGTTCATTCACCGGCTTTTATTCTTCCTTTGGCTAATAGGGGTTGCTGTTTTGTTCATGATTACCGGCTTAATCAATAGAAGATTTACGATAAATATTCAAGGCCTGCCTGTAGTTGATGCCAATTTAGTCTCTGCCTATATAAGAGCCAAGAACAAACTAAACATCAAGGCCGAAGTTCCTTTAATTCAAACGAAGATAATCACAAGCCCATCGCTCTACGGATTATTCCGTCCCAAACTTTTAGTGCCGGTTGGCCTTTTAGAGGAATTCAACCCTGAGCAGCTTAATCATGTCTTTACGCATGAGTTAAATCATTTCAAATCTAAAGACCTATTGGTAAACTGGTTGACCCAAGGTTTGCTTATACTCCATTGGTTTAACCCTCTGCTTTGGTACGCTTTGCTAAAATTGCGGGAAGATCAGGAAATTGCCTGCGATTATTTGACGATTGAAAAGATGGGAATTGACGACCCTGAGGAATATGCCTTTACGCTGCTCAAGCTAGCAGAGAGCAACTTGAAAGTATCAGGAATTGTCAGTGTGACAAGTTTGTTGGGTACACAGTCACAGATAAGGAGAAGAATCGGAATGATAAAAGATTTTCGTAAAGTACCTTTAAAGTGGGCTTTATTTGTTATTCCAGTCGTAGCTGTTTTGGTATGGGTAACATTGACCAATGCTAAGGTGAGCACTTCCGGTACAGTTGGCAAAGTGGCTGCCGTGACAAATGGCCAAGCGGGTGAGGCTATAACTCAGTCTGATCAATCTTCTTCTGTGCCTGAGGGAGGCTTTAATTACCGGCAATATCTGCCCTTCACCCCCTTACTGCCGAGCTACACTGCCGGCTACGAGCTTACCTCTTCGCAGATCAGCAGCAACCAAAACATGCCTCCGGACAACACTTCCGGTGTAGGGTACTTAGCTGCCTATGGCAGCCACGCAGCATTTACAATCTCAGAAGGGCCCTACAAAGGGATAGAGCCTAATATTTCGGATTACTCTACAAAAACCCAAATTCAAATAGGTGATTTGCCGGCAACATTATACGTCAGAGAGATTGGAGATGCCTTTATTCGATTTACAAAAGATGGTGTGGGGTATACTGCCAGAAATATAATCGGCGGGGGCATTTCAATCGAGGAGTTAAAGAAAATCTGTGCCAGTATAGCAGTTCCGGCTGAAAATCCGCCTTCAGACATTTATATAGGAAAAGGGGGCACTTCGGCTACAGATGGGTTAAGCTTTAAGACTATCCAAGCAGGGGATGTAGTCATTCCCCAGGGATATAAATTCGATATGCAAAATTCTATGATCTATATTCAAGGGGACAAAAAGACAGAAACCTTTTCGTTATACCATACGAATACGAAAGGAACATCAACACCTTTCATTAATGTACAGATGATCAAAGGAGATCACCCGTGGTTCGCTCCAGTGGCAACGCCGGACTCAACATTTGATACGAAACAAATTGACGGAATTGACGTTAAACTGCGTAAAAACTATAATGATCGTCTGCCGGCTGCTGTATTTCAAATTAGCAGCGGTTTAAGATTTGAGATTGCTTCGACGGAATCGCAAGGGATTATCGAGACTATGGTGAAATCGATTGTGCAAGCTTATGCCAAGCAGTAGGGACTAATCGTCAGTAAAGTTGGGAGGAAAAATGGACTATAATCAGGGAAAGGTGATCCCGCCGGAAAAGCGAACTCAAGGAGCGAAAATTTTTGGAAAATAAGCATGAGGCTCAGGCAGGGCAGCCTTCCGGGAAGTCGTTGCGGAAGTGGGCGACGAGGTTTTGCGAAATTGCCCGTTTTGACGGGAATTAAGCTAGCTTACTGAAAGACGGAAAAGCCCAAACCTCCAAACCTCCCTTTCTCCATGAAAGCTGCCGCTGTCTCTGCCGATGGTATGTTATAGAGTCTGTTATCGATGCCGCCAATCATGATAGCTCAAGCCTGCAATGTTCCCCAGATACCAAAGGTCATATCCCTCACAAAAACTGCATCTGCATTTTGCCGTTCACCGTTCAGTCTTTCTTCCAATAAATCAATATCGATTTCTTTTTGATTAGCAGTACCCGATTGGATGATCCGGGGCAGCATCATCTTTACGACCCACGCAAGATCGCTGCCTGTTTCAGGTGTTTGTAAAACGGCTTCCGCCCTTACCTGGGCAATCGTTAATCCAGCCTGCTTAAATACGCAATATAGATTTAAGCCAATATGAACATTACCGCCTTCTTTTGCCACGGTATCCCAAATCCACGCTTGAGCTTGTGTATGTAGCGGTAAATCCATATTCTTAAATGATCCCATTGAATCGCTCTCCTGAAAAACAACCAACCCATTTGTTTTCAGGTAGGGCAGAAGACTCTTAACACTGTGAGTTGCATCTGGTTGATACATCAGAACTCTGCGTCCGATAATCGCATCAAACCGCCCAATGTTTTGCGGCAACCCGCTAATTTCAGCCTTAATAAATTTTGCATTAATGATGCGCCTTTCGACAGCGGCATTTCGAGCTATGTCAAGTGCTGCCTCGTTTGTATCAAAGCCAATTACTTCACCGTCATCGCCCACAATTTCTGCTGCCAATAAAGTTACATCTCCGGAACCGCAGCCTACATCCAGTATCCGGAACCCTTTTTTAATACCTGCATCCATTAAAAGCCGATAAGTAAAATCTTCGCGCTGATTTATCATAAATGCCTTCAATCCCTTCTCATTCATTTACTCGCTCGTTTATAATAATAAGAAATATCGCTTAAATATTCAAATGCCCCTTTGAGACGGCATTCATTGTAGCAGAGCATGACGTATTGACTACAGGTAAAGCAATCCATGTTCGGCTCTATTGTGTTCTTGTCCTAAATTACTCTAGGGTACCATGACTAATCTAATTAAGAAGGGAGAATCTTCATGTTGTTAGTTACAGCAATTTTGTTTCTTGCAATCGGTTTATGGTGTGTACTAAAACCAGAAATCGTTGGAATGTTTGATGGGTTTAAAATCAAACCCTCAACTAATCAGTATTATCATAATTACATTAAACGTTATGGTCTGGCCTTATTTATAGTAGGAGTTGGCACGTTAGTGTATGGTTTGCTAACGATTATTTTGGGGAAAAGTGGCTTGTTGTTTTAATCAATCTTGTTTGAATGCCTGATCTTATTTTTTAGGATAGCCAAACTCTTCATGGGTATTTAACGCCGAGGCAATTTGTGCGGAACGGTACTTCAGGCTAAGGAGGTATTGGAAAGACTTGGTGTATTGGATGGGAAGTCAGAACAAGGGAAAGATGGACCCTATGAAATGAACAATTTTTTGTGTTTATTCCCTCTAATAAAGGGGTTTGCGTTGAAATCATAGGCAGATTATGCATTCATTTTACACAGTTTGTATCACCTGAATGATACGGGAACAATGGCGATTGTACTGCCATGGTGTCTTGTTCCGTGGTGCGGCAGAAGGTGCGATCCGTCAAACCATAATTGAGAAAAACTACCTTGATACAGTGATAGGGTTACCTGCCAACTTGTTTTACGGTGTATCCATCCCAACTACGATTTTAGTATTCAAGAAAAATCGTAAAACAAAAGATATCTTGTTAATCGATGCAAGCAACGAATTTGAAAAAGGTAAGAATCAAAATAAACTTACTGATAAAAACATCAATAAGATTATTGCAACTTACAAAAATCGTGTGGATGTTGATAAATACGCTCACGTGGCAGCACTTGAAGAAATCAAAGAAAACGAGTTTCACTTAAATATTCCTCGCTATGTAGATACGTCTGAAGAAGAACAAGCCATTGATCTTGATGAAGTGAATAAGCAATTAGAGCAAGATAAACAAGAAATTGCGGAGCTTGAAGCTAAGATCAATGAACAGTTGAGAATTTTGGGTATTAATGTGTAGGAATTGAAAGAGTCAAGGATATTGTTTCTTGACTCTTTTTCATTGATAATCCGTTTTAGTGAAAAATACTCTTCAACCAAGGAACCGGTAGGTTCTCACAACATCATTTTTGTCTACTCAAGGCATGTTGAGAGTATAATTTTGATGACGAATAGTGGTTTAAAGGAAAAATGAGGCGAGTCAACCACTATATGTTGTGGTTTTAGAGCAAAAAGCGGACGAATTTTTAGGCAAAAACAGCGATTTGGAGATATGCACGATTATCATCTTTGGGATTTTCGTTTTTTAGGTGGAATAAGGGTGCCACTTGAAAATTCGTGCAATTGCCGCCAAGGGGATGCCAGTGGGATGCGGCATCTTTTTTTCTTTGATGGAAAGAGCTTCAATCCTTTGGATTTTACTCTCCAGGCGGAAAAGCCGTTAAAGAAGGCCCGACACCGCAAAGAACAGTATAAAAAATTGCGCAATCCCAAATCTTCTGGAGCCAACGTATCTCGGTGCTTGCGAAATAGAGAACGCAAAAGAGGTCTAATGATTGATACTCATTAGACCTGCTCAACACAAGTGTTTGAAGGCTAAACTAATCACGGATAATCCCGTAACTGTTTCCAACAAGCACTTCTTTACCGTGTTGATTTTTGTAAAAGGATTTCATTGCAACTTCAGTGAAGCCTTCCTTTTTGTCGGCTTTCGTGATAGTTAGTTCACATGTAATTGTGTCTCCTGAAAAGACAGGGCGAATGAACTTACTGACCATCTCTCGTGCGATATAATTTAAGTCACCGCCGATTTTTGTTCCGACAGAAGCAGTGAGCAACCCTTGTGCCATGAGTCTACCTTGGTCATCTCTCTCAATATGGTGGCTTCCCTTATCTCCAGTTAGTTCTCCAAACTGCAATATTTCTTGTTCTGTAAAAGTTTTTTGATAAGCAAAAACATCGCCTACTTTTAAATTCATAAAACCCATCTCCCAATCGACTATTTATTTGATTTTAATTATATAAAAATTCTGACTTATTGAATATGCATTGGTAGAATTTTTGTTAACTAGAATAAGAGAACTTTACAAAATTCTTAAACTGTGAGGCATTGGCAGTTAACCCCTTCAGTCTGCCACTCAGCCTTATGTTGAAATCATTGTCATCTATGGTAATTTTCACATCGACGACTTTGTCTTTGGGAAACACTGTTTCGTCGAGGATAGCGTTAATTGGAAGGAATGTGCAGATGAGATGTGGAAATCTATATACAACGACATCTAGCTATTATTGAGTGTTTAAAATTATTAAGTTATACAGAAATTTAGGGTTGAGGGGGGAGGATCAATGATTTTGAAAATCATAGGTCTTTTGTTTTTGGGATTCGTATTACATTTAGCTACAATTCTGTTGTCTCGTCATGTTGACCCAGTTGACGAATCAAATGCAGTAGTACGATATTTGGCTTCAATTGTGATTATGGGATTTAATATTCTTAAGGTTTTCATTCTATTTGCCATTGTTTTGCTGGTAATTAATATACACTAGTTTGTAAACTAGATTTTCGCGGTATTAAGGGGTGAGAATTTGGTTTTTAAAAAGTATTAGATTATTATCGTATTGCATGGCGGGAAGCACTGCACCCCCAGCGGAGAAATAATACCTTGCCAATGATGTAGGAGCCGATACTTTGAATTCAAGTTTTCTGAATTTGAGATTAGCACTGAAAGATATTTTGTTTTCCAGAGCAAAAGAAAGTCGCCAAATTCCCGTCTATATAATTATGAAATGACGTGAAAGGCATTTTGTTGTTAAATGAGCATAATAGCGATAGAATAATCAAAAGAGGGAGCGAGTGTTATGCCACAGATCAGACCTATTACAGACCTTAGAAAAACTTACGAAATTTCTGACCTGTGCCATGCGAAAAACGAGCCTATCTTCATCACTAAAAACGGTTATGGCGATTTAGTTGTAATGAGCATCGAAACCTACGAAGCAATGCTTGATGAAAACGAGATTGATAGAGAGATTGCAAAGGCAGAGGCAGAGTATCGTGCTGGCGGCAAATTAATGGATGCCAAAGAAGCGCTCAGCACTCTGCGGAGAAAACATTTTTGATATTGACGAAGCGAAAGAGCAGGTTGTTATTGTGACTATTAGATATTCGAAAGGTCAGTTTTAGGGTCAGGAGCAGTTCAGCCCTCATCGTTTTGACGTTTAGGGTTGAGATAATCTCATCTTTGACAGTTAAAAATTATAAAAAGCTTGAAAGCCCTCGCATTTGCAAGGTGTTCAAGCTTTTTTTTATGACCCTTCGCGAAACGACAAGTTTCGCCGAGTACAAACTCTGGACGGTGGATATCGTACAAGCTTGCGGCTGCTGAGAAAATCAGTACGATTGGAAGAGGATTAAGACTCTGCAGTGGGTAACTTGTTTCCGAATTGTAATATGGATTGTCAGGAAGAGATATTTTTAGTATAATACAACTTGAATATCAAACAATAAGATGATATAACTAAATTTGGAGGATGGCTTATGATTGAGGAATTAACAAATGAACTTTTATTTTTCTTTAACGGGTTTTCGTCTTGGGAAAATTCAATAGTACGTGCAAGTGATTTAACAATTTCAGAGGCCCATGCCTTAGAGGTATTGGGAGAACACGAAAAAATGAATATGAAATCTCTAGCTCAAAAACTGGGAGTTACGACGGGAACTACGACGGTAACAGTCGATAGGCTTGAGAAGAAAAATTTTGCAAAACGTGAATCAACTCAGGAAGATAGACGGGTTAACTTAATTGTACTAACAGAAAAAGGGAAAAAGGCTTTTGCAGAACACCATAACTACCACATACAATTAACGGAACAGATGGTTTCAGTTTTGAGCGAAGATGAAATAAGGCAATTTCAGGATACCCTTAAAAAGATAAATATGGAGACTTTTTAATCTGGGTCAGTAAAGTCTATCCCCAATTAAAAGGAGACAGGAAAAACAGATCCGTAAGGACCAAAAAAAGATACTTAATTGCCTATTTTAATAAAGACTAGAAACCATCAGAAGAGAAGTCCGTTCTTGCCGGTTTCTCGTTTAACAATATCTGTAAACCTACTGAAAACAATGTTGTTTTGAGGGGATATTTTTATCTTAATATATCTTGAATTTCAAATAGTAAGAATATCTTATTTAAGTTGGTGGGCTTATGAATTGAGTAGAAGGTTTGAAAATTTTTCAAAACGTTGAATCAACCCAGGAAGATAGAAGGGCTATCTTAATTGCTCTAACTTAAAACGGTAAAAATATAGGTATATGAAAGGATGATATAGTTGATAAAACTATTAAAAGACGACGAAAAAAGGACAGTCCTATTTCTTGTGATATCGTTCATTTCCGTCGTAATCAGCTTCTTAAATGTAGGGGATTTACCCTTTGATGTCGCATGGTTGGCAATTTTATTGTGCGGGATACCGATCATCAAGGGGGCTGTTATCGGCCTCGTTACCGAATTTGATATTAAAGCCGACGTGCTGGTATCCATCGCCTTAATTGCCGCGGTTATCATTGGCGAAATTTTTGCGGCTGGCGAAGTCGCCTTTATTATGGCAATCGGTGCGTATCTGGAAGAACGCACTGTGGCAAAAGCCCGAGCAGGCATTGAAAAACTGGTGCACCTCACTCCTACAACTGCAAGGGTCGCCAGGAATGGCGAAGAAGTTATTGTCCCTGCCGAGCAGGTCAAGGTTGGTGACATCCTCCGGGTGCTTGCCGGCGAAACCATTGCTGTAGACGGCATTATTATCAACGGTCAAACCTCGGTCAATCAGGCAGTGATGACCGGAGAGAGCCTACCGGTTGACAAGAGCGAGGGCGATGAGGTTTATAGCGGTACGGTCAATCAGTACGGCACATTCGAAATGAAGGCTACAAAAGTTGGCGAGGACAGCTCCCTGCAAAGAATGATAAGGCTGGTACAGTCGGCCGACGCCGGCAAAGCGAAGATTGTCGGGATTGCGGACAGATGGGCTACCTGGATTGTAGTAATTGCCTTGCTTTCTGCCGGAGCCACCTGGTTAATGACAGATGAAATAATCCGCGCTGTGACCATCTTGGTCGTATTTTGTCCTTGTGCTTTGGTGTTGGCAACGCCAACCGCTATTATGGCCGGTATCGGCAACGCTACGAAATTTGGTATCCTGATCCGCGAAGGCGACGCCTTGGAAAGATTATCTGCGGTAAAGCGAATTGCCTTTGACAAAACAGGCACGCTCACCTATGGAAAACCTGACGTCGCAGCCGTTGAGAGCTTTGATCCCAACCTGACCGTTGCTGAA
The DNA here is from genome assembly GCF_023897015.1 of Desulfosporosinus nitroreducens. GTDB lineage: Bacteria > Bacillota > Desulfitobacteriia > Desulfitobacteriales > Desulfitobacteriaceae > Desulfosporosinus > Desulfosporosinus nitroreducens. Next base: position 33,344 of record NZ_JAMHFY010000027.1, on the reverse strand, counting down.
TTGCTGTCTCTGACGGCTTCCGCAGAGCTGCGTTCCGAGCATCCGTTGGGAAAATCCATTGTCGCTCATTACAAGCTTGCCTCAACCCCATCCTTACCAGAACCCAGCGATTTTCAGATGCTTGCGGGGCGTGGTGTTTCCGCTCTAGTAGACGGCCGCGCGATACTTGCCGGGAATGCAGAACTGCTGCGCGATAACTCTATCCTCTTACCCCCAACCATCATAGACAAGGCGGATACATACAGAAATGACGGCTGCACCATCATCTTTGTATCTGTGGACGGTCAACCTTCGGGTTTTATCGCATTGTCGGACACTTTACGGCCCGATGCCGTGAATGTTGTTAGGAACATTGAGAAATTAGGGATTAAGAACGTCTTGTTAACGGGTGATAATCACCATGCCGCTTCTCATATGGCAAAGCTCATAGGAATTCAGGACATCCATACCGATTGCCTGCCCGAAAATAAACTGGCTATTATCGAACAGTATCAAAGCGGCGGCGACTTGGTCTGCATGGTAGGCGACGGTGTAAACGATGCGCCTGCGCTAAAAAAAGCCCATGTGGGCATCGCTATGGGAGGTATCGGCAGTGATATCGCCGTGGAAGCAGCCGACATTGCCCTGGTCGGTGACGATATAAAGAGCATTCCCCATTTGCTTGCTTTATCAAAACGAACGATGAATACCATCAAGTTCAATATGGCGATTTCCATGGCACTTAATTTTGCCGCAATTATTCTGGCCATGGTAGGGCTTCTCGGACCTGTTGTGGGCGCGCTGGTACATAATGCCGGTTCAGTCGCGGTGATTATCAATTCATCCTTATTATTACACTGGAAGGATAATAAAAAATGAGCCTTGAGAAATTTTAAACAGAACTATATTCATGGAATAATGGCACACCCAGTAAGATGATTAAAAATTGCCTGTTTGGAGGTCTGACTAATCTAGATTAGTCATCTCAAAACAGGCAATTTTTAAACTGTAGACTGTGAAATTCCTCGTAAGCCATTGTTTGAACAGTGAATTCTTCCTACCTTAATTATAACATACAAAAAATTTTCTTCAGAAAGTTCTATTTGAGGATGAATTCTTAAAAATTATCAAACTATTGACATATACAGTCGTACTGTATAAAATGAGACTATACAGTACGACTGTATAGTCTGGAGCACAGGAGGCATTTATGAACTTAGAAAAATATTTACCCCTAACGGAAACCACTTTTTATATCTTAATGGCTTTGACAGAACCGGGGCATGGATATGCAATCATGAATAAAGTGGAAGAATTGAGTGATGGAAAAGTAAGAACAGCAGCTGGTACCATGTATGGAGCAATTGAGAATTTGATAAAACAGAAATTAATAATGGCAGTTCCTTCGGAGGATAAAAGAAGAAAAGTATATCTGATTACAGATGAGGGAAGGCAGATCTTACAAATGGAGACAGAAAGACTTAAGCATCTGATTTTTGTAGCACAGAATCAGGGTTTCAAATAAGGAGGGCTTAGAAGATGAAAAAGTATTCATATTTTGGATTCTACCATTTTGAACAAGCAAAACCACAAACATTGAATTACCGTGTGGATTATAGAATGTTTGGCATTGGTGGAAAAGCGGAGTTTTTAAATTATGTTGCAATGTTTGAAGATGCTGGTTGGAAACATGTCTATGGAACAAAAATTAGTGGCAGTCAGTATTTTCTGCCACAGCAAGACGCAAAAGTAAATGACATCTTTTCTGATTATGAATCTAAGAGGCAAAGATATATCAGATTGTATCAGCAATGTATAATGAGTGCGGCTTGTGCCATTATGTATTTCATTGTAATTTTATCAATGAATGACTTTAATCTATCAAGTTTTTTGTTCCAGACACCGGGTTTATGGGAGATGCAAGGTGCAAGGTTTTGGGGAGCATTCTGGTTTGAATTTCCATTTATGTTACTACGTTTAATACCCATTTTGCTCTTTGCAGTAGGTGGACTTTGCTACGCAATCTGGGCAATAGAAGCGAATAGATTGTTCGAGAGAAAATATTAAGTCCATAAAATAAGCTCATATGCGAAACATTGGATGGTAAGGAGCTCATTTCGCCAGAAGACTTAAGGGCTGCTTTTATCAACAAAATACTCAGATGGTCTTTTGCTGTTACTTCTATGACCCTGCGAAGCATGGTATTTGATGTTAATGATGGTACTGTGGATGTTTGCTTTGGGTCTCCGGCAATTTAAAGAATGTGCTAAGTCTTGCTAGAGCGTTCGTCAGTTGGAGCGACAGAATGGTGTATTACAATGGATTTGAAGTAAAAAAGGGGGTATTAAGATAAATACCTACAAACTATCTAAGTTATCAAAGCTATTTGGGATACATGCAAACACAATAAGGCTTTATGAAAAACTGGGATTTATACAGGAAGCGAAGAGAGAAGCGAATGGCTATCGTATATTTACCGATATTCATTTGAATCAGATTAAAATCTGCCGATTAATTTTTGGTCACCCGTACACCAATCGACAGATACGTCAATTGGGTTATAAAGTGATTGAAGCAGCATCAATATGTGAAAGCGCTTTATGTCGTTTACATACTATTGAATATATTGAGACGATTCGAAAAGAAATTGTTAGAGCACAAATAACTACAGAAATGCTTAATCAATGGATTAACCTAGAGGTTAGGCCTGTTACAAAGAACCGATATAACCGTAGACAAGCCGCAGATTTATTGGGTACCACAATAGAAACAGTTAGGAATTGGGAACGGAATGGACTTATCTCATCTAATAAATACGGAGCCATGAACGAGAAAGTGTTTAGTGACTCAGATATGGAACGACTGAGAATTATATATATGTTAAGACAAGCGAGCTATAGTATGTCCTCCATCCACCGAAGTTTAGTTATGTATGATGGTGGATATAGAAACTTGGTTCTACCCTTGCTAAATGAGCCAGCAAATGAAGAAGATCTATTGTCTGCAGGCGACCGCTGGCTAAGCACCCTTAATACGCTTGAGTGTGATGCCATGGAGATTTTACCATTAGTAGATAAAATGGAAAAAATGTAAACTTCTACAACCTTACACTTGCACACCACCCCTTTAATGAATGCTATGATGACTAATATCGTTTAGAAAGCTGTGGTGGTTCATTATGTAAGACCTAATTACTATAATATTTTGCAACTATAAAGTGAGGAGATTTTTCAACATCTAGATTTATATGCGCATTAAAGGACGCGGAGAGGAGTTATAATGGAAAATATTGAATTTCTTAACATTATAATTGAAGAACGTCCTGTAGGTTTAGAATCAAACAAAAGATTATTAAATATTATACAAACAAAAGCCTTACAAATGGGATGGGATGTTACTTCTCTTCCCTTTGAATGCAAGATTTGGAGAAAAGGTAAATCTTTTATAAATATAGGAAAAAAGCCATATGAAATATTTCCAAGTACCTTTTCTAAGCCATATAAAGGATATGGTGAAATAATAGTAATTTATTCCTTAGAAGAATTGGTGAGTATAGATATTAATGAAAAAATTGTTTTTCTACGAGGCAGCCTAACAAAGGAGTCTTTGCAACCTAAAAATTTTCCTTTTTATTATCCACATGAGCACAAATATATTATCGACTTGCTAGAAAAAAATAAACCAAAAGCTATTATTGCAGTTACTAGTAAGCATTCAATGTGCGGACTTGATCCCTTCCCTCTGTTTGAGGATGGTAATTTTTCAATTTCTTCTGCTTACATCAATGAGCTAACTGCGAATAATATCTTGCAAGAAAATGGAATTGTTAATCTCTGCATTGACTCTAAAATCATAAATGAAAATAGTAGGCAAATAATTGCTACAAGAAAAGCGAAAAAAAAGACATTTGGTAAAATAATTATCTGTGCACACATGGATACAAAATATGGCACTCCTGGCGCAATCGATAATGCTACAGGTGTAGCTGTAATGTTGAAAGTAATGGAAAATCTACAAAACTATAATGGAATTTATGATATAGACGCTATCCCATTTAATGGTGAAGAATACTATGAAGTAAAAGGACAATTGGAATATTTAAACCATATAAAGGGCGAGTTTGACTCAATTAAGCTAGTCATTAATATTGATTCACCCTGTCATAAAGATTCGCAAACGGCCGTGTCGTCTTACAATTTGGGGGAGGAATTAAGCACGAAGTTAAATATGGAATTGATAAAAAATACTAATATTATTTTGGGAGAAGAATGGTATGCAGGTGACCACGCAATGTTTGCTTTTAAGGGAATTCCATGCATCGCCGTTACATCATCCAATTTATTTGAAACAGTTATACAGATAACCCATACTCAAAGAGACACCATTGACCAAATAAGCGATAATTTGATTGATCAAACAGCAGACTTTTTGACTGGACTTATCAATTCTGTTGGAGAAAGCGCTCTTTGAAAATAATGCCTTACAAGTGTGAAAGGAGTAAAAAAGTTGCATAGCTTCATGTGAGAGTAAGTAAGCATATTCTGAGAAGTACAGAATAGATCTTCGAAAGTATATATTATTTGATGAGAAGGGATCATCAGTAAGCTCTATTGGATCGAGGTCCAATTAAAGGTAAATTTCCATGAGTGGAGAACAAATTGTTAAGAGGGGATTACTCGAAGAAATTGAGTATTGGGAAGAAAAAACTCGTTTAGAATTAGGTAATGGAAAGGTTAAAGAGTTTGCAAGTTAAGAGTGGTTTTGCAGGATTCTAACATTTAATGAAGAAATAACCAAGATAGGAACGTTGATAGACACGGGTGTTTTGACGATGATTTATTGACATGCATGTATAACATAAATAGATACAGTAATACCGGGAGGCAAATAAATTGGACAAGAAAAACATTTTGGTATTGACCGGTAGTCCAAGAAAGAATGGAAATAGTGACAGGATGGCAAATGCTTTTATCCAAGGAGCACTATCAGTTGGACATGAAGTTGTAAAATTTGAATCAGCGAGGAAAGAAATCGATGGCTGTAAAGCCTGTAAAACATGCTGGAAGAAAGGAAAACCGTGCTCTTTTGATGATAGCTTTAATGAGCTTGCTCCGTTGCTGGAAGCAGCAGATGTCCTCGTTTTTTCCACACCATTATATTGGTTTGGTTTTCCTGCACAAATAAAAGCTGCTATCGATAAAATGAATGCATATTTGGTTGATAACTGTAAAACCCCTCTGAAAATTAAGGGAAGCCTTCTGCTGGTATGCGGGGGAGATGAGGGGATGAAAATATTCGACGGGATAATAACTACCTATAGACAAATAGCCAGCTATATGAAGTGGGAAGAGAAAGGCGTGCTGGCAGTACCGAATGTTAGTGAAAAAGGTGATATTGAAGCAACGGATGCACTTTTAAAAGCAGAGGAGTATGGGAAGTCATTGTAGTAAGGTTCGTAAATAACAGCATAGAATCTATAAGAAGTAACCAAAAGCCGGTTTCCTGAGTGGAAAACCGGCTTTTATTTCCAGAAGATGTCATTATAATTTTGGTTCTAGAAAAATTATGCCACCATGAGACGCTTCTTGACATCTCCAGACTATTGCAATAGTATAAAGGTGTAAACTATTGAAATAGTCTGGAGTGTTTTTATTGGAACAGATCAAGTTATTCGATTCCGAACTGCGATTGATGGAGATCATCTGGAGTAAGTCGCCTTTATCAGCCAAAGAAATAAGTCTGATTGCTGCTGTAGAAATCGGCTGGAACAAGAATACCACCTATACCGTTTTAAAAAAGCTTGTGGAGAAAAAGGCTGTCCAACGTACAAACCCTAATTTTCTGTGTGAGCCGCTGATAACGAGAGAAGAGGTGCAGGCCGAGGAAACTAGAAAGCTAATCAATAAGCTCTATAATGGTTCACTTAAAACTTTTTTTGCTTCCTTTTTGCAGAGGGAAAAGTTGTCTGAGGAAGATGTTGAGGAGCTAAAAAAGATCATCCGTGAAAAGCTCTAAAGGTGGTGACGGCCTTGATCGATAATATTTTCTACTTTGTTTTAAATATGAGCATCACTGCGGGTTTAATCGTTATCATTTTACTGATTATTAGAGGGTGCTTTAGCAGATGGATTCCTAAGGCTGCTATTTATTTCTTATGGGGAATTGTTCTTTTTCGATTACTAGTCCCGATATCAATTCCCAGTGAATTTAGTTTGCTAAATCTGCTCAGTGGCTATCTGACAAAAACGGTAGCTGTATCCAAAGGATCAGAGATCATTCCGAATATCAGCACTCTTAATTCAATTCAAGCAGCAAACTCCTATTTTCCACTTGAATATAAATCCGAAACATTGAAAACTATCTTCACCGTTTTAGGGTCTGTCTGGATCTGTGGTGCGTCTATCTTTGTGATTGCCTTAATAGTTATGTATAATCTGACCGCTGCTCAGTTGAAAAAGGCTATCCTTATTAGGGATAGCAGTGTTTTGGGAAGGTGTAGTGATCGGTTAAGTATTAATTCCAAAGTACGGTTGTTTGAGTCCGGTTTTGTGGTATCCCCAATTGTGTTTGGGATCCTTTACCCTCGGATTATTATTCCAAAAGATGTTGACAAACAATCTCTCGAATATGTCTTACTTCACGAGCTTACGCACGTCGAACGCCGGGATAACTTATGGAAAATGATCTCAATGTTTGCGGTTTGTATTCATTGGTTTAACCCCTTGGCTTGGCTCTTTTTATACATAGCAGATCAGGATATGGAACTAGCGTGTGATGCCAAAGTATTGAAGGGCATGGCAGACGAAGATAGAAGATACTATGCCGAGGCGCTTGTCTCCTTGGCGTCCAGACAACGGGCATCTCTTACTGCATTTGGCGGGACAGCGGTCAAGCAGCGAGTTATGAATATTGTAAGTTATAAGCGCGTTTCTCTAATCATGGCAGTGATAACAGCAATGGTCTATCTTACTCTGGCGTTATTACTGCTTACTAATCCTGGATTGTGAGGTATAAGCAATGAAAAAAAGAAGTTTACAATTCTCAATTTTGGTAGTACTTATTTCTATTCTTTTATTAACATCAAGTAGCAACCCCGACCCCAATGCTATGCCAAGTGATAAAGATAATGCCAGCAAGCTTTTACTAGATGCCGGCTTCTGGCATACGCTCAGTGGGGTGACAACAAATTATGTTAAGCTCGAGGATATCAACCCGAAGGCTGTTCCTGAAATAAAGCTAGGTATGAATATTGACATTTTGGGAGGTTTTATCGTCCAGGAAACAACAGACGGGATACTTTGTGGATATGAAATTAGTCCTTTGCTATCTTATGTTTCTTCTGAAGTCCCAAAGAACACGCCAAAAATTCGCAAGCTTGATAAGCAAGGGAATATTTTATGGGATAAACAATACGATTTTCTTTCAATTTCGGGACAAATTAATAACCTAGTGGCCTATCCTGATGGAAGTTATGTTTTTTCGGTTCAAACTTATCCTCATTCAAGGGACCGTGATTTAGTTTTTGAAAAAAGCTTGATCATTAAATGCGATAAGGATGGAAGGGAGCTTTGGAAACAGGAGTTTGAGGATTATTCGGGTGATTTATTCCGTTATCTCTATTTAACAGAGAAGGAGGAAATTATTGCAGTAGGACAATGGCTAAGTCATAACGGGAAGCAGACGAGCAATGGAGCAGCTGATATTGTGGTTACGAAGCTCGCCAAGGACGGTAAGGTCTTACAACAAAAAGGGTTTGGAGGAAACGGTTTTGAGAATCTTAGGTTTGCTCAATATGACAAGGAACTTGGGATCATAATCAATGGTACAACGACATCGAGAGATGGAGATTTCGGGATTAGGGAAGACCTGCCTTACGCTGATTTTGTAGCATGTCTCGATGAAAGCCTTACTTGTAACTGGGTAGTCCAAAGCAAGGAGAAAGAAAGATTTGTCTATGACCAGCTTGCGCTAGCCGATGGTTTTATCTATCTTCTGGGCATTGATCAAGGTAGGGCTATTATCCCTGCTACAGAAGGATTCCGTAACTATGTTTTAGGGGATGATCAAGGTGTGGGTAGCAGTGCACCTGTTTCACAAGGATTCCTGATTCAGATTGATAAAAGTGGCAACAGAGTGTGGAAAAAATCGCATCTATATACGGATTGGGGAAGTACGATGTCCAACCTGCAAAATGGAGATATTGTCATTGCTTCAGGACAGCAAAATCAAGGAATCATGTTGATTCTCGATAAAAACGGTCAGGAAAAGAAAGGACTTGAGGATTTAAAGTTTGTTGCCAAGGAGATTATGCCTACTCAGGACGGTGGTTTCATTGTTACTGCAATCAGAGAAATTAAAACTATCCCTCAGCCTGCTTATGTTTCTTCAATTTGGTCTGACACAGAGCTTGTTGCGGTCAAGTATAAGAATGATTATTCGGTAGAATGGCGAAAGACTTATGATCGACATAAAGATATAAAGGGTTTGGACTATGTGTTTCCACTTGAAAACGGAAAGATCATTGTGGAAGGATTGCAAGAATGAATATAACACTTGAAATATACCGTATTAGATAATCGTCTTCCCCTAAAAGTCCGAGTATTCAGCATCGAGGAGGCTGGAAGCGTGTTGCGTCCAGCCTTGTTCCTGTGTAAACTGAAATTTCGTTGATGAAATATGCGGCATACATTGGATTTGTCGAATACGATTGGTACTAGCCGTATATATGACATTTGTCATATATACGTATGCTTCTACTCACTACAGTCTTATTGAACTTTATATTAACGATGTATAAGAAATGAAAGAACCGTAGAGAAACTTGAAAGAATTTAGTGAGGGTTGTTCTTAGAAAAACCGGGACGGTGAGCAAATTGGGCGAAAAACTCGATTTCACCCAGGCACTTCTTTTAATTCCACTGTAAATATGGACCCTTTTCCCAGTTCGCTTTCAAAGTAAATTTCCCCACTGGATAACTCAACGATTTTCTTTACTATTGCCAGACCCAAGCCATTACCATCCTTTGAACGTGATTTGTCGGCCTTATAGAATCTATCAAAAATACGTTGCTTATCTTTATCTGAGATGCCTTTTCCATTATCCGCAATATCAACTCTAATGATTCCATCGCTTTTGTGAAGAGAAACTCTAAGGACTCCATTTTGATTTGAAAACTTAATGGCATTTTGAATTAGGTTAAGCCATACCTGTTGAAGGAGATGCTCGTCCCCCAAGTATGATATTTTTTCGAGGTCAATATCTAAATTGAGATTTTTCTTTGTCCAATCCGCTTCAAGGATCAAAATAGATTTTCTGATTTGTTCATCAAGCGAAAACTTCGTTGCTTGTTCTCGGATACTTTTGCTGTCAAGTTCCGAAAGCCTTAATAAATTAGAGGAAAGCAAAGATAGCCTTTCACTTTCATTCACAATAATATCGCTATACTCTTGGAGTTGATCGGCTGATAATTTCCCATCATTGATTAGTTTGGCAAATCCTTTAATTGAAGTAATTGGGGTTTTAAATTCATGAGATACATTTGAAACGAAATCTTTGTGAATAGAATCGATGCTCTTAAGCTCTTTAGACATTAAATTGAAATCAGCGGCTAATTGTCCGATTTCATCCTTGCTTTTTATGATAACTTGGGTATCAAAATTACCCTTGGCTACCTCTTTGGACGCCTCGGAAATAAGTTTGATTGGTTTTACAATTTTTCTTACAGCTAATAAAATGATTATCGTACCTATAATCGCACTCACTTGAAACGTTATTCCCGTGGCTACCCTCATTCTTTGAAATTCAGCGTGAAATTCAAATCGGTCTACATCTAGTTCGCTAAAAACGCTATTGCTCATAATCCACATAATAACCCAAAAGGTTAAGGTATTTAATAACCACCAAATTCCTAAAAAGATTAAGGCGAATTTCGTATAGATTGAATTGAAAAACCGTAGCTTTTTCATTTGAATTTTTCAACCTTATATCCTAGTCCTCTCACAGTCATGATTTTAAATTCTTCATACTTATCAAACTTCTCACGCAGCCTTTTAATATGGACATCCACAGTTCGTTCGTCAGTATCGCTATCAAATCCCCAAATTTCAGCCATTAGTTCTTGCCTTGTAAATATTTTTTGGGGATAGTTCAATAGTTTAAATAGTAAGTGAAACTCTTTTTGGGGAAGTAGGATTGCTTCGTTTTTTGTTGTCACTGTTAAGGTGTCATGATCAAGAGTTATATCTCCGAGGACGATTTTATGCTCATTAGAAATCTTAGCACGTCGAAGCAGAGCAGAGACCCGCAGCAACATTTCATCAAAATCAATGGGTTTAACCATATAATCATCTGTTCCTACTGAAAACCCTTGTTTCTTGTCTGCAAAGGTTTCTTTGGCCGTAATCATGAGGATGGGCAGGCTGTATTTAGCTGTTCTAAGTTCATTGGTCAGGGTATAACCATCCATATTGGGCATCATAATATCTAAAATGATAAGATCGATGTGTTCTTGACCCAATAAATCTAAAGCTTCTAATCCGTCCGAGGCGGCAAAGACATTATAGCCATCACGCTTTAAATACATTGTAATCAGCTTTCTTATACTGTCGTTATCATCAACGACTAAAATATTGACCATTTAACGTCCCTCCCAAGCCCCCAAAACCAAGTTTTAAGGGCTATATTTCTAGGGTCTAACTAAATATTGACGGTTCACTTCTAGCAGGAGGTGGGACACCATTGATCATAAACTCCTCAGTGCGTCAATGGGATTTAATCGACTTGCTTTTCTGGCAGGCATATATCCAAACACAATACCCACTAATCCTGAGAATCCTACAGCAAGTGAAATGGTTGATATTGAAATCGAGAATCCTGTTCCGATTAAAGTTGCAGCAGTATAGGCAATTACCCCACCGAGTACTAAGCCGATCAGGCCACCGACGACTGAGAGGAAGATAGCCTCGATCACAAATTGAAGTTGAATTCTATTCGGTGTTGCTCCTAAAGCTTTGCGCAAACCAATTTCTGTCGTACGCTCAGTGATGGACACCAGCATCATATTCATAATACCGATTCCGCCAACAACCAGTGAGATTGCGGCAATCCCGGCAAGGAGCAGGGACATCATCGACATCATCGATTCAAAGGATTCTATCATATCTCCCATGTTAAAGATGGTATAGGCATTATCCTTATAGTTAAAGGCTGGATTTAGCACTCCCTTTATTTCTGTTACAGTATCATCAGCTAAGGTGGTATCTTCAAGGAACACATCTAAACTTGAAATATTCTTTACGCCTAAGCTGCGCAATGCTGTTGTATAAGGGATAACTACTGATTCATTATTTGATCCCATGCTAAATCCGCTCGAACCTTGCAAAGTGCCTATCACAGTATAGGTTGTCCCGTTGAGCATGAGCTCTTTGCCAAGGGGATTAACACCATAGAAGAGTTCATTGACAATATCGTTGCCTATAATTGCAACTTGATTTTTACTATCTAGGTCAAGGATATTGATAGGTCTGCCGGTTTTAAGCAAACTGGAATCCATGTTAAAGTAAACGTCGTTTTTGCCCTGAACTGCTACATTCTCAATGACCTTTCCATTGTAGACAATTCCAGTCTTTCCTGAAATCGTGGGTGATACACCACTGATATTGCCTACTTTGGAAATATTGCTGATATCTTCTTCATTTAGCCCCTGTTTAAGGGGAGTACCCATAGCAGTTACTGTCACTTTGTTAGCGCCAAGTTCGCTCACTTGATTGCTGATACTGTTGGTGGCACCCTGAACAATCGTAATCAAGGCAATAATAGATGCTACTCCAATCACAATACCCAGCATTGTCAAAAATGAACGGAGCTTGTTTTTCACGATATTTTCCCAAGACATCAGGATACTTTCCAATAGCATCTGCTAAACCCCCTGTTCTGTTAAATTTCCGTCAAGAATTTTAACAACTCTTTGGGCGTGACGGGCAATATCAGTATCGTGGGTAATCATAATAATTGTTCTTCCATCATGATTAAGTTCTTCAAAAAGCTCCATCACTTGAGCCCCGGTTTTTTGATCTAAGGCACCTGTCGGTTCGTCGGCAAGCAGAATCGTCGGCTCAGTAACCAGTGCACGAGCAATAGCAACGCGCTGCTGCTGACCACCAGAAAGCTGATTTGGCAGATTTCTCGTTTTATCTGATAATCCTACACGATCCAGTATTTTCGCAGCCCGTTGTTTTCGATCAGAGGATGAAAGGCCGGCATAGATCAAAGGAAGCTCCACATTCTGAAGTGCACTTAAGCGCGGCAAGAGCTGAAAGCTCTGAAATACAAAGCCTATTTCTTTGTTTCGTATAAAGCCAAGCTCGATTTCATCAAGCTCGTTGATATCATTGCCAGAGAGCAGATATTTACCCGATGTCGGGACATCCAGGCAGCCGATAATGTTCATCATGGTAGATTTCCCAGAGCCTGAAGGTCCGAGTATAGATAGGAATTCACCAGAATTGACGGTTAAATTTACGTCATGCAAGACCTCCAGCTCTTCCTCACCCATATAGAAGCTTTTGAAGATATTTTGCATGTTAAGGACTTCAGCCATTAAACGTTACCTCCCGTCCCATTTATCCCTCCGCCGGGGAATTCCAATCCTCCAGTTGCTGCAGTCTTTGTATAGAGAATGGTTTCTCCGCTCACAATACCACTTTTAACTTCTACTGTTATACCATCATTAATACCTGTGGTTAATTCTTTTTTGACAACGGTATCGCTCTCACCTTGCTTAAGGATATAGGGCTCGTTATACTCATTAAATTGAATAGCCGTCATAGGCAATGTGACAACTCCACTCACCTTATTACTGATAATCTTTACCTCTGCTGACATGCCATTTCGAATACTCTCATTTTCTTCAAGGTCGATTGTCGCTGTGAAGAAGGTCACTCCATTCATGATCTGCCCTTCTTTAGATATTGAACTGATGTTGCCTTTAATTTCTTGGTTTATTGCTCCGATTTTAACAGATGCTTCCTTACCTCTCTCTATGGCCGCAATGTCGTATTCGTCGACCTTAACTTTGATTTCGAGATTATCATAATCGACAACGTCTAATAATTTAGTTCCTGCCATAACCTGGGCATCTTCTTCTACGTTAAGATTAACAATTTCTCCACTGATTTTAGATTTTAGTTCTTCTCCAGCTGTGGTTTTCATTAAGACGGTTCCTTCTTTAACAATGTCTCCCTCGCTGACTAAAATTTTGGAGACTTGCATTACCTTTTCTGAAGTGACAGCTTGACGATCTTTGGTTTCAACATTTCCGGAGAAGGAATAGTAGGTGGTAATGTCTGCGGTTTTAGCAACGACGCTTTCATAGGGTGATGGGGTTGGTTTCATGAGAAAGGTCAAGGCAACTACCGCAACTGCCGCCACTATAACTCCCGTAACAATCCATTTAAAGTTTGATTTTCTTTTCTTAGTCATTTTTTTATAACCTCCAAATATATTTCTCGAACTCACGAACATAATCTTAACCTTGCTGTATGAACTCAATATGAACTATAACTTAGAAAATTTATGAGAATTATCCATTTAACATCCGGTTTTTCTAAGTTACTTGTAGTTTCTTCATTCTCTTGTGACTCCTCGAGTGTTGTGGAAGTTTGATTTGTGGGATAGATACGGAAACAGAACTTTATTGTAAAAAAGAGTAAACCCCGGATTAATCCGGGGTTTTAGAGGAATGTCCTGCAAATTACCTCACAATAAATGAAAGCAAGGTGATTGCCTTGCTTTCATTTATTGTATACAGAACTTGGAACAGCATCGATGGACCTCTTTTTTCGGGAGCATAGAGGGTTCCTTCCCGCGTGTTTTTATACAGTTTTTTCCCTGTGGTACTCCTTTAGTATTTCCAATGATATCGCAAGATATAACATCTCATCGTTCGAATCAAAATCGATGTTAACCATTTCTCGAATTTTATTCATCCTATAGAAAAACGAACTGCGCTGTATAAACAGCTTTTTGGCTGCAGCCACCGCATTATATTTGCATTCGAAATAAGAACGGAGTCGGAGATGCGTCATATCCGTTCCGCCTATGAAGAGACAGAAACGGCACTGGAATACGGCATTAGGAAGACGCCGGATTTCTGGTATTATAAGTTTGACGAGTATGTTTTGGTTATATACTGGACAGCTGTAAAGGGCAATACGAGCCGGAACGCGTCTGCAGTGAAAAACTATTAAAGCTTATGCAGCATGATGAAGACAAAAAGACCGAGTATGTCAATCACCATAGAAGTGGAGCTCGATGGAGGGACAACCCTGGATAGTGCTACTAAGACCACTAAAAAGATGGAAAGTATCATTAATAAGTATCCTGAAGTGAAGTATCTATACTCCACGGTTACACCTAATAAGATTAACATAAGCGTAAAATTGCCGGATAAAAAAGACAGAAATGAATCCTTAAGTGAATTTGGCAATAAAGTGCGTAAGGATTTGCAGCAAGTTTCTGGAATTATTATTGCGCTGACTACAGGCTCAGGTATTACGTCAGGAAAGGACGCTCAGTATCACTTCAAAGGCAATGACTTTAACCAGCTTTTAGACTATTCATTGCAAGCCGAGAAAGTCTTAAAACAAATGCCGGGAGCGGTTGACGTAAGTATGAATTACAAGGCTGGAAAGCCGGAAGCAAAACTTGACGTAGATCGCGATCGGGCGGCTGATCTAGGTGTGAGTCCGGTGGTTGTTGCTAATACCTTGGCAACGCTTTTTAATGGGTCTATCGTAACCCAGTATGAAACAGAAAAAGATCGCTACGACGTTAAAGTATTGCTGCAAGATAATCAGAGAAGGGATTTTGACAGTTTGAAAGGAATTTATGTTCCGGGGACAAATGGTGAGATGGTTCCTCTTGATATGGTCACAAAGCAAGTCTTCAGCACAGGTTCAAGTACTATAAACAGATATGACAAGGCCAGAGAAATCCAAGTGACTGCCAATATCGTCGGAGTTGCCAGCGGTTCCTTTGATACGTTGTTTAATGACAAATTGAAAAGTGACACGATGATGCCGGCTGGGGTAAGTCAAGCTGTCTCTGGAGATCAGGAAAGGCTGACAGAAAGCATCGCCAGCTTAATCACGGCATTTTTAATGGGAATTTTATTTCTCTTCTTGATTTTGGCTGCTCAGTTTGAAAGTTTCCTTGATCCATTGGCGATTTTGTTTTCCTTGCCCTTCGCTATCAGTGGAGCACTACTGGCCCTATTTCTTTCAGGCAGCAACTTAAGCATGATGGCATTTATCGGAATAATTATGCTCATGGGGCTAGTCACCAAAAATGCGATTTTATTAATTGACTTCACAAAGCAAAAACGGGTAGAGGGAGTAGAGCGAAGTGCAGCGATACTTCAGGCCGGCTCCACGCGACTTAGACCAATAATTATGACGTCTTTAGCGATGATTTTTGGTATGCTTCCCTCAGCGCTCTCAACAGGTGCGGGAGCGGAATCGCGGGCACCTATGGCTTATACCATCATAGGCGGGTTAATCGTATCGACGGTTTTAACCCTGGTAATTGTACCTGTGGTATATACACTGTTGGATGATCTTAAAGGAGTGTTTAAGAAGAAACCGTCAGTCGTTCCAGTGCAGGAATCGCTTAATAGTTGAAATTATAGGGAAAATTTACATTCCCTGCCGAGTATATTGAACTATCATCAGGATGATGCCTATAAATATAATACCGGTTACGAATTGATTTCTTATCATCTGACATTAAAGGTCCGTACCTTCTATATATGAGGAGATTGAAAATTCGGCGGTTTTGAGGTCTGACTAATCTAGATTAGTCCCCTCAAAACCGCCGAATTTTTTCTCGCATTCTTAAAGCAAATGTCCGCCAGACACTTCAATGTCCTGGGCTGTAACCCAGCCGAAATCATTGGACAATAGGTTCACAATGACCTTGGCAAGATCTTCGGGTTGGCCGATTCTGCCAAACACAGATTGCTCAGCCAGCGGCTTGATGAATTCAGGATGTTTATCGAATACTCCATCGCCAAAATTGCTGAGGGTAGGACCGGGAGAAACTGCGTTGACCCGAATTTTACGAGGGGCAAGTTCCTTGGCGACGTAGCGAGTCCAAGATGAGAATGCTGCTTTTAGCGAGCCGTAGGCGGAGTACCCTGGAAATGATTGATTTTTGGATGTGCTCGTGGTATTAACGATGGCTCCACCATCATCCATGAATCGGACGAGGTGTTGTGTTAAAAAAACGGGTCCTTTGAAGTTCGTATTAAGAATCTTGTCGAAGTACTCTTCGCTCATCTCAGTGAACATCATTGGCCCACCAACACCGCCATTATTGACTAAGTAGTCAAAAGTTGTTCTGTTCCAAATTTCTTTGAGGTTCTTTTTCACTTCTAGAACGAAACCTTCGAATGTTGATATTTGAGTCAGATCCAACTTCAGTGCTGCAGCCCGAACTCCTTTATTCGTCTCAATCTCCTTAACGACAGCTTCTGCTCTATCCTTATAGGAATTGTAGGTGAGAATGACGCTAATTCCGCGCTTGCCAAGCTCAAGGGCGGTCGCTTTTCCAATGCCATTACTTCCACCTGTTACGATTGCAATTTTCATAAGATCCTCCTTTTTGTTGTCCGATCTGGATTCTATTTTAGTCGTTTCTGCTGAAATAACCTAGATCCAATGGTGCCCTTTGATTGCCTAAAACCACCAATATTGATTTTGAAATGCCTGTACTATCCTATATGTTTATATAAAAATAGCCTAAAAATGCCGCAAGGTTTCAGGATTGTGTTGGGAAATAGCAAATGGTGTGATAGAATATGGGTATGAATAATGTTTTAGATGAAATTATCGATCTGATGAAAAGAGCAGGCACTCGACCGATGGAAACCGGAGTACCAGGGCTAAGCATGATTAAGGGAGACATTCCCACCCATCAACTTGCAGCGCTCTACAAGCCGATGATTGGCTTTACAGTTCAAGGAACAAAGATTCTTGCAATTGGGGAGTGCAGCACTACTATGGAAGGACCTTCATATTACGTGTTACCGGTACATGTTCCCGCAACGGCGAGTGTACATCCAGACTGTGATGGTCGTCCTTACATGTCCCTCGGTCTTGAGTTGAATCAGAAGGTTCTTCAGAGTTTATTAAGAGATCTTCCTGAAGATCTCATACCAACTGCTTCTGAACATTTTTTCGGAGCTTGTGAGATAGACATTGAATTTATGGAGGCATGGCTGCGCTTATTGCGATTAACGAAAACATTAAGAGATATTCCAGCTCTTGCACCAGCTTATGAACGGGAAATCCTTTATCGCGTTCTGATGGGACCCCATGGATGGTATCTGAGGCAGCTTGGCTTGCGAGAAAGTAATTTCTCTAGGATTTCTCAGACTGTAAAATGGCTTCGCGATAACTATACGAGGCCAGTTGACATCGGTGAGATGGCATCAAAATCTGGTATGGCTATGAATACTTTTCACCGTCAGTTTAAACGGGCAACGGGCTTAAGCCCCATTCAATTTCAAAAGCAATTAAGGCTTTTGGAGGCTAGAAACCTCATTGCCTTTGAGGGCTATGCAGTAGCCGGCGCCGCATATCAAGTCGGCTATCAGAGTCCCTCACAGTTTAACCGGGAGTATTCCCGCTTCTTCGGTTCATCTCCAGCTCGGGACACTGAAAAACTAAGACTAATCGAAAGCGCAAGGGATTAACTACTAGCTCTCGATAAACTAATCACTTTAAAAAGTTCAGTAATTGCTTTAAACTATCCTATCGAAGTGAATGAAGGCTTGGAATCTAAAGTGGTCAAAGGGATAAAGCTTGTAGAGCAGTATTGTACTGTGTTTAACATCATGAAATTAAGCGCTGACATTGAGGTGTCATGTTATATAAATGGGGTAAAACATAATTGATTAGATAATTAATTAAACTGAATGCTGTATGTACAGGCGGAAAGACAAAGGGGCTGTCGCAGTAAGACAGCCCGAAAATAATAAAAGACGGCGACTGGCAGTGCCAGAAGCCGTCTTTTGTCGTAAAATATAAGTTGATGAAAGCTAATTAAATAATTTCTAGCCTGTTCGTGCCTATCTGGCCAAAGGCTTTACCTAAAAGTGAGGCTTAAATGGATTTTGGGTTTTCAACCTAAAGTTGAGTTTGTAAGAATATCAAATATTAAGTTATTGAAACGCTCTTCCCTAAACAATAAAATAGGGGCATAAAGGAGCGTGAAAAGATGAGAGTCGATTTGGCCCAAAATATATGTAGGTATCGTAAAGAAAAAGGGCTTACTCAAGAAGAGTCGGGCAAGAGCCTGTCCTTGAGGGTCGTCGATATCAGCAACAATGAAGTTGACCTTATCTCGGTATTCTTTCTCTAGAGCCAGCACCACGGGCTCCATGCTCCTACAGCTGGGTCACCATTTGGCATAAAATTCTAAAAAAGTCAGTTTCCCAGATTTTTGAGCTTCTTGGAAAGCAACCATTGGTTGATTAGTTGGGTGGAATTCCGAAGGGCTTGAGTATCTGGGAATTATTAATGCCATTATGGACAAAATGGCAACCGTTAGTATGATTAGGACCTTGGTTTTTGTCTTCGTAATCCACACCTTTAGCATTTTATCAAGGCTGCAGCCCTTTATTTTAGAATAAATCTTATATTGAAAAAAGAATGGAGACAACTCCTATTATGACAGAAGCACCGATTGCGGTCAAAGCAAGGTACCATGGAAATTACCCCATGACCACACTGAGTTGACGAGGATAGGAAGAATCGAATTCCCAAACCGAGGGCCTGGGAATTCGATTCTTTTCGTTATCATTCAGATGCAATTTGTAACACCATTTTGTATTTGTAAACTTTAGCAAAATGAATCTTACGCGCGTAAGATTCTTGGGATAAGTTATTTAATTTCTTGCTCTAGATCAGAAAATAAATCAGAATCAAAAAATTCCTGTACACTGATTCCGAATCCGTCGCACAGCTTCTTGATAGTTACAATTCCCGCATTGTAAGTTATGCCGTTCACGATATCATTCACAGTTGACTGAGTTACGCCGGAAGCATTGCAAAGGGCATTGACTGTCAGCTTATGTTCTTTGCACAGCATTTTAATACGTTTGACTACTGCTTGGGAAATATTCATTTGATCACCTCTAACCGTTATTCCGTTAAATCTAAGATAACAATGTGCATAACAAATGATTACCGGAATACCGTTGAAAATAAAATAGAGATGATTTATACTGTTAATGCTTAAATAAATTAATGTGCGGGGCAAAAGGAGATTTCAGCATGGGGAAAATATCTCTGGATGAAAGGCTGAAAAGAGAAAAGGAAAAACTGCACAGGCTTGTTGAGGAAGCCATAAATAATGGAATTCCGATTATACAGGATGAAGCAGTTATGACACAGAACCGCAAAGTTGATGCCTTGGTGGTCAGACTGCAAAAAGAACTGGGGCATCACATGAGAAGGAAATAAGACATCGAGATAAATAGCTTAGCTATCGGAAACCAAACTTGCTCGCTGTGATGGCGGTCAGAAACGGGAAGAAGTTATTTGGATCAATCCGGTTGCAGCGAGGTCGATAGGGACAACGTCGTTCTGGATTTTTCAGCTGATATCAAGAAGGCGTTTAAGAAGCGATGAAAATTCAGCAGTATCGACGTTAACCTCAAGAATTGTTTCGTCCTTGGGATCATCGGGATACATCACAAAGGTTAGTTTACCGGGTTCCGATTCAAAGATTTCCAGCACATTCTTATCATCAAGGATTTCAATCTTAAGCTTACCGGACATATAAACAACCCCTTTGTGATGATAAACGAAGATTAATGCAGCTCAATATTTTCGCGGGTTGACCAACCCATGATGTCATAAACAATTCAGTAACCAATAGCAGCTTCTAGTAGGTTGAAGAGACCCAAGATACTAGCTGCGGTTGCTATCCATCCTTTGAAAAATCCCATAGCGGCTAAACCGAATAAAACCAAGCTAATAACAACACGTATTCCTCTGTCTAAAGCGCTTAGATTTCTCTGAAAGTTAAGTTCCACAATACGTCCCTCACATTTAATTAAAGATATGTTAATCTTTCCCCCAAAAACTTAAGGGTATTCCTTGAGACTGATAGGCTAAATGGCAGAAAATGAAAATGTCATTCTTCCCTTGGTATAACGATTTCTTATCCGTGGGAGCCCCGAACTTGACGCTGTGGTCATTAAGGTCCGAGAGGTTGAGCGCAAAAACCACTACATAGGCACTAAGGGTGGTTCCACAGATAGGTAGTGTAGCAGGTTGATTTAGAAAAAAATCTTTATAGTGAAGAGGACTGCCGGCAGCTATGACGCTGTCGGCAGTTTCCTTTTCCCTTTGAACAGTTAAGCCTGGGGAGGGTCATAAAGACCATTTGTTGTCGTATCAATGACCTTGATATCCCGTATTCTCGTCAGGGCATTGCTGGGTGTTAAGGATATATCGCTGGCGATAAGGGAATTCATAGCAGGGTCATCAAGTATGGGGAATGGATGTTGAGAAAAAGACCATGAAAAATAAGAAGCTAGCGGAAAATTCGAATTTAAAGAGCTACCAAAGGGTGAGTAATGAGCTGGCCGCTGCCCAGATCAAGCTGCTCACGTCTAAAATCGCTTTTTTCTTCGTGAGTTTGGAAAAAGCGTTCAAGGAACTGAGTTATGAGATGGATTTGCTGGCAAAGGTTGATGACCAGGTGCATGGAGAGTATGCGAAGATGCTGAATGGGTTTTTGATTAGACGATGGAGGAAAGAAAGGGGAAGTAGAGAGGGGGGAGTTGTTAATTATTTTTTGTTGTTAAGAATTATGAAAAAGCATTATTTGAGCTGATTTACGGCTTAGCCAGAACCTTCTCTAAGATAGCTTCAATGTGTTCCTGGGTACAGGGTTTGCATACGATTTGTAAAGGTTTGACCTGCATGAATTGATCGTGATCCTCTGCGGATGTCACAAATACTATACTGCTGGCTGACATGGACTTAGATTGGCGTATTTGTCTGGCAGTCTCAAGACCGGTTAGCTTTTTCATGCTGTTATCAAGAAAGAGGAGGTCAAAAACCAATCCCTGCATTTCAATTTCTTCGAGAAGCTCCTCGCCGCTGCTGAATTCGTAAATATTAAATACAACATCATTTTCTTCTTCATATAGATGAATTAGGGCCTCCAATAAGCGACGGGACAACGGTCTGTCATCGCAAATGCCGATGGTGAACAAAACATCTCCTCCAACATCAAGGGTTTGTTGAATAATTTCAGGACAAATAGTCCAATATGTCAATAGGACTATGCGTCCTAAGATATACTTGCTTTGGTGATGATAATGCGCTTAAAAATACGTGATGTTCGAGAAGATCATGATCTAACCCAGCAGCAAGTTGCACAATACCTGATGTGTGATCAATCTTTGTACTCTAAATATGAGCGAGGAGAGCGTGATGTTCCGCTGAATATCATGATTAAACTCGCCCAGTTTTATAAAACCAGCATTGACTATTTGGTCGGGCTGACAGAAAATAAGAAACCTTATCGCTGAGTGAGAGCTGAAGTTCGGGAAAGGGACGCTTTGGATTTTGTAAAACAAATTGTTTCTTTTTAGCCGGGGTTAAACGCATTTTCGCCTGAAAATATTGTCCGCGGGCACGTTCACAGAACCATTTTGTTCATATTGCGCCCCCTCAGCCTGCGCAAAAATTCTTCTCGAGAATTGCTCCATACGCACATGAAATGGATGTGTTGCAAAAAAGTCAGCATCGCTGACCTTATTTTGGCTGTTTGAAGAACGAGATATATTTCTAATAAGTTCTGTTGCTCGATCCTGATCCATTTTACCAATTTGAGTGAGCTTCATTTGCACGTAGATTCCACCCAAATCTATTTGTCTTTGTGTCTGGTATTTGAAAGAGAAACAGTGGTTTGTCCCCCAAAATATTAAAGGACTTCAGAAACAAGGCTGGAGGGTTTTAGTTATATGGGAATGTGAATTAAAAAAGCAAGTTAGAATAAAGACACTAGAGGATTTAATTAAAGATATAGAAAGTGGTTTATAGGTTATTTGTTCCGCCGTTTCGATTCAATAATATCATTTTGGAATACTATAGAAGAGTTTCTTTTTAAAATGTATCTGTGAATAATTGGCCAAAGTAATTTACCCCTATCTATAATTTAAAATCAACAAAATAGGAACCAAGTCTCGTTACTTTAAAGTCTAAAAATTATCCCTAATTTTCACAGATTGAAAATCAGGGATAATTTAGTTCTAATAATAATTCGTTAAATAGGAGGGGTTTTATTTTGAAGCAAGATTGGCTAAGAGACATTTTGATGACAATAGATAATTTTAAAAATTATGTTCCAAAAGGACTTAAGCTATTAGAAAAAACTGACTCTAAGGATACAGAACAACTCTTATCAACACTTAATAAGGTCTTTGAGTTAGAGGAAAATGCTATAAAAGAAGAGTCTTCTAAGGCATATGTGACGGACACCTATGAAAACAATGTCAGGCATTTTGCAGTACAGCTGGTCATGGCAATGGTTTTAAGTCATAACAGACTTAAAGAGTATGATACTTATAGAAGTCTGCTGGGGCAAAGACATGTTGCCTATGGTTTTTATAGTACTTTTGAGCGTGGATTTGTTGAAAACACAAAAGATTATCAGGAAATTCTTGAAGATGAATCTTTTAAAACGCCGCTTTATTTAGGATTGGTTAAGTTTTTTCAAAACTTTTATGGGAAGTTTTCGGATAACGAAGAAGCAATAAAGCTTCTTTGTCAATTTTATCCTAAAGATGTTAATTTATCTGGAAATACAGATGACATTACTAATGCGGTTTTTCGGCATATTACCAACGCAGGAACATCGAGTGATGATGGCTTTGCCTATAAAGGTATTGATTTAATCAGTAAATATATTGGCAACTTGCCAAAAGAAATTATAGATAAATTACTACAAAAATATGAGCTGTATAGGATTATTAATGAAAAAGTCTATAGACATCAAATTTTCACGATCATTAATAATTCAATCTTAGAGTATAAGGAAAAACTAATATATAAATTCAGTTGCTTAGACAGCCTGCTTCTGGCGAATTATATGAATAACAGCCTTTATGAAAAATATAGTGAGCATGACTCAGAGTTTGTTCCTCAGTATCTTAATTCGAAAATTAATCTGTCAGCTGAAAATATTGGGCTAATTAAACAATCTATGACAGATAAGGTTTATGCTTACTGGACGAATGGCTGTTCAGCAGAGCGCTATTTTGTCATAGATGAAAAAGTCGTTATTAACATTAGCTTTAATGCTGATAAAAAAGAGATTTGGATTAAGCACACTTATAAGTCATCAAGTGGGAAAAAATATGATTTTAAGTACACAGATTGGATGTTAGACAACTATCAATCCAAAGAATTTGAACAGGAGCTATATGATTTTGTATTTGATGAAAGCAGCCGTGAGATTATTTATAATCATTTGACGTTCTCTCTGCTTTATCTTAGCAATTATAGAGGGATGAGTGAGCAATTGATCAATTTTGACCATAAATTCACTTATGACGAAACTATAAATGAACTTAGGATATCTGATATAATATCGCCTATTCCGTATTTTTACGGGAATAAGGTTCACTCGCTATCATGTATAGTGGGCATGAACGGTACGGGTAAAACCAGTACGGTGGACTTTTTAAGAGGTACATTCTTTAAACTCCTTCGCTTGATTGGAGAATATGATGTTCCTTGTGAAAATGGTTATGTCAGAGAAGAGGCTTATGAAGCATATGGCCTTTTGGATAAAGGCTGTGAATTTTTCGTGGTCTTTCACTTAGGTAGTCAGCCGTATTATTTGACTAATATAGAAGGTGTAACTGATTCAATAGCAAAACCATTTAACCGCAGTGCTTACAAAAGTGTCAATGAACTGAGTAAGATTGTTTATTTTTCAAATATGCTCAGTGTTAATCAAGACTATCTCTATATTGATGAGAATATGACATCAAGGAATAAGAGCTCAGAAAATGATCTGGCAAATTCTCTTCGCAATTTTAGGCAGGCGGACTATTCAGAAGCCGCAAGTTTTATACAAAAACGAAAGGCAATAGAGGCGGCTAGACAAAAAGATAGCGGCATTCCAGTAGTCAACAAAGATTTATGTTACCAATTGGCATTTTTAAGCTATTTGACTCCTGAAAAACTGGAATATTATTTTGATATGCCAGCGGATAAGGAGTTTACTCTCAAAAGTGCTTTATTAGATATAGAAGAATTACCGATTACGGCGGCGCATTCACTTTCAGATATGATAGGTGGGGGTGGACGGACACTAAAGCTGTTTCTCACATCGACTGATGCCAAGTTAGAGTATTTTTCGTCGGGGCAATATGCTAAGTTTTCATTCCTTGCTAAACTATATTGGTTTCTAGAAGGTTATCAGATATATATTAAGGATTTTGAATCTATAATCGAGAAAAAAGTATTTAGTCATGATGAAGTACTTATAGAAGGGGAAACAGCGCTCATATTTATTGACGAAGGTGAACTTTATTATCATCCGGAGTGGCAGCGCAGTTATATTAAAACGCTCGTTGATAGTTTTCATAATACTAAGACAGAATCGAAACTTCAAGTGGTCATTACAACTAATTCCCCGTTTATTATTTCCGATATACTCAGCGAGGACATTACTTACCTTTCAAAGGAGGAGAAAAGCTTTGACCGCACCTTTGGTCAAAATATTCATAAACTCCTTATAGACAATTTCTTTATGTCTTATACCATAGGTGACTACAGCCGGGAAATGATTGAGAAAATTATGAAATGGCTGCATGAAGAAAATGACGTTAACGTTGGAGAAGAACTGACTAGCTACTTTGGCGAACCAATAGAACTTGCGGAATATTATAAAAAAATACGCTGTTTAATTGAAAAAATAGGTGAACCAGTCTATAGAGAAAAGTTATTAGATATGCTCAGCAAGTCAAAGCTGGGTATAAAATCTAAATATGAAGCATTATTAGAACAAAAGTATGCAATTGAGCGTGAGCTTGAGGAGTTAAAGGTCAAGGTGAAAGTATGATTCAACTCGATTCTTATTCAGTGGATTTTGAAAAGGAGTATTGGAAAGTAGTTGACAAAATAATAGACAGTAAAACTCAGAAGAAAATTGTTAATAGTTGTAAAAAATTTTTGCCCAATGACTTTTTTGCGGGCAGTAAAGATGAATTTTTCAAGTCATTAATCCTTGCCCCATTTGAAAAATTGAAAAAAGCAGAGGTATATATAACTAAAAATACGATTAGTACCATGAAAAATGAATGTTTTCGCAAAACGAAAAAGAAGTCTCCTTCTTTTAAAATAGTGTACAAGACTATTCACGACGCTTACAAATCAGTTGCAAAATCAGAGGAAAAGGGTACATCTATGCGTGTCCGAATAGTAAAAAACACTGGGCTTACCGTTTGTCCTTACTGCAATAGAGATTATATTAATTCCAGGGCAGAGAATGTTTCTGGTGCACAATTAGACCATTTTTTCAGTAAGTCAGAATTTCCTGTGTTTGCAGTATGTTTATATAATCTCGTTCCTGTTTGCGGTAACTGCAACAGAGTTAAAAATACTCAATCATTGTCATTTACTTCACCTTTTGATAACAGCATAGATTGGGAGAAAGATATTTCTTTTTCTTACAGTGGCAGCACTTTAAAAGACATAAAGATTATAATAAACAACAAGGGGAATTTGGCAAATAATATAAATGGAATGAGAATTGATGAAGCTTATCAAATCCATGGCATTGAGGTTTTAGAATTAATAGAAAAGGAACAAATGTACAATAGTACACAGAGAGAAGAGTTGAAAAGGGTGCTTGCTCCAGTTAATCTGACTGATTTAGAAATCAAAAAGATTATTTTTGGTTCCGAGATTACGAAAGATTGTATGAGAACTAAGCCGCTTGGGAAGATGATGCATGATTTACATAAAGAGTTGAAGATTTACTAAAAGCTTTAAAAATTCAACTGGCTATTTTTAACCACCCAGTTCCTCCCTAAACACTGAGAGAAAGGCCAAGTGCAACAATAAGATTTACATCAGCGGGATTAGCAACGCCAGAAAAGGACAGGAGTATCCATGCCTATAGGATTGGATGAACTGGAAAGGGCGGCTTTCGACGGCGTCACTATAACGGAGGTTCTCAGGCCAATGATATTTGGCAGGGTTTCCGAAATCACCAGTAGCTTAAATGAGTCGATTGAAAAATCGGCTGTTTTGAGGTTTGACTAATCTAGGTTATCCATCTGGCCAATTTTTCAAACGAGGTAAGTTTAAAAGTTATAAAAAAGAGGTTTATAATTTTAGATATAGACTTCTTCTGAAAGTAACATTTTTCAGAGCAATTAATAATGAAAGGATCATTGAGAAGCAATAAACTTTTATTTCCGATTATTCATTTTCCTATCTTAACATATTATCGTTAGGCTTTCAGTGTAGGGGGGAGGTATTGAATTAATCATCAACATTTTAAACGATTGGCTAAAAAATGATTAGTGTGCGGTTTTATAGAACCACTTAATTTGTGCTTATAATATGTTTCTTAAACCTGGTTAAAATACTGATTTAAGTCAAGAAGGACAGTCTACGACTCACCTTACCGTGCTTTGTAGTGATCTTTTCCTAAAATAGTCTTAACATGAAAACGCTCACTGTTTTTCTTATCTATTTGTGTCACCCAGAGGTAACGGCGAAATGGAGGTTGAAATGGAATACAATAGTTTGCAATCAGACATAAGACTGGTTAAAACTTCAAAAGAAGACGCCATTAAAATAATAAAGCAATTTGAAAGGAAATGGATTTATGTAAAACTAATTGTAAATAAGGTCGATAATTATTCCCTACAGGATTATGTTGTTAATTATAATAAGTTTAAGATAGCATATGTAAATGAAGATTCATATTCCCGACTATTA
Source organism: Desulfosporosinus nitroreducens (assembly GCF_023897015.1). Classification (GTDB taxonomy): domain Bacteria; phylum Bacillota; class Desulfitobacteriia; order Desulfitobacteriales; family Desulfitobacteriaceae; genus Desulfosporosinus; species Desulfosporosinus nitroreducens. Next base: position 6,323 of record NZ_JAMHFY010000027.1, on the reverse strand, counting down.
TTTGTATATGGAATTGAAGATGAAGATCGTCTTATTATTTCGATTGATGAAATTGTTCAAACAGAAAAAAGTAATACGGAAGATGAAGTGTTGTTAGTATTAAAGAATGAAAAGATAATGACACATATTTGTATTAAGTCTTTTGTACCCAATAAAGAGAGGCTTATTCACGATTTATTAAATATGAATCAGAATCTGATTATTACGGAAGGTAAGACTGATTGGAAACATTTAAAGGCAGCTTTTAAAAAATTCAATTCAGACGGTTTGTATAATGATTTAGAGTTTAAGTTTTTAGAATATGATGGAAGTTTAGCTGATAGTAATGATAGGCTTAAAAATAAAAAAATAGGTGGGGCAGATACTTTAAATACTATTTGTCAATACAATGCTCTTTTTTATAATGAAAAACTTCGTATTTTTGTATTTGACTCTGATAAGGAAAATATCAATAAACTTTATAAAACTGAACAGAGTTATCAATATTTAGGGAATAATGTTTATGTTGTGATATTACCATTACCGAAATTTAGACAAAACACCCCTGCAATTAGTATAGAAAACTATTATACTGACGATGAAATAAAAATAAAAGATAAAAATGATAAGCGACTATATCTAAGCAATGAATTTAACTTTAATAAAGATGATGAAAAAACAGGAAATAAAATTTACTCATTAAAAGCAAAAGAAGATATGCCCAATTTAATTATAGACGATGAAGTATATATAAATTATCGGGGTTTAGAAATTGCCAATAAAGATGAACTAAAGAATTTGATCAAAGAAGGTAAATTAAAAAAAGCCTATACATTGTCAAAAAATGAGTTTGCAGATAATATACTGAATGAAGTAGTTCCATTTAATTCATTTTCAAAAAATAATTTTAAGTTATTTTTTGGTGTTATTGAAGAAATATTTAAAATAAAAGCGCAAACGGCACTAGATGAAGAGCTAGGATTAATATTTAAAAAGGAAATTCAAAAGGATGTCGAAATAGAGTGTTACAAGGAACATCAAGATTTACATTTAAATATTAGATTTTCAGCTGAAATTATAAAAGAACTTAGAAATAATGGGCTCAAAACAAATACCATTTATACAAAAGACAATAAGATAATCATAGCTCAAGCAATATCTATAGAAAAAGAGATAGTTTTAAGTGAAATTAATATTTCTATAGATATCTTAAATTTTATATTGAAAAAAGCTGATAATTCTAATAACAGAGTTTATTTAAATACCTTTAATCGATACAATGATTATGTTTGTTCGTTTGAATTATTTCAGGGTGATAATGGTTACATCGCTTTTAATCATCTACTAAAACAGTTAAAACAATACAGCATTCATAGCAGTAAATAATATGAATTTTGGTGAAAAAGCCCCATTATGCTGAAAAGAAGAACTGCCGGCAGTCGGTTTTCAGTCGAAGGATTAAGCCTGGAGAGGGTCGTAAATAGGGTCGACAAGGAGGGTTAACCCGTCCGGGCTTGTACCAAGAATCTTACGCGCGTAAGATTCTTGGTACAAGCCCGGGAGCAGCCTCTCTCTTTTATGACGAAGAACATGCGGCTTGAAAACCCGCAAAAGTTAAGATAAAGAATTATGAACCCGCTTCAAACCATCCGCTTAAAGAGCCGCTTCCTTCGCGGGAACCATTTTCTGCTTCGTCTTAGCTGTTCTTCTCTTGATAAACAAAAAAACACAGGGAATACAGACAAACAAAGGTATGGCGGAAATCAGAAAAGTATCCGCAATAGCAGAGTTTAAGGCTTCTTTTTGAATAATACCGACTAAAACAGCACTGGCACCACCGGTTGCCGTGGCAGCATCTGTACCCATTTGGGCAAGTGCTGATGAAATCTGACTAAGAAATTGTGTCGCCAGATAGGAATCGGAAGGAATACTGTCCGCGATGTTCCTGACATGAAAAATCTGGCGATTAGTCATGATCGTGGTAAATATGGCAATGGACATAGTCCCCGCAACCTGACGCAAGACATTGGATAAGGAGGATCCCCGTCCGATAAGTTCTTTGGGAATCGAATTCATTCCGGCGGTGGTAATTGGCATCATACATAGCCCAATTCCCATTCCCCGCAGGGCCAGAAGCACAGTCAGCCAGGGAATGGGTGTATTAATAGCCAGGTGCTGCAGCTCATAGGTCGTCGTACTCATTAAAAGCAAACCGGCTATAGCCACAGGGACTACCCCTAGCTTATCAAATAGCCTGCCGCTGAGGGGCATCATTAAGGCCATTAAGACACCTTGAGGTATCATAATAATCCCCGTGTCAATGGGAGTTAACCCCTGCACATTTTGTAAATAGAGGGGGACAAGAAAAGACCCTCCCATTAACCCTGCCATGACCAAACCGCCGCAGATCACACTTAAGGTAAAAACCGGATTTTTAAATAATTGTAAATCGAGGAGAGGGTCTTCCGCTCCGGCTTCCACCCAGATCAGCAGCAGCAGGCTAAAGAAGGAAACAAACAATAGGCCTACGATATATAAGGATGTCCAGCCTTCTTTATTTCCCTGACCTAAAGCCAGAAGCAGGGTCGAAAAGAAAATAACGGATAATACCGCTCCCCCCAGGTCAAAGCTGGCTTGCTTCAGCGGTGATTCTTTAAGCAGGAATATCCCTGCCGTAACGGCAAAAATCCCAAAGGGAACACTGATAAAAAACAGCCAGCGCCAGCTAAAGAAATCAATTAAATAGCCACTGACGGTAGGTCCAACTGCCGGGGCTGCCATAGCCGCGATTCCCCATATGCCCAAGGCTGTGCCGATTTTGTTTTTAGGAACAATCCCGTAAATGATCGTCATGCTTAAAGGGGAAAGTACCCCCCCTGATATGCCCTGCAGGACCCGAAAGGCAATCAGGCTGATATCACTCCAGGCCAAACCGCATAATACCGAAGTTAAGGTAAAGCCGGCTAAGGAGATGATGAATAGTTTCTTAGTCCCAAACCGGTCACCCAGAAAACCACTGAGCGGTATGACAATTGCGGCAGCCAAGGAATATCCCGTTAATACCCACTGCATCGTATCAGTGGTAGATCCAAACACATTGGTCATTTCGGGAATGGCCACATTAATCAAGCTATTATTGAGAACCGTTACAAAGGTTCCCAATATGACCGCGCACAAGGCTAACCACATTCTGTCGTCCCTCCTAATTAATCTGGACTTTAACCCCGTCGGTCAATTGGGAGCCTGGATTAATGACAATCTCATCATTATTGGCAACTCCGTTTATGACGTAATTCCAGTTAGAGTCTTTTTCCTTTAATTCCACCTGGACGAGACGAGCCACATCTTTATCTACCTTGTAAACATAATATTTCTGGTCTTGCTCTATAATAGAGGACTTAGGCAGTTCTGAGATTTTCCCGTTCATGGAATCCAGGGAGATCCTGGCAATCATGCCAACCCGTAATACAGCTGAAGTATTGTCTATCCTTATTTTTACAGGGAAGGTATTGTTGGTTGAATCGGATACAGGGCTGATCAAGTCGATTGTTCCGTTAAATTTCTGGTCTATCCCGTCTACAAATACTTCTACAGGAGTCCCCGGCTTGACCTGAAAAACTTTATCTTGAGGAACGCTTACCTGCAGCAGAACTTCCTGCATGTTAACGATCGTCAGCATTGAGACCCCGGGAGAGGCCATTTCCCCCGGATTAATCAGCTTTTCGGTTACGGTGCCGTCCAGGGGAGAATAGATGGACGCATCCTGTACGGCACTTTGGGCCAGGGCCAAAGAAGCCTCGGCTCCGGGCAATCCGGCCTTTGCTTGCTCGTAGGCTGCTTCAGCTGTCTTCAGCTGAGTGTTGACAGCATCAAAATCACTTTGCGGAACGACTCCGGCTTCCGCCAGGGCTTTGGTTCGATCGTAATTGGTTTGGGTGTAGTCAAGGGCAATTTTAGTCTGAACAATGGTTTGTTTTAAAGTTTCCAACGAGCTTTGGGTTTGGATCACTTTATTCCCACTATCAAACGTATCCAACTGAACAAGCAAGTCGCCTTTTTTGACAATGGTGCCTTCCTTTACGTTTACCCCGGTCACCTTGCCAGCCACCTTGGAGAAAACTTTCGCTTGTTGGTCCACAATAATCTTGCCGCTTAAATTGGCATCATTGGTGGTACTGCCGACTTTCATTACTTTTACCGGTATGGCTGTCGGTGCCGGATTGCCGGAAGATGTAGTCTTTGCAGCGCAGCCGGTCACTATTAAAGCCAATGTTGAAGATAAGAGGGTAATTGCTAATAGTCTGTTGATCATGCCTTTGCTCATGTTTCTTTCACCTGGTTACCCTTTCGCTTGGATTTTTAAGACGACGTTCATACCGGGAGATAATGAAAGCCCCTGTTGGTCATCAATGGATAGTTTGATGGGAATCCGCTGGGTTACCTTGGTGAAGTTGCCGCTGCTGCTGAGAGAAGGCATCAAGGAAAAGCTGGAAACCGTCCCTTCACCGATTTCGATTATTTTTCCTGTCAGGGTATGTCCAGGAAAACTATCCACGGTAAATTCCGCTGTTTCTCCGTTTTGCAGGCGGCTGATATAAGTTTCCTCAATGTTAGCGGAAATGTATAGGTTGCTTTTATCCACCACTAAAGCGATAGGCTGGCCGGGGGAAAGAACTTCCCCTTCTCTGGCCAGGGTTTTGGTTACGGTTCCCGTGATGGGAGCTCGGAGGCTGGCGTTATCCAACAAGCCTGTGGCCAGATTGTTCGTATCCTGCTGACCGACAATCTGGTCAGCGACTACCGTATCACCCTGTTTTATCTGAAGGCTGAGGAGCTTTCCTGATATGCGCGGCATAACCCGGTAAGTATCCCCGTCAATACGGGCGTCTTCAGTAGACACGTAATGGAACCCTTCATACCAGTAGTAGTAACCAATACCTCCTCCGGCAACAACCATTAAGGCTAAAATGATATACAGCACTATTTTTCGTTTCATTCTTATAACTCCTTGCTCTTTCTAACTGGTTAATCGGGTGTTTCCTTTTATATGTAATGATAGTTTGAGGCTGGCCTGCGTCCCTAATGGTCAAAGCCCTGCAGAAGATCCTTGAAACAGTGGCGGATCACATCCCCACGGCTGATGATGCCAACTAATACTCCATTTCGCTCAACAGGCAGTTTCTTAATTTTCTTTTTCCCCAGAATAGTAGCGATGTTTTCAACTTCTTCGTCCCAGGAAACTTTAATGACCTTACTCTGAGCAATCTTAAGTACCTTTAAATCAAGCAGGAGTTTTATTCTTTCTGGGAACTCCTCATCATCCTTAATTACGGTAAAGTAGTAGAGTGAATCAAAGATTCGATGTTCATGGGTGCCGATATAGCGCATGATATCCCCGTCGCTTATGTAACCAACAATTTTACTTTTAGTGTTGATTATCGGAACACCGCTGATCCTGTGAGTAATGAACTTAGCAATGACTGCACCGACTGTATCGCTTTCTTTAACGGTATAAACATCACTTATCATAATTTCCTGAGCCTGCATAATTACCCTCCTAACCTTTGCTTGTACGCTTTTTAATATAGTTGTATGATGAAACTATGTAATTGTATTATACAACTAAGTTGTCTGATGATCAATTCCTGATTTTTAATGAGATTTTCCTCGTTTTTTAAAATCTTGTGGTTATGATAGAATAAGTCGTGTTATAAATTCGGCAACGGCAGTAAGGAGGCAATACTGAAATGAATGAAAATTGGCTGGAGACCATTCTATCTGAATTAGCCGTCCTTCACCGCAGTCTTGGATCGGCAGCTAAATATAAAAAGCCCGGAACCATTGAACGGTCCGCCCATCTGTTGCTTGGACAAATTACTTCTCAGGGTCCAGCCGGTGTCAAAGCTTTGGCGGAGGAGTTCCAGTTGGATATTTCCACCGTAAGCAGACAAGCAGCAGCCCTGGAGAAAAAAGGATATGTCTATCGTATGCCGGACCCTTTGGATAAAAGGGCGTATTCACTTCAGATCACGGAACTGGGAATGAAAGAACTTATGAACTATAAGCAAAAACGTTTGGCTGATATGGGGGAACTGCTCAAAGATTGGTCTGCTGAAGACTGCGAAGCATTCGGGCAGCTTTTGAAAAAATTCAATCATACCTTGTTGAATTTGACCAGCAAGTAGAAAATCATCAAGGCCCGTACCTTCTATTATGAGGAGATTGAAAATCCGGCGGTTTTTTGGTGGCGTAAAATAAATAGTTTACAAAAAAAAACCCCGAGATTTTAACTAAGTGATGGTGTGTTTGGTGGGAGGGGGGTGAGTAAAAATTGGGGAAAAAAA
>NZ_JAMHFY010000026.1 GCF_023897015.1 Desulfosporosinus nitroreducens | reverse complement strand
ATGCACATCTTAGCATTTTCAACTCTTGTTGTCAATAACTAATTTGTATTGTTTCGATTGAAAGGTTCGAAGGTTTTTAATCTCTTAGATATTCAATCCTCTGTGCGTCGTTTTGGCGCTTTGTTAGAATATCATCTTTTAGTATGTTCTGTCTACTGTTATTTTTATCCAAGTACAACATTTCATCAGAGAATGGATGCCTTTTTCCCCATAAGGCCTTCCCCATAAGGCCTTCCCCATTGTATACGACTAGTTTAAAATTAAATTATGTTTCTTGGTTTTAGATTATTATACATAAATGAATAAACAAAACATACCAGCGTACATGTTCGTCACTTGGATATATTAAATCACATGGTTTAAATGAACTTCTTTTTAATTAGGAGCAAACATCCAAGGAGTTCATCGAACCATTTAAAATACATAAGGGAGAGCTTTAATACTCTCCCTTTCTAAAATCAAGTCTGTACTTTAAATTAAGACTCAACAAATAAAAACTAATATTGTTAATCTTACTTTAGGAGAACGTTTCAATTTCTATGCAGATTTCCTCAGGATAACATCCTTGGGGAAGTTTGACTTTATCTTAACCTAGTTTTCATGCGATTTTTTATGTCCGATATTCGACAGGAGGAGAGCTACGTGAAAATAATTAGTTCTAAGGTCTTCCCGGGTAAAAATATATATTCATACAAAAAGTGCATAAGACTAGACCTAGATTTAGAAGGGTATAGTGAAATTCCCAGTAAAGAAATTGATGGTTTTAATCAAAATTTAGTAAGTATATTACCCGAGCTTACTAAACACAGATGTGGTATAGATGAAGATAGAGGCTTTATTAAGAGACTTACCGAGGGTACATATTTGGCACATGTATCTGAACATGTAATAATAGCACTCCATAATATGATTGGTGTGGAAATAAAGTATGGAAAAGCTCGAGAAATATCTGGGGATCATTATTATGTAATTTATCAGTATGAATATATGAATACAGGACTAGAGACTGGAAAAATGGCAATTAACCTCATCAATTCATTAATAAATAAGGAACCACTCGATCTAGATATGTGTTTAACTAAACTAATTGAAATATTAAGGGATGAACAACTAGGGTTAAGTACAATAGCTATTTGTGACGAGGCAAAAAAACGAGGAATTCCTATATTGAGAATAGGCGAAGAAAGCATATTTCAATTAGGTTATGGAAAACACTCCAAGACGATACAAGCGACCTTGGGGAGTGATACTAGGGAAATAGCTGTAGGGATAGCACAAGATAAATTACTGACTAAAGAACTACTAGACTTGCATTGTATACCAGTAGCAAGAGGCATGAAAGTAGGAAGTAAAATTAAAGCAATTTTAGGTGCTGAGGATATTGGCTATCCGGTAGTACTTAAACCCCAGTTTGGAAACCAAGGCAAGGGGGTTATTGCCAATATAAAGGATCAGATAGAGTTATCAGATGCCTATGACCATTTAATTAAGGATTATAGCGATATAATGATCGAAAAGCATTTAACCGGAAGCGATTATAGAGTATGTATCGTTTATGGAGATGTTGTTGCAGTTTCAGAAAGAATCCCCCCATTTATTACAGGAGATGGAATAAGTTCTATAGAGAACCTTATACTTCAGACTAATGGAGATATCCGAAGAGGTGAGGGTCACGAAAAGGAACTAACCAAGATTAAGATCGATGAAACCCTTATAGCATACCTAAGGCAAAAGAACTATTCGCTCAAGTCTATTCTTCCTCAAGATGAGACCCTAAATCTAAAAGATAATGCAAATTTATCAACGGGTGGGTTTTCTATAGATTATACTGAATCAATATGTAGTGAGAATATTGAATATTGCAAGAGATCTGCAAGTGCAATTGGACTAGATATTTGTGGTATAGATTTGCTGTGTCAAGATATTAGTAAACCTCTCAATGAAGGTGGGGCAATTATTGAAATAAATGCTGCACCTGGTATCAGAATGCATCATAATCCGTATAGTGGAACAAAACGCAATGTTGCAGGACATATAGTTGATAAGTTATTTAAGGATGGATATGAAAAAACTCCATTAGTAGCAATAACAGGCACCAATGGGAAAACCACCACCACCAGACTTATTGCGCACATACTTGCAATTGCTGGATATACTGTTGGAATGACTACAACGGATGGAATTTATATTGACGGGAAATGTATCTTTAAAGGTGACACAACCGGTCCCAAGAGCGCTTTAGCTGTCCTAATGAATAAGGATATCGATGCAGCAGTCCTGGAAACTGCCCGAGGAGGAATAATAAGAGGTGGATTGGCCTATGATGTTGCAGATGTCGGGGTTATTACAAACATAACTCGAGATCACCTTGGGATAGATGAAGTAGAAACCATGGAAGATTTGGCAAAAGTCAAAGCGTTGGTAGGAGAAGCAGTTAAAGAAGATGGCTATGTTGTTATTAATGGGGATGATAAAGTGAGTATAAGTGTCTTAAACCGCTTTAAAAGTAACCTTATTATCTTTTCTAACAATAAGGTTAATGAAGTCCTGCAAGCAAATATGAGAAACGGTGGATATGGAGTCTATATTGATGAAGGCGATTTAATAATCCAGAAGGGTTTTAAGAGTGAAACGTTAATCGACGTCAATAATATTGGAATTACGTTAAAAGGCATCCTCAAATATAACATTGAAAATGCTATGGCTGCCTGTGCAACCGCTATAGGACTTGGTATTGATTCTAATATTATTAGACAGGGTTTGATGTCATTTTACTGCAATCAAAATCCTGGAAGATTTAATATGTATTTTGTCAATAATAAAAGGGTCATATTGGACTATGGACATAATAAAGATGGTTATAATTGCGTTTTAGATGGACTGAAGCATATACAACACCATAAACTTATAGGTGTTATTGGAGTACCGGGAGATAGATCGGACATTGATATATTTGAAGTTGGTCGATGTGCCGGCAACAACTTTGATTATATTTTTATAAAAGAAGATGCGGAGAAAAGAGGCAGGGCTAAAGGTGAGGTGGCAGATCTTTTAGAAAAGGGAGTCCTGACGTCAAAGTTTAACAGTATGAACATCAGAAAGATTTCAGAGGAGACGGAGGCCTTCAAAGCAGCCTTAGATCTTGCAGAGCCTGAGGATATTGTAATTGTCTTCTTTGAGCAGTCTGAACCTCTTGTTGAAATAATGAGACGTAAACTTGATGAGGTTAAATTCCAAGCTCTGTCTGCAAAATAAATTAATAGCCTGTATCCATAGAGATACAGGCTATTAATTTAAACGACGATTAATTGAATCTAAATATTTTCAGCAATATTGTAGATTAATTTTTCTGTGCTCTCCCATCCAAGGCAGGCATCTGTTATTGATTTTCCATAAATATTTTCACCAATACCTTGCTTACCTTCTTCTAGATAGCTTTCAATCATGAGGCCTTTGATCATTTTCTTAAGCAGAGTGTCATATTTCCTACTCATCAAAACCTCTCTTGCTATTCTAGGCTGTTCTGAATAACATTTCATAGAATTCGCATGGTTTGTATCAACAATAATTGACGGATTTAAAAGTTGGAGTTTTTCATAGTCTTGAGCAATACGAATTAAATCTTCATAATGGTAATTTGGAATATTTCTACCATTAGAATCGACTGCGCCTCTTAAGATTGCATGAGTAAGCTGATTGCCTGTGGTTTCAACTTCCCATCCGGAATATGTAAAAGTATGGCCCTGCTGGGCTGCTATTATAGAATTTAACATTACAGACAGGTCGCCGCTGGTAGGATTTTTCATACCAACAGGTGCGTCAACTCCACTTACAGCTAGCCTGTGTTGCTGATTTTCTACCGAACGAGCACCTATGGCAATATACCCCAAAACGTCTGCAAGATAGGTATAATTTTCCGGATAGAGCATTTCATCGGCTGCAGGCATGTGATAGGCAGATAATGCTCTTAAATGCATTTTTCTTATCGCTTTTATACCCTCAAATAAATCTGGTTTTTTGCTTGGGTCTGGTTGGTGCGCCATGCCTTTATAACCTTCACCTGTCGTTCGAGGCTTATTTGTATAGATTCGAGGTATAATCAAAATCGAATCTTTTACTTGTTCCTGAACTTGGGCAAGCTTCCCAATATATTCGCAGACAGAATCTTCATTATCTGCTGAACATGGGCCTATTATAAGGATAAACCTTTCATCCTTATTCTCGAGAATATTCCTTATATCCTTATCCCTGGTTTCTTTTATATCTTTAATGTGATTTGGTAAAGGTATCTCCTCTATTATTTCATCGGCAGTAGGTATTCGTTTAATGAACTTCATACTCATATCATATTCTCCTTTTGCTTTTTGCCTAAGAACTACATTCTTCAGTATAGTTTTTTTATACAAGACTAGCAATGATTGTCATCACAAAAAATCTCCAAATAGCCGTCTCATTATTGAACTGCCCCTTGCCTTAAACATTCTTCCTATTGAAAACTTTCATAATAAACCATAAAGTTCATTTTTTCACTATATCATAGTATAATAAACAAAAACCATTTCAGAGGTGTTAAAAAATGTCCTTAGAGATTGAAGATAAAGAAGGAATGATTAAAACCTGTCAAGCTATCTTGGAATCTTGCGAAAAACCTTTTGTCTGGGAAGAAGAAGGTACATATAAATATGGCAACTATAAAAAGCCTTTTAATCTTATTCTACCGCATCCACAGATAGATAACGAGTTGAATAATCTCTTTGAAACATTCTCAGGCTCTAGCTATTTGTACGATCAGATTAAAGCGACCTGTACACTTGATGAGGAATGGGTTGAGTCTGGAACTTACGGCTTAGATAGGGATTTTAGTTGTTACTTCAGTAAATTCTCCCTAAAATCGGAATATGTTGAGCAAGTCAAAACCTATTTTAATAATCGTCTTAGCGAATTACAGAAGAGCAAAGGATAGAATCGTAAATCACACAAATAATATATCGGTTAATGTTCAATCGATATATTATTTGTGTGATTATTTTTAGTGGATAAGCAAAAACTCTTTAAATAGCACTTCCAATTAAGGAGTTAGCGTAATCATCAAAAAAAACCATATCCCTACAAGTGCTATAACTCCGCCGATAGCTAAACCTGTATTTAACGAGCGACGTATACCCTTTTTTTGGGAGACAGGAGAGTTAATATATTTAGTATAGTAGTCGTAAGTATTTTGCAAATATAAATCAAAGGCAACCGCTAATCCATCCAGCGGTTGCCTTTGATTTATATATCTAATTAATGCAAATCGCGCCTCTAATACATCAAAAATGTGATGCAACAGGATGCTATATCCTAAAACCATTGTGGCAACCGCAAGATTGATCAAAGCACTTTGCCCTAAGTATTCCTTCACGGTAGCTAAGCAACCTCGTGCTCATATTGCAAGCTATTTCCGTTCTGCCAGTCGGAATTTTACTTCCAGCTTATCTTTGGGAATATCGTAGGCTTCTAGTATTCTGACAAAGAAATCTCTTTTATTATCAACACAAATTTTTAGTCTCAAACTGAAATTTGTGCCATGTATCTCAAGCGGGACATCCCATTAGAATATCTTGATTCTCTAAAAGTCCTTTTCCATCTCGTGTACTTTATGATACAGCCAATCATTTATTGGTGTTGGTACATGATATTGCCGTCCCAATTCGATAACTGTTCCTGAAAAAAGCTCTACCTCAGTTTTAGTGTTTACTGCCATATCTTGACGCATAGACGGCATCCCCAGAGGATTTAAGTTGGCTAGAACATTTAACCAATACGTTAAATCTGATTCATCTAAATTTATACCAACCTTGCAAGAGAGGGCGATAACTTCCCTCATTGCAGCTATCATAACATTCCTAGGCTCACCCGCTACTTGAATACCGCCATAATTTGTTGAAAACACTGCTACTGTCTGATTAACTCCTGTATTTAACATGAATTTCCCCCACAAACGATGATTCATATTTTTCGGCACCTCATAAGGAAAATCAATAATATTGAAAAACTCTGCGACAGTTGTTACTTTCTCAGACCAGACCGTATTCTCTTTTTCTCCGAAGCATATCATTCCCATGTTCTTATATGTCAACTTGTTTTCAATTTTTACTGCATCCATCCCTTGGGCAACGCAATAAAGTATTTTTTCCATTCCAAATGTTTTTCCAATAATTTCTTCACTAGAAATTCCATTAAGTGCCGAAAGAATGATTGTATGCTCTCCCACTTGATGCCTCGTGTCCTCAATCGCTTGCTGTAATTGATTGAATTTCACACAGAAGATCAATAAGTCTACAGGCTTTTGCTTGCTTTCAGGTAAAACATAATTAAAATCATAACGCTCACCATTACAAAAGATGCCATTCTTCTCATATTTCTGAATGCGTCTTTGATTTGCAATAACACGAACATCATTTTTGGTTAAATTACCGGAAAAATGCTTTGCAAACATTATTCCTAAAGCACCTAAGCCTATAATCGAAACTGTTTTGATCGTCATCTTCCAAGCTCGCCCCTTGCCTTTTATAAGTGTCTTATGCCCCTAAGACATTCTGCTCTTAATTCAATTGCTCTTAAGCAAGCAAATGCTAAAAGTGACACAAGATTCAGATTAAAACTAAATGAGAGCCGCCCTCTGGGTAGCTCTTTTTAGTTACTCATTATAGCATAACGTTTACCCAATAAACCTGCAGGTTGGCAATTTTCAATAGAATCAATCCAAAAAAAAGTATGTTGTACGGCAAATAATTATCTAAATATTCTGTTACGCACTATATATCTTTCATATGATATAACAAAAAGATTCTTACACTTGAGAGGAGTGATTATATGTTGTTCAAGAATTATGATGTTTGTGAAGAAGAATCAAATCTCCTGAAAACAAGCATGGGGTAAATGAATTAACGTTCTCAGATTATTGCTTTCTCAACGATCCAAAAGATAGTGGGATTTTCGTTTATGAGCCGCCAGCGCATAAGTCGAGAGAGCCTGACATGCTTTTGTTCTACGAGAACGCTCGACTTAAGGTAGAATCTTTAAAAGACACTTTAAATATAAACTACGAACTTCAATTCGTTCTAATGCATTACGGGACTGATATTGTGGTTTTAGATGATCGAAACAAAGAAGACTTTACTCAATTCTGGTTTCATTTTTGCAACGCTAAACAAGGCATTTATGTCGACTTGTTAACATTACCTTCGCATCTTATAAGAAAGGGGATTGGAACTTTCTGCATCAAATGGCTTAAAGATTTTGCTAGTGATTTGGGCTTCAAATACATCGTTCTCGGATCTGTTGCTGAGGCTCGTGGATTCTGGACTAGAATGGGGTTTAGACTCCTTAACACCAAAGAATTACACAACTTCCCAGGTTACCAAGGTCGCTACAGTCGCTAGCAACACCTTGGCCTTAATTACCATCAAAATCAGACATGGTCAGATTTTGATGGTTTATTTTGCCGTTATTCCCTCTTTTCCATTTTGTGTCAAGTAAGGAGGCAAGGAATATTATGTAATATACTGGAAAAGGAGGATGTACCGATGTTAATATGTTGTGCTGGTATTGGTATCATAGTTATTTCAATTCTTATGCTTATTGCAATGGGCATTGTATTCTAATCGGAGACCTTTTCTATGCTACAAATACCCAACCCTCCATTTTTTGTGGAGGGTTGTTTTGTTTAACAATGGTCAATGAATTCATACTCAGGCAAATTAATTTGATGATATAATTTTGCCAGTTTTGGATCAGCAAAACTCAACCATCCGCCGTCTCGTTTCATGTTTCCAATTCCTTTATTGTCGGTCTCACTTTTCTTTAGTAAGTAGGTACAACTACTATTCATGTGTAAGGTACACTTCTTAGTTGGTCTATCAACATTGAGCCAAACCATAAATAAGTTCCCCCTTCTCCGCTCGACTTGATTAAGTCTAAGTTGAACATGAAAAGCCAGCCAAGATTTACCACTCACTCGAATGATTCTTCATACATTCCTGAATTCCTCTATAGATTATGCAAGAATAAAAAAAGACGCTCATTCAGCGTCAAAATCATTCATCCTCCAATGATCCGATGACCAGTTCCCTTATATGATACATGGTAATCCAACCTAAACGATCAACGTAATATTTTCCCCTAACTCTAGCGATACTCCTTTTCCGTTACATATACAAACGATATCATTCTCCTATTTGTACATCTCGATAAACCAAGCGGGACGGATATTTGTTTGTTCTATTATAAGGCATGGATATCTCATTATGCTGTAATTTTCTTTTTTAACCTCATTGATCTAAAACAAATGCAAGTATAGCAACTGATTCCACATTACTCGGATAATAGACTTTTCTGAAGGGTATTATATAAATGGATAGAAAGAAGGAGGTATTTAACAAATGGGTATATTGGACGATATTTTTGGAAACGACGATGCGAAAGATCTGAAAAACGAAGTTAATGAGAACGAAACAAGGACTGAGGAAGCAAAGCTTCTTCTCCGTCAAGAGGAGCTTGATATTAGCAAAAGTAGAGTGCAAACAGGTGAAGTAGAGTTTGGTAAAGAAATTATTGAGGAACAAAAAATCGTGGATGTACCTGTATTACGTGAAGAAATAGTGATTGAAAGAAGAACCTTAAACAATGAACAGAGTGATTCACCTATAACCGCCGAAGAAACCATTCGAATTCCTGTCAGTCAAGAGAAAGTTGATGTAGGTAAACGTACTGTAATAACAGGGGAAGTCATAGCGCATAAACATGATATCGAAGAGACAAAGCATATAGATGAGACCCTTAAACGAGAGGAAGCTCGGATCAAAGAATTTGGCAACCCCGATGTCGTTGATAATGTATCCGATCAACAATACCATTAATCATTAAAATAAAGTTGAAAACACCTCACCAATTCTCATCCGTGATTGGTGAGGTGTTTCTCAATGATTGGAGAGAAAGATATGGCAATGAATATACCAGTTGATAGAGAAAGCCCCACTATCGATGTGACGCTGCAGCTTAAAGAAGAACAGCTTGTTCTAGCAAAAAAGTGGCTGCAAACAGGAGAAGTCAAGATTTATAGGGAATCCTTGACCGAGGAAAAAATCTTTACTTTGACTGTAGAATACGAGGAGCTCGTAATAGAGAAGAAACTCCCTGTTTCGGCTGCCCCTGAACAAAATGAACCTCCGGATGTTATCCGCATTCGTCTTAGTGAAGAACAGGTTGAATTTACTAAACGCATGGTTTCTTTAGAGGATGTCTCTATCTATAAGCAACAGATAGAGGAAATACAACATATTGAAGAGACCCTGAAGAGGGAGGAGTCTGCCATTAGAATTTTTGGTTCCCCAAAAGTCAGAGACGATTATCAAAATTAGCATATTTGTCCGTTTCGATATTCCATACAGAACTTCCGTGAGTACACCAGTCAGATGTATCTGTTCCGCTAACATTATATCAACAAAATTGCTGTTCCTGATAATAGGCTGACCGACTGAATTCCATTTTCTAGATCTGCTTCCCCCATTTTACTGAGATTGCTTTGATAGATCATCTGTTTTTTTCACCACAAGCTTATGTAACCATTCTGCTTTAAAACCGTGTTCAGATATGTATACACCGGTGAGAATCAAGAAACCACCCGCCACTGCCAAATTTGTAACCTTTTCATTTAATACGAGAATCGAAGTGACCATTGAGATCAGAGGAACTAGATAGATATAATTACTGGCCTTTATTGTACCAATTATCTCAACAGCTCTGTTCCAGGTAACAAAACATAGCGCTGATGCGATCAGGCCGAGGAATCCAATGTTTAAACCAAACTGAAGGGAAACTATTTTCTCCGGCATAAAATTCGCATCTTGAAAAATCATGATTGGAATCACTGTTAGAAGTCCATAAAAAAACGTCTTTCTGGTTACGAAAATAGGATTATAACAATGGTCTACTTTCTTTAACAAAATTGAATAGAAAGCCCAAGCTAATGGTGCCATCAGTGCCAGGAAATCTCCCAAGGGATTTAAATTCAATATAACCTGAGCGTTAAAAATTACCATGGCCGTTCCAGCGAAGGCCACTAAGAAACCCCAAACGAGCTTTCTGCTGAACCTTTCATCAGTTGTAAAAAAATGCGACACAATTGCCGTTAGAATAGGTACTGTCCCTGATAGAAGCCCTACATTGGCAGCTAGTGTGAATTGCAAAGCTGTGTTTTCTAATAGAAAATATAATGAAACTCCTGATAGTCCCAATCCAAAAAACAATAGTTCTTCTTTCAGTCCTTTTGTCTTGTGGGTCCTCGGGTAAAGCAAAAATAGTGCGCAATACCCTATTAGAAATCGATAGAATAGTATTTCAACTGGGGTTGAATCATCTAGTAAAATTTTTGTAAAAACAAAGGTTGTTCCCCAGATAGATACTGTAAGCAACGCAATCAGGTGCCCGTACAACGTCCTTCCGCTCATCTGCTGTCCTCCTAGCCGTTTTGTCATATTTTACGGCCTGTAAAAGAAAAAATATAGGAAAAAATTGTTCCAAGGTTATACTTAAGCTCTTCTATAATAATCCGGTGTAATACCTAAGTATTGTTTGAATGTTTTAGAAAAATGGCTCTGATCATAAAATCCTGCTTTAGCCGCTACTTCAGCAATAGAAATGTTTTTATGCAACTCCTTTTTGGCGTGATTAATTCGCAACATCGTTAAATATCCATGTGGAGAGATACCACATATTTTGTTGAACAGTCTTATAAGATGATATTTACTTAGTCCAGAGACGTTGGCCAAGTTGTCCAGAGTGATTCTGTCTAAATAATTGTCTTCCATATACTCACGGGAGAGTTTAAGCGCCCTAATGTTGTGATTATCGAAGGATTCTTGGTCCCCTTCAAGGAGAAATCCAAAACTAAGCAGTCTGGGCAACTCACGAATTAGACAACTTTCTTTCTGTATCGTTGGCAACTTACTTAGTAATATTCGAAACAGATTTGTAGTTTGCTTCAAATTATTCTTATCCAACAGTTTTACCGTTGAGATATAATCTATGGTCTGTAAGCCGAACGCTGCCTTTAGCCATGAGGGACGTATGTATAACATCTTAAATTGCCAACACCCATAACTCCGAGGTGAACACTTATGAATGACTTCCGGAGGAATTATAATCAGATAACCCGGACTTACTTCAAACATTTGGCCCTGGTACTCATTTACGCTAATCCCTTTTTCAACCAAACCTATTGAAAGCTCCTCATGAGCATGTTTTTTAGAAGAATGAACTGAATTACTACAAGATTTTATTTCTATATCAGGAAATTCACTATCCCGAAAATACCAAACACCAGTCATGAATACCTCCAACAATCATTTTCTTTCGACCGCATTGTCTGCTTTTTACTGTATTGAAATTCACAAACCTTGCCTTAATGCAAACGTGCAAACAGTTTCTACATTGCCATTTTCCCTTCTACTTGTAAATCTATACAAATATCAGGGAGATTTCAAGTGCTGCTTCTATAAAGACCTGTGACTTTGAAAGAACCCCCAGCCCTCTTCCTTTCCCCGCCTAGGGAAAGAAACGTTTTTCTTCAAACAAAAAGTTTCCTCAGAACATACCGTCCAAGGAAACATAAAAGACACTATACCGTACTAAAAATATTACTGTGTTATCTCCTCCATATTCAATCCCTTGAAATGAAGGCGATAACATTCACGATTGTAACATCTGGAAAGAAACTCTTTAGATGTTACAACTTTATTTCTTTTTAGGGTTTATAATCATCCCAATAGCCATAATAACGATGAAAATAATAAGGTAGAACCACACTGCCTTGCTATGAGCATAGAATGCAGCAATCACCATGAAGACACAGGCGCAGATCGCAAATGACGGCATGAGGAAACGTTTAAAAAAGTTGAGAGACTTTTCTTTAACCATCATCATAATGAAAATGGGAATATACATGGCATAGATGGTAACAATGGGCAGTTCAGAACTATCAAAACTAAACGGGCCAAACCAAGGAACAGGTGTCAGATTTGAACCGAAGAAGTACAACAGCCAAACGCCGCTTAGCAGAAGCCCTAAAATTGAGGAGTTAGTCGGCATATTGGTGTTTACGTCGATGCATTTAAAAACTTTTGGTTCAGGACCCATATCTCTAGCCGCCAAAGAGTAGAAACCGCGGGTGCAGCCCATCATCAAACCATTCAAAGTTCCTAAGCAAGAAATTACAACAAATACGAAGAGAACTGTACCTCCTATGTTAGAGAATACAGTGGAAAATGCCAGCTTTGCTCCCGCTTCGCCACCTTGCATCATAACGCTGTTACTAACAGCCCCGGCAAGTCCTGTGTAATACAGGATGTAAATCAAAGCCACGAACATTGTCCCAAAGGTAAGTGCCCGAGGGAGATTTTTCTTTGCATCCTTTAATTCAGCATTAATACTAGTTGCAATAATCCAGCCTTCATATGCGAAAGCGGTAGCAACAACAGCAGTAAACAGCGGGTAGTCGCTAGTCACATTAGCAATGACACCACTAGTGAAGTTACTAACCAAAATGCCGTTTCCGAGACCTACGATTATCCCTACAACTGCCATCAGTGCAAGAGGTACAATCTTAATCATGGTAGTGGATACCTGGAACTTACCAGCAAGCTTTGGAGAAAGAGCATTTAATGCAAAGCTTCCAACCAGATAAAAGCCAGAAATGGCCATCGCTTCAGCCCCTACTATATCCCATCCTAGCAAAACACACGTGTATCTGGCAGAGACCCATGCAAGTACAGAGGTTAGAGTTGGGTAATAGATAGCTGCCATGAACCAACCAATAAAATAAGCGTACTTACCGCCAAGAGCAGCTTCAGCGTAGTCAACAACACCATTCACTTTCTCATATCTAGTGGCCAGGGTTGCAAAAACATAGGCACAGACAATCATTATTATTCCGCCGATGATCCAGGCCAAGATACCCTGTGGAAGATTGCCACCGGTAGCGGTTAGAACCTTCTCTGCTTTAAAAAATACACCGCTGCCGATTACAATACCAATGACCATCGCTATAGCAGTCATAAGGCCGTACTTTTTTTCTAGTCCGTTTTCCATAATTAATCTCCTCATCACCAAATATTTTGTAGGAAAAAATTATATTTGCAATTTAATTACTGTAACATAAAGTCTCAAAAAAATAAATGCTAGTCTTGAATCATTTATATCGAAAGCGTCTTTCATAACCAAACTAGTTTCAAACATTCTTAGAATTCCCAGTCATTCTCAGCGACAAATCCGCAAACCCTTCGATCTCTACACTCAATTGTATATTCTGCGCAAAAGTGCGACCCCCTAAACAAAAAGTTTCCTCAGAACATTCGTCCACCAACGTGCGACGGAACCAACAATCAAAGCCTTTCGAAGGTTTCTTTTAGTAACAGTGCATCTTTTTCCACCATAGGACCTTCAGCTATTATGCAACCTTCTACGTTAAAGTACTTTATAGCCTTCAGGCAATCCACATAATTGAAGTCACTTTCTAACAACGGTAGATGGTTCCGCTCACCTTTTTCATTGTAATTTACGCCTCCCATATGAATATGCAAGTCTTCCAAAGCCGATTTTCCAAGTTCATCAAAAACATACTGAAGTATTATCGCAAAATCATTAAACCCTTTTAGTTTGCCGTTGTATCTAGCGTGTATGTGTGAAAAATCAATACATAGTTTACACGAGCTAATTTCTTTACACAAAGACACTAGTTCCTCAAGTGTGCCGAATTGCGTTCCCTTTCCAGTTGTCTCTAATCTATAATCTACCCCGGTTAGGGGAAGGCGTAATAAATTGTCTCTTATGGTATTATACGCATCCTCTTTGGAGTCTCCCAAGTAAAAGCCTGGATGAAAGATTAGACTCCTCCCTCCAACTTTGGACAGACCTTCCAGAGCCTTTAAAATCCTTTCTATGGATTGTTCCTGTCTTACCGATTCATTGGCATTTAAATTTATGTAGTGGGAGCCATGTGCTGATAAATAAAAATTATTTTTTAACTTGGCTTGTAATATAAGGCCCTTATTGTTATCCGTAATATTAACGTTTCTGACAAAAAGGAGCTCCATTGCATCAAGCCCTATTGACTTAGCATAGTCTATCCCACTAGCATAACTAAATTTGGTGAAACCGTTTCCTAACGGAAGACCAGATATGCCAAATAAAAGTGTATCCATTATAATCATCCTTTTTGACCTCAAGGCGAATAAACTTAACATAATATACCATAAAAGAAAGTTGTAGACTAATACCTATGTTTACCCAGTTTGTCAAAGCTTATAATCTTAATATCCGGATTAATCTAGAGGAGCGGGACAATATTAGAACTCCATGCAAATATGTTAACCTTGGACCCAATTCAAAGATTTAATTAAGCTGGACAAGAGCAATTCTCTTGACAATATATTATGTTTACAATTATAATGCGAAGTGTACTTCACGTGAAACATACTTCATATTATAGAAAGTTGGTAAATCGTTGAAAAATAAAATTAAGGAGTTTCGAATTAGCAAAAATATGACACAACAACAATTGGCTGATTTGGTTTTCGTTTCAAATAGAACTATTATTTCACTTGAAAAAGAAAAGTACAATCCATCTATAATGTTGGCATATAAAATCGCTTTAGTTTTTAATACTACGATTGAAACATTATATAGCTTGGAGGAAAATCTAAAAAATGAAAATATATAATAAAAAAGGCTTTTGGAGTGGTGTATCCTTCCTGCTAATAGCAGTTGCTTATATTATACTTTTGATAAATGATCCGCATGATTTGAATACCGTAAGCAATGTTAAAAGTATCTTCTTCACTATTTTATGTGTACTATTCGGTGTCAGTCAGGTATATAGAGGTCTGGATAGTAAACGTACTAAAGAAGATGAGCAGAATGCCGATGAAAGAAGAAAATTTGTTACCCTCAAGGCTGAAAGCAGTGCTTTTAAAATCACCCTTAATTTATTTCTTGTACTGACTGCGTTATCGATGGTTGCCATAGGAGTCATAAAATATAATGGCTTAACGGATGCAACAATATATAATGGCTTACTAGGGATTTTTGTAGGAGTGGCAATTGTGCCTTCTATTATGGTTATTGCTTCTATAGGTGCTAATATTTATCATGATAAACGCACTTAACTATATATTGAGACGCTTACCCTTTAATTTAATCTTAAGGGGTAAGCGTCTTATTATATGACCTTATTACTTTATTAAACTATTCGACGTTTTTCTCAAACTTTTTGATTTCTCACATTCCAGGTGCATATTTATTCATAATTTTAGTTACAGTATTTATCATCCAGTTACAACATTTATTTTGTATACAGTATTTTTTTACTAGTACCAGTATTTTTTCGGACCATAACAACACCCAATATAACCCAACAAAACCCTACTCCACCGTCACGCTCTTCGCTAAATTTCTCGGCTTATCGACATCGCACCCTCTGGCAACGGATACATAGTACGATAAAAGTTGTAGGGGGATGACTGTGAGAATCGGCGAAAGCTCATCCATGGTCTCCGGAATATAGATCACATGATCAACAGATTTTGCCATGCTGGTGTTTCCTTCATAGGTTAGTCCGATCACTTTAGCATCCCGTGCTTTAACTTCTTTGACATTGGAAATGGTCTTTTCAAACACATCTCGTTGGGTCGCTAACGCAATAACGGGTGTATTCTCCGTGATCAAGGCTAATGTGCCGTGTTTCAACTCGCCTGCCGCATAAGCTTCGGCGTGGATATAGGAGATTTCCTTCAGTTTTAGAGATCCTTCCATGGCGACGGCCCAGTCTAATGAACGACCAATGAAGAAGGTATTTTCTACTTTAGCAAACGACTTAGCTAATTCTTCAATTAGACCAGCCTGATTCAAAAGCTCCTGAACCTGAGCTGGAATCTTCTTCAGAGCAGTGATAATCTCCCCGATCTTCTCAGAGGGCAACGTTCCTTTGACCTGAGCGAGATAGAGTCCAAGTAAAACCATTCCTTCCAACTGGGTTGTGTAGGCTTTCGTCGAAGCTACTGCGATCTCTGGACCGGCCCAAGTAAAGATCACATCATGAGCTTCACGGGATACTGTGCTGCCTACCACGTTCGTGACCGCAACTACACGTGCACCGCGGTTTTTAGCTTCACGCAGAGCCGCTAAGGTATCGGCTGTTTCTCCAGACTGGCTCACGACCACAACTAGGGTATGCTTATCTACAAGGGGGGAACGATAGCGAAATTCAGAAGCAATATCTACTTCAACAGGCAGATGTGCCCACCGTTCTATCAAGGTCTTACCAACCAATCCTGCATGCCAGGCTGTACCGCAAGCGACGATATAAACCTTATTAATTTGGGCTAATTCTTCAAGCGTTAAATCTACTTCCTGAAGAATAACCTTATCTTCTTCCAAGCGTCCTAACATCGTGTCTTTTAGGGCTTTAGGTTGTTCATGGATTTCCTTGAGCATGAAGTGCTCATATCCGCCCTTCTCAGCAGCCACTGCATCCCACTTTACGTCGTAGACTTCTTTCGTACGAGAGTTCCCTTCGAAGTCTGATACCGTAACACCATCTTCTGTAATAACTACCATTTCACCATCATCTAAAATATAGACTTTACGAGTATAGTTTAAAATCGCTGTGATATCGCTAGCTACAAAAAACTCTCCGTCTCCGAGCCCGACCACCATGGGACTGTCTTTGCGGGCAGCCACCAGCTTATCCGGGTCCTGGCGTCTTAAAACGACCATTGCATAGGACCCGCGGATCGTCTTTAGAACCTTGCGCACAGCTCCCTCAAAGTCTCCTTCATAGTAGTCTTCAAGTAAGTGGGCCAAAACCTCTGTATCAGTTTCCGAGGCAAAGATATGCCCTTTTTCAATGAGCATATCTTTTAATTCCAAGTAATTTTCGATAATTCCATTGTGCACTACCACAAAATCCTTATTGCAATCGCAATGAGGGTGAGCATTGACCTGGGAAGGTCGACCATGAGTCGCCCACCGAGTGTGTCCAATCCCAATGCAAGATTGGGAATAAACCTGTCCGAGTTCTTCTTCTAAGGCCACTAGCTTCCCTACACTTTTAGAAACGACGATTTTATCACAATCTAAGACGGCTACCCCTGCTGAATCATACCCTCTATACTCTAATTTCTTCAAACCGTCCACTAAAATGGGAATAGCAACCTGATTTCCAATATATCCGACGATACCACACATATGTGTTTACCCCTCTCAATCTAAATATTAGTACCTAATATCTTTGTCCTCTTTATGTGCAAAATTTAAGATTTTTCTTTTAAAACGCTTCTTTTACATAAAGCTCTAAAAACAAAACATTTACCCTGCAACGTTACTCATAATTTAACCTGAAACTTAGGAATCTTCCCTTTGCTCTAAAAAATAATAAAAGCCGGCCAAAGTGGACGGCTTTGTTGATTCAGATTCTAGACAACACAAGCAAGGGGGATCAAATTGAACACATCTTCCCCTTGTCTTGTCAGCTTAGCCTTTGTCCCGAAAATTACTCTTCGGTTTTAAGCAAGCTTTACGGTGACAAGCCACCGAGAGGGATCCGCCGAATCATTCGATAACCCTCTTCCTCGTCGACCTTAAATAAATAACCGCTAAGGTCCTGGCGCTTATATTATTGCCTGACTGATTCAACTGTCCATCCAAAAAGCATCCTTACTATCTATTACGTATAGCATCACCTTCTTTCCTATTAATCGTTCGGCCTGAGATAATATTGAGAACTGGTTAGTTCATGTGCCTCCCATTAAGCTAATAATGCTTAACTAAAAAAGGCACATGAATAATTATAAGCTAAATCCAAAAGTTATCTACTGGTATTTTATTCATCACATTGCATAATAGTGTCAATAACCTCTTGGGCTAATTCTTTTAACTTTTGTTGGTCCGGACCTTCAACCATTACTCGAATAAGAGACTCTGTTCCAGAGGGGCGAACTAATACTCTGCCTTGACCGTTGAGTATTTCTTCAGCCTCATGTACTTTGGCAAGCACTCTGGCATCTTTCATCAAACGTTCCTTATGTTGAACTCTAGCATTGAGGAGAACCTGAGGTAAGCGTTGCATTTGAGAAGCGAGCATGGATAGCGGAAGTTGTCGTTCCTTGATCACAGATAACAACTGAAGGGCAGTCAATAATCCATCCCCGGTCGTGTTGCTGTCGAGGAAAATTATATGACCAGACTGCTCTCCGCCGAGCTGGGCACCGGTTCTGATTAATTCTTCCATGACATAGCGGTCACCCACTTGTGTCTCATAGATTTGGATTCCTGCCCCTTTTAGGGCAAGATGTAAGCCTAAGTTGCTCATGACGGTAACAACGACTGCATTCTGAGCTAATTTCCCCTTCGATTTTTGGGCTAAGGCACAAATTAGTATGATGAAATCCCCGTCTAAGATAGTTCCTTGTTCATCTACCACAATGAGGCGGTCGGCATCTCCATCCATTGCTAATCCAAGATCTGCACTGTGTTCCAGAACTGCCTTTTGTAACCTTTCCGGATGTGTTGAACCACAATCTGCATTAATATTTACTCCATCGGGTGTATTACAAATAGAGATTACCTCAACCCCAACCTCTTGTAATACTTTGGGACCGACAAACGATGCTGCTCCATTGGCACAATCTAAAACAACTTTAATCCCATCCAGACGCCCGACAGTCGACTTAAGAAAATCTTTATAACGCGATTCGGCATCGGTTACATCAATGACCCGTCCGATCTCCCCACCAATCGGGGTCTGCCAAGGCTTTTCTGTACTTACTACGATTCTTTCAATCTCATCTTCGACAGCATCTGGCAATTTATACCCTGTTGAATCAAAAAACTTAATTCCGTTATCTTGTACAGGATTATGGGACGCCGAAATTACGACGCCGGCACTAACATCAAGAGTACGCGTTAAGAGGGCGATTCCAGGCGTTGGTAATACCCCTACCCGCAAAACATCCGCTCCAACAGAGCAAATTCCAGAGATAAGTGCCGCTTCCAGCATATCTCCAGAGATCCGGGTATCTTTACCGATTATGATTCGGGGGTGTGGATGCTCCTTGCTAAGTACATAAGCGCCGGCTTGACCAAGCCGAAAAGCGAGATCGGGGGTCAGCTGGCTGTTCGCCACACCACGCACCCCATCAGTTCCAAAGAGTCGATCCAAATCGTTCCCTCCCTTCCTATCTAGTGTATTACTATTCTTGCAAAATGTTCTTAATCTTCAACATCGTTATTCTTAATGATCAAAGTCAACTACATTAGTTTACTCTATAGGAGCAAATTGCGCCATAAGAAATTCGGCGATTCTTATCCCATCTACGGCAGCACTTGTAATTCCCCCGGCATATCCCGCTCCTTCACCTGCTGGATATAGCCCTGCTAGGTTTAAGGATTCCCCCTGAGCATTTCTTACAATTCGGATGGGAGAGCTGGTTCTTGTCTCGGTCCCGGTTAGAGTCGCCTTCTCTCCAGTAAATCCTTTTATTTGCCCATTGAAAACTCGAAGCGCTCGTTCTAACACATCTCCGACAGCATCCGGCAGCACTTCATGTAGATTATACGATACAACGCCTGGTGAATAAGTAGGTATCAAATCAAAACTATTTGTGATACGCCGATCCAAAAAGTCTATAACTCGTTGAGCTGGAGCCATGTAACTTGACCCGCCTGCAATAAACGCCTTATGTTCCCATGATCTTTGGAATTCCAGACCAGCTAGCGGATGTGCAGTGGGTAAATCATCCGCTCCAACAGTTACAACTATGGCACTGTTGGCAATCTTCGTATCCCGAGCATAGTCGCTCATACCGTTCGTAACAACCCCTCCCTCTTCAGAAGCAGCTGCCACAACCTTTCCTCCTGGGCACATACAAAAAGCATAAGCCCCTCGGCCTGTTCGCACATCCTTATACGTCAGCTGATAGTCTGCTGGTCCAAGATGCGGGTGTTCCTCAACTCCATACTGGGACAGATTTATAAGCGACTGCGGGTGTTCAACCCGCAAACCAATAGCAAATGATTTCTTTTCCAAAGTAAGGTTCATGTCGAATAAGTATTTGTAAACATCCCTGGCACTGTGCCCAATAGCAAGTATGACCGCTTCGGCAGGAATTTCCTCTTCTCCGTTGACGATAATCTTTCTTAGACGGCCTAACGAGGTCTGTAATCCAGTTACTTTAGCCCGAAAACGAACCTCTCCACCCAAAGACACAATTTCCTGCCGAAGTCTTTTGACCACATCTTTAAGTATGTCTGTCCCAACGTGCGGCTTGGCTAAATATAGAATCTCGGAAGGGGCTCCATGCTTGACGAAGGTCTCTAAAACATCCGAAATCCGTCGATCTTGAATTCGTGTTGTGAGCTTTCCATCCGAGAATGTCCCGGCCCCGCCTTCCCCGAACTGTACATTGCTCTCCGTATCTAACTTCCCTGTCTCCCAAAATTCCCTAACTTTGAGTGTTCGTTCCTCGACTGAGTCACCCCGTTCCAGTACAAGCGGAGCATATCCCCTCCGAGCTAAGGTTAAGGCAGCAAAATATCCTGCCGGTCCAGCGCCAATCACTACAGGACGATGAATTAGACTATTAGTGGGCCTAGTCCATATAACGGGAACCTCAATAGGCGCTTCCTTTAATCCTGTAACCCGCGCTAAAATTCGATTCCCCTCAGTTCTAGGTACCTCAAGCGAGAATTGAATCGTATAGACGAAAACAAGATGAGGCTTTTTACGAGCATCCAAGGAACGCCGCAGGAAACGAAGACCGCTTATACTATGCTCTGGTACTTTTAGCTTGCGAGCCATCATAGTCGTTAAGAAGACATCCTCTTCTACAGGGATTCTCAAATTCGACCACACTAAATCCACGTATTTGTCCACTCCCAAGACTCCCACCATAGGAAGGAGTTCCTTACTCTGCATACTCTGCTTCCAACATCAGCTTTAGCTGAACAATTCACTCTGGCTCTTTTTCCAAAACAGCTTTAAGGTTATAGTTCACTTGCGGTGTGGTGGGCATTGTTACTCCCGGAGGGAGCTGCCAGAAAACTTTAACCTCTTTATAACTGCCGGCTGCCTGACCAGAGGCATCTACCCAAAGCTGGATCTGGTCTGCTTTTACATCTTTTACGCTCTCAGAAAGGCCTTCAATAACAATATCAACAGGAGGAATAGGCTGTTCTAGCTCTAGTCCTTCTCCTATATTATGAATTTTAACCGCAACCTGCGAAATACTCTTTCGAATGGGTCCGGGGCTAATCTGAGCAATAACACTCAAGGTTGTCCCGCTCAAAAAGGAAACTCCCGCCGGTAACGTTACTTGCTCGATTGGAATCTGAAATGTTTTATTTTCTGCTAGATTAGTAATGTTTACCGGCCCAATATTCACTGAGTCAAATTCTTTTAAAGCTTGAGGAGTACCTAAAACTTGTACACTGGCCGGAGAAGGGACTAACTCCCGAAGTTCCATTCCTGGGGCCGGTGTCCCAGTGCTGGTAACTTTCAACGGAATCATCTTTGAAGAAAGTTCCCTCGCTATGATTGGAGCAATCACATCCACACTGCTCGGATAGGCACTTAAAATATCCAAGCCCGGGTTCGGTCCAAAAATTGGCTTACCCTCTTTATCTCGAAAACTTACTGGTCGAGAAACCTGAACCGTCTCATTAGCTCCTGTTACACTTACTTCCACAATCACTTTGTCTAGAGTACCCACCATAGAACTGGGTCCGCGTACATTGACTGCCGAAGGTTTAATAATCAGGTTGCCCACTTGATAATCAGTCGCAGGGGTACCGGAAATAATGGCTTGAACTGGAACCGTCTTCTCTTGGACAGAATCTAGCTTTAATTTAATACTGGCTGGTTGAAGGTCAACGACATTAGTTCCTTGGGGCGCATTTACTTTAATGCCATAAGTACTTTCCCCAGGTACTCCGTCGGAAAGATCAACCACCGCATAGATATTTTTAATATTAGCACTGGGATTAATCCCTTGAAAACGAACAAGAACTAAAGGAAGCTGGGTCATAACAACCATATCTTGATTCAATCCGCTGACTACAAGCGGAATAGTCAGAGTCTGCTCAGGGAGTAGCTTATCAGGTGTTTCTTGGTTAAGCACAAATAACCAAAATATGATTGCAAATAAGAACGAAACCACCTTGACGCCGAGGTTTCGCCGAAATATCTCCAGCATGGCTACCACCTCCAAAATGGAATGACTGATGATGAGATAGTTTTTACATCGAGTTCCCTCAGCAATAATTCCTGCAATGTTTTTTCATCTGTGAAACGAGTCAAGGCACCATCTATCCCAATCGATATAGCCCCGGTTTCCTCCGAGACAACGAGAGCCAAGGAGTCCGTAATTTCTGTCAACCCCAATGCCGCTCTGTGACGTGTTCCCAATTCCTTGTTGATATTGGGATTTTCAGATAATGGGAGAAAACACCCCGCAGCGGCCACACGATCCCGCCGAATAATCACTGCCCCATCATGGAGCGGAGTGTTCGGAATGAAGATATTAACTAAAAACTCAGATGATACCATGCCATCAATCTTAATTCCCGTTTCAACAAAATCTTGAACTCCTGTTTGACGTTCAAGCACAATCAAAGCCCCAATCCGATTCTTGGAAAGGACTTGTGTACAACGCACTAATTCCTCTACGACTTGTTCTAAGGTATCCACGCCAGGTGCTGAGGGATGACGAGTAAAAAATCTTCCTCGTCCCAATTGCTCTAAAGCCTTTCTTAGTTCGGGCTGAAAAACGACAGGAATGGCTATGACAAACATCTGAATGAGTTTATCTAACAACCAAGTGATGCTTGTTAGCTGAAAAAATTTCGCCAGCAAGAACACGACTAAAAGGACCATTACTCCCTTAACCAACTGAACAGCACGCGTGCGTTTAATGAGCATATAAAACTGGTAGAAGACCACTGCCACAACAATGATATCAATAGCGCTACGCAGTCCAAAATTACGAAATTGTGATAAGAATTCGGCCATGGTCCTCCCCCGTTTCTAATGTCTCAAATCTGCGAAAGAGAGTGTTTACTCTCTCTGTTAAATTCTCCATTTGTGTAAAAAGTCCTTGCCCTTTTAAAATTTTTTTTACTCAGTGATTCCCATGCCAGCTAGAATTCCAAAACACCCCGTTAACATCATATCCCCATAGGGTGCCGCTTCATACCAGTGAAGGGATTTTGCCATACTTCTTCTGGGGCCGGTAACCACAACAAAATCCCAGCCTGGGCTCATTTCAGGATGAATGGTCGCCCCATGCCCTCCTTGCTCATAGATCTCAGCATTGGTTAATTCAGTTAATTGAAATTGTCTAATGAGATGAGCAAGAGATTCTGGATTGAGCATACTAGTGTGTTGTTCGAATATTCCATACACCCGTTCACCTCGAATAGCGGCGGCAAGAGTATGTGAATTTCCTATATTAACAGCTAAGATTCCTTGATCCAAGTGAGGTTTCACATAGTGATCAGCCATGATTCCCAAGAGCGCCGCTGTCCCGGTATCTGTCAGGACTGCCTCCGGGATAATCTCTCGAACTGCACGCATTCTGGTATATACCTCTGGAATATCCTGAGTGAAAACTAGCTTTCGCAAGTCTCCCCCCTGCATAACGAACTCTTCCCAAAGTCGAAACCGAAGAGTTCGATTACTCTCGGATATGCTAAATCCATGATCTTGGACTGCAACCGCTGCCTTTAATGGATAGTTAAGACTGAATGCTTCAAGCGCTTGTCGCAAAGAGGATGTGTCAACATCTCCCAGCCAAATAGGAGTTGCCGATTCTGGCGCTTCTTCGCAAAGCACGATTCCCATTCCCTCCGCTATAGCCAGATTGTCATTAAAGGTCACTGCCGCCTGAGCAGTTGCATAAGCCTTGAGACCTGCACCTACATGCTTTTTCAGTGCCGCAGAGCTTGCCCCTCCACCCATCAAATGCCCATGCAGAAAGATTCCCTCTCCTCGATCCGTAGCTTTGCGAATCTGGGCTGCTACAATTTGGGTCCGACTGGGAACAATAAACTTCGGACAGTTTTCCAGATTCTTCCCCGGCTGATAGATAAGAATATCCTGGGTGCCTGATCCCACATCAATTACTAGAGCACTTTCTGCCATTTATTAACACCCTCCGCCCAAATACATACTTCTTAATCTAATTCAAGTTCGATAATCTAGTATTAGCATACCCCGGCATTTACTTTAGAAGTTTTCTCCCCAGCCAGGGTTTAAAGAGCTTTACTGCATGATGTGGACAAAGTTCCTGACAGCAAAAACAGCGTATGCAAGCTTGTAAATCAACCACAGGCCGCTGATTCTCATTCATTTTCAATGCTTTCGGCGGACAATTATTGACACAGTCTCTGCACCCTGCACACTTATCGTGCTCAAACATCGGAAGAGGGCGTACACGGTTAATTGCAAAAGTCTTTACACTTTGCGGCAGAGGGACCATATCCAGAAAATTAGTGGATACTGCTTTAGGGATTAGAAAATTTTCAATTCGCCAAAGAGAACGCGGATCCCCTTTCAATTCCAATTCATTGAGTCGGCTTGTAAAACCTCGTGCACGTGCTACCATCAGCGTGGGAACCTTTTCAGGCTTTAAGCCAATTAGATCTGAAGCTACAACATCTAAGGCGAAAGGGTCAGTACTCATAATCAGCGCTCCGATATTTCGTGGTTTACCTGATGATGGTCCATCCCCTTCCATCCCCACAATCCCATCCATAATACTTAAGGCCGGATTTACCCAAGTAGCAATGTCTGCCAGGAGATCTGCAAAATCTGTGATTTTAAACATCTTTAGATGATATTCAGCTTTTAAAAGTCCAGGTATTACTCCGAACAGAACTTTAACTGCACCTGTGAAGGTCATCATGGCATGTGTTTTAAGCTTTGAGACAGGGATAACTACATCCGCATTTAAGACGCAGTTTGTAACAGTTAAGCTTTTAATGATTTTTCCTTCTGGATATTGGATCGTTGTTTGCCCAATATCTTCGTTTAGAATTGCGCCAGTCCGCTCTGCAACCTCACGCAGCCCCGATTTTGCATAGATCGTTTGCAGTGCATTTACTGTATAGGGTCCGCCTGGGCTATCCCCTATAATAGGTATCCCACCCGCCTCCTGAACAAGGCGAACCACGGCTTCAACAACGCTGGGGTTGGTTGTGACTGCTTCCTCTGGCCGTTTTTTCATGAGAAGATTTACTTTAAGCAAAACTCTTTGCCCAGGCTTCACAAAGGTAGACATTCCGCCCAATTCCGTTAATCCTTCCCTCAAACTCTTTTCTACATCCGCTGTATAGTCTGGGCAAAATTTTAGTACTACCTTTTCTTTCACTTAAGAATCCACCCTCTCCAAATCTGCAAGGATATCCTCACCACGTCCAGGAAAGACACTTAATTTAAAATCACATCGAAAATACTCTCTGCTATAATAATTTTGCTTTATTCGTTCATCCATTGCCTCAAATTTCTGTTGAGAGAACAGTTGAGTTCGATGCTCAATGATTGCTTTCTTTTTCTTCTCAGCCCATTGTTCGATCGAGATAATATAGTCAATTTCCTGTAATACATCCTCCGAAAGCCTCCATCCGGACTGAACATAGCAAAGTCGAGGCAAAATATACGGGGTTCCCCATTCCGGCTCTATGAGTTCTTTGGCCAGTCGAATGGCAGCCTTCGTAAAGTAATGAATCGCCCGATGGTCGCGGTGTCCCGAGGCACCGTCTGCTCCAAAGGTAATCACAACATGGGGACGAATTTTACGTATAACTCGAACAAGCTTCTCTACTATTTCCAGGGGCGGAGAGAGTGGAACTTCTTTATCTTTATATCCTAGAAAGATGACCTCAGCGATCCCCAAGACCTCTGCAGCACGCCGAAGTTCCTGCTCTCGAACTAATCCGAGTTCTTCCGGTTTACAAATCCCTGCCGCTTTACCGGCCTCTCCTTTGGTCGCAACCACTAGGGTAATCCTTATCCCTTGTTCGGCGTATTTAGCAATCGTTCCGCCTAAGGCAAAGGATTCATCGTCAGGATGAGCAAAGATGAGTAGCATCTCATTTGCCATACTTATACTTCACCCTTTCTTTTCCTTTATTCCAGTAACCTTGAACGGGAGTTTAACTTATGTAAATCAATTACGTAAATAATTAATTACTAATTAGTATCTGTTTTATTATAGCGCTTTTTATTGCTCGAGGGAAATTAATAGAGTTTAAAAGGTCTGGTGCCCCTTCTATAATATACCAGTTCCAGGAGGCAACTTGACATGGTATACTGCAGTTGTCTCGAATATACAAGCACAAGGAGGTACATAATTGAAAAAAACAGCAAAAGTATTAATGGGAATTCAAATTGGTGTGCTGATGACGACGGTAGCTTTACCGGTTCAAGCCGCTCTGATTATTGGCGCTCCTCGTCAATTATCAGGCTCCGTTATTACGCTGAAATCTTCTGCGCCTTTAACTACTCCGGTTCCGGTTCCGGCTCCGGCTCCAACTCCAGCTCCGGCTCCAGCTCCGACTCCAACTGTTTCATCCCCAACGCATGTCAATATTGGAACGTTACAATCCAACCAGAGTGGAAATGTTATTTCCTTAAAAAATTATCAACAAATAAGCCCCGTTCCAGTTACTCCCACTCCTACTCCTGCTCCCGCACCTGTTCCTCCAACTAATCAAACAGGCAACTCAATCCCTCCTGTCTCAGCATTAACGGCTGACGAGCAACTCATGGTGGACATGATCAATCAGGAACGGATTGCCGCCGGTTTAAATCCGGTAATTGCAGACCTACGCTTAACAGCTGTGGGGAGAGCTAAGGCAAACGATATGAAAGTTAACAACTACTTTAGTCATACCTCTCCAACCTACGGCAGCCCCTGGGCCATGATGCAGCAAGCAGGCATTACAGTACGTTGGGCTGGAGAAAACATTTCCGGCAATAAATCCGTGCCAAGTTCAATGGCCGCACTTATGCAAAGCCCGGGTCATAAAGCTAATATCCTAGATCCCCGCTTTACACATGTGGGCGTTGGAATAGCTTACGGAAGCGCTTATGGAAACCTTTACGTTCAGGAATTTTTACAACAGTAATTTATAAAGGGAGTGTCGTAAAACTACTTTTCTAGTAGTCAGCGGCACTCCCTACTATTTTTGTTTCAGGCTTACATATTATGTTCTTACTAAACTAATGCCTGGCTAGAACTTCCCGGAATCTTTATCGCTCAATACAATTTTTCGTCTACGGGCATTTCAGCCATGTCCACATTTCCTTCTTGATCAAATGCTGTTATCTTATGTTTATCCTGTTTTACTAGTTTTTGGGCTGCTAAAGAGCTTTTCATATATTTTACGATTTCCACATCAAGCTCCTGACTAGCTTTTAGTATCTCTTGAGAAGCACCTTTCTCCCAGGCTAAATAAAGCTTATACCTTAATGCTTCAATGCTTGACATGTTATCACCAACCCTCTCTCAAATTTCGTTTAGCTCTAGCTTTATTACTTTATTCTAGCTGAGACTAAAGCACCTCTACAGTACCATAGGTCATTGAATAAAATGCTAAAGGCATAATAATTCTTCTAAAAGCAGATCAAAAATCATATTAGTTTTCATAAAATAACGGCTTCTTAAGATAACCTTTCGGGTTATTTTAAGAAGCCGTTATAATTATTTTTATTTACTTAATTTTATAAGAATATATTACGTCTTAACCAAAGCTGTTTTACTTAAAATAGGAGACAATTTCCCTAACTGCTTCATCTATTCCTTCATTCAGTTCTGATACATAAATGTTAATGTTTTCAAAGTCCTGGTGCTTTAACTTAACATCCAAGTTCCTTGCACTCTCGAAGACATTCAGGGTGCGATAACTGCTGGCGATACCTTTTATATTGTGTACAGCTTTTCTAAGTTCTCCAACTTCTTCATCTCTTAAATGTTTATTAACTGCTTCTTTCTCCTTTTTTATCTCATCTGCGAAAATCATATACAATTCCTTAAGCGTCTCAAAATCCAGACCGAGGTCTTCTTTAAACCCGGCTATATCCACTATTCTCTGCCTCATTAATTGAATACCCCTTTTGTTCATCTCTATTTATACAGCCCTAATGTCAAATGCCTATTAAGTGCCAACAGCACTAATCTCCTAGCCATTTTTTTAGCATTTTATCAAGTTTATTCATACTTATTGGTTTGCTAAAATAATCATCCATCCCTGAATTAATGCATTTATCACGATCACCCTCCATTGCATGAGCAGTCATGGCAATAATTACAGTTTCTCTATTCAACCCTTCATTTTTCTTTATTATGGAAGATGCTTCATAACCATCCATTAATGGCATTTGGCAATCCATCAAAATTATATTGTATTTTTTAATATTACACATCTCAACTGCCTTCTGCCCATTCTCAGCCAGATCAGCATTATAGCCCAATTGCCTTAACATAACAGTTGCCAACTTTTGATTTGCTAGAGTATCCTCTACCAGTAAAACATTGTATTGTTCTTTTGATGCCGATTTATTGGTCATATCTTTAGTATACTTTTCGTCTAAACAGTCTTCGAAAGATCGTGCCTGCGAACCAGAACCACTGAAAGCAGTTTCAAGCAACTCCCTTCTTATCATTTGCATATTGTCCAAATTGAGTATGCCCCGTGGATTATATCTTTTTAAATCTAGTTCTATATAAAAAGTTGAACCCTTTCCAAGAACACTATCTACATTTATTTTTCCATTCATTAAATTAATAATTCGATGGGAAATTGCTAACCCCAGACCTGTACCTCCATATTTCCTGGTTGTTGAGGCATCAGCCTGGGAAAATATAGTGAAAAGTCTTGGCAATACTTCTTTATCTATTCCTATCCCGGTATCACTAATTTGAAATTGGATCTTAACATTTTGTGCATTATCCTCTACAAGGATAAGCTCGACATTTACTTCCCCTTCTTCTGTAAATTTAAGACCATTACCTATTAAATTATTCAAAACTTGTCTCAATCTTCCCGGATCTCCGTATAGTACCTTCGGGACATCTGAAGCGATGAACAGATTGATTCGGATACCTTTATCATTTGCTCTAGGTACAAAAAGGTTCACTGATCCTTCTACTAGAGAATGAATATCAAACAGGATATTTTCCAGTTCCAGCTTATCAGCTTCAATCTTAGAATAATCTAATATGTCATTGATAAGCAGGAGCAGTGCGTCAGAAGCTGATTTTATTTGCCCGAGGAATCCCCATTGTTCTCTTGTTAAATCCGTCCTGAATAGAAGTTCAATAAAACCAATAATTCCATTCATAGGGGTTCTGATTTCATGGGACATATTCGCAAGAAACTGGCCTTTTAGAATACTGGCTGTCTCTGCAGCCTTTTTCGACTTCTCCAACTCTTCATTTATTATGCTTCTCTCGACAGCTCTTTCCAAAGAATTTGCAAAAGCTCTTAATACAGAAAATTCAGCCTCCGACCAATTTCTTTCATATGTGCAATCATCAAAACCCACAAATCCCCAGAAATCCCCTCTAACAAAAATAGGAATTACTGCTATCGATAAAATGCCCTTGGCCGCAAGAACTTCTCGGGTTCTGTCATTCTTAAGTTCTCTTACGATTCCAAAATAGGCTTCTCCATTTATAAGTGGTTCTATAAAGCCATCTATCTTGGCAAATGGAATCCCTTGCAGGTCCCAATTGTTAAGCAGGGGCTCACACAGGCTTGAATGCCATTCAACTTTTTGATTTGTGTACTGATTCCCTGCCAGATCAAATGTATTTTGAAACAGATTAATTCTATCTACCTGTGTAGCAGAACCGAGCAATTCAAAGGAATTCTTTACGGCAACCAGATAATCACTACAGTCCAAAAACTCCTTGATAGACATTGCAACAGCAGAGAGTATTTTTTCTTTTTTATTTAACTCCTCTTCGACATGCTTTCTTTCAGTAATATCAATAAATACAGCAAGAACAGCCGACTCATTTTCATACGTTATAGCCGATGTTTTAACGATTAGATTGGTAACTGCACCTGTTTTATTGATAAATTCTATCTCGAAATCTCCAATTGTTTCTCCTTGTATCCTTCGCTTCATGTTAGCTAAAATCAGCTCGTTAGAATTTTTCGATATGAATTTCTCAACATTATGTCCTATTACTTCATTTTTTTCGTAGCCTGAAGCACTCAAGCCTGCATCATTTACAAAGACGATCGTTCCCATTTTGAATATTGCCACTATCTCGGGAGCACAGTTCACGATTGCAGAATATCTTTCCTCACTTTCGCGAAGCTGTTCCTCTATTTGTATCCTATCAGTGATATCATCAAAACACTCAATCCCGCCTGTGACTTCCCCTGTCTCATCTCTTAAAAGAGCCGCATTTTTAGAAATATATCTCGTTTCCCCATTTTTATTTCTAATTGTGCATACCTTCCCAATTGTTGGTTCCTTCAAGTATAATCCGCATTGTTCATTACAAGGGGTATTAGCAAACAAGCTACAGCCTTTTCCAACGACTTCACCCTGTGAATAACCGGTTAAATGTTCAGCCCATTTATTCCAACTTAATACCTTTTTATTGTTATCAACTGAAAAGACCGCACTTGGAACAGTATTTAAAAGCATTTCTGCATATTCCGTTTGCACCTTCAATTGCTTTTCTACGCTTTTTCTTACTGTAATATCTCGAGCAATGCCTATAAGCCCTGCCACTTTGCCGCTTTCATTATAAAAAGGTGTTTTTACTGTTTCAACATCAGCAAAAGTACCATCCGCCATGGATATTCTCTCTTCGTAAATCCTCATTTCTCCAGTTTCACACACTTCTTTATCTCTCTGATGGAAAAGTTCAACAAGTCTTTTATCTTTAATAAAATCCATATCAGTTTTGCCTATAATTTCTTCTTTACTCAATCCGATACATTTATCGGAAAAAGCATCATTGCATCCCAAGAACACACTTTTAGTATCTTTAAAAAATACCAGATCTGGAGTTGCATCAATCATAGAACTTAGAAAGCGCCGTTGGTTTTTCAAACTGGAAATATCCTTGCAGATTCCAAAAGCTACGTTTTTGCCAAGCCATCTTCCAATGAATATGCGGGTTTCTACGAAAATATATTTGCCCTCTTTTGTGAAAAGAGGGATCGTATTTTTGTATAGCCTTCCTTCCATCATTTCTTTAACTGCTTTAAAAGCCTCCTCATGTCGCTCGGGAGGATAAATGAGCAAAATGTTTGCCCCACGTAATTCTTCAACAGAGTATCCTAATTTTTGCGTTGCAGATTTATTTACCTCAATAATTTCTCCAAACTCGCCCACAATAAACACATAGTCTTCAATTATATTAAAGAGAGTTCTTAAGGTATCCATTGTTTCATTCATCATTTCTTGGTGATCAGACTCCAATGTTAATGCACCTCCATAATTGATGCAGATAATGACAAGGAAACAAAGTTATATATGGTTAGATATTTCGATATTCTTCGTCTAAATACCTTTAATTCTTTAATCGTATTTCATGAATCATTATTTTTCGCTCATTTTCGCTTGGATCTAACTCCTCAATAGACGAAACAAGTTTTTCTTGCCCTTTACTATGCAAATCCTCAGTTTAGATCCCAAGATTTACGATAGTTTTGACCACATTATTGCTTCCGTCGATGACTGAAACATTGTTGCTACCATGGTTTGTGATATAGATTAGGTTCGTTGCTAAATTCACATTCACCCCTTCTGGAGATGCACCTACCATAATGGTTGAAATAACAACATGGGTCAATCCATCAATAACTGAGACACTGTTACTACCCCAATTCGTTACATATATCCTATTGGTGGCAGGATTTACACCCAGACCTACCGGATTAGAACCCACAGTAACGGTGGTTATGACCCTATTAGAGTTCCCGTCAATGACTGAGACATTATTGCTGCCAAAGTTTGCCACGTAAATTCGGTTCGTTACAGGATTAACACCTACACCGAAGGGCCCTGAACCAATTATTACATTACCCATGAAGGCATTGGAGATTCCGTCAATAACTGAGATACTGTTGTTGCTAGAGTTTAGAATGTAAACTCGGTTAAGGGCGGTGGGAATCGTCATTTTCGACTCTTCCGTTGCTATTCCTTCCATACCTATTGGAAAAAGTTGGGCTGGCAACGTATTATAAACTACGGTCAAGCCTCCAGCATCATTCTTCCCTCGAACTGAGATTTCCACATAATCAGAGTTAGAGATAAATTGGAATTCAAAAATATCAAATTTTGCGTAAAAGTTATTAATTGCAACTTCTCCGGGCGCCACAGTTATTAAATCTAAAACGTACTCTTTCTTATCCGTTCCAGTCCAATAATAACCACTTATTCGAACAGTAGCGCTTACTAGGCTGGTATTAGAAATTGTCACTATGAGCGTCGTACAGGGTCGCACACCGGAAACTCCAATATTCTCAATCAATCCGGTTGTTAACGAAACCATTATATGCCTCCTTACTATGGTAACTGAGGATACTAGTTTTAAAGCGGATTATCCTCTTCAGTTACTGCCTGGATACTTATACGTTCTGAAGTTCTTTAACACTATCATTTCGATAAATAATCAAATAGATGATCTTCAAGTTATATAGTGTATGTTTAAAGTACATGTAAGGGAACGTATTTTGGGCAGTCTCACTGATGTACTTACCTGTCCCCTTTTTTGTTCTTAATATCATTATTGCTTTATGTAAATCTGTGGACTAAAGAAGAATGATGGGAAGCGAATCATACCGATCCCCATCATTCCACTGCCAATGATATTAAGTTAACCACTCTGAGAATAACCTTTTGGCTCTATTTTGAACAATTATAGAACATGCTTCATTAGGATGCAGGCTCATATTTTCACCGTGCCAGCGGTAAGCCAAAAGAGGTTCCGCCAGAAATCCACAAGTGTAATGACGAAGGAATCGATACCACAAATCATAATCATGGGCTTGGGGCAGGCCTTCGTCAAAATTCCCTACAGTCTTTAACGCAGCGCTGCTCATCATTACGGAAGATCCATTAATAAAGCAGCCCTCCATAAGCTTCGTCACCATTTCCTGTTTATTGGGATAAAAAGCTGAATTCACATCATATTGTTTTGTACCATTAGCATCGATGACTATAAAGCTCGTGTAGCTAAAGCCTAATCCTGGATCACTTTCCATCAGTCTAACTTGTTTAGAAATTTTGTCCCCTATAAAGCCGTCGTCGGCACTTAACCAGCAAATATACTTGCCAGTTGCCACCGATAAACCGAAATTTAAAGCGCTGGGCGTTCCTCCATTTGCCTTATAAATATAGTTGATTCTTGAGCGATAAGGCTTCAATACTTCAGATGTCCCATCTGTGGATCCATCGTCTATCACTATCACTTCAAGATTTTTATAACTCTGATAAATGACACTTTCTAAAGCATAGGGAAGATATCGGGCGTGATTGTACGTGGGGATAACGACACTAACTTTTGGCGTTAGCATTAGCAGATTCCCTCCCTTATTATGGAAAACTTACTTTGGATGGAGTTTCCTGCTCCATCCAAAGTTTAGTGAACTATCTAGTGGCGGTTAGCCATCGGATATAGGAAACTTACTTTATTTTAAGTTTAGTTGAACTTATCCAGGGGCTTAACGCCACTTAACGATCCGCTTGCGGGAGTCTTAGCGGCGGTTAGCCATCGGATATATCTTCTTCATCCACTCTACGGTTTTGGGTAATCCTTCTTCTAGGAGCACTTTAGGGCCATGTGCCAGATCCTCTTTAGCTTTGCTGATATCTGGCCGCTTACTGACCGTATTGTGCTTATCTTCAGGGAGATATTTAACCAATTTTGGGTCACCCTTCGTATATTTGAGTACTAAATCACTTAAATCTTTGACACTACGATATTCCGTCCCCCCAACGTTATAAACCTCACCAGGTTTAAAGTTATGAGCTACATTAGCTATGGTCGGAATTAGATCATCCACATACATAAAGACACGGTAGTAACCTTCATAAACATCATATGGGATTGCCTGTAATGCTCGATAAATAAAGAGACAAACAACACTGCGGTAGGAATGATAATATTCCCCAGGACCATAGGCATTGAATAACCGCAGTCTAACAATAGGGGATTCGTACTTCTTTTCAAAGTTGATCACTTGCACTTCGTTTGCCCACTTGGTTAACGCATAATCATTATGCTGAATGATTGTCTTTTTTAGTGGCAAATCTTCTGTTAATAAGGGCTCCATTGCTTCCCCGTAGATTTCTGAAGAACTTGTAAAAATTAATTTAAAGCCCTTCTTCAATTGCCATTCTAGAATGTTGCGTGTTCCAATCACATTCGTTTTCCATAGTGTGTCATAATAATGCTCTCCATTAATACGGCCAAATTCAGCAGCCAAATGGAAAACATAATCATAGTTTTGATCAAATACCCGTTCCAACTGGCGATACTCAGAGATGTCCGCCCTAATATATTTCTCCCCAATATGATGTTGCAAATCGACTTCCCAAACATCGTGTCCCCGATATTGGAGTACTTCTACTAATCTTGTACCTAACGTTCCTTTACTGCCCGTCACCAAAATTTTAGCCATGTCATTGCTCCTTTTTCCACTTTTTTACAGACGCAAGAATCATAATGCTTACAGGTCTTCCGGATCCTGTGACCCCTATTATTTAATCTCTAAAGCCTTTTGCCGATCCAATATTAACCTGGCTGGTAGGTGATCCTCTTTTTGGTTTTCATGATTGGCCTCTAACTCATTAATGGGATTAAAGCCTGCTGCACTCAGCTCATCCGACGAAAATAAGGGATCTTCCACCCTGACAGTATTACCGGACGCTTCCAAAGCTCTGACCAGGTCAACCCCCCTGCTATGCGCAAGATCCTTGACTCCTGTTTTATAGCTCAAACCTCGGACCCAGACTTCTTTGCCAGTGCCCACCTGTTTAATGATTCGCTCCCGATAGTCCTGATCCGCTTGTTCTGCCCCTTCCAACAACGCTGAAGGACACACCGTTCTTAAGAAACTCATATCTTTAGGCAGGCACTCTCCTCCAATTCCCCAGTCAGTAGTTAGAAGTTCGACGTTGTTCTTACTATTGACAGCCATTCTTAGATCGTCAAAACTCATTCCATTCGAAACGCAATATCCATATATATCTTGGGCGAAAGCTACATCAACATAGCGTTTTACATTCTCAACCACTTTAGATAATTCCACCACTCTAACATCCGAAACTTCAATCAGAAGGGGAACCAATGGGTTATAAAACTCACGCCCCTTTTCAAGGCATGTTCTGGTAAAGGCCCCCATAACTCTTGGAGTATCACAAACGGTTTTGTCTACTCCAAACATTACCCGGTGAGGAACATGAATCAAAAAAAGATCTGTTCCTAATTTAAATCCTCTTTTCTCCAAGAATTCTCTAATGCGCATCATGGTACCTGGAGGTAATGTCGATTCAATGGAGATCAAAGAACCCGGACAGATGATCATATGCTCTAAGGCAGAAAACAAATTTTGGCCTTGATTACCAGTGGAAGGAGCCATTAACCAAACATCAATCCCTGTTAAAGCCCTATAATCAGTGGTCACCCTATGACCCTTACGTCTTAATTCGTTAACCCTACTCTCATTCACATCTACCCCGATGACCTCTCCAGAGAATTTTTGGTCTAGATAGGTGAACAGATTAAACCCGATATTACCCAACCCTACGACACAAATTTTCATTATTGGATCCATCCTCCCCCAATATCATCACTATAAGTTATGGCAGTCCACTCCTTGTTGACACAACAGAGGATGTATCTCACAGA
This sequence comes from Desulfosporosinus nitroreducens, assembly GCF_023897015.1. Taxonomy (GTDB): domain Bacteria; phylum Bacillota; class Desulfitobacteriia; order Desulfitobacteriales; family Desulfitobacteriaceae; genus Desulfosporosinus; species Desulfosporosinus nitroreducens. Next base: position 29,774 of record NZ_JAMHFY010000026.1, on the reverse strand, counting down.
AATAATCCCTGTAATATTCGATTTAGATATCAAATTTTGCAACCTTGCTGCTGGGTGTGACATACACTAAAAAGACAATAAATTTATGGAGGACAAATTATGAAACTAGTTATTCCAGTTGTAAGTTTGGAAACAGGAGGGACACGCTTTATTTATCAGTTAGCAAATGAAATGGTTGATAAAGGGCACAGCGTAGAAATTGTGCTTCCTGAGAATGCCTCTGTCTCTTGGCCCCTGCGAGCACAGGTTACCCGTGTTAAAGAACTTACTCCTGATAGAATACCGCCTGCAGATTTCATACTTCCAAATTTTTATCCCACTGTTTTTCCTGCGTGGGCATCAAAAAAAGGCCGAGTCGTTCGACTGAGCCTTGGATATGAGCCTTTATGGGTGCCAGAAAAGGAAAAAGCCTTAGCTTCTTACCATATAGATGTTCCGATCATTTCTATATCTGAATGGCATCGGCAATTAATTTTACAAGAAACTGGGAAAAACAGCACCATTATTCCTGGAGGGGTTGACCACTCTGTTTTTTGTCCCAGTCCCAAAAAGTCTCTCTCTACTGGACGTTTGTCAATAGCTTATATCCTTCGTTCTAAGGAACATGGCTATACTTGGAAAGGTACCGAAGATTTTTGGGAGGCCTGCCAGCGCTTAACTCAGTTGGTTCCTGCCTTTGACATTCAGGTTGTAGCTCCGGAAGGGGCAAATTACCCAGCGCCCCTGCCCTATGAGATAGTGAATGCCCAATCGGACAGTGAGATGGCCCGATTCTATGCTCAGGCAGATATTTTTGTTTCGACCTCCTACTTTGAAGCCTTTTCTATGCCCCCTTTAGAGGCGATGGCCTGTGGGACTGCAGTCGTAACTACGGATAATGGGGGTAACCGAGATTATACAAAAAATGGAGAGAACTGTTTACTTGTTCCCCCCAGCGATACTCAACAACTAACCCTTATACTAGCTCATCTCTTAACTCAGGAAACAATACGGAATCAACTTGCCCATACCGGCTTACACTACGTCCAGTCTTGGACATGGCGACGCGCTGCCGATAAATTAGAAGCCTTACTTTTTCAGCTAGCGCGCGTCTAGAACACATTTAGATAACCAGAAGCCATATGCTCTCGGTCTTTTCTCGAACCTCATGCCTCTGATCTCTAACCTCTGTTTAAAAATCCTTCCAAGCTAAGAGGGCATCGACAGGCTCAGCGTTTTTACCATATACCTCCACAAACGCTTTGTTACTCTGATCATGGAACTTACTAAAAATTACAATATTATAGCCAAGCTTCTGAAAATCCTCAACCTCCCATCCTGATCGATGCCTCTGAAAGCTTTCTCCCCCTAAACCATAATGATCTACGTCAAGCTGTTTGAAGAAACCCCTTGGGGTAAAAATAATAACCCTTTTAGTAGCAATCTCTTCAGCTTGGCGCAAGACATCCCAAGCAACCGCTTTCTCGAAATGCTCGATGACATCAATCAACGTTACACTATCTAGCGACTTAGGCAGAAATAATTCACTAATGCGCTCTGCCGTAAAATTTATTTTTAAGAACTGTTCACTCAAATCAGCATTCTCTAGGTAGGGCCGATGAGCGTCAACTCCGATTTTGATCGGGCAACGAAATTTCCCTAGGGTCTCACCTATTCCGCAACCAACGTCTAGGACCGTATTAGAATCCGACAGAAGTTCATTAATTGTATCAAGGAAATCCTTATGATTTACGACATTGACTGTCACAGGCTTAACATCCTTTCATCTTAATTTCTGTTTTCTATTATGGTATTCAAAATTTTCCTTAAAGTACCATCCGACACACAAATCACCTACTCAATCGCATAATATGTAGTACCGTATAGTAAAGGGAGGACAAACTATGAAGATCGTGTTTCCTGTTCTTAGTTTAGAAATGGGCGGCGGGGCGCGTTTCATTTATCACCTGGCTAATGCCCTTGTTGATAAAGGACATGATATTGAAGTCGTTATTCCCGAAAAGGGCCTCCAAGTCTGGCCCTTGCGTGCCAAACTGAGACGAGTAAAAGAACTTACCCCTTCCTCCATCCCTTCAGCTGATTTCATAATCCCAAATTTCTATTTAACTGTTAAGCCTGCATTCGAGTCTCGTAAAGGCCGGGTAGTACGCTTAAGTCTGGGATATGAGCCTCTTTGGGTTCCCGAATCGGAAATAGCAAAACAGACTTATTTAATCGGCGCTCCAATCATGTCGATATCGGAGTGGCACCGCCAGCTTCTATTCCAACAAACCGGTCTGCAAAGCACGGTTATCTCTGGTGGAGTAGATACTTCGACATTCCGTCCTTATCCTAAACCGTCTGAGCAAACGGGTATCAAGAAGATTTTTTACATCATGCGTGACCCTACTTTAGGGTATACGTGGAAAGGCGGCTCAGACTTTTTAAAAGCTGTCACCCGTTTAAAGGAACAGATTAATTTCGAGTTAACCGTATCCATTCCAGAGGGTGCCCAATTTTCCAGCCCAGTGCCTTGTCGGGTTAAACCCTCGACAACAGACCACGAGCTAGCCCAGCTCTATGCAGAGGCAGACGTCTTCGTTTATACCTCTTACTTTGAAGCATTTGGCTTGCCACCCCTTGAAGCAATGGCTTGCGGTACAGCTGTAGTGACCACAGATTGTGGCGGAAATCGCGATTACGTTAGCAACGGTGAAAACTGTTTGTTAGTTCCCCCAAGTGACATTGATCAGCTAAACTCAGCAATCTATTATCTATTGACACAGGATACTGAACGTCAGCGGTTAGCCGCCTCAGGCCATATTTTCGCCCAAGCTTGGTCTTGGCAACGCACTGCAGATCAAGTAGAAGCTTTCTTGATGAGTGTTAAGTAGATAAAACTTAAAAATTAGCAGTTAAAGACTTACTTGTAAGTTTTTAACTGCTTTAAAACTGGAGGAGCATTGTTCAAGCATGTTCTGCCTACTTAAGGTGGAAGATCGCTCATTTTTATGATATAATTAAATTGAAAATTTTGGAATAAATCAGACCGTAAACCCATCGACAAATTCAGGGAGGGGCTAGGTTGAATATCGATGATAACACGTTAAATAAAGTTAAAGACTATCTTGTTAAGGAATTAAAGCCCCATACTTTAATTCTTTTTGGTTCATCCGTAAAGGGTTATTTTCGGGAAGATAGCGATATTGACATTGCCTTTATTAACGCCAAAGAAGTTAAGTCATATGATCTTTATCTCTTAGCTCAGGCTCTAGTTATAGAGGTAGGCCGGGAAGTTGATTTAGTCGATTTAAGGCAAGCATCCACTGTCTTCAAGGCACAAATTCTTGGCTCAGGTCAAGTGATCTATTCTAACGACCCAACGAAACTGGCCGAATTTCAAATACGGGCTCTCAAAGAATATGCCTTACTTAACGAAGAAAGAGCCGAAATCCTTAAGAATATTTCTGCCAGGAGGAGTGTTTATGGTAGATGATGTTGCCTTCAATAAAGTCGCGATTATCGAACGTTGTCTTCGTCGCATTCATGAAGAGTACCAGGGGAATTTTTTGAACCTAGAGAATTATACGAAGCAAGATTCCATCATACTCAATATCCAACGATCTTGTGAAGCAGGCATTGATCTTGCAATGCATCTGGTGGCTTCGGAGGGTCTAGGTATTCCCCAGTCAAGTCGGGAGGCCTTTGATTTATTACAGCAAGCTGGAATTGTTGACGAACATCTCGCTCAGAATCTCAAAGCAATGGTTGGATTCCGTAATATCGCTGTCCACAATTATCAGGCAGTTAACTTAGGAATTGTACAGGGAATTATCGAGAAGAACCTAGCGGATCTCCTGAAATTTGGGCAGCTTATCCTTTCAATCAAGTGAAAGACAAAATATTAAAGAAACGGGGTTGAGATTAGTGCTCGGCCCGTTTTTTTAATAATATTTGAAAATATGAGTTTCTTCGTTGTAAGGAGATTAGAGGTTCTTGTACACTTAAATAAAATGACATCCGGACACCCACTCTCCCTCGCCACTCTAACCGTTTCATCCAGCTCGGCCACTGTTGCCATGCCCAAAATAATCATAGGTTTCCCTGTAGACACCAGCTTGTATCAGGGGGAGATCCGTGTTCTCAAAGGATGTGATCTTATAACAAGGTACCTCCAGCGGTCTTCATTGTTCAGTTATCTCTTTTCTCTAATGTTTTTCTTTTGTATTACGCCAATTACCCGACCTTCACGAAGGAATGATAGTAATTGTTAATATTTCTGATTTCTCTGATCTTATCAGGTTGAACCGCGTTGGAAATTTGTTGATATAGTTGCTCATTGTACGCCGTAAAAATCATCTGTCCATTGGTTTTTAAGCGACTCATCAGGTACTTATAATACATCTCTATGTCGATATAGCGAGAATCGCTCTCGACAATAACATAGTCAAAGCTTTTATCAGCATAGATCTCCGTCAGAGGTTGATTTCTACCGGATGCACAACCTGCGCAGATTGTTTTTAAGTCCGCCAGATTGTACGAACCCTCTGAAATATACCAAAGGTTGGTATCCAACACACCTTTTTTTCTCAGAAGGTTTTTGAGCTGGAGCAAGGTTGCTCCACAAGAGAATCCTATCCCCAAGATGTCTACGCTTTCCGTTGGATCTTTTAGATCCAATGAGGCCAAGTTTAAAATATTAAAATCGATAAAGCAAACACTCCAGACATCAACTCCAAATTTATCGTTAAAAAGTTTTCTGTTTTTTACATAAATATTATTTTTAGCATATTCCTCCTGAAAGGTGACCGAACCAAAGTGATGGACAAAGGTATCCATGGCCAGAATGAGCTTATACCCGGCCCTTCTTGCCTTAAAGCAAAGGGCGTCATCATCAAAACCGCCCGGATTAAAATCTTCATCAAAACCGCCAAATTCTTTTTGCAGATCTGTCCTGATTAAGCAGGTATAGGTAATCAGACGCAGTCTCTCCTCCCACTTTAGCGGGGAACTCACGTTGTGCGCCTTGGCCATCTCCTGCATTTCAGCCAAATTCTTATACCCCAAGTCCAGCTGCTGACAGTTGGAGGAATAACTGCTGGCCGGGACAACCATCCCTATTTTTTCGTCGGATTCTGCACAGGTCAGCAAATTATCCAGCCAGTTGGTGGTTAACACTAAATCATTGCTTACATTGACAGTATATTTGCCCTCAGCCATTCTAAAGCCATGGTTGATGGCTTTGTCGACGCCAATATTTTCGGCGAAACTGATTTTCTTTTGATGGGGAAGGGCCTCGAAATACTCTTTGGTTTGGTCTGTGGATCCATTATTAATGGTGATCAGTTCGAAGTCGATATGGGAGGTGTAGCGATACAAGCTCTCAATGCACAGCTTGGTATAGTCCAGATGGTTATAGGCCAGCACAACAATACTAACCAACGGAGAATTCTTTGTTAATGGCTCATTCACTGTCATGAGAAAAAACCTCCCAACGTACGTTTGATATAATCCAGCTTCTCATCATTTAGTCCTGGGTACACCCCGATAAAAAATGTACGCTGGATCACTTGCTCAGTGTTGATCAGTTCCCCAGCAATGCGGCAGGGTATATTCTTATAGGCCGGATGCCTTAAGATATTGCCGGAAAAAAGCATTCGTGTCTCAATATTTCGGGATTCCAAATAGGTTACAATTTCCTTGCGGGTAAAACCGGCGTTTTCCTTGACTGTGATGGGCAGGGCGAACCAGGACGGCTCTGCCTTAGGCAAAGTGCGGGGCAGGATAAAATAGTCGGCGTATTGCTGAAACCCCTCATAAAGAACCTTAAAGTTTTCTCTCCTCTTGCTTGTAAATTCCGGCAACTTTTTTAGCTGCTCGATGCCAATGGCACACTGGACATCCAGCGGCTTCAGATTGTAACCGATATTGCTGTAGATATATTTATGGTCATACCCGTCGGGCAATCCTGCAAATTTTTGCTCAAAGCGGTGTCCGCAGGCCCCATTAGGATTGTCTTCTCCCGTTCGACAAAAGCATGCCCTGCCCCAATCCCGAATGGATAAAGCCTGTCTGTATAAGGACAGGTTATTGGTGAGCAGTGCGCCGCCTTCCCCCATGGTAATGTGATGGGCAGCATAAAAGCTATAGGTGGAGATATCGCCGAATGTTCCGCACAACTGCCCCCCATACCTTGAATCCAGCGCGTCGCAGGTATCCTCAACCACGAACAGCCCGTTTTTGCGGGCAATGTCCATGATCACATCCATTTGGGCCGGATTGCCCAAGGTGTGAGCAAACATCAGCGCCCGGGTTTTCGGGGAGATGGCTGCTTCGATTTTCGAGACGTCTATATTATAGGTGTCTGCCTCAATGTCGATAAATACCGGAATCAGGGAATTTTGCAGGATCGGATTGACCGTCGTTGGGAAAGCAGAAGCCGTGGTAATCACTTCATCACCCTTTTGCAGCCTGCCTTCAAAAGCCGGTGAGCACAAGGCACTGAGGGCAATGAGATTGGCCGAGGATCCAGAATTGGTCACCAATCCATAGCGGAGGTCATGAAAATCACAAAAATCCTCGACAAACTCGGTTCCTTTAGCCCCCAGCGTCAACCAAAAGTCCAGCATGCTGCCCACGGCCGCCTGCATTTCTTTTTCATCAAACACCCTGCCCGCATAGTTTACTTTGCTCGTACCGGGGATGAATTTTTTTTCCGCTTCCCGCAGGGCATAGATTTCAGCAACTCCTGCCAGAATTTCCTTTCTGACAACTTCTTCTCTGCTCATCTCCGCTTCGCTCATTGAACCTCCCCCCCCCTTTACAATAATTCTTGGATACTTCGGCATACGTAATCAATATCCGACTCCTCCAGATTAGCGGCCGAAGGCAGGGATATTCCCCGCTTTTCCACCAGGGCAGCCACAGGGTTTTCAAATCTTGCCTCACATACCGGAAAGCGGCTCATTCTGGGAAATCCGGGACGGCTGTGAATATTCCGTTTCTTCAGCTCACTGACCACCTGATCCCGGTCTGCTAAAATACTCGCCTCCAATAAAACTGAGGGGTAGCAGTAAGTGCTTTTGCAATCTGGCTTCTCGGTAATAATTTTAAGACCTTGGACAGTGATCAGACGTTGGGCGTACCAGCTAAATATTTTTCTCTTTTTTGCCAATAGCTCTTCTACTCTTTCCATTTGCGCCAAAGCCAGGGCGGCAGTTAGGTTGCCCATGGTGTACTGGTACCCCAACATATCCGACCAAAAAGTCCCCTGGGAATCCGTACGGCCCATGGAGGCCAGCAGCTTGGCCTTGTTGTAAATGCCCTCATTATTAGTGACAAGGATACCCCCCTCGCCGCTGACCGTCATTTTGGCGCCTTGAAAGCTAAAGCAACCCACATCTCCCAGAGTCCCGACCTTCCGACCCTTGTACTCCGCCCCAACCGCCGGCGCGGCGTCCTCAATGACCAGAAGTTCATATTCCCTGGCAATCTCCCTGATTTCGTCCATGGCCGCCGGGTGCCCAAAGGTGTGTACGAGCATGATCGCCTTGGTTTTCGGTGTAATTGCCGCTCGAATACAGGCGGGATCAATGGTCCAGGTGTCAGGGTCAATATCCACAAAAACACACTTGGCCCCTGTATAGAAAATGCAATAGGCTGTTGCCACCCAGCTAAAATCCGTTACAATCACCTCATCGCCCTGTTTTAAGCCTATGGCCGCGCAGGCCAGGTGCAGGGCCTGGGTGCAGCAGTGGGTAGCAATAGCGTATTTGGCGCCCACATATTGGGCAAAAGTTTCTTCTAACCTTTGCGTATGCCTGTCATAATTTTCATACCAGCCGTTTTTCACCGCATCAGTGACATAGTCGATCTCTTTTTGCGTAATGGACGGCCCGGCGAAACTGATTTTTTTCTTCGTTTCCGTCATAGTTTTAACCCCCTTAATCTCTCACAGGCTTCATCCAGAACATCATCGCTTTTGGCGAAACAAAAGCGCATCAGGTTCTCTCCCCCGCCGTCGTGATAAAAGGCATTGCCTGGCACAGCGGCCACACCTGTCTTAGCCAGAACATACATCGCCTTTTCCTTACTCGTTCGTCCGGGAACCAAACTGCAATCAGCCAGGGTATAATACGCACCCTGAGGCAGATAGGATTTTAACTTCGCCTCCTCCAGCGCAGCACATAGCTTCGTCCTTTTAAGGCTATATCCCTGGCCGAGATCTTTGTAAAAACTGCCAGGCAAAGCCCTGATGGCCTCTGCCGTCCCTGCCTGCAAAGGAGCCGGAGCGCATACGTAGACCAGATCACTGGCACAACCGATCAGATTGCTTAACCCCTCCTCACACACACTGTAGCCAATTCTCCAGCCTGTAATGCTAAAGGTTTTTGAATACCCTGAAATCGTAATCACCCGATCGGCAATCTCCTGCAGCGAGCCGGGACTGATATGCTCTAAACCGTCATAAACGATATATTCGTAGATTTCATCCGTCAGGATGAAAAGGTCGTGTCGCAGACAAAAATCCGCCAGTAAATCCAACTCACTCCTGGAAAACACCTTGCCCGACGGATTGGCCGGTGTATTAATCAGCAGGCCTTTTGTTCTCTTGGTCACCACTTGTTCTAATTTTTCCATATCCACCTTCCAAGCAGGCGGCTCTAACCTTACGTAAACCGGGGCAATATCTAAAGCCGCCAGAGTATACTCATGGTATCCATAAAACGGCTCGAACAAAATCACCTCATCCCCCGGATTAAACAAGGCCAGGCAGGTGGCATAGAGAGCCCCGGTCGCACCGCAGGTCACAATAATGTTTTTCTCCGGATCGGCCTGTATTTTATTATATTGCCAAAGTTTGGCGGCGATGGCCTGCCTTAAGCCGGGCAAGCCATCATAACGGGTGTAATGATTGATCCCGTCTTCCATGGCTTTTTGGGCACTTTGACATAAAGCCGGAGCCAGTGGTAGGTCGCATATTCCCTGCGAGAGGTTGATGCCCCCCATCTTGTCACATTCGATGGACATAATACGGATTTCCGACTTCATCAGGTTTTTTAGTCGGTTGCTGGCTGTAATCTTCATAAAACTCCCATTCCTTTATAGATCATCTCGGTATAATATCTCTCCGCGACTATCCCCTGTAACTGAGAACGGATTTCCCATTTTTCCTCACTGGGTAGTGCCACTTTAACCAGGGGAATTAATTGCACGACCTGAAAACCGCATCTTTGATAAAACTGAATGGCATGGGTATTATCAGCGAACACCTTGAGGGTTATTTTCTCAAGCTGCAAATCATTATGTCCCCAGCAAATCAAAGAATTCAGAGCATAGCCCATCAGGCCTGGCTGAATGTCTTTTACCCCACGAAGTACGGCATCCACTTCACAAGCCTTTTCCTGATAGTCAAAGCTGGAGAAACCGATATGCCCCAGGAACTGCCCATCAAGTGCTACAATCAAAAAAAGAATTCTGTCATCCCGGCCAATGATGTGCTCATCCAGCCATTTTTCCGTCCGCTCGCGCGTAACCTGAAACGTCCCGGTGGCAATACCCGGATTCTCTTCTCGCCATTTTCCCAGCAGGGCGCTGCATCCCGGCAAAGTAATTCTGTAATCCTCGGTGATGGGTCTTAAATAACCACAGATGACAGTTTGGTCATTATAAACAGGAAGGTTTTTTAAAGGCTCATGTTTGTATTTGCCTTTATAGCGGTCCAAAGTTTCTTTAATAAACAGGGCATAATCTTCCATTTTCATTTTCATTTCTCCTCTAAGGGCGCTATGAGCATGTTGCTATAGAATTCTTCCCGGGCCAAGAGCGGTTCCTGGTCTTCAATCGGTTTGCCCACCTCCAGCTTAGGATAGACAAACGTAGTTTGGGGCAGATGAATACAGAGAAGCAAAGGCTGATCCGAATTTAATGCCTTCTCAATTTTCCGAAGATCCCCATTCTTTTCAATCTCCATACTCTCGATGCCATAGCCTCGGGCAACGGCGCCAAAGTCCGGGGCCTCGTAGCCGATGATTGTTCCTCCATACCTACCCTCAAAATACATCTCCTGAAAATGCCGGATCATGCCCAAGCAGTTGTTATTCATAATTATGATTTTAATGGGTAACTGGTTCCTTTTAATGAGCTGCAATTCCTGAATATTCATTTGAAAGCCTCCGTCACCGGCAATGGCTATGATATTCCGGTCGGGACTCGCATAGTAGGCGCCGATGGCCACCGGCAGAGAAAACCCCATGGCTCCCATGCCCCCTGACAAGAGGAGACGCTGACCTTCTTTTAATTCGAGCGACTGCGCTGCCCACATCTGGTTTTGTCCCACATCTAAACAGATAATGTCGCCCTCTTTCGTTGCCTCAGAAATCTTTTTCATAATGTTGTTGGGATCTGTCCGGTCATCTTTGGTATAGGAAGGGTACTTTTTCTGATAGCCCTTTAATATGGAGTGCCATGAGGAGAGGTCCGGCGGGGAAATACGGTCCGTTTCTTTATTTACACTGCTCAAAAAATCCGCTATATCCATCTTGAAGGAAAGCTCATCGTTTTTAATCCGTCTTTGCAGTTCATGTTCATCAATATCGATTCTGATGAGTTTGGCTTCCCGAGCGAATGTGCTTAGATTGGTTCCCGTCTGACGGGTATCCAGCCTGGAGCCCAAAGCTAAGATGAGATCACTGTTGGCCAGCGCATAGTTGGCGCACCGGTTCCCATAGGCTCCAATCAGTCCGTAGAAATTATCGTCATAACCAACATCCAGCCCCATGAGCGAGCAGACAACAGGGATATTGGTTTTTTGAGCGAATTCTCCCAAAAGCTCTGCCGCCCCTGCCGTCCTTACCCCGCCTCCTGCCAGAATGACCGGACGCCGGGAATGATTCAGGGTTGTGATAACTTCGTTAAGCCATTCTCCATCCCCATGTTCTTCTTGAACAAGTTCACTTTTTTCTTCCTCATAGGCGCTTAGACTGCCTGGATCGATGTCCGCTCTCTGAATGTCCATAGGGATATCCAGCAATACCGGGCCTTTGCGTGAGCTATTGGCTATCGCGATAGCTTTTTGCAGCTCGTATTGAATACTTTTCGCCTCATTGACCCGCGCAGCATATTTAGTGATTGGGGCCACGATACTGACAATATCGGTTTCCTGAAACCCCATTTGCCGAACGCTGGAATCCCCCTTATATTCATAGGTGTTGACCTGACCTGTGATATAAAGACAGGGCACCGAGTCAAAGAATGCACTTCCAATCCCTGTAATCAGATTGGTGGCACCCGGTCCGCTGGTTGCCAGGGCAACTCCGATATCATTTTTAATTCTCGCATACCCTTCTGCAGCAAAAGCCGCCGCCTGTTCGTGGTAAACACTAATAAATTTCATATCCCTGCTCTGATAGATGGAGTCCAAAAGATGAGTGACCGCCCCGCCTGCGTAGCCAAAGATATGCCTTACCCCGTACTTCGCTAGATAATCTATTATAAAATCGGATACCTTCATCTTGACCTCAGCTCACTCTCGTAGCGCTCAATCTGATTTTCACACAGTTCATATTTATCTTCAGTCGACTGGTACCACTCTACCGTATAACCAATAGCTTCTTTCAGCTTCAGCTTCGGCTTCCAGCCGAGCAAGGTCTTGGCCTTCGTACAGTCCAGGCTTAGAAGACCGGCTTCATGGGGCGAATTTTCCTGCCCTGCGCTGCACCAGGTGCCGCTTCCCCAGGCCTCGATGACAGCTTCAACCACGTTTTTCACCGGACAAACCGAGTCGAAATCAGGACCGAAGTTCCAAGCACCACTGTAATCTTCCCCGTGGTCATACATTTTGGCCGCCAAGCTAAGATAGCCGCCCAGCGGCTCCAGTACGTGCTGCCAGGGACGAGTCGCCTCGGGATTCCTGACCTCGACCGGTCTGTGTTCTTTTAAGGCCCTGATGACATCAGGAATGATCCTGTCCAACGCCCAGTCCCCTCCACCGATCACATTACCGGCCCGGGCTGTGGCAATGGACTTGCCATGCCGAGAATATTCCTTGCTGTTCAGATAGGAATTTCGGTAGGAGGCTGTCAGAATTTCCGCACAGCCTTTGCTCGCACTGTAAGGATCATATCCTCCCAAAGCATCGTTTTCCCGGTAACCCCAAATCTGCTCTTTATTTTCGTAGCACTTATCCGTGGTAATCATCACTCCGACCCTGGTCACGTCAGAATGCCTGATGCACTCTAACACGTTCAAAGTTCCCATGACATTGGTGGCATAGGTCCCGACGGGATTTTCATAAGAATACCTGACCAGCGGCTGAGCAGCTAAGTGGAAGACAAATTCCGGACGGACTTCGGCAAAGGTTTTTTGTAAAGCCATAAGATCTCGCACATCGGCGCGAATATCTGTCATTTTATCTTTAAGTTCTGTAACGACAAAATTATCTTCCGTATGGGCAGGATCCAACGCATATCCGGTTACCTTTGCTCCCAACAGGATAAGCCAGATACAAAGCCATGAGCCTTTAAAGCCGGTATGACCCGTAACCAATACATTTTTTCCTCGAAAAACTTCCGCCAATATGCTGTCCCTTTCTATCCTGCTCACTCCTTTAGCCTGGACCCTGACCCCTTCTCCCTGTTTTTAATTCCATAGTTTCCAGGCAGACTCTTCTCTTTTCCAAAGCTGGTTTACTTTTTCCACATCTTTATAGGTGTCGACGGCCGTCCAAAAATCATTATGCCTGTATACGGCAAGCTCAGCATCGGCCGCCAGTCTTTTTAGGGGCTCCTGTTCAAAAGCGCAGTCTTCCTCCGGGATATAGTCAAATACCTTTTTATTCAAAACCATATAACCCCCGTTCACCATATCTTCAAGAACCGGTTTTTCTCTGAAGGAGGTCACGATTTCATTTTGGACATCCATCACACCGAAGGGGGATATGGGATGCACGCCGGTCAGCGTGGCTACTTTCCCTTTGGCTCTATGAAAGGCTAGAAGTTCATGGATATTGACATTACTCAGGCCATCGCCATAGGTCAGCATAAATTCCTCGCCATCCAAGTAGTTCTGGATCCTCTTAATCCTGCCGCCCGTCAGGGTGTCAAGACCGGTATCGACAATGGTTACTTTCCATTTTTCGTTGTTCTTGGTGTGGTATATTACGGGGTCTTCTCCGGAAGTACTGAGTGTAAAATCATTATTCCTCCAGTACATTTCCATAAAATACTGTTTGATCATGTGCCCTTTATACCCGACACACAAAATAAAATCATTACACCCATAATACGAATAGATTTTCATAATGTGCCAAATCATCGGTTTATCACCGACTTCCACCAAAGGTTTGGGACGAAATTCTGTCTCCTCCCGCATACGCGTACCCCGACCCCCACAGAGTATTACTGTTTTCATATCAACACTCCCATGCCTCTGAACTATCACGAGACAATGTCCTCATGCGAACTTTATCTGTGTTTGACTGATAACAATATATGTAGTGAAGTCAGTGGATGTACACGGTTTATTGCAGTTCTATAAAATTGAAAAGAATGCCTAGACAGAATTTCTTCATTGAATCGCCAAGCCAAGTCAAGATACTATCCCACATAAAAAATCATCCTGCCTAAGAAGACCCTAGGCGGGATGTAAAAATCATCTACCCACAATAATTACCATTGTCGAATACACGATGGTCGGAATCAACCCGACGTCCAGACCCCTTTTGGCAAGACTACATCCTCCACCTCAAACTATATCCCAGCTTGCAGGTGTCCCTTTTGAAACATCTTGATTCAGCTGCTTACCAATTAAAACATCAAGATACTTTGTAGGTAGGCCTAAACCCGGTCTTATCGCCTTTAAATTGTCATGAGTCAATGTGTCCCCAGCTTTCATGTCCTCCACAATATACAAGGATCGACGATATTTCAATGACGCTTTCTCTTTTTCAGTTGCTCCGTAAGCCACTCTACCTAGGGCCTGCCAGGCACGTTCAGTTTCCTTAACCAATTGGCCCATCTCGGCTGGTTCCATAGAGAAAGCGGAATCCACGCCTCCGTCGGCCCTAGAAAGGGTAAAATGCTTCTCAATTATCGTTGCACCCAGAGCAACACTCGCTACCGCGACGCCAAGCCCCATTGTGTGGTCCGATAATCCTACCTCACACTCAAACAGCTCCCGCATGTGGGGTATCGTTAAAATATTCGTATTATCCGAAGTAGCGGGATAGGTGCTTGTGCACTTTAATAAAATGACATCCCGACATCCACTCTCCCTCGCCGCTCTAACCGTTTCATCCAGCTCGGCCACTGTTGCCATGCCTGCCGAAATAATCATCGGGTTCCCGGTAGACGCCACCTTACGGATCAGGGGGAGATCCGTATTCTCAAAGGATGCGATCTTATAACAAGGTACATCCAGCGATTCCAGGAAATCAACAGCCGTCGCATCAAATGGAGTGCTAAAACCAATGACTCCTAGTTCTTTACACCGATCAAAAATTGGTTTATGCCATTCCCAAGGTGTATACGCCTGTTGATAAAGTTTGTAGAGAGAGTTGCCCTGCCAAAGGCTCTCAGGGTCCTCGATGTGGAACGCACCCTTGTCAATATCCAAAGTCATGGTATCTGCTGTATATGTTTGCAATTTTAAGGCATTGGCCCCTGCTTTAGCCGCAGCGTCAACAATTGCCAGAGCTCTCTCTAAATCCTGATTGTGGTTACCAGACATTTCAGCAATTATAAAGGGTTTGTATCCTTTTCCAATTCTTCTTCCAGCAGTCCCTATAGATAACATCAGAACACCTCCTCAGTTAATATTTCTCCCTAGCATTAAAACCAAGGCATTTCAGCTTTCAAATTCAGTTTATACTTCTTTCTATGTGTATCTTATCGTAGGCAATCTTTGTTCTGCGTTCCAACCACTCATCTCTTAATATCCCCATGACCACAACATCGTGATAAGTGTTACTTTTTTTTATATGCTGTCTCAATACTCCTTCAATTTGGGATCCGCATTTTTCTTTGATTTTAACGACTCTTTCGTTAAAATCCAGAACTTCACTCATTAGCTTATTTAGTCCCAATTCATTGAAGACAAAATCAAAGATGTTATACTCTAA
This sequence comes from Desulfosporosinus nitroreducens, assembly GCF_023897015.1. GTDB lineage: Bacteria > Bacillota > Desulfitobacteriia > Desulfitobacteriales > Desulfitobacteriaceae > Desulfosporosinus > Desulfosporosinus nitroreducens. Next base: position 14,677 of record NZ_JAMHFY010000026.1, on the reverse strand, counting down.
AAGTTTTCCAAAACCCCGACCCCTGAATAGGGGGTCGATATAATATCCCCACGAACACCGACTATTTTGAAAATCAATATTTGTTAGATTTACAGTACCAATCTTAGTATTTTCCAGCTCAATGATCCAGTGTTTACAGGTTGGATCAGTATTAATTGCCTCAAACCATTTGCTTTGCATTTCCATAGTTAACTGGGGTTCGGTGAACATATATTTTGTTACCTCAGGTAGCATTCGCCAGTGCATCAGTGTTTCCAAATCTGATTTTTTAATTTCAACTAGTTTGATCATCTGTTCCAGCCTCCTTTACTTAAAAAAATATCCCCCTCAATAATTCAAATTCACCTTGCTTAATCCACTCTTCCCTGAAATATAAGCTCGACCAACTGCTCAATACCTGCGGAGCCTTTAACTTCCATTAACTTAAGAGCTCTTTCTTGCATGGCTACTATTTTCCTGGGTTCCATAAATAATCTCTTTGCAACTCTAGCTACCGAGGCAGTATTTACCTCCTCGTACCACCCAAGATTCCAGATCGCACCCAGATCAGACACTGCCTGAGTTGTTTCTATTTGGTTCACCGCAGTTACAGTTACAATGGAAGGCAGACCCAGAAAACACCTTTCCCACGTGGTAGAGCCCCCCGCTCCATAGGCTAAGTCCGCTTTGTTCATAAGTTCAGCTATATTTAAAACTTGACAATGGTAATATAGGTTCTGCCTTGAAGAGCAAATTTGCTTGATTCTTTCTTTGTTTGAATTAGACTGACCGGTTACCACATTAATCTCTAACTTTGAGCTGATGTAATCACTTAATCCTGTCAGACACTTTTCAGTCTCATTCGTGGTATCAGCTCCCCCATAAAACACGAGGATGTTGGAAACCTCGCCCGTCCTGATTCTCATGCCTTTCTGGGCTTTGTAAAATTCATCTCTTAACAAAAGATAGTGGGGGCCAAGAAATAAAGAGCAGTTCTTAGGAATCAATCCGTGATAACGATCCGCCGCATTGTGGTAGTAATTCTGATCCAACAAGACATCACAGTCATGATGCCGGTTGGCCAAATCATCAATCACCATAATTTGGCATACTGTCCCCCTCAAACACGACTGCCAATGATGATCAAAACCATAATGATCTACGATTAACCAATCAATCGTTCTACCATACTTCTTTAGAACTCCCATTGTCTGCTCTGCATCTGATTTCCACGCGGTTTCCAGCCATGCTTGCTCAGGTCTTTTCAATAATAGGTCACAGGCTTCATCACCGGGAAGAAGATGCACCTCATAACCCTGACTTCGAATATATTCGGACAGATTACCGGGGAGATCTTGGCAGACGAAACTTATTTCAGCACCCTGCACCCTCAATCGTGCTGCTAACGTCAGACAGCGCATAATATGTCCACTGCCGATAAATTGCGAGGCATCTGCACGGATAACTATTAACAACATCATCAGCTCTTTTTCTCATATGATGCTAGATTCTACCGTAACTTCTTCTGCTCAATTTGCGAATTGATCTCAAACCAGTTCGGATGGGCATTCATTAGAACCAAGATATCTTCTAATTCGAATAAGGGATTTATCGGATATAGTGTTTCTAAGATATGCTCTATAAGCCTAAAGTCCTCTAGAGTGTCTACAGTCCACCGTTGATGGCTTTCATCACATTGAAAATCAAGGTTCAATAGACGAAATCTCTGGCCATCTTCATAGATATACGGAGTGACGTGTTCACGGTATGTCTGCTCTTCTACTTCTAAATGAACCTTTTCTAGGAGACAGAACGGGAAGACCTCGGTATCCATACCTCTAGGAAACGTTCTATTCAGGCAATTTGAAACATAGTCACAGTTTTCCACGTTCTCTAAATATGCACCTATAACATCGTCAACTACCGCCGGATCAATAAGCGGACAATCTGAAGTGATACGCACAACGACATCTAAATCATTTTCCTTCGCCGCACCGAAGTACCGAGAGAGCACATCCTCTTCTGATCCTCGAAAGACCTTAGTACCCAACCTATCAGCTAAATCTACAATCGGCTGATCCTTGTCATTCGTCGTTGTCGCGACGATAATATCGTCCGCACGACGAACCCGCCGCAGCCTTTCTATCTGATACTCTAAAAGTGGTTTGCCCATCACAGGCAAAAGCACCTTTCCCGGTAAACGTGTTGAGGTCATCCGAGCCTGAACAATAATTCCAACCTTCATCTTCAAAAACTCCCCGTTTAATTTCGAATGTTTATCATTGAAAACATTGTGAATTTAAACACAAGCCGAAAGTTTTAACTCACATATTGAGGCAGAGTACGGGGGCCCACTCCCACTTGTAGAAGTGGGAGTCTTACGATTGGATAAACTATCATAATTTACTTTTTCTCCAATAGAAACCAAGTTATATCACCTTGAGGAAAAGAAGGGTCTCTATGATAGATAAAACCGTATTTTATTAAACGTAAATCCATAAATTTATCGAGCATTTCTCCGGCATAATCCCTTTTAAAAAGTTTTCCCTGATGTCCTCGATAAGAAACTTCTACTGGAACTGGGTTATAATATTCTGCAATACAAATATAGCGATTACTTGTCTGATAGAGTTTATCGTATACATCTTGAAGACAAGTTGGATCTAAATGAATTAAGACACCTTTAATTAAAACAAAATCCCGCTTATATTCAGGTATAAAATCTAGAATTGATTTATGATATATATTTATTATTTCCCCTAATTGTTGCAACTCTGATACTGCTTTTTGATTAATTTCAATAGCAGATAGTTCAATTTTTGGAAGAAGACTTTTTATAGCTTTCAAATTCAAACCGATATTAGCTCCAAATTCAATAACTGACTCAATATAATTAATACCATCTAGTATTTTAGAAAACATTGCTATATTACTAGCAATGAGTGTTTCATTGTCATTTCTCTTAATATACTCATCACCAAATTGACCAGTCCAAAATATTTCCTGCTCAGTTTTGTATTCTTTCATGAATACTCCTCCATAATTTATTCATAGCAAATAAGAATTAACTTACAACCTCTTTTAGCTTATTTATGGCATAATCCTGATCATCCTCAGTCAACCCATAATATAATGGCAGTGTTATCGCCCCTGCATAATACTTCTCAGCCTGTGGAAAGTCTCCTTCATTAAAGCCCAGCTTTTGATAGTAAGGTTGGGTGTGAACAGGAATATAGTGGACATTCACATTAATTCCCGCACTTCTTAATTCATCGAATACTGCTTTACGGGATTTAACCAGCACATCTAATTTAAGTTGAATAACATACAAATGGTAAGCAGAATAAACATTAGGGCTTAGCCAAGGTAAAAAGAGTGGTAAGTCTTTTAGTGCCTTATCATAACGCTCTGCTAACTTATTTCGTCTCTCCACAAATTTATTTAACCGCACCATTTGACTAACTCCCAATGTAGCTTGGATGTCAGTCATTCGATAATTATAGCCTAGTTCAATTTGCTGATAATGCCATGAGCCATCAGAATTCCCCTGCACAAGGTCGTAATCACGGGTAATTCCATGGGAACGCAATCGGACAAGCCTCTCATATAGCTCTCTTTGATTTGTAAGGATCATTCCACCTTCACCAGTCGTAATAATTTTAACGGGGTGAAAACTAAAAACTGTCATCTCTGAGTATTCACAGGAACCCACTTTGGTAGCTTTATAACTTCCTCCTAAGGCGTGAGAAGCATCCTCAATAATCTTAAAGCCATAAATCTTGGACAACTCAGCTATTCGTTCCATTTCGCACGACTGTCCACCAAAATGAACAGGAACTAATACCTTAGGTAGCTCTCCATTTCGCTTGGCAAACTCCAGCTTTTCTTCCAATGCAGTAACACTCATGTTATAAGTCAAAGGATCGATATCCACAAAATCCACGTTTGCTCCACAATAGCGCCCACAATTGGCAGAGGCCACAAACGTATTAGGTGTGGTCCACAGAACATCACTAAAACCCAAATCCAATGCTAAACAGCCAATGTGTAATGCTGCAGTAGCGCTTGTTACTGCAAGAGCGTACTTAGCCCCACAATAATCAGCAACTATTTTTTCAAACTGCTCAATAGCAGGTCCTTGGGTTAACCAATCGGAACTCAATACCTCTTGGACAGCTAATACATCCTCTTCACTAATATCTTGTCTTCCATAAGGGATTGTTTTCATGATCGTTGATTCATCTCCCTTAGCTGTTCGACGGTCAGGAAATCTAAGTTCGTTCCAGAATTGTATTCAAACCCTTGCTTGACGAGGATTCCCTTTTTTCCTGTAACATCGATCGAATAATCTACAGGATGAGCAAATCTGATGGCTGGCTTTATTACATAATGATTCTCAAATTCTAGTGTCAAATGAGAGTCATCTGCCGGAACCATAATCTCATGCAGCTTCTCTCCTGGTCTAATACCAATTACTTTGATAGGCATTCCTGGAGCAATGGCTTCGGCGAGGTCAGTAATTCTCATAGAAGGAATTTTGGGAACGAATACCTCCCCTCCATGCATTCTTTCGAAGTTGCTCAAAACAAAGTTAACTCCATCCTTTAGACTGATCCAGAACCTGGACATCCTCGGATCGGTAATTGGGATTTCCTTTGCACCTTCCGCTATTAATTTCTCAAAGAATGGAACTACTGAACCTCGCGAGCCTACAACGTTTCCATACCTAACAACAGAAAATCGCGTCACATGTCCTCCAGCCATATTGTTAGCCGCAACAAATAACTTGTCAGATACAAGTTTGGTAGCTCCATATAAATTGATGGGATTAGCTGCTTTATCTGTCGACAAGGCGATAACTTTCTCCACTTCATTTTCAATGGCCGCTTTAATAACATTTTGGGCTCCATGAATGTTTGTCTTTACACACTCCATCGGATTATATTCAGCCGCCGGGACTTGTTTCAGCGCAGCTGCATGGATAACGTAATCCACTCCCCGCATTGCTTGACTGAGTCGTTCCGCATCTCTGACATCCCCAATAAAATAACGCATTTCTGAAGCGTTAAACGTTTGTTGCATTTCGAATTGTTTAAGCTCATCTCGCGAGTATATGATGACCTTTTTGGGTTTAAAGCGTTCTAAAATTGTTTCTACATACTGTTTACCGAATGAACCTGTTCCACCAGTAATTAGTATTGATTTGTTACTAAACATCCGATCCCTCGCTTCCCTCTAAGAAGGCTGGAGTCCCCGCCGCAAGTGGGGATTATTATACGTTATGCATTCGTCTCTGCGTGTGTGCGTATAACAGAGGTCAGAAAACAGAAGCCGGAGGTCAGAATAAGACCTTCGATAATCCGAATTCTGTCATCTAATATCACACATGGGAGTGCAGCTCAGCTGTTGGAGAGCACCTGCCTTGCAAGCAGGAGGTCGGCGGTTCAATCCCACTTACCTCCACCAATAAATCTCTAAATTCTTCTCTTGCTAATAATGTTAATATTGTTAAACAGGCTTGGGCTCTCACATCAAGTTAGCTGCCAAAGGAACAGAGAACCGCAAGCATTAATTGAGCCCTAATCTGAAATTCCAGATTAGGGCTCAATTGACGCTTACAATTATAAACTGCCTGTCTATCTAGCTCTCTTTTGCTGTACATGCTGATTCATAGAACGCACCCCGGCATTTTGCTGCAAATAACGGATAATATCATACAAATCAAAAGAAGGCTTGACAGGATGCAGCGTCTCATAAATAGTTTTGATTAAATGATAGTCTTCCTCCGTATCAAGAGTTAAACGGTATTCTGGATGATGCAAAAAGTGCGAAGCCTCCACATTCGATAAATAGTATCTTTCCGGCTGCTCATAAAAATACAAGGAAACATGTTCGCGCACGACAGGGTCATTGATTGTCTGTTCCACCTGCCGCAAATCCTTCGTCCGGAAAACTTCCACACTAAAGCCGAGTGGAAATGTCCTGACCAATTGGTTTCCCACATAATCAAGGTAGGGATGTTCCAGCATACGCTCGATGACTCGGTCAATCGTTTGACTATCAATCAGCGGACAGTCACTGGTTATCTGGACAATAAAATCAGTGTCATTCGCTTCTGCTGCTTCTACGGTCCGTAACAAAACATCTTCTTCGCTGCCCCGGTAAGACAAAACCCCTTGAGATTGTGCCGTTTCCACTACTACATCATCAGTATGGTTTGTCGTTGTCGCAATTATGATTTGACTTATATAGTTTGATCTTTTTAAGCGTTCAATTAAGCGGACTAAAGCAGGCTTTCCTGCTAAATCCATGAGTACCTTGCCTGGTAATCGGGATGATGTCATACGTGTAGCTACTATAGCATTAATGTTCATCTAACAAGACCTCCTTGATACATCCCACGACTCGGTCTGTTGAATGTCCGTCCAACCAGATGAAGCTCTTCGGCAGGCAAATATTTTTACGATCTTCCCCTTTAGGAGTATTCAATAAAAATTCTAACTCTTGATATGACTTAATTAGTCTTGTGAAACCAAGTTTATTCGTAATACACAAATCCGGTTTCTGTAAATTAGGTTGATAGCTAATCGCCGGAATCCCCATCAGTACTGCATGCAACAATCCCATGGTATTCATACCAATTATGAGATCATATTCGGTCATAATATCTAACAATGCGCCATCTTCTGAGATATCCGTATAGCGACCTTTCCAATTAGGATCGTCTTTAGGGTGAAATTTTACACTTAGGGAATAATCGTCGTTTCCTTGTACCGCCAGTAGGCAATCTTCCAGAACTTGCTGCTCGGTATACCCTAATTCTTGGCCATACAAAGCAGATAAGGGCTGGGAAAGAAATAATAGTTTCTTTTTATTACCAAAGAACATTGTTTTTTTTCTTTGTAAGATGTATTTATCTAAGCCAGGATGCCCCAGAACTTTAAGAATATTTGATGGTACACCTTCCTGCCTTGCCTCTTGCGCAGCAAGTTCATCCATCACAATATAGGTATCCGGATAGATAAACTTGCCTAAATCATCTTTAAACCGTGCCTGATAATTGGACCAATAATCTAAAATAGAGATCGTCGGGATCTGGACTTCTTTACAGGCTGCGATAGCTTTTAATTCCAGCCTATTTCCCCAACTTGTCCCAGTGACTAGACCCGACATTTTCTTTTCCAGAAGCATCGATTGGATTTCCTGCACCACCCGTGATTCGGAAACAGCATTGCTAGGATTCAGTTTTGCCGCCGGCCCTATACAATAGAATTCCAACGGCACAGACTCCTGTTGCATTCTTTCTACAACCGAAAAAAGCGCATCATACCCACCTGGGTCATGAGCAAGTAAGATTATTTTTTTCATAGGCCCGCAATTCCTCTTTCCCTTGCCAAACCTTTTCAAGGGCTGTCAAAAAATCCTCAATATCCCCAGCCGTATAGGGCAGGCGACACACATCTGCCGTAATGAGTTTTTCTTCATACATTTCTTCTGCTACCGGACAAATTCCTTTTTGGTAACTTTGAACAGGCTGATCAATGAATGAAAATGGATAGTGAGTTTGATTGTATACTCTTTTATGCTGATATAGCTTCATTAAATAGATGGGTTTTACATATCCTTCACCTAACGGAAACCCCTCTGCTTTCATCGCTGCAGCAAAGACAGCTCGTTTTATCGTCCAAATATCTTGGTTAAATTGAATTGGATAGACATAGTAGGAATGCTCATACCCTTCAGACACGGTTACACCCTCTAGTCCTAAGAAACGCTTTAAGCCTCTGGATAATTGGTCCGCCAAAGCATGTCGTTTTATTAAAAACCCATCTAGTTTGTTGAGTTGTTCTATCCCGATAGCAGCATGTAATTCAGTCATCCGATAATTGGATCCCAAAACCACTGTATCGTCGTCATTGAGGTCGTCTAAAGCCACTTCACCATGGTTGCGAATTAATTGGCAACGATAGGCTAACTTGTCACTATCCGTTAATATAATCCCGCCTTCACCACTATGAATAACCTTGTGATAGTTCAGGCTGAATATACCCAGATCACCAAAAGTTCCTGCCTGCTTCCCATCAATCGTAGCGCCAGGCGACTGAGCATTGTCCTCAATCACATATAGGCCATGCTGTTTAGCAATTTTGATGATTTCAGGCAGATTAGCCGGCAAACCAAATAAATTTGTCACCATAATAGCTTTTGTTTGTGGGGTCAGCCATTTTTCGATCTCTTTAGGATTCAGATTATAAGTTTCTGAGCAAATATCTACAAATACCGGCACTGCATTATTCATTAAAATGGCGCTAGCCGTGGCAGACATTGAATAAGGAGTAACCAGCACTTCATCTCCAGGACCAACCTCACAGGCGGCCAGAGCCGTATGTAAGGCTGTCGTAGCCGAGTTGACTGATATGCTATGCTTTGCCCCAAATTTGCCAGCAAACATCTTCTCTATTTCTTTTATCCTGGGGCCGCCCAAAAATTGCTCCCCGGCCCGGCCCAAAAAGGCTGAGAGATTGCCAGATTCCATAACCTTCACAACGGCGGCTTTTTCCTCTTCGCCCATGGTACTCGCCCAGGGAATAGCTGATTTTCTAACAGGGATACCACCGCATAATGCCAATTTGTTCATTGTAATCTCACTCTCTCTTTAGAACCATGATTGTCAAATGACCGTTTTAAAGTTTCCGCCACATATAGAGGATAAACACCATGCTCTACCGTACATAGGGGATATTCCAGATCATCGAGGATATTAACTAGATGGTTAACAGCATTACCTAAATTTGATTCTGACAGAAGTTGGTTTTCAAAGTGCTCTAAATACAAACTTTTAAAACCAGTGTAAAGATGATGTTCACCTACTCGGTAATACAACACGTCATCACCACTATTACGTATTTCTATCTTGCCTTTGGAAAAATACAGATCTATTTCAAATAAATAGTATTGTTCATCATCAAAGGCTTCGGCAAATCCCAGGATGTTTTTATCGATTAGAAACGCAAACGTATAGGAAGGATCACCATCATAATCGGCAGAGGTTTTTATTTTTTTAAGAGCCTGAACTTCGCTAATTTGTCCACCCCACCAATGTAACAAATCAAAAATATGCGAGCCCGTATTCTTTATTCCCCTCGTATATTTGACGTGTATTTTTTGTAGCTCACCATATTGCCTATTTTCAATATGGGTTTTAACACGTTGCATCCCGCTATTCCAACGACGAGAAAGATTGGGAATCAGCAGGCAGTTCCCTTCCTTGAGTTGTTGTTTCAATAAATTTGCTTCATCAACACTACTAACTAAAGGTTTTTCACAAAAAATAATTTGGGTATCAGTATTCTGCATAATATATTGAATGGCCGACAAATGATGAGCAGGTGGCGTACATACACTGATAATATCTAGAGAATGATTTTTCAAAAGTTCCTCCATACTCTGGTAAAATGGTAATGTCGGTGCTATTTTGTGCAAAGCCTGGCCCTGATCAATTCGTATATCTGCCGCTGCAACCAGTTCAACCCACGGATTTAGATGATAAGCCGAAACATGCGCAGCAGGGCTTTCCCTTTTAGGGTCAAAATCATACGTTAAGCCTATTTGCCCTAATCCGACAACTGCCGCTTTATATTGACTCATGGGCTCTACCTGCCAGCCAATCACTATGCAATAAGCTTAAATTCACACAGTCATGATATTGCCCATCACAGAAATAAGCCTGGCGTAAAATACCTTCTTTCTTATAGCCCGTTTTTTCAAGCGCCCGTATTGAGCCAATATTTTCATCCACGACTCCCGCAGCTATGCGGTTCAAATTCAACCTTTTAAAACTATAGTCTGCTATTGCTGAGAAAGCCTCAGCTGCGTACCCTTTACCCCAGCAATCAGTCTCGCCAAGAATAATACCAATATCGGCAGAACGAAACACATAATTGATCGAATGCAGACCAATATTGCCAATATGCCTGTCCTGTTCTTTCAATACAATTGCTAGAACAATATCCGTCTTGCTTCCTGACAGATTCTCATAAAAAGCGTTCATTGACTCACAGCTATTGGGAAACACACCATGCCGCATCCATTTAGTAATCGTTTGATCATTGAGCCATTGAAAGTAATTACCTTCCAGATCTTCTTTTTCGAGTCTACGCATATAAATTCTGTTAGCAACTAAAAAAGGATTATGCAAAGACGTTCCCTCCTATCAAAACCTGCTCCAATATTTCCCGCGCCTATAATTAGCGCGTTATATTCCTCTCCATAATTCACCTCCCACATTTTCGTACTTTAAAAGGATCTTTTCTAGTGTATTCGTGAGAACTCTAGCTGGTTCCAAATTGAGAACCCGCACTTTTAAATGCGGGTTCTTTCATTGTATACATGTCTACAACGGACAATTTGGTTTTTGATGCCATTCACTTCTCTTGAACAATTTCTTTCTTTTCGGGAGATCCTATTCCCAACATACGCTCCAAATATTTCTTGTTGTGCAAAACCTGGCTATCTCCTGGACAAGCATTTCTAGCTATCTCATTGTGCTTATAGGCCAACTCAGGTTTGCCTAAGCGGTCATAGCAAACACACAACTGTATATTCAATATATAGGTCATCGAGTTACTTATAGGCTCTTCCAACTGAGTCGCTAATTTATACCAGAAAACCCCCTGTTCATATTGCTTGGCATTCAGGAAATAATAACCTAATTGACAACAATACTCCGCCCTTGGTATGGCATATTCAAAGGATTTTAAAATATATTGAAGTAGTTTGTCCTTTTCTCCTGAACTCTGAAAATAATTAACCAGTTTTCGACAAGTAGCAATTTTCTCTTCAACCTTACCCTGTCCTGTCTGCAAAAATTCTTGATATGCTTGAATCGCCCGATTATTGCTTTCTAACAACAATTGCCTTAGTTCTGGACCGGACAGACAATCATGGACGCCAAGTTCCTCTTCAACAAACTTCTTTTGCTCCTCACTAATGACTTGCGTAGGACCCTGGAACATTGCTGTAGCAAAAACACCCATTGGGTGATCTAAAATACTATATTTAGGGGGCATAGTTATATCTCCACTATTAAGCATATCAACTGGCTCCCCCAAGATGAAAAAGGGAATATTCATTTCTACGGCATAAAAAGAATATGAGCCGACTTGATTTGACGTTGCATATTTGTGAGTTCTAAGAATTTCATAAAATTTTTGTACAAATTCGAATCCTGGCACGTACTTTGGCCCGGCAGTTACTATATCAAACCCGTATTTTTTATATATTACATCCTTCTTTCTTGCTAAATCATCAGCATGTAAACATATCGTTATCGGATGAAACTCGCTCGGGAGACTTTTCAGCTGCTTACAATACTCATCTATATCGAATACTGCGTCCATTAGCTCAGTGGCATGTGTCGGAAAGGCTACTGTACCATTAGCATCTATATCCTTCTCAATTAGTCTTAATTTTCGATAGTGTACAAAAGGGGCACCAATAATAACTGCAGGAATACTACTTTTTTCTTTCCATCCTTGTAGACGTCTTCTGTTTAAAACTAACATTAGGGGTTCTTGAGTTAGCAAATCGCAAGTATTAGGTTCCGTAGCAGCCCCCCACCCGTGTTCACCGGCAAATAATAGACGTAGCCCCGGCGGGTAGTCAGCATATTCTCTTATAATTGCATTATATCCGTAGATTGAATTTCCGCTCATAATTCATTCCCCCTGACTTCCGTTTCAATTGACTTTATTCCAAACGTACGCTCCAAATATTTCTTGTTGTGAATCATCTGAGGATCTTCCGGACGAAACGTTCTAGCAATTTCATTATGCTTATAGGCTAACTCCTGCTTACCTAAGCGATCGTAGCAAACACACAACTGTAAATGGGGTAACCACGTCCAGCAAGCCTCAAGCATGGGCCCCCTAGTATCAGGTTTTTCTAATTTAGTAGCTAAACCATACCAAAAAGCTGCCTGTTCATATTGCTCAGCACGCAAGAAATAGAACCCTAAGCGACAGCAAAATTCAGCCCTTGGGTTGGCATATTCGAAGGATTTCAAATTCCATTCCAGCTCTTTGGCCTTGTCTCCTAACTGCTGAAAGCAATCGGTAAGCCTTGCACAAGCTGAAATTTTATCCTCGACCGACCCTTGTCCAGCGTTTAAAAATTCTTGGTAAACTTCAATCGCGCGATGATAAAACTGATGATGAAATAATTCATTACCATAATTATATAAATCTCGCGGAGAAAAGGGCATACCTTTAGCCTGATTCTTCTCAAATATTTTCAAGTTGCGGTCGCTGACTTTAAACGTACCCGTATGGGTTACACAGATATCCGACTTCAGAATCTGCCCATACACATTCATATATTCATGCACTGTTCCAATCCAGCGAAAGTTTTTACTCCGCTTGACCAGGCGATTTCTCCCAAAACTATACGTTACTACTCCGAACTCATCGCGCTTTAGAACATATGGCATATTTACAGCGTCAATGAGTGTGTCCAAGTTCCCCTTCAGATCGAGAAACTTCCGAGAATCCACTTCTAATAAAACATCATCAGCATCGAGCCATAGAATATAATCCATAGTTGCTTGATCAAAAGCAAAATTACGAGCAGCTGCAAAATCATCGATCCACTCAAAGTCATACATTTGCTCAGTGTAAAGACGTACAATCTCTTTCGTGTTGTCAGTCGAACCGGTATCAACGATTATAATTTCATCCGGGATTCCTTTCACCGAATCTAAACATCTGGCAATGGTGTTTTCCTCATTACGAACAATCATGCAAAGACTGATGGTTATAGGATTATCCTCCATCGTTTCAAATCACCTCAAAGTCTAAGTTTTAGCCATACTCTATCGTATTCAGCATGTTAGAATATGGAAACCCATTTACCTTTAAAATAAATAGCTGCCCTCGGGTTTTTGCCAAAAGACCTCTCCGCCTAAAACTGATTCACTCTCTAGATGATAATCCCAATACACCCTCCAAATACTTCTTGTTATGAAGAACCTGGGGGTCTTTGGGTCGATACTTCCTGGCTAGCTCATTATGCTCATAAGCCAGTTCATATTTTCCTAATTTATCGTAGCAAACACACAATTGTAAATGGGGTAACCAGGTCCAGCAGGCTTCAGTCATGGGACCCCAAGAATCAATAGGTTTTTCTAATTGAGTAGCCAGTTTATACCAAAATGCGCCCTGTTCATACTGCTCAGCACGCAGAAAATAATGTCCTAAGTGACAACAAAACTCAGCCCTCGGGTTAGCATATTCAAAAGATTTTAAAGTGGATTCTAGTTCTTTGTCTTTTTCGCCCAGCTTTTGAAAGCAATGCGCCAATTTTCCGCATGCTGAAATTTTATCCTCAACCCATCCCTGCCCTGTCATTAAAAATTTCTGATAATATTCGATCGCCTGATTATTGAGCTGGTGATCGAACAGTTCATTGGCGTAATAATATAAATCTCGTGGGGAAAATGCTTCCCCTTTAGCCTTACGCTTCTCATATATTTTAAGGTTGCGGTCAGAAACATCACCGCTCTTCCCCTTGTGTGTTACACAAATGTCAGAGTTTAAAACCTGTCCGTACACCTCCAAATACTCGTGAACCGCCCCAATCCAACGGAAGTTCTTACTTCGTTTAACCAAGCGATTTCTTCTTAAACTAAAAGTAACTGCCCCAAACTTGTCGAATGCTAAAAGATAGGGCATATTGACGACATCTATTAAGGGATCTAAACTTTTCTTCAGCTTCTGAAACTGCTCACGATCAGAATCTACGAAAACATCATCTGCATCCAGCCAAAGGATATAATCCGTGGTTGCTTTGCTAAAAGCAAAATTGCGGGCAGCCGCAAAATCATCGATCCAAGTAAAATCAAAGATTTTGTCAGTGTATTCTGTGACAATCTCTTTTGTACGATCTGAGGAACCTGTATCAACAATTACTATTTCATCAGGAATACCTTTGACGGAATCAAGACATCTTGCAATTGTATTCTCTTCGTTACGGACTATCATACATAGACTGATTCTTATTTCCTTATCCTCCATTTTTTCATCTCCTTTATAACAAGGATTACTTTAGATATTCCGAACTCAATCTCACTTCAAGTGACTTATCTACTCAACCGTAAGCGTAGGCTGATTGCGAATAATTACGATTAAACAAAGGGGAGGGTACCCCAACCAGTCTTTTGAGGCACCCTCAAAGAAATTAATACTATCCAAAGCTGCAAGTGTTAATATTGCTTGACCAGTTACTTGACTACTGGTGATCAACGCTGTAAGGGGGGTGGATGGATCTACTAGGGTTAACCCGGAGTTCCTTGGATACCTTGCGTTCCTTGGATACCTTGCGTTCCTTGGATACCCTGCGTTCCTTGGATACCCTGCGTTCCTTCGATACCTTGAGTTCCTTGGATACCTTGAGTTCCTTGGATGCCCTGCGTTCCTTCGATGCCCTGCGTTCCTTGGATACCCTGAGTTCCTTGGATGCCCTGCGTTCCTTCGATGCCCTGCGTTCCTTGGATACCCTGAGTTCCTTGGATGCCCTGCGTTCCTTCGATGCCCTGCGTTCCTTGGATACCCTGAGTTCCTTGGATGCCTTGCGTTCCTTCGATGCCCTGCGTTCCTTGGATACCCTGAGTTCCTTGGATACCTTGCGTTCCTTCGATGCCCTG
>NZ_JAMHFY010000025.1 GCF_023897015.1 Desulfosporosinus nitroreducens | reverse complement strand
GTGAATACGAAAGTTCCGTGCACGGTGTGGAGCAGGGGAAAAAGTGGAGATCATATCAAAGCTTTACCTATTGCTATTTGTGTTGAGTCAAAGCCTTGGTATGAGCGGGTTTGATATGTGCATGTTCTTTTTGTGGTGACAGAGTGTGTACGGAAATATATGGAGCTGGATCGTTTTATTTAAACGATCTGGCTTTTTTGATTTTATTGGGTTATCTTTACTTTAGAGAAGGATGTGATGTAAAAGTGTAGAAATATTAGAGTGGAATGATTTGGCTGAAACTTTATCACTGATGACAGTAATCCCACGGGGCATGGCCCGCCTAACAATAATGTTCCCGGCACTTAGAGGATAAAATGCGAGGGTTGGGACGTGACATTGTGCGTAAATTTCATTTGAGTAATCATTAATTTGAGATGTGGGGAAAAGAATAATGGCACGTAGGTTGCTAAGCGAAGTACACCCAATATTCTACTTTTTATCGGTATGGTTTCGGAGATTGATAACATATTTAATGTGGAGCTTTGAGGGTAAACCGTTTGCTTCTCTAAAAAGTACCGAAAAGCTATCATACCGAGTGAAAAAACACCAGTCTGTACTGATTAGAAAACTCGGTGATACAGACATGCAGTTGCAACATAACAAGGTTATAAATCTTTCAATAGCGATTGAGCGGATTGATGGCATTATTATACGGCCTGGTGAAACATTTTCTTTTTGCAAACTAGTAGGACTTACAACTAAGCGTAAGGGATATTTACCGGGTATATTGTTGTCTTGTGGAGAAGCAAAGCCTGGCATTGGTGGCGGTATCTGTCAAATAGCTAACCTAATTCATTGGTTGGTTATTCATAGTCCTTTGACTGTTACTAAACGGTATCATCACAGTTTCGATCCTTTTCCAGATGACAGAAGGGTGTTGCCCTTTGGTAGTGGGGCAACCGTGTTTTATAACTATATAGACTATCAGTTTATGAACTGTACCCCATATACTTTTCAACTAAGACTTTGGCTTTCGGAGAAGTGCTTAGAAGGAGAACTGAGGGTCGATCAGAACCTAGACTTTGCTTATCATGTATTTGAGAAAGACCATCAGTTTTTAAAAATTGGGAATAAATATTTCCGGAAAAATGAAATATGGAGAAATAAAATAATCAAAAGGAAAAGCGGGGAAATATTAGAGACCGAATTAGTAACAAAGAATTTTGCTGAGATCAAATATGTCCCAGACGCATATGAGCAGACGGACGAAGTAATTTATGAAGGGCACAACATTACATAACAGTCTGTTCCCGCCACTAAAGCTCCTTTAGTAGTTTTTTTAATTTTAGAAGTTTAAATGATCTATATTATTTAGCCCGGAGATTTTAGTCTCCGGGCTAACTGACGTTACTGAAGTGGGAGCGGCGATGAAGCACGATCCACAAGATACATCAGGGATTGATAGCTGATTCCACTATGCAGGGAAAGTCCGATCTCACAGGTTCTGCTATTGGAATAACCTGAAGTGCACTCCTTGGGGAGGGAGGGTTTAAGTCCGGCTAAGGCAGAATAATTCAACTCTGGGAAGGAAAATCCTCGATCCCCTGCAAAGCCGCAGCAATGGACATCATCAGGCATAATCACCTTTTCCGCACAGGCTTCGGCCAGGGCTTTAAATTTATCGCTGATATGCATTTTAACCGAACTACAAGTCACGTGGACAGCTACCGTTTCCGGAACCTGTCTGAACTTTAAGTGACCCATTAAGAAATCGTGGGTGAACTCCACGGAATCATGAAGCTTAATCCCGGATTTAAAGGCACGCTTCATTCGATAGAGACAGGGACTGGTATCGCAGAGGATAGGATATTTGCCATTTTCACTGGCTTTGACCAGCACCTTTTCCAGTTGGTCACTCTTCTCATCAGCTATCTGAAAGAAACCTTTACTTTCCCAAGGCATACCGCAACATAAGTTAGCCATGTTCGGCGGGATGATGACTTCATAGCCGGCTTTGGTTAAGATGGACAGCATCACTTCATGGAGAGGCCTTTGATCCTTGTCTTGACGTGCAGGCCCCATAGAGCGGCTGATGCAACTGGGGAAATAGACCACCTTCAAGGGCTCCGCGCCGGGGGAGGCGACCTTCGCTGAACTTAAAGGTCCTGCTGCAGAACCGGATCTCGCCCGAGGAGCAGACCCTCGGCCAGGCATCCAAGGATTCCAGAGAGGAATCCGATTCTTCGTTACAAGGAAGGCCTTAGACCCAAGTTTATCCATCACCCCGGTTCCCAGGAGTGAATGAGCTACATCCACTGCCCCCAGTCCAAAGCGCATAAAGGTCGTTACCCCATTCATATTTTTGGCCAGACGTTGGGCAATAAAGTGTGTAGTGGAAGTAATGGCCTGGGAACGCAGATATTTGGAATTGTCGCCGGTATTAATGGACAACGGGCAGGCTTTGGCACAGAGTCCATCCGTAGCGCAGGTGGCATTTCCGGCATAGTCATAATCCTTCAGCAAGCGAGTTAACCGCTGTGGATCTTGGCCCGTCCTTTTAAGGTAGGAAATTTCACGCTGCAGAATAATCCGCATCCGTGGAGTCGTGGTCAAATTTTTGGAAGGACAGATATCCTGGCAGAAGCCGCAGTTGGTACACCGATCAATGGTTTCATGAGACTGAGGCATCATTTTTAAGTTTTCCAGATAAACATTCTTGTTGTCATTGATGATCACACCGGGATTTAGAAGACCATGGGGATCAAAGGCGGTTTTAATCCGTCTCATCAGCTGGTAGGCTTTGCTCCCCCATTCCAGTTCGACGAAGGGAGCCATATTCCGCCCGGTTCCATGCTCGGCTTTCAGGGAACCATTGTATTTCTTAACAACCAGTTCATTAACTTCCTTCATTAGACCCGAATACTGCTTGATTTCTTCCTCCGTCTCGAACTTCTGGGTAAAGATAAAGTGCCAGTTCCCATCTAGGGCATGTCCGTAGATAATGGCCTTATGGTAACCGAATTTATTAAGAATAGCTCGCAGGTCGATAGTGGCCTCGGCTAATCGTTCTAAGGGAAAGGCCACATCTTCGATAATCACAGCAGTCCCTTGTTCACGGATTCCACCCACGGCAGGAAAAATTCCTTTGCGTATTTTCCAGTAGGTTTCATACTCGGATTTTATCGAGGTAAAGTCAATGGGCAGAACCGTCGGTACGCTCTCCAGCCGTAATTTAACCTCTTTAATTCGTTGTTCCAATATCTCCCGATTCTCGGCCCGGACCTCCACCAGGAGGGAGGTCGCGTCTTCTGAGAGGGTTTTTAAATAATCAGGCATACCGGGCTCATCTTCCATGGTTCTAAGGGAAACTCGATCCATCATTTCCGCAGCGGATACTAAATCTCTATTAAGCTTCATCACGGCGCGGCAAGCATGGTCCATATCGGGATAAATGATTAAGGCCGAGGCTTTATGGTCATGTTCAAACACCGTTTTATAGGTAATCCGCGAGATAAACCCTAAAGTCCCTTCCGAACCGATCATGACATGCTTGATAATCTCAATAGGGTCCTCAAAGTCCACAAAGGCATTGATGCTGTAGCCTGTGGTATTCTTGATTTTATACTTCTTTTTAATCAGCTCAGTCAGCTCCGGATCGGCCTTTAGCTCGTCCCGAATGCCTTCTATTTGGCGGATAAGATCCGGTTTGCTTTGCAAAAAATCACGGCAAGAGGCAGGATCTGCCGTATCAAGCAGGGTTCCGTTATCGAAAATAAGGCGCATGTCTGCCACTGTTTTATAGCTGTTATCGGCAGTACCGCAGCACATGCCACTGGCATTGTTAGCTGCGATCCCTCCGATCATGCAGTGATCAATGGAGGCCGGGTCCGGTCCGATTTTGCGGCGATAAGATCTTAAGTAGCGGTTTGCCTCAACGCCAAGGATACCCGGTTCCAGGGAGATGGCCTTGCCGTCTTCATGAACCTCATAGTGCCGCCATGCTCCCTGGACCACCAGCAGGACGGAATCAGTTAAAGCCTGCCCCGATAAACTGGTCCCGGCACATCGGAAGGTAACCGGTGTATGTAAGGTTTGAGCAATTTTCAAAATCGCCGCCATTTCTTCATTAGTGACGACTTTAACAACCACCTTAGGGATTAAGCGATAAAAGCTGGCATCAATGCCATAGCCTAAGGTGAAAAAGGGGTCGATAAAGACTCGTTGCTCAGGAACGAAACGGATTATTTCCCTGTAGAAATCTTGATAAACTTTTGGGAGTGAGGGCAAATCCTTATTTTTCTGGGCGGGATTACGCGGGTCATGTGGATTTAAAGGATAAGACATGGGTTGTGTACCGCTGCGCCAATGAGTCAAATTAATCACGTCCTTTCTTGAAGGGTTATGCTTTAGTCTTTGCGGAGTTAATATGTATGATTCTTAATTATAATTGTTATTATAAAAATTTTCAAATAAATATTACTTTAAAGACATTATAAGGTGATATCTATTCTGTGTACTCTGCTGGACAAAAGGGAATTATCAACCCTATTATCATTCTAAACAGCTATAGTAAAAACAAAGTAAAAAAACAGAAATACAAAATCAATACAAAATAATGCACCTGCAATCCTGTTCGCGTGTCTTGTGTTTCATAAACAAAAATTAATTTTTATCATACGTCGTTTTTGATAGTTTCCAGATATTTACCTGCAGGGCGCAAGGGATTGGGTCCGTGTTCTGAAAAAGCTGGGGCACAAAATATTGGAGTGGGGGAAGGGGAAATGAGGAAATTGGGGACTGATGTAAGAAGAACCCTGTGCAGCGGCAGCAAGGTTCTTATAGATGGCCAGGCATGTCCAACAAATCGACAGCGCTGTCGATTTGTTGGACATGCCTGGTATGAGCTTGTCACACTCTTAAGTCCGGATACATATTCTGTGAATAAAATTTGAACTTCACCCAGGCACTTATTCTCCTCGGAGTCCCGGAAGAGGTCAGGAGTGAGTTCATTGCCGAGCTGGATATCGATAATATACGGAGAATGAGCAGGCATAAGATTCCTACATCCAACAGGCAGAACAAACAAAGGCTCTCCCAGATACAACCTAAAAATGATCGCCGAAAAGTAATCAAGAGAACCTTTATAAGCGGCTATTCATAAGCATTTAGTCAACTGGCAAAATGGATCAGTTTAATATTATTTTCCCTGGACTAGGTGCTTTGCATAAATTTTTAGCGTTTCCATCATTTCGCAATTTGGACAGACATTAATTTGTTCTATAGAATTCCCATTATCATACTCCTGCTCGCATTTCGGGCATATAGGGCATTTCTGATCTTCACTCATTACACATTCCCACTTTCTTATTTCTTTAATAACTGCTCATGTATATCCTGAATCATGTTTTATAGATAGGAAGTTCTTTGTACCTCTAAATATAGTATGCTCCAATAAGAGATTCACCCACAACAATGTAAATCCCTTCCGGTCTTTTAAAAAGGACAGTTTATTGGACAAAAAACTCATGTATCATCAAGGTATCAATTGGAGTTTGCCGGAAACCGGGAGCAGCAATCTTCAAGTGGAATTATTGTCTCAACGGGGCTGGGATCAACTGGCTGGTTAAAAAGTGTAATTTCAGGGGCTTCAAATATTGTTAATTATTTATCAGGAAAAGAATTTAATTTTCAAAGGGAAATCCAATTAAATTGGAACAATGACTACTTGTATTATTCAGTGCGTGAACCTTTCCCGCGTAAGACTTCTCAGACAAATCTCGTTTTTGGGAAAATAACGAAAGACTGCCCACTGAGGATATTTTCATTGATGCCGGAGAATGGCGTGATATTCAGTGATGGCATCGAAAACGATTTTGTCCAATTTAATTCAGGTATCGAGGCCACTGTCACTCTTGCTGAGAAAAAAGGTCATTTAATCGTGTGAATAGAGTGAAGAAATGGTGAGTAGGTATTTGCATGTTTCCTTGGGCTATGCACGTTGAGACGGTTGTACTTCTTTCCCACAAAAATGCTGACACACATATCAACGTAAATGTGGAGTCGAGTCCTAGTGTAAGCAGAGAATTGCTGACAGGGAATCCAGTGGATTTTCTGATCACGCTCATTGCAGAGAGGAATCATGCGGATGAGCTGTTCTATTTCACCTTCTGTGTGTTCATTCTCCGGATAAAATATATTATCTGCCGGGATACGCAGAGTACGAATAATTTTGCAAAGCCAATACCATTCTACAGTTCAGGTAAAGAAAGTGGAACGTATTGTTAGTTCTTGTTTTATAAGAACTAAGTATGAAAATGCTTACACTGACAACAATTTGAATTGACAATTAATTATGCTGTGCTAGAATATGAATGAATACACAATTATTCATTCACGAGTTGGAGGTTAGGAAAATGGAAGATAAAAAAGCTGATATTTTTAATTGCGGAAAAGAGTTATTCAGTTCCAAAGGATTTAAAGATACCAATGTTTCCGATATTACAAAAATGGCTGGAATGGCGGTAGGTACATTTTATAATTATTACTCATCAAAAGAGAAGCTTTTTATTGAAATTTATTTAAAAGAAAATAAGAAACTAAAAAGAAGTATCATGGAATCGATTGACTTGGATGGTGATCCCGTAAAAGTTGCTAAAGAAGCAATCACGTTAAACCTAAAAGGTATGAACACTAACCCGATATTAAGGGAATGGTATAACAGAGATCTTTTTAGTAAGTTAGAGAAGGAATTTTATCAAGAAGGAGGAATAGCAGGGGTCTATGAATTGATGAATAGTAGTACAGCAGAATTAATTAAAAAATGGAAAGTAGAAAAGAAAATTAGGAACGATTTGGATGATGCGTTTATACTTAGTCTATTTAATTCAGTACCTTATATTGAGATCCATAAGGAGGAAATTGGTATTTGCCATTTTCCGCAGATTATTGATTACCTAGTGGAGTTTATAATGAAAGGGCTGACTGATTTTCAAAAATAGAAGAATTACAATCAAGATTTTTTTACACTAAAATGAATGAATTCAATAATAAATTCGTTCAAAGTTCTGTCGTTTAATTTGAGGAATTTAGCCATTGTTTTAATATATTGAGATCAGGTAATTCGTGTATCCACATGTGAATGAATTCAAAAATATTCATTCGAGAAGATATACTTAGTAGAATTACAAATCTCCTGAATGAGAAGCCATTAGAAATGTTTGGAGAAAAGCAGAATATAAAAATATTAAAGAGGAGCAAGCGTATGAAAACATTAATTATTTACAAATCATATCACAAAATGAACACGGAGAAGATTGCTAAAGTCATGGCACAAGAAATGAATGCTAAACTTGCAAAGGTTGAAAACGTTATGCCGGAAGATTTAGTAGAGTACGACCTGATTGGTTTCGGATCAGGTATCTACGGCTCAAAATTTCATAAAACAGTATATGAGTTTCTTGAGAAGATGCCCAGTATGAACAAAAAAGCATTCGTTTTTTTCACATCAGCTGAATTTGGAGAGAAACATCTAATGAAAGAGAAACTTTCAGAAAAAGGCTGTACCGTCATCGGCGAGTTTAACTGTTCTGGCGAATACAGCCCATTTGGATTCAATTTGAACTGCAAAAGCAAACTGGCATTTATTGGAGGTAGAGAAAAGGGACATCCCGATGAGAGAGACAAGGAGCGTGCTCGTATGTTTGCTAATGGTCTTTTGAATTTGTAATTGAAAGAATAAAATTTCTGAAAGGAGACTGGAAAGTGAAAATTAAATTTAATAAGAAAGTACTAATAATTGTGATTGGAGTGATAGTAATTATGAGTTTATTGGGATTAGGAGTATTATCTTCGTACAGAGAAATTAAAGAAGAGAAATGCTTTACCATGGAAGAGATTAATGAAATACAGGTAACTATGTCAAGTGCACCTGTTCATATTATAAGAACGAAAGCAAGTAAAGAGGTGAAGGTTCAACTTCATGGAAAAGCAAAGCAGGAGATAAAACTTGCAGCTGAAATCGATAATAAGACAGTTGTTGTAGGAGCAAAGCGTAAGTACGAATTACCAATACCTGAAGATTTGTTTTTGGATATATATATTCCAGAGGAATATGGGGGGAATCTTTCGATTAAAACGTCCGCAGGTATAGTTAAGTTAGATTCTTTTAATTTAGCAAGTTTTATACTTAATACCTCATCTGGTGGACTGGAAGCTGAACAACTGAATGCCGAAAAAGTTTCCATAAATACTTCATCAGGAAAACTTAAAATAAAGAGATTAGATGTAGCAGAATTAAAAATAAAAGGCTCATCATCAGAAATTAACATCGATGAGTGTATTACTAAAGAGGCTAGAATGGAGATTTCTTCGGGTAGCGTTACCTTGAAAAATAGTAGTGGAAACTTTGATTTAAAAGGGACTGCGGGAGACGTCCTAATAGCCCACAAGGAGTTTGAGAATCAGAACATAAATATAGAAACTACAGCAGGTAATGTTACTTTAGAGCTTCCGGAAACTGCTGAGTTTTTGGTTGAAGCCAAAACTTCCAGTGGCAAATTCCAATCTGATTTTCCTATTAACACAACTGACAAAAAAGATATAAAGGGACAAATAGGAACGAAAGATAATAAAATATCGCTTAAAACCTCATCGGGAAGTATTAATATATTAAAAAAGTAAAGTTACTTAATATTAAGGTGGAATAAAATATAACGACGTAGCTTTATCACATAAAAATGAGCTATATAGATCAAGTAAGAATGAAAAATAATATGAAAACTGTATCTATTAAACCATTGAAAATTTATTTGATGTTTACCTTAGGTTTGAGCATTCTGTGCATCAATGTTTCGTTGCGGGGAAAGGGCACGAGACTTTGCTATAGCCAATTCCTTATGAAGATGCACAGCCATAAATACAGTAATAACGGCAGAGATAACATCAGAAATCGGTTGTGCATAAAGAATGCCACTTATACCCCAAATCATCGGGAGAATTAGAATGATGGGTACAAAGCAAATTCCCTGTCTGCAAGCACCAAGGATAAAACCTTCTTTCGCTTTTCCCAGCACAAGGAAAAGTGATGAATATACAGTATAGAAACCAAAAAGCAGGAAAGAAAAACCGTTTGCTCTCAATGCTGTTTGACCGACATTGATCATTTCAATATCGCCTTTTGTAAATTGAGAAATGATTGTTGTGGGGAATAAAGCCATTACTAATCCAAAGATTACACAAAATATCGTTGACCATGTTATGGAAGTTTTGATTGCTTCATGTAAGCGTTCGTATTTTTTTGCCCCATAGCTATATCCTGCGATTGGCTGGAAGCCTTTAATAAATCCGAATACCATCAGACTTCCCATAGAAATAATTCTTGTTACGGCACCCATTCCGGCAATCACAGAATCTCCATATTCTTTTGCTTGCATATTGATAAGCGTAATAGAAAGACTGGTCAACAACTGGAATACCAGCGTAGGAATACCTATTTTCAAGATTTCAGACATAATTTCTTTTGAAAAACAGCATTCCTTAATACTAAAACTGAAGACACTTTTTTTCCTAAGTACATAGCACAAATATACCAATGTAGAAACAATCTGTGAAATGGCTGTAGCGATTGCAGCACCAGCTATACCTAAATTCAGGACATAGATAAAGATTGGGTCTAAAATCATATTCAGCACAGCACCTGTCAGCAATGCACACATAGTGGTTTTGGCAGCGCCTTCGCTTGTCACGATATTATTCATTGTGACATTAAATACGTTAAAGATAGATGAAATTACATAAATACTTGCATAAGTTACTGCATAGGGCAATATGCTCTCAGTTGCACCTAAAAGTTTCAGAATTGGATTTAGAAAAATGATAGTGCAGATAATAACTACCGCCCCAATAAAAATACTGCTGTATAGGGCGGTACTGGCAACTTTGTTTGCGGTTTCTTTTTCCCCACGCCCTAATAATCTGGAAATATAGGATGCAGCGCCATTTCCGAATAACAGACCTAATCCTACGAAAACCTGCCCAAGAGGAAATGCGACAGTGATCGCACCCATCTGACTGGTTCCCAGTCCTCCGACAAAGTAAGCATCTACCAGATTGTATAACGCATTGATCATCATACCAATCATGGTAGGGAGTCCCAGTGCTAAAAGCGCTTTTGGTATTGGTGCACTTCCCAGCAATTCCATTTTCTTGTTACTTCCATTCATGATTAACTCTCCTTTCTCTTGACACGAGATGTAATTTATAGTACTATAAATTATAGCATGAAGCAAACAGTACTATAATTTATAGTATTTGTCAAGAGCGAAAAAGGAGGGCAATATGGCAACAATAGATTTGATTGTATTAGGGATATTGAAAAAAGAATCTTTAAGTGCCTACGATATTCAAAAATTAGTAGAGTACCGCAACATATCTAAGTGGGTGAAAATTAGTACCCCCTCAATATATAAAAAAGTAATTCAGTTGGAGGAAAAAGGCTACATTGAAAGCGATATCGTAAAAGAGGGAAAAATGGCCGAGAAGGCTGTCTATTCTTTAACAGGTGATGGAGAAATAGAATTTGAAAAATTAATGATAGGAATTTCTTCTCAGCCAATTAATATTTTTCTGGATTTTAATGCTGTAATAGTAAATTTGACCAGCCTTACACCGGAAAATCAAAAATCGTGTTTAACAAATATTGAAGATAACGTGAAAATTCTAAAGTCGTATATGGAAGAAAACATTAGTATGAAAGAAAATATGCCAGAGATTCCCGAAACAGGAATGGCTGTCTTACAACAACAGTTTATATTGGCTCAAGCAATCGAAACATGGATTGCTTCACTGAAAGAAGGTTTTGAAAACCATTAATTAAAGTGCCAGCCTCTAATTAATAATGCGAAACAACTGAATATGTTAGTTATCAAAGAGCCAGACGCAAAGACCAGAGCCGATAATTTGTGAGAGATACCACTCACGATTATCGGCTCTTTTAATTTTATAAAACACATAAATTAGAGCGCGGCGCGTTAAGGATGCTGCGCCCTACGAAATTTGTAAAATGAGAAATTCAGGACATGACAAGTCATCTCCATATTGACAACACTCTAAATATGGTATTAAACTGCCGTAGATATTAAATGTACTACTATCAAAACACTAAATAAATATGGAGGGACGATATTTAAAACGCTTTGCAGACAGAGAAGAAATGGTTGTTGTGGACATCTATGAAGATGCCGGAAAATCAGGAAAATCTATCGAAGGTAGACCAGCTTTTAAACAAATGCTATCTGATATTGAAAATGGCTTACAGATAGAATACATATTAGTATTAATTGAGGCAATCAGAGAATTGGTCAGCAACGAGACATTTGCAAAGGAAGTCAAATCGAGAATAGGCACCTCAGATTGATACAACAACAATTGATTATCTTTGTGGATGCTAGACACTCGGTAGATTGGCATGTGGGGCGCTTTACTGAGATGTGCGAGAGGCTTCACGCATACACAGAACGGTGTGTTTTTAGTTTTGTTGACGCATATAAGAGCATAAGCGATAGATACCGGGCCATGTCGCATAATGAGATGATTGCCATAGCATCCCATTTTTCAAGAATTGCCCAAAAACATAACATTGCCCTTTTATCTTACAACAAACACACAGACTTGATTGAAATAATATGAGTGGAGATTATTATGGAACCAATTTTAAATGAATCAAGGCAAATCTACATTTCTAAAATAAATGCTGTACAGGACTATATTGAAAACCATCTGGATGACGAAGTCAGTATTCAGCAACTTGCAGAGGTGGCCTCCTTTTCTGAATATCATTTTCAAAGAATTTTTAAGCAAATCACAGGTGAAAGCTTATACAGCTTTGTTAAGAGACTTCGCTTGGAAAAAACAATTTTTCTTCTAAGAAGTAGTAATCTGCTTACGATACAGGATATTGCACTTGCAGTGGGCTTTTCGAATCAGGCATCCTTTGCAAAAGCATTAAAGGAAAGATATGGAATGAGCGCAAGTAAAATCCGAAAAATGGATGATTGGGAAATGAAGCATTTGATCAATGAACTTCGCACGAATGGAAAAGTATCAAAGAAAGAAATGTATTACAATATCCCTATAGAACTCGCAATACAATCAATTGAACCGATTAAAGTGCTGTATACCAGATATACAGGTGCGTATAAAGGTAATTCTGATTTGTTCATGAAGCTTTTTACCAAGCTATATAGCTTTGCGAGCAGAAAAAAATTGGTTAATCAGGAGACAAGATGGTTTGCTGTATATCATGATTATGGTGATTTAACGGAGGAAGAAAAACTTAGGGTGAGTGTATGCATGTCTATTGAAAATGATGTGGTAAGTCAAGGCCAGTTTGGTTGTATGGAGCTTGCGGGTGGGAAATATGCTATTGGCAGATTTTTGCTGGAAACTGATGAGTATCAAGGCGCTTGGGACTATATGGTTTCAAAATGGCTGCCGGAGAGCGGCTTTGTTCCCGATGACAGATTGTGTTTTGAGTATTATCCGCCACAGAACTATGAAAATGATAGCCTGAGGAGGATGGTTGAGATATTCATTCCCATAACTCCTCTATAGGAAGGGTGGATATCAGGTGAAGAAAATTGAATTTCAAGCAATAGGAGATTATGAGTTAATTTCAAAGAATGAAAAAGCAAGCAAGCTAATTAAGGTTACCATAAAAAGGGAATTAAAAAATGCTTTGCTAAAATTAGGGCATTTTAGCCATTGCGTTTTATTTACAAGGGAAGATAGTGAAATTTACTCTTACGTTTTAAAAATTATAGAAATCAAGGAAAGAATCGGAGAAATGTTTCTTGAAGCCGATGAAAAGCTTAAAGCTATTAAGGGTGACCTGATAGATATTAAACCCTACTTTCCTTGTGAAGAGATTGCAGAAGGTTATAAAAAGGAGAATCGCCAAGAAAATGAAGTTTTTACTTCATTCTTATTCAAAGGAAATCCAATTGGACAATATCTGTTTGTAAATAATTATGGGATGATTAGTTTCAAGAATCAGAAAATATAGCAGCAAGAGAAATAACTGAGTCAATAGAGAGAATACAAACAGGTGATTTTTTGAGAGTAATATGGTGGTTTCATAAGTTTGATGACCAAAGGTACCGTCGTCATTTAATGTGTAATCCGCCCTATGAAAATGCTCCGAGGTGTGGGGTGTTTGCCACAAGGTCGCCTGTAAGACCAAATCCCTTAGCGTCCACTATCGTAAAAGTCAAATCTACTGATCCTTATAATCAGTGTATATCAGTTTTAGGCTTTGATGGCTTTGAGCATTCAGTGATTTTGCAAGTTATGCCATACCAAGAGAAAGCTTTCAGTGAGATAAAAGTACCGGAATGGGTTGGACATTGGACAAATTATAAAGTGTTTCCTGATATTCCGGAAATAAATAACATCTCAGATAAAACCAAAAAGCTCACATGTGATAATGAAGTAGACTATTGTGAAGAACTTGAAAGCGAAGAATATTTCGAACATGAATATATGGGTTCTAATGAGATCATTGTTGAAAACGTATCTATTCACAACTTGAAAGATATTACTGTAAGGATTCCAAAGGAAAAAATAACCGTCATAACCGGGGTTAGTGGAAGCGGAAAGTCAAGTCTTGCTTTTGATACCATTTATCATGAAAGTCAAAAGCAGTTTATGGATTTGATTGCGTCAAATTCTCTCCTAGGAACTGATTTGAAAGATTCTATGGTTAAGAGAATTGCGGGTCTTCAACCGTCAATAGCAATTGAACAGAAAAATTTAGGGACAAATCCCAGATCAACCGTTGCTTCAGTAACGAGAATTGGAGAGTATTTACGGTTGCTATTTTCTACAATCGGGGAGAGGGTTTGCCCTAATTGTAAGGCAATTGTTGCGGAGAATAATGTATGCAATAACTGTGGCACGATTTTCTTTACACTTACGCCGGCATTGTTTAATTACAATCACCCTGAGTATATGTGTCCCGTTTGTAAAGGATTTGGCGAGGAGCTTCAAGTTGATATTGATTTGATTGTTACTAATTCGGAATTATCCATTTTAGACGGTGCATCTGTTTGGTGGGGAAACCTTAGAAAACATCGAGAGAAGCCGAATGCTAACTGGATGAAAGGAGCAGTATTGGCACTGGCGGCAGATATGAACGAAGACTTGGAAGTGCCGTTTAAAGATTTGTCAGAATCATTCAAGCAGCAGATATTCTATGGAAGCAATAGAAGAAAAGTGACTTTGAGGTATGAGAATACTAATGGAAGGAATGGTACAATATCAAGACCTGTCGAAGGCGTGGTCAACATACTGCAGCGACTATTGGTTGACAATAATGCACCAAAATCAATGGACCATATTGAACGATTTGTTGTAAATAAAAAATGCAGTAGGTGTAAAGGTGAGAGGTTGCTTGAGGAAGGTCGGCTAGTAAGGATTAGTAATACAAGGTATCCCGAAGCTACTATGATGAACATTACTGAGCTAAAAAAGTGGTGCCATTCTACCTACAGCAACTTGGATAAGATTAAAAGGGAAAAATGTAGAGTTATTTTAACCAAGATTATTAGCAGACTGAAAAAGCTTGAGCAAGTGGGACTTGGGTACATCAATCTGGATAGGAGCATTCCTTCATTGTCAGGAGGAGAAGCGCAAAGACTGAAAATAGCAACCCAACTTGGCTTAGGTCTCTCGAATATTCTATATATCATGGACGAGCCTTCCAAAGGATTGCATCCAAAGGATTTTCAATTTTTGATTGAAACCATCAAAGATTTGAAAAAGCAAAAAAATACAATCATTATAGTAGAACATAAAAAAGAGTTTATTCAGATGGCGGATTATCTGGTAGAAATCGGACCGGGGGCTGGACATTATGGTGGTCGGTTATTGCGTGCAGAATCGGTTGAAAATAATAAGCCCTGGGTTTTTAATAATTTTGATTATGTCATTAAGTGTGATGCCGTTGAAGTAGATGAAAAACTTATACTTAAAGGTGTTAGAACAAACAATTTGAAAAATGTTGATGTATCCTTACCTCTTACAAAATTCATTGGTGTTATAGGTGTGAGCGGATCAGGAAAGAGCAGTTTGATTTCAAAAACACTTTATCCTGCTATGATGAAGGAACTTGGTAAGAGCGCAGAAGCAATTGGACAATATGATAGTTTGATTGGAGTGAATCATATTTCTGGCATATACTATGTCAGTCAAAGGGCTATTGGAAAGAATTCAAGATCAACCCCTGGTACATATACCGGAGTATTCGATTTAATAAGAGATTATTATGCAAAAATAAGTGATGCCAAACAAGCAAAGCTTACGAAAGAACACTTTAGCTTTAATAGTGCAAAAGGACAGTGCGACGAGTGTAAAGGAGCTGGTGAAATAGCTATACCGATGCATTTTATGCCTGATATTTATATTACCTGCAATAAATGCAATGGAAAAAGATATCAAGAACCGGTACTGAAAATTGAATATAAGGGGCACTCCATTGCAGACTTGCTTGATATGGAAATTGGTGAAGTTAAAGAAATATTCAAAAATGAATCAAGCATATATAGAATACTGGATATGCTTTGCAAGGTGGGACTTTCATACATCAAATTAGGGCAAAGTGCTGCAACCTTATCCGGTGGTGAAGCTCAGAGGATCAAGCTTGCGAAAGAGCTTTGTGACGGCAAAGCAAAAGATACGATTTACATTCTGGATGAGCCTACTACGGGGCTTCATGATGATGATGTCGATAAGCTGTGCTATATTATTCGTGAACTTACCTCAAAAGGTGCGACAGTTGTTGTTATAGAACACAATCCGAGGATCATCAGTCAAGCCGATTATATCATCGAAATGGGTCCCAAAGGTGGAGACCTTGGGGGATATGTAGTGAGGGAAGGCTGGTTGATGACGTAGTCTATTCAGCACATTGCTTTTCCCGAAACTCATAAGGCAATTGCTTAGGACAATGATTATTAATAGTATTGCAACTGGTTGTATAGAGATAGCCATTATTCACCTCAAGCAAAGATTAGTGTTTTAAGGGTTGATAGATAAGATCCCTTTAGCATTCCTCTAAAGCACTCTACAATAGACCGTTGCGCCATCTGTTTTTTTCATGGGGGGTCTCCTTTATTGGATTATGCAGCAAGACTAAGGCAGGCGGGAGTACCTACGGAATTTCATTTGTGTAAGCCCATGCGGCAGGAGCATAAGAGGCTATGTTTTTTCTTTTCAAAGGGCTGTGTGAAACAAAAGTTTCGACACAGCCCCATCCAAGAGTGAGAGGGCATTATTCTTCCGGTTCTTCCACTAACTCCGTACTATCACGCAAAATCACGGTATTGAGCGGCTTTTCCGAAAGACCGAATAGGGCGGCAGCAACCTCGTGGAGGGATCCATGATCAGCATCGGGCCTCACGTAGTTTAAGCTCTTTTGCTTGATTTGGGGACCGCCGGCAGGTGTCAACCCGTCTTCATATTTCAGCACTAAGGTTGAAGTTAACGGCTTATCCATGATAGGCATCTCTTTTCCCTCCCCTCTTGATCCAGAGGCCGATGGATTCGGCATGGTTGTATATAATATGGATATGCTTGTACTATGGTTACTGTAGGGAAGCATCTTTGTCCAAACCGAATTTTTTTTGGCGCTATAGTCCTCACGCTTGTCTGGGGGCTCGGCATATCCTATAGCGGTATCTGAAAAGACATTCCGCAAAAGGATAGGACGCCGGTATGAGGATGGAAATTTGTAAGCTGCGAATTTAATAATATTTTTTGTGGCGCGGAAATATATTTCTTTGTAATGCTAGATCGTCTTTTTTGGGACGGTCTAACCCTTTTTCTTTTGACAAACACAAAGATTTGAAGGTTTCTCTAACCAAAAGAGACAGGCGGTAAAAGCATTTCCTTGAGATTGCTTGAGTTTTCTCAAAGTCTTTAGAATTTATTTATAAGCCACTTAAATAACGGCGTTTTGGAGCAGAACATCATCCTTGTTTATAACTTCGTCGGGGCGCTGGATTAATCACCGCCTTTAATGCAAGGCTTGATTGGAGTATCCTTGGTATGTGATGAAATTCATTGGCTATGATGAGTTGCCGGAAAGGTTCGGCTTTAAGGAGATTGCACTCAAGTCGCCAGAGCAGTAAAACAGTCAAACCATGAATTTATAGCACACCAGGACAGTCATAAGGCTGCCTGGTGTGCTGAACAAGCAAATATCCTAGGCTTTTTTACAAATGACGCCTAGCGCAGGTGAAGCTTCATTGAATTTCTCACCGCGTAGATTTGATAGTACTGCCTCTACCTGAAACCCATTTTCTTCGAGTTCTGAACGGATGGACTCTGGGGAAAAGAAAGACTGATAGATATGATATGCCTTTACACCGGAATCACATACAACTACAGAGTCGCACAGTGTGGGCATATCCGGATAAATAATCGTTTTCTCCAGAACAAAGTGTTTATGGGGTCTCCAGAATCCCGCCCCGGACGCATACCATTTGGAGGCTGTGCCATTTGTCCTATTCTGAAAAGCAGTCATACTGGAAACATCAAAAGCAAAATATCCGTTCGGCTTAAGGGCATTGCGGATGTTGCTAAGTAATATTTTCCTGTTTTCTGGGCTAAGAACGCCGTAGTCCTGTGAAATCATCAAAGCTGCGTCAAATTGGTTTGAGCCAAACGGATTCAGGTAACTTGCCAGAATATAATTTGCATGTTTATCGTGATTTTGATTTCTGGCATAACAGATTGAGCTTTCCGACCTATCTATTCCGGTCAGGTAAAAGCCCTTTTGAACAAGCCGCGAACAGTAAAGCCCAGGGCCGCATCCAAGGTCTACAATCGAGTCTCCGCTTTTAAGAACCATTGTCCGAGCTAAAAATTCACAGATTTCTTGAATTTTTTCCGGCATATAGCTTGCGGCATCGGTATCGGTTGAAAGGTGTGCCTCAAGCATCATTTTTGAAATATGAGGATCGTTCCAAAGCTCCTCGCCTGGCTCATACGGTGCCGGGCACCGGTCGGCGTTTATTAAATCATCTAAAGTAAGCATAATATTTTCCTTTCTAAATTAATTTGATAGCAGACTGAAAAGGGGGATACTGTTTTATAACGGTATCCCCTGAAAGTCAAAAAGGGATACCGCCGAAAGATGAACGGACACAGCAAAAAACGCCTTAGAAAAAGGCACCTTAAGTCTGTATCCGCTCAATCTTTCTTTTCCGGTTGGCGCAGATTACTGCCCCGACCGGA
This sequence comes from Desulfosporosinus nitroreducens, assembly GCF_023897015.1. Lineage (GTDB taxonomy): Bacteria > Bacillota > Desulfitobacteriia > Desulfitobacteriales > Desulfitobacteriaceae > Desulfosporosinus > Desulfosporosinus nitroreducens. Next base: position 50,017 of record NZ_JAMHFY010000025.1, on the reverse strand, counting down.
CGGTATCCCTCCAATAATCAATTTCAGTCTACTATCTCTTTCATCATAGATTGCAGAGCTTTTAATGTCAACAACTGAAGACAAGGAGGAGAAGCCCATGAAAAAAACGGAAAACACGCAAGCCGCCGCACCGGAAAGTACGGCGCAGGTCCCTATGAAAGTGGATGTTTAGATCGGCTCCATCCGTCCGGAGGGCAGCGTAAAAGCCTTTGCTATCCGCAAAGTCAAGGTGGTGGACAGCAGCAAGGGGCTGTTCGTGGCCATGCCCAGCTATACAAAAAGGATATCGCAGAGCTGGAAACGGCGCTGTCCAGCATAACCACAGCCTACCTGCGAAACGAGGACATTGTGACCGGCGTGGAGGAAAACCTGCAATACTTAAACCCGCCGGTGCGCAATGTCTTTGCCAGGTTTCTGACCCAGGTGAGGCTCATTGACCCCGATTTGGACGCGGCACGTTGAGAGTATAGTTCTGATGGCGAATTGTGGTCAGAAGGACATATAAGGCATGCCAACCACTATATGTAGTGGTTTTGGAGCAAAAATTGGACAAAAACAGGCCGAAAAAGTGCATTTTTCGGCCCGATTTTTTAGGGGTTTTTATAGATGACATCGGGCTTTTTTATAAATATGGGGGTGTTGAACACGCGTTCGGATTCATAATTATTGACTTATATTTCTCAAATGGCATATAATTTATATGCTGAATAAATTTAAAACGATTAATTATGAGGTGGCTAGTTAAAATGATCATATAATCTTATTCAATTTTCAGGATTTACAGTAGTATCGTTAAGTTCGGAACTATCTCTACCGCGGAGATGTGTTATTTGAGCTAGTTTAAACTACTATAAATTTTGGATAAGATTATATTTGTATCATATTAGAGTACGACTCAGTACGGCCAAACTATTTTCATTTAAAATAGTTGTTTAATGCTAAATATGATACTTATAACCTTTCCGAAACATTATAGTTAGGGAAGGTTTTGTTTATATAAATTATGAAAGGGTGATTACGATATGTATCGACAGAAAGCAAATAATCTGGCAACTATATTGCCGCTTGTTTCTGCTGATTTAGTTGAGGGAAAGGCGGATATGGATATAAAGAATATCGGAACGATTGTAAATTTATAAGGAGAATTGATTATGAAAGTAAACGTATATACATTAAATTCATTTGCTAAAACGAAAGAAGGTGGAAATGCAGCAGGTGTTGTGACTAATGCAGATTCATTATCGGAAAAGGAAATGAGAAAAATTGCTGCAATTCTAGGAATTAGCGAAACCGCTTTTATATTGCGATCAAACGTAGCAGACTTTAACGTGAGATTCTTTACGCCAAATGAAGAGGTTGATTTATGCGGTCATGCAACGATTGCAACCTTCTATACAATGGCAAGTCTGGGATTGTTAAAACCAGGTACGTATAAACAGGAGACCAAAGCCGGAATCTTGGGAATTGAAATTAAAGAAGATAACTCCATTATGATGAATCAGCCGGTTCCTGTGTTTTCGGAAATCATAGATAAAGATGAACTTGCCGATTCATTAAATATCAAAGCTTCGCAAATGCCGGAAGATTTGTCGGTCCAAGTCGTATCAACAGGACTTCGGGATATTATGGTTCCCGTAAAAAGCATTAAGATTTTAAATGCAATAAAACCGGATATGGAAAAAATTAAAAAAATTAGCCAAAAATACAATGCAGTTGGGTATCATGTTTTTGCCTTAGAATCCTTACATGGTGCTTACGCTAATTGCAGAAACTTTGCTCCGTTATATGATATCCCAGAAGAATCGGCAACAGGAACCTCAAATGGTGCACTTGGCTGCTACCTGTATCACTATGGAAAAATCAATAACGAGCAGGCATCGAACATTGTATTTGAACAAGGTTATTCCATGAAAAAGCCATCTGAAATCCTAGTATCGTTAACAGTAAAGGAAAATGAAATTCTCGAAGTCAAGGTTGGGGGGAATGCAATGAATTTAGCTTTATCAGAAGTTGAAATATAGAAATAGAGCAAATGGGATATAATTACATTCGATTTTATAAGGGCTGGAAAGTTATTGTGTGATCTGTAAAGTAAGCTCAACTGACAAAACAGAAATCGGAATAGACAAAAAGTTCAAAATTAAAAAGGGCAGTCATGAATCCTTATGTAATCCTGTTTTGCAAGCAAAGTTACTTAATAAAGAAAAGACAGACTTAAATGTGATAGTCGGGCTATGTGTTGGTCATGACTCAATATTTATTAAGTACTCAGAGGCACCTGTGACAACGCTTATTACTAAGGATCGTGTACTTGCTCATAATCCTGCAGGAGCATTATATACAAGTGGATTTTACTATACGAGATTGTTTGAGGAAAACGATAGCGAATAAAAGAACATAGCCCCTTAATTCAGGGGGATGTGAAGGTTATTGAATTGGCAGTCGGACCAGGCATTATGTCGTCCCAGATAGCTTTAGCCAGTGAATCATTAGAAATAACCGACTTTTCTCCTGCAATGCTAGAGCAGGCAAATTTCTTTTTCAGAGTAGAGTAGAAAAAGCGATTTGTCTGGACTGGTAGACCAGCTAATCGCTTGTATCGTTATGTACAATAAAAAGATGTCATCCAAAAAGTTATGACCGGAAGTACAATCAGATTAATTAAGTGAAGATGAGACTGCCGACAAATATGACTTTGTCAGCGCTTTTTTATCATCACGCCTTATGAAAATAATTCCCCAAGGGACCATATGGAAATATAAATGAAGAAGAAGCAGAAGCAGAACTGGTTCGAGGGTATTCCGTGAATGCCTGGAGGGTGAATATTACGGTCCCAGAGAACTGCTTTAATGGCTCTATGAAACTGAAATATTCATACAGTCGGTTTGATGCTTACTTCCTTGCGATTTATTCTCATCGGTTATAGCTGGAACCCTCCATAATAAAAGCAGTTCAAAACAAACCCTACACATTAACACCAGACTTTGTTCTGGTGTTATTCTTTTTATACAAAGAAAAGAATAAGGAGGGTTTGATTAGCGTGGAAACAACAATCAAGGTAAATCAATTGAGTAAGTCCATGCCACTGTTAAAGCAGTCGATAATGTCGACATTTCCGTCTGCCGTGGTGAGGTATTCGAAAATAGCAAGAATGATTAAAACAAGTTCTGCTTGCTTTGGTATACTATTTATGGAGAGGAGGGGCATTATGAGAAGTCTCAAAACTGTTATTTCGGCAATTGCTTATATTGAGAACCATCTAAATGTGAACCTTGATTTGGATATTGTTGCAAAGGCGGTTCATTATTCAAAATATCATCTGCACCGCATGTTTTCGGATGCAGTTGGTTTGACCATACATGATTATGTGCAGCGCAGGCAAATAACCGAAGCCGCAAAACTGCTGGTTTTTTCAGAAAAGTCAATATTGGATATTGCGCTATTGGCCGGATATGAAAGCCAACAGGCATTTACAACGATCTTCAAGGCATTGTATAAACAATCTCCTAATCAATTTAGAGAAAACGAGGAGTTTTATCCGTTGCAATTAGAATTTATATTTAACGAAAAAACTGACATCCGGGATAAAACAGATAACCATATTGGCAGGGAAATACTATTTTCCACGGAGGAAGATATACCTCTCTGGATGGACTTGGTTCGGCTTGTAATTGATGGTTTCCCCAATCTTATTGAGCATGAGCACATCAAAATACTGAAACAGTATATTTCCGAAAAGCGCGCGTTGATGATGAAAGAGAACAATCTTGCCATTGGAATTATGCTGATTTCTTATCAAACGGGGAGCATTGATTTTTTAGGGGTTCATCCACTTTATAGAAAACAAGGGATTGCAAAGCTATTTTTGCACAAAGCAACAACAGAGCTTTTGAAAAACAAGGAAATCAGTATAACTACATTTCGCGAGGGTGACAAAGCGGATACCGGATATCGGAAGGCGCTGAAGGAACTGGGATTCGCGGAGGCGGAGCTGCTGACTGAATTCGGATATCCAACTCAGAGAATGGTCTTGCCCAAGGAGGATTCGCATGAATAAGGCACAGCAGATCAGCGGGCGCACACAAACTGCGCCTGCCCAGATAAACGAAAAAACGAAGAGAGACGCGGAAGCGCCTCCTGCTTTCCCCGATGAAATCGCCCACCTGGCTGACATTTCAGCCAAAATAGAAGATGCTCTGCAGCAGGCGATAGATTCAGTTGAGGGATATGATAAAGAGTATAGGGATTCCAAGCGCTACATGGTGCAGCATAAGGGCGAAATTGACCCGCACGAGATGTTCCAAAATGAGCTCGCTTTACGGCAAATCGATCATCAAGGGGTTATTGCGGTAGAGACCCGGGACAAGCTGGCTAAACTTAAGGAATCCCCTTACTTTGCTCGGATCGACTTCCGCGAGGAAGCCAAGAAAGAACCCGCCATCTTTTATGTTGGCAGATTCGCTTTCAGCCATGACAGCGAGCTCCTGATCTCCGACTGGCGCTCCCCGGTTGCAAGCATGTTCTACGACTGCGAGGTTGGGCCGGCGGGATATGACGCGCCGATTGGCAGGATCAATGGAGATTTGACCCGGAAGCGTCAATTTAAAATTAAGAACGGCGAGATGGAATATACGTTGGAAAGCTCGGTCAACATCCAAGACGACATTCTGCAGCGCGAATTGAGTCATACCTCGGAAGAAAAGATGAAATCCATCATTACAACCATCCAGAAGGAGCAGAACCAGATTATCCGAAACGAGAAGGCCGGGACGCTTATCATTCAAGGGGTCGCGGGCTCAGGCAAGACATCCATTGCGCTGCACAGAATCGCTTACCTCCTCTACCGCTTCAAGGATAGATTAGCGGCCAAGAATGTGACCATCCTTTCGCCCAACAAGGTATTCGGGGACTATATTTCCAGTGTTCTGCCTGAATTGGGAGAAGAGCCGATCTATGGGATGAGCTTCGCGGACATCGCGGAGGTTCAACTTGAAGGCATCATCGATTTCGAGCCCGACAAGGACCCGCTCGAAACAAACGATTCGAAATGGGCCAAGCGGGTGCGCCTCAAATCCACACTCGATTTTGTTGAGCTGGTGGATAAATACCTAGAGGAGATGTCAAATAGCATTTTCGAGCCTAGGGATTACACTTTTGGCCGCTTCACGGCCAAGTGCGAATGGACAAAACAACGCTTTGATGCCTATAGCAAGCATCCAGTAAAGCGGCGGCTTCAGATGATTGCGGATGATATCTTTGATCGCTTCGAGACGGAGAATTACAGGGAAGATACTTTACCAAGGGTAAAAGTCATCTTCAAAAGCCTGACCTCGATGCTCAAGGTAAAGAACACGCTGGAGCTCTATAAGGATTTTTATAAACAGATGAACATGCCCGATATGTTTGTGATGCCAGCAAAGAAAACACTGGAATGGGCGGACGTTTTTCCATTCATGTATTTCCAGGCCGCTTTCGAGGGTTTGCAGGAAAGCCAAGTGATCCGGCATCTGGTCATCGACGAAATGCAGGATTACACGCCGATTCAATATGCGGTGATGAACATCCTCTTCAAATGCCAAAAGACTATTCTGGGAGATTTCGGGCAATTCATCAACCCGAACCACCTGCACAACTTCGAAGATCTGCGCGCGCTTTATGGGGGCGCAGAGGTGGTGGAGCTGAATAAGAGTTACCGCTCTACCTACGAGATCATCACCTTTGCCAAGCGAATCCGGAATGTCGCGGCTCTGGAAGCCGTCGAGCGCCACGGGGATGAACCGGCGCTCATCCAATGCCGCAATAAAGAGGAAGAGCTGGCCCGGATAAAGGAGATGATTGAGGCTTTTGAAGAAGGCGACAAGGTGACATTGGGCATTATCGTGAAAACCAACAGCGAAGCTAAAGCCCTTTACGATCGACTTTCTCAGGATTATGAGGTGCAGTTGATTTCACTCGAAAGCTCCGCGTTTATAAACGGGATATCCATCACCTCCATCCAAATGTCGAAGGGACTGGAATTTGACGAGGTCATCATTCCTGCGGCCAACAGCAAGACTTACACCAGCGACTATGACCGCAGCCTTCTTTACATTGCCTGCACGCGGGCGATGCATCGGCTGGCGTTGACCTGCTCCGGCGAGCTGACCCGGCTGATCGACGGAGATACTGAGGAGGTGCGGCGGGGTGCATAACGAGTTGCGGCGGCATCCTTTATTCGGAGGACTGGCCATGAATAAAGCTACATTTCTTTCTGGTATTTATTCAGATAGTAAATGTTTGAGAAAACAATAAACAGATAGGCGGCCACAAAGGTTAGGATCATAGACATATCCACCTGCATTAAAGCAAAGGCCAGCATCAGTGCTGCAAATACCATCAGCATCAAGTCATAAGATTTTGCTTTTGCTTTATTGCTTATGGCTATATTCCGTTCGTCGTTTGCCTCTACTTCAATTTGCTTTGCGGCTTGCGGTTCCTTCTTTAGTGCGGCGTTTTTCAGTATTTCGCCTAAGTTTTGCCCAAATAAGCCAGTTCCGATCCCTACACAAAGATATGGTAATACACGCACCATACCCTGTGCGTCCGGTATTGATTTTATCAGTACAAGGCCTGTTATAAAAATTATAAAGCCAATTACTGAAAACACTGCATACTTATCGAATTTACTTTTGTTCATTGTTTGCCTCCTCCTCGTAGATGAAAATGTCTTCAATACTCATGTTGAAATAACGGGCAATTTTAAAGGCTAAGAGAATTGAGGGATTGTATCTACCGTTTTCCAAGGAGCCGATGGTTTGCCTGGATACCTCCAAAGCTGCTGCCAGCTCTTCCTGTTTGATTCCGTGTAATTTGCGTATTTCCTCGAGCCTGTTTTTCAAATGACCACCTCTTATACTCATTATGGAAAGTAAGCTTTCCGTAGACATAAAATAGCATAGAAACGCACTTATGTCAAGTAAACTTTCCATGACGAGGGATACTTTGAACAGTAGAGTGGGAATTCGCCGTTCAGCTTTTCACGCAGGAGGAAGCGGACAGATTCCCATTCCCTGAATCCTGTGTGAGTGCCCCAGCTTTATGACCTGGGGTACGACACACTATACTGAAAAAAGGAAGAGTGTTTGTTTTTTTACATAGGAGTGAGAACCGGGGGACAGGCTTTAACAGAGGATGAACGAGAACAACTCCTTATCCTTACGGAGAAATTGTGCGCAAATTTGGAAGCGGCAGAGGATTCTCATGGAGGGGGGATGCACCGCGGACATGGCTCAGGGCATCATGGTTCGTGCCGGAAAAAAGGTATGCACCAAGGTCATGGGCACCACAAACATCAACATCATCATTGTTATCCCGCCGAAGGTGAGTAAGCGGAGGGTTTAGAATGATAGCCATGAAACTGAAAAGACAGTAATAGAAAGAGTTCGCCGTTGCAACCCACATTTAGCAAAAGAAAAGTACGTTGAAGCTTTCCAACTGATCGTGGAGAATGTACCCTGCTGCCTTGTAACTGATGTGAGCGGATTCTCTATAGTGATACTTATGACCTTTCCGAACTTTATTGTTTGGGAAGGTTTTTGTTTTGTATGATTCCTACAGCTAAAATCAGCCAACGAGCCGAAAAGGATTGATAATTATCGTTCGATATAATATGATTATCGTGCGAGGTGATTAGAATTATGAACGATATAGACAATCAAGGTCATCGAAAATCGAACAATATAATTACAGCCACGGAGCTTAAAAGCAATCTCGGGACATATTTGGATTATGTAATCGATAATAATGAAGTGGTAATTACCAAAAACGGTAAAAAAGCGGTGAGGCTCACACCTTACCTCACAGATAGCGATCGCTATTTTCTCATGAAGGAGAAGGCTTTGGACTACCAGTACGGAGGAAAAAAGGTCTCCTATGAGGAATTTAGGGAAATCTACGAAAAAAGCGATATGCGCATGGAATTCATCAACGGTGAAATTGTGCTGTTAAGCTCGCCAAGCATTATCCATCAAGAAATCTCGGGAAACTTATATGTTGGATGCAAGGAGTATCTCAAAGGGAAAGGATGTAAGGTATTTTATGCCCCTTTCGATGTACATTTCCGGAAAGAAGGTTTCAAAGACCCTGATGTAATGCAGCCCGACCTGCTTGTTGCTTGTGATGTGGCTGAGACCACCGATGAAAAAGGCCGATATATGGGCACGCCGGTTTTGGTTGTTGAGATCTTATCGCCAAGCACCAGGTCTAAAGATATGGTGGATAAGCTGAATACCTATATGATTTCCGGGGTCAGGGAGTTTTGGATTGTTGATCCTGATCAGGAGATTATAGTGGTTTACGGGTTTAAGGACCTGGATATTGATCATTTTCGGACCTACAGGAAACAGGAAACAGTTCGGTCGTATTGGTTTCCTGATTTAGAAGTTTCAGGGACTCTGATTTTCCCTTAAATCCTCATGGGAGGTACACGGGAAATACAATAAGTATGATATTTCTGTCAGAAGCAGTAGAGTAGAAGGCAATAAAGAAAGATTTAAAACAGAATAGGAGGAAGACCAAATATATGAAATTTTTTTTTGGAAAACTCCAATATAATTCACCGGTAACCCTGACGTTTGCTTTAGTTTCCTTGGTTATATTGCTGTTAGGACAGATAACAGACGGACTGTCTACAAATTTGCTTTTTAGTGCATACCGATCATCTTGGACAGATCCATTGACTTACTTCAGATTGTTGGGTCATGTTCTTGGCCATGTGAATTGGAGCCATTACTCCAGCAATATGGTTCTATTTCTGGTATTGGGCCCTATTCTTGAAGAAAAATATAAATCACAATCCTTCTTAATAATGATTGCCATCACTGCCTTTGTCTCTGGATTATTGCATGTTGTTTTATTTCCCAATACTGTACTACTGGGGGCAAGTGGTATCGTATTTATGATGATCGTCTTATCATCAGTAGCCGGCATGAAGGATGGGAAAATCCCACTCACCCTGATATTGGTCATAATTGTCTATCTTGGAGGAGAGATATTAAGTATTGGCTCCAAAGATGGAATAGCTCATATAGCTCATATTTTAGGAGGAATCTGCGGTGCAGGCTTTGGCCTTGTAGGCAGACGTCCATGAGTGTCAACGCACGAACTAAAATCCAAGCAGCTGGCTCGCAACGTGTGAAGGCAGTCAGCCTCGTGTGCGCAGTATGCTGTTGTGGTTTGCCGATGAGACCGGTATGAGAAATATGCTTATAGGTAATTTCCAGGATTAAAAGGGTAATACGACTGAAATTCCAGAATTCGTGTGGCTTTTTATTGAATATTATTACATGACCACGAATACTCACATGTTTTATAAATACAGCAACGTCGAATGGCTAAAAAATTATAACATCAACAAATAAAGGCCGGCACACATAAGCCCCCCTTTTTAGGGAAGACTTAGTTTTTTATGTGTATAAAATTAATTTCTATCATATGTCGTTTTTGATGGTTTCCAGATATTTACCTGCAGGGCGCAAGGGATTGGGTCCGTGTTCTGAAAAAAGCTGGGACACAAAATATTGGAGTAAAAATTTAGCAGTATTAAGTTTTTATCAAAAATGACGATATATAATAAAAGGATATATGTGAGAATAGGGGGGATTATTATGGCAATTAATCCAGTATCAACTTCGACACAAAGTGGGATCACCAACGCAGTAAAAGTTATTGATAGTTGATTCATTGTTAATTAATGAGCGATTAATTCCAGGACCGGAAGGTAATCCAGATGTAATAACCTTCCCGATCCAAATGTGTTAGCTACAGAGATACTAGAAAACTGCGAAACCGCAATGGACAGCTTAAGGGAGATACTATTGGCATTGGGTAGTGATGAATAGAAAGAATCGCAAATGATATCTCTTTTGTCTTTGTATTGGAATAGTGGGATGAGCTTTCCCCTTCAAGGTGGTATGTTGCTTTTGACTAAGGAGATCAATATAATATGTATGGAACGTAAAAACACGATCCGGTAGGTAGTCCGGATGCATTAGTTGTCTTGCTAATGTCAGTAACCTTCCCCCTCGGGATGTCCATCGTTCTCTAATTATTAATTAGAGGGGGGATCAAGATGAAATTGACAATCTATCATAATGGGCAATTTTGGATTGGTGTCATTGAAGAATGTCTAGATTCTAAGCTAATTGCGATGAGGTTTGTTTTCGGTACGGAACCCCATGACGCAGACGTACTTGATTTTTTAGATCGCACAATATTGAGGTTATTAATAAACCCTCCTAAGGCAGTAACGGTCAAAACAGTTGTCGAACGTGCCGTAAATCCTAAACGTTTAGCTAGAATCGCAGCAAAGGAAATCAACACTCATGGTATCTCTACAAAAGCTCAAGAAGCGCTTAGAGTCCAATTGGAAGAGAACAAGCAAGAACGGCAGATCACCAGTCGCCAGATGAAAGAAGCGGCTCAAGCCAAGAAGCGTGAAATTGCTATTCGAAAAGCGAAGCAGAAACACAGAGGAAAATAAGGATGCCAACCTTCCCGGGTAATCCCGGGTCTTTTTTCGCGCTCTTTGAATTTTTTCGTCCTATAAAGGGATGGTTATGTCCATAGTACCATCGTTTAAGGTTTTGTATTCCCGCACCGTCTTCAACATTCACATTACAAGTTGTACGTTTACGAGATCGGCCAGGTCTACTGTGGAAAAACTCATCTTCCTATAGTCCTCTATCAATCGAAAACGATGGAGGACTTTTAATATTGATTTGTTTCCAAGATTTTTACAAGAGTTTTGCAAAACCTTTCAATAGTTTCTTGCTCAATAGTCAGGGGAGGGTAGAGGCGGAGAAACTTTTAAAGAGCACAAAGGCGCTCGGAACAACGTTGCACGGAAGCCCTTGTGTCATTTTTTTTGACAGCCCGACCAGATCGAGAATTCCCTGTTGAACGTTTCCTTTTCCGCATATAAGCATAATGTGCTGCTCAAATTGAAATATGAGCAGCACATTATGCTTATAGTCGCGTTCTAAAAACGTGAATAACATCTTACTACGCTCAGATTAGGATTCCGTCGCAGTGATCGATCTCATGCTGAATGATCTGCGCAGCAAGGCCCGTAAAGTTCTGCTTCTGCTGCTTGAAGTTCCGGTCGAAGAACTCTACCTCAATGGACTGATAACGGGTAGTTTTTCGTACGCCCTCCAGTGACAGGCAGCCCTCCTCAGTTTCATACGGGCTGGCACGCTTTGTGATGACCGGATTGATCATGGGTATGTTCAGCGGCCCGATGCTGAACGCGATGATGCGCTTATTGACACCGATCATGTTAGCCGCCATGCCAACACACCGATCCGCATTTGCTCGTAACGTATCCAGGAGGTCATCTAACACCGGCATATCCGCCTTGGTTGCCGGAACCGATTTTTGGCTTAAAATAATGATATCTTTACAAATTGGCCTGATCATACTAACTCTCCTTGAGTGCTTTATTTATATGAATTCTGATTATGGTACTTAAGTAGATACTGCATTAACTTTATTAAGATAATTACTTTGCAACTTGAGGACAGAAGAAGAATTAAGGCAATGGACGCACTCGGAAATGAGTGCGTTTTTGATATGCTTGATGGGTACATATGCCAATGGATTATATTATTGGCATTCATTCCCGTTAAATTTATTAAGCAACTTAATAAACTTTTCAAGTTCAGAATTCTCCCACTTTGAAATGCGTTTATAGAATGTGGATTCTTTTTCTATTAAAGCATCCATCGTCTGTTGACGTCCAAGTTCAGTTAAAGATAAAAGTACTCCTCGACGATCATCAGGAGATGTTTCACTTTTAACATAACCCAAGCGCTTGAGTTGATTGACAAGGCGGCTGACAGAGCTACGATCCATCGCAGTTGATTCAGCTAAAACTGTAGCATTTGTTGGGCCAAATGAAAAGAGCCATCGAATAATGAGAAAAGCTGCAGGCTGTAATGTTGAATCGAAACGTGCTGCAGTTCTGACATTGAGTGCATGTGATGCACTGATAAGTGCATTTAGCTGTTCGCCGAGCTTCAGTTCTAACTGTTCTCTTGTAGTATTTTTAGTATATTCCTCCATAGTTCACCTCAATTCAACGTGTTTGCAACAATATAGTTGACATATATCAAATATATTATATACTTGATATATGTCAACTATATAAATTTGTCTCTAACATGTCAAGTATATAAATAGCAGCATTAACCCAATCTGGAGTGTAGCCATCTAATATGAAATACCAATAATGATACTAATTTATAGGAGGATTAATACAATGATTTATCCAATTGTAGTAATAACAGGTGCTACTAGTGGCCTTGGACAACTTGTGGCAATCGAATTAGCAAAGCGAGGTGCTCATCTTGTACTGACAGCTAGAAGCAAGGAGAGGGCTGAAACTACCAAAAGAATGTTAAAAGATATTGAGCCAAAGACAGAGTTAGACTTTTTTTTCGGAGACCTGTCATTAATGGAAGATGTCAGGCGGATTGGAAAAGAGATTAAAGCAGCATATCCAAAGATTGATGCACTGGTTAATAATGCAGGACTGCATGCTTTTGAGCAACGAATAACCTCAGAAGGCTTTGCAGAAATGATAGCAGTGAACTATTTGGCACCATGGCTATTGACACATACATTACAGCAATCGTTAATGAAGTCAGGAAACGCTAGGATTGTCAACGTTGCTTCTGAAGCATCGCGCAACCATGGTGAACTTAAGCTTCCAGAGGATCTGACAGATACATCTGCTTTTACTACTAGAGGTTCCTCTGCGCTTTACGGGAAAACCAAACTTCTTAATATTATGTTTACTGGAGAACTGGCACTTCAATTATCTGGAACTGGAGTCACTGTTAATGCACTAAATCCAGGGTTTAATGTGACTGGTCTCGGGCGTGAGCTCTGGTTTTCTTCTGCGCTTGAACGCATTTTGAAATATTTGCATATTGGAGATCCCCGTAAAGGAGCTGACATTATTACTCGTTTAATTTTAGGGTCGCAATATCAAGGAGTGACTGGTGGCTATTTTAACGTTGGAACCGGCAAGTCTATTATTCCTGCATACCCTGGCGGAGATATTACTATGCAAAATAAACTTTGGAATGAAACTAAAGAATTGTTGCAACGTAGAGGTTTTGTAGAACGAATAAATATATATAAGGAAGAGTAAATTTTCGGCCTAATCTTTATTGCGATATAGTTCTGATGTGTGATTATTTCATCAGTCTCAAATTGGAGTACCCTGAACAAATTGATTGGTAGCATTTTAGTTGGTTTTGAATGAGTATTAAAGCATCTGCAAAATAAAGCAGGTGCTTTTTTCTCTTTAGACAGTTTTACAGCATATTATATTTTCCATTAAACTCATACAGGAAACGCTAATAAACATTACAGCTTTAGTTTGTCTCAAATTGGGAAAAAACATATTGACAAGAATAAAAACCTAGTGGTAATATTTACTTGCTAATGAAATTGATAATCATACTCAATTACTTTACATAACTGTTTTCATTAAAAGGCCCCTAGCCGTCTGCAAAAGAATCAACGTGGACAGTATTTCAGGCAATTGGGACGATTGGAAGGAGACAAGAGAATGGAAAAAGAGTTCACTTGCTGGAATAACATTGTCACTTAGAAAGGTATAGGCGCCTGCAGGGCGGCTTTCTAGTATTGGAGTGCAGATAAGGAGTCGTGGCATGAGTTTAAGTAAAAAAATTATTATCCCCGTGGTTCTCGTAATGGCTGTAGCGGTTTTTCTTTTGGGATACAGCATTCATGGGAGCATCAATGAAAACCTTTCCGGGTTTTATCAGGAGAATTTAAACAAAAAAGCAGATGCTTTTCAGTCAGAAACAGACATGATGAAAGCAAAGGCCTTGAATGCAGCAGGCTGGTTTGAAAGTTCCGCCAATCTGCTCCAGGCCTATCAGGTGGGCGACCGCAAGACGGCTATTGAACTCGGACGATTGGCAATGGAGTCTTTCGGAGTGGACTATTTTCTGATTACGGACTTAGAAGGCAAGGTTTTTGTCAGGGCCCATGAACCGGAGAAATTCGGGGACAGTATTGCCGGTCAAATCGATATTCAGAAAGCCCTTCGGGGAGAAAAAAGTGTTGGGATCGAAGAAGGAAAAGAAGCCGGGCTTTCTATCCGCGCGGGTTCTCCTCTTAGAAATGCCAATGGTGACATTATCGGAGTTATTTCTACAGGCTATTCATTTGGCAGCGAAGCCTTTGTCGACAGGTTTAAGAAATTGTTTGATTCGGAAATTACTGTTTTCATTGGCGAGGAGAGGGTAATGACTACATTTCTGGATGAAGAAGGGGAGCGGATTATTGGAACTAAACTGCAAAACCAGCAAATAACCGAGGATGTGTTAAAGAAAGGACAAATATATTATGGTCAATCCAATATTAGTGGCACCGAATACAGCGCTGTTTACTCGCCCATTGTTGATGTAGACAATAAAATTGTCGGTATGATGTTCATCGGAGATGATACCGGACTGATCAACAGCCTGATTGGGGAAACAACAAAAAGAATAGGGCTGGTTTCTGTAGTCTTAGCTGTCTTTCTTATTCTTGCCATGGCTTTGATTGTCAGGAGATTGGTCATCAAGCCCCTTGGTGGGGTATTGGCTATTCTGAAAGGGGCAGCCGAAGGGAAAGGAGATCTTACCATAAGAGTTCAGGAGCAATCTAAAGACGAACTTGGTGAATTGGGCAAGTACTTTAACCTATTTGTAGAAGAAATGCAAGGATTGGTTAAGAGTGTTGGGAACTCGACAGGCCAAGTAAGCGCTTTTTCAGAGCAGATGGCGGCTAATGCTGATGAAACCAGTAAGGCTGCTGAAGAGATTGCCATAACCATCTCTAGTTTGGCCGAAGGTGCCAATACCCAGGCTTTGTCCGTAAAACAAGGAACAGATATGATTGAAGCAATCAATAAGGCAATAACAGCGATAAAAAATAGTACGGGACATCTGGCTAAGGTCAGCGGGGAAACCCATAAAACAATGGAAACAGGATTCCGGGCCATTGCTACCCAATTTGATGCCATGGAAAAAAATAAAAAGGCTTCAACGGGCGTGGTCAATAAAATTAATGCTTTGGCCAATAAATCGGATGAAATCGGACAGATCGTCAATGTTATCAACGATATTGCCTCTCGAACCAATCTGTTGGCCTTGAATGCGGCCATTGAGGCGGCCAGAGCAGGGGAGCAGGGAAAGGGTTTCTCAGTCGTCGCCGAAGAAGTGCGCAAACTGGCGGAAAAGTCTACGGTTGCTACCCGGGAAATTGCCGGTCTGATCCAGGAAATCTTGAAAGGGATTTTTGAAACCGAGGAGGAGGTACTGCTGGCAAGCGAAGCCGTGAGCGCTCAGGAATCAGCAGTCAATGAAACACAAGATTCCCTTCGTGATATCCAAGGAGCCGTCGAGCAGGTTATGACGGAAACGGGCAGTATCTCCTTCGCTGCGCTTGGGCTTGGCCGGGAGGTCAAAAACATGGTAGAGACTATGAATAGCATTGCTGAAGTAGCGGAAGAGAGCGCTGCTTCTACCCAAGAAGCTTCAGCAGCTACGGAAGAGCAAACCTCCTCGATGGAAGAAATGGCCGTTAACGCTCGGCAGATGAATGATGCAGCGAAAGATCTTCAAAATATGGTGAAGAAATTTATCATCGTCGGTTATGAGTAGAACCCTCCAGAATAACACCAGACTTTGCTCTGGTGTTATTCTTTTTATACAAAGAAAAGATTAAGAAGGGTTCGATAGCGTGGAAACAACAATCAAGGTAAATCAATTGAGTAAGTCCTATGCCACTGTTAAAGCAGTCAATAATGTCGACATTTCCGTCTGCCGTGTTCGGTTTGCTTCCACTATCTTGCCAGGTGGGAGCAGTTTGATAGCGCCACATCGTTTGCCATCATTCGGGGCGGTCATTTGGATGCTACAGTCCTCGGAGCATAACAAGTCGATGAAGAAGGAAATTTAGCAAATTGGATGATTCCAGGTAAAATGGTTCATGGGATGGGTGGAGCAATGGACCTGGTAGTTGGTGCACGACACGTTATTGTTGCCATGGAGCACACCACAAAAAATGGCGGCTTTAAATCCAAATTCGTCACCAGTGACGAATTTGACCTACACCTAGGCGCTCATCCTTCTTGGGATCCCGGAAGAGGAGCGGGATGATATAAAATAGAAATATCAGAGAAGATCATAAAAGGGACCGAGGCAGTAGCTTAGCCGCGGTTTTTTTAGGTATATCAGAAAGTATAAGTTTTTGGGATACCATCGGGAGCCCCTTTACTTGCTAATCTATATAGCAGCCATTCTTGTCCTCAATTGGACTGCGATTCCAATTTTAATCCCCATATGTAAACAAGATGAGAGGTGATTTTCCTCTCATCTTGTTTTGCTTATGCATGCTTTATTGAAGGTCGAATAATTACAGGTTGACAACCTTAGAACTGGGTGAGTTCATGTCCGATTTGCGCATAACATGATTTACAACTTTAACGACAGTGGCAGGTGAACTGGTCAGTTTGACCACTCGGAACTCTCTGGATTTTTCACCGTATAACACGTTTAGAATATCCAAGACCTTTCCTTTGGCGGCAAAGAATGTTGCCTCATCACTAGCACCACGCAGTTCTGGTGCCCATAACTGCTCAATTTCCTGACCTAACTTTGATAGTTCAGAATGGAAATGCCAATACATAAGAACCTCCTTAATTCGCTCATGTTTTACTCATTCTATTTAGAAAACTTGGCTGGCGCCCACGAAGACATTGTCTTCGCACGCATTAGCCCTTCTTGCAGACACTGTCTTCGCACGTGTTAACTCATCAGAGCGAAGACACGTCTTCGCACGGGTTAGCTTATCGTAAAAGCCTCCAGGCGCAGGCGGCTGCCATAGTTGCACTTATGCGCCGGCCATGGATGGCGAGAAGGGGCCTTCAGAAAGTATATACATTAAAGTTATACTTTCTGGGTAGTACAAAAAAGTGTTAAACCTAAATTATCGGTTTGTAAAGTGTTCGTAAAACTAAACACACACGATGTTATTATATGTTATCGGAAGGTTTTTGTGAAATATTGCCAGCCTGAATCCGAAAAATTCCATTTTTCCGGTATAGGAAAGTCCATGGCCATTCCCCTTTAATTTATTGATTGTTCCACTAAAGCTAGAACCGTAGTTGCCTTTAACAGCATTCTATTAGGTGCCAGTTGTATGACTTCTTCTCCTGAATTAAGTAAGCAAATCCATAGTCATTATATTGGTCCTGAAATCCAAAATGCTTACGCATAAATTCGCTTGAAGCCGCCACATCGGCAACTGTCAAAGAAATAGCTAATGAGTTGATCTTCACAGTTTAAAATTACCATTGACCAAACTAATTATTAATGCTAATATCGCTTATATAAATGAGATTAATTATCATTTTCAAGCATTAATATATTTATGCTATATTCTGTAAGAAAAGGGCCTTGGTTAATAGTTAACTATCAGGGATAGACAAAAAAAGAAGTGGAAGCGCTTAATAAATAGTTGAGTAATTAGAATCCTTATAAAGAGAGAGCTTTTTAAAATGATCAAAATACATATGCTTAATAAAGATATCGAACTGAAGGTTCCCGTTTAAAATCGGAAGAGGGGGAAGTGTAATGGAAACTTCAATACTGGAGGACCAGGAAGTATTTGAACAGCTGAAAGGAATGAGTGATTGGCTTAACAAAAAACCATGCTATGATGGTTATTTGATTCGCTTATTGGACCTTATTGGCTCTACCATGGTGGGAGTTAAACCAGCTGAATTGCTAAATATTCCTATTAACGAAGGCGGAACAAAAAACTTGGCTTTAGAAGAATTAAGAGTCTACTTTTTGCGAGATAAAAACATCAAGTTTAGAGAAATAAAAAAACAAAATGGAAGAGTACAAGTTTTGTTTTATCATTCTACTTCCCTAGATAATGCACTTTGCAGCAAAGTAAGTTTAAGATTTCTTCGAGGTTTGGGCTATCCAGAACAATACTCTGTAGAAGGCTATGTTGATTTTTTAGTTACAAGGTTAAATAGAAAGGATTTTCCTCATGAAATAGGCCTATTTCTAGGCTATCCATTTAAAGACGTACTGGGATATATGGGCCATCCTTCATTGAAACTGGTGAAGATAAATGGGTGGAAAATATACGGTAATGACAAGTTGTCTAATAAGAGGTACGAGAGTTTTTTGCAAGCGCGGAAAAAAGTAAGAGAACTTATTTCCCCGATGGTTAACTAGCATTAAACCACCCGAAGGGAAAAAGGGAAAGGTCTGTAATGCTCCTGAATAAAAGGAGTAATTTTTAGATCGAACACTGAGAATGTTTATCATTAATGCTTAAGCTTGACTGGGTAGAGTATGACATTCGGGTTTCCATAGATTAAGGAGGGACATTATGCAAATCAGCAGAAGAGAATTTCTAAAATGGTCCGTTGCAGCAGCAGTAGCCCTAGGTATAGAAGTCAGTCTTGGTAGTGTTAGCAATGTTCTTGCAGCTGAAACAGATCCACCGATTATTTGGCTTCAAGGATCAGGGTGCTCAGGTTGTACAGTATCGACGTTAAATGTTACTAATCCCACTACTATTGACAATGTTCTCTTAAATAAAATCAGCATGAAGTATAACAGCACCCTAATGACCGCTTCTGGTGACCTAGCAATGCAAACCTTAGACCAAAGTGCAACTCAATACAATGGCCAGTTTATTCTAGTGGTTGAAGGTGCAGTACCAACCGGTGCCAATGGAAACTATTGTGTCATTGGAGAAGTTGATGGAACTCACTTAACCATGGAACAAGCTGTCTTAAAGTATGGACCAATGGCAAAATATGTGGTTGCAGCAGGAACTTGTGCTTCCTTTGGAGGGGTTTCGGCTGCAGGAGCCAATGCAACGGGTTGTCTAACCGCCAGCTCTTTACTTAGTGGAAAGACTGTAAACCCTGTGGTTAATCTACCTGGATGCCCGGTTCATCCAACGGTTCTTATTCAAACACTTTTAGATTTAATTCTCATTGGCATTCCTTCACTTGATAGGTCTAACCGACCAAGTAACTATTTTGGAACAAAGATCCATAGTATGTGTCCGCGAAAAGGAACCACTGTTGTAAAACAACTGGGGCAATATGGTTGTTATAAAAACGTAGGCTGTAAAGGACCTGGTACTCAAAATGTATGCCCTTCAATGAAATGGAATAATGGACAAGCATGGTGCATTGGGGTTAACTATCCTTGTATAGGGTGTGCGAATCCTGATTTCCCAGCGAATCCTCTATGTAAGGTATAATGAGTAATTTATTAAGGGAAGGGATGAAATAAATTGAGTACAATAGTATTAGATCCGATTACTCGACTCGAAGGACATTTGAAAGTTTCAGTAACCCTTGATGCCAATAATATTGTAACCGCTGCTCAAGCAACGGGTAATTTATATAGGGATTTTGAAAATATGCTGATCGGAAGGGGTCCGAAGGATGCATCGTTTCTAACCCAACGAATTTGTGGAGTTTGCCCAGTTTCTCACGCTATTGCTTCCGCAAAGGCTACTGAACAAGCCGCAGGGTTTACGCCAAGTCTTCAGAGCTTATTATTAAGAAACTTGATTCAGGGTGCTAACTTCATCTCTAGTAATGTTTTGCACTTTTACCAACTAGCATTAATGGACTATGTTCAAGGCCCACAAATGCACCCGTGGACGCCTGGATATACGCAGGATTTCAGATTTAATGCGACCGATAGTCAAGCCTTGATTAATAACTATGTAGCAGCATTATCCATAAGAAGACAAGCACATGAAATGGGAGCCATCTTTGGCGGAAAGCTTCCCCATGTCGGCAACGTAGTTCCTGGTGGAGTTACCGCAATCCCGTCCGCGACAGACATTACAAACTTCCGCAATTATTTAAATACTATTACTACGTTCATCCAAACTACGTATGCAACTGACGTCAACAAATTAGCGTCAACATATAGCGACTATTATACGGTAGGCAAAGGGTATGGCAATTTGATATCCTTTGGGGTCTTTGATACAAATACGTCTGGAAATAAGCTATATCCGGCAGGAACGGTAACTAACGGCACGATCGGGAGCTTTACACAGACAAATATCAAAGAATATGTAGGGCATTCTTGGTATTCTTCACCATCCGGTTATAATCCGGCATCCGAGACTACGACTCCAAGCTTTGGTAAAGCAGGTGCTTACACTTGGTTAAAGGCCCCAAGATATAATGGAGCCGCTTATGAAGCGGGTAGCATAGCAAGAACATGGCTCACGGGAGAGTATCGTCGCGATGTTTCTGTCATGGACAGGCACTTAGCGCGCTACACAGAAACGAATAAAATTGCGGTTAATATGCAAACATGGTTGAATCAAGTGGTTGTCGGTCAAAATCAGTTTACTAATTTAGGAACTCCTGCTTCTGGCTCTGGAATAGGGTTAACTGAGGCACCCAGAGGAGCACTCGGTCACTGGTTATCGGTTGCAAGTTCTAAAATTACGAAATACCAAATCGTTACTCCAACTTGCTGGAACGCTTCGCCGATGGATGATGCCGGCATTGTAGGGCCGATGGAAAAGGCTTTAATTGGAACTAAGGTCGCAAATTCTGCTCAACCGGTGGAGCTTTTAAGAATCGTTCACTCCTTCGATCCCTGCACAGGTTGTTCCGTTCATGTGATGTCTCCAGAGGGACTGGAAATGTCTAACTTTGTGGTACAACCCCTAGGAGTTTAGTGATGAAGGACACTGTCATCATAGGAATTGGTAACATTCTTCTGCAGGATGATGGTGTGGGAGTTCATGTCATAACACAACTTGAAAATGAAACGCTTCCATCGACGATTGAGTTAGTCGATGGAGGTACTTCCACCCTAGATACACTGGGCTACTTTCTGGACTATAGAAAGATAATTGTGGTCGATTGTTTGAGAGCAGGTTTAGAACCGGGTACTATCTACAAAATAAAACCGGAAGACATTAAGAATTATCAAAAAGAAAACCTTTCTATTCATGATGTTCAGATCTTGGATGTTGTGAAAATGGCAAATATGATGGGTCAATATCCTGAGGTTGTTATCTTTGGAATAGAACCGAAAACAATCTCGGTTAATTTAGAAATGACGGACCTGATGTATGCTAAAATACCTGAAGTGATTGCGAATATTAAGAAAGAGCTACTCTTAGATGTCAAAGTAGTCTTAGGTGAAACTAATGCATGAAGTTTCGATTATCCAAAGCGTAATTGAAATAGTCACCAAGCAAGCCCTTGATAATAAGCTAACAAAAATAAATAATGTAACTTTAAGAATAGGAGAGCTATCCGGTGTCATGCCTGAATCCTTAGAGTTTGCTTTCGACAGTTGTATCAAAGGTACGATGCTGGAAGAGTCCACATTGAACATAGAAATCGTAAGCGCACTTGGTGAGTGTAAAGAGTGTAATCTGGAATTCCCGATAGAACATTTTAATAAGCTATGTCCCAGTTGCAACAAGTTCTGTACTAACATTAGTTGTGGGTATGAGCTTTATATCAATACCATTGAAGGAGACTAAACGATGAGTGAGATTAAGGTAGTTGCCAACATCCTCCATACAAATGAGGAGATAACCTCTCAAAATAAACGATTGCTCAATGAAAAAGGGATCTATGTTATTAACATGATGAGTTCTCCAGGTTCTGGTAAGACATCGCTGCTGGAAAAGATCATTTCAAAACTTAAAGATAGAATTAGAATTGCCGTTATTGAAGGGGACTTGTACACAACTAAGGACGCCGAAAGAATCGAGGCACAAGGGGTCCCAGTGGTTCAGATCAACACAGGGGGAGCTTGTCACTTGGATGGAAAGATGATCAAAGGTGCCTTAGATTCGTTAAACCTGGATAATGTGGATTTGCTTGTGATAGAAAATGTCGGCAATTTAGTCTGCCCAGCAGCTTTTGAACTAGGTGAAGACATAAAGATCACAGTATTAAGTACCACGGAAGGGAATGACAAACCCTTGAAATATCCGCGAATGTTTGAGAACAGTGGGGCAATTATTTTAAATAAAATGGATTTATTGGAACTGACTAATTTCGATAAAGCTGAGTTCTACAAAGACATTAACTCGCTTAATGCCTTAGCGACTATTTTCGAGACATCCTGTGTTAAAGACCAAGATCAGGGTATCGATGAATTATGCTCATGGTTAAGTCAGCAAGTGAACATTAATAGTCAATTTAATAAAGCATGTATCTGATTAATATACTTTTATGGACTCAAAAAAGGAGAGATTAGTGTGTGTCTTGCTGTTCCAGGAAGAGTTTTGAGCATTGAGGAGAAGATGGGGATTATCGAAGTTGGAAGTATCAAAAGAAAGGTCTTTTTGCATCTTGTACCGGAGGTATCCGTCGATGATTATGTACTTATACATGCAGGGTGTGCTATTCAAATGATTGACGAAGTAGAGGCGAAAATTACACTTGATATATTAAAGGAGTTAGCAGAAAGTGAAGTTTGTCGATGAATTTAGATCGAGCGACTATTCCAAACTATTATTAGAAACCCTGCAAAATTCTTCTCGGGATAAGATTAATATCATGGAAGTCTGTGGCACACATACTATGGCAATCTTTAGGTATGGTATTAGAGACGTTCTTCCGGGGAATGTGAAGCTAATATCCGGACCGGGCTGTCCCGTTTGCGTTACTCCTCAGAGCTATATCGATACCGCCTTAGACCTTTCAAGTCGAGAGGATGTTATTATAGCAACCTTTGGGGATATGATGAAAGTTCCGGGTAGAAAAAGCTCGCTCCTTAAGAAAAAGGCGGAAGGATCAGATATTAGATTAGTGTATTCCCCTATGGACTGCCTCACCCTTGCTGCGGACAATCCTTCTAAACAGATTATTTTTTTGGCAGTAGGCTTTGAAACGACCGCGCCAATGACTGCGGTAACGGCTATCGAGGCAAGAAATAACAGCTTAAGTAATCTTTTTTTCTTTACAGCACATAAAATTGTGCCCCCTGTAATGGAAGCACTGGTTACTGATAAAGAGTTGAACTTGGACGGTTTTTTATTGCCGGGGCATGTTAGTGCGATTATTGGAAGCAAAGCTTACGAATTTCTAAGCGAGGATTTTAAGATTCCGGGAGTAGTGACTGGCTTTGAACCTGTAGACATACTTCAAGGTTTAAGTACTTTAATAAGTTTAATAAGCAAAAAGGACTATAGTATTGCTAATGACTATAAACGAATTGTAAGAACTTCCGGCAATTCTGAAGCTAAAGAGTACATGAACAAAGCCTTTAATGTTGTTGACTCTAATTGGCGAGGAATTGGTAAGGTTCCGAAAAGCGGCTTGGAGTTTAATCGTGATTTTGAAGAGTTTGATGCCCTTAAGCATTTTGAAATTAGTTATGAAGAGTATGATGGCAGCTCGGGATGTCGATGTGGCGAGATACTGAAAGGGAAGATAAATCCAACTCAATGTCCCCTTTTTAAGCAAGCTTGTACCCCGGAAAATCCCATTGGATCTTGCATGGTATCGTCAGAAGGCACTTGTGCAGCTTATTTTAGATATTACAAATAACCCGGGAAAATGGAGGAGAAAATGAGTACCATAACACTAAGTCACGGAAGTGGCGGTACCCAAACCAACCAATTAATTAACGATGTATTCTTTAAATACTTCAGTAACGATATATTAAACCAGATGAACGATGCAGCTCACTTAGCGATAGACTTTAAGAAACTAGCGTTTACCACAGATTCTTTTGTGGTGAATCCGCTTTTCTTTAAGGGAGGAAATATCGGTAAACTGGCTGTTTGTGGAACGGTCAATGATTTAGCCGTAAGCGGAGCAAAACCACTTTATTTAACATGCGCCTTTATTATTGAAGAGGGCTTTGCTATGGATGACTTAAAGATTATTGTGAAGACGATGGCAGAAGAGGCGGAGAATTCTGGGGTAAAAATTGTGGCCGGAGATACAAAGGTTGTTGAAAAGGGCAACGTCGATGGGGTCTATATCAATACTTCAGGAATTGGGGTCATTTATGAAAATGTCAATATAAATTGTGCCAATGCTAAGCTTGGAGATGTAATCATAGTCAATGGCACTATAGGAGACCACGGAATGACGATATTATGTGAAAGAAACAACTTCGGCTTTGAGGGAGATTTGAGCAGTGATTGTGCCTCTTTGAATACACTAGTCGATTGCATGTTAGAGGTCTACGACGGAATTCATGTGATCCGGGACGCTACAAGAGGGGGAATAGCAGCGGTTCTCAATGAAATCAGTGACTTTAGCAATGTAACCATAGCTATTGAAGAAAATCTCCTTCCAATTAAAGAGGAAGTGAAAGGTGCTGCGGAAATGTTAGGCTTTGACCCATTATATATTGCCAATGAAGGAAAGCTCTGTGCCTTCGTACCAGAAGCTCAGGCGGAGCAAGTGCTTTTTGCCATGAGAACACACCCATTAGGTACGAATGCCTCAATCATCGGTAGAGTAACTGATGAATTGGGTAAAAAAGTGTATTTGAATACCGTTGTTGGAGGAAAGAGACTCGTGGATATGCCATCAGGAATTCTACTTCCTAGGATATGCTAAGTGAATAAAACGGTAAATGGCATTAAGGCACATTCAAAAAATAACAAGTCAGTGTGCCAGTCTATGCAAAACATTCTAAAGCCCTCCGCCTTGGTTTAGGTTGAGGGCTTTACACATAATTGGACGAAGGGTTTAGTTGGTTTTATCTAAAATAAGGATGTGAATTATGAATATTAAGAGATATTTCATTGTGGTTGAAGGGATCGTACAGGGAGTAGGATTCCGTCCTTTTGTCTATAATCTTGCGAATTCCTTTGATTTAAAAGGATACATTCATAATAATTCTGACGGGGTTCACATTGATGTTGAGGGTTATAAAGAAACTATTGACAAATTTCTGCAAAGAATAGAACACAATCCACCTCCACTTGCCCGAATAGAAAAAATATCGGTAAGAGAAGAAACAGTCTTAAACTATTCCATTTTTGAAATTATAGAAAGTAAAAAAACATTTGATAAGATAACCTTAATATCACCAGATATAGCTATTTGTAAGGATTGTGAGGAAGACATTAAAAGCAAAACAAATAGGAGAAGCGGCTATGCTTTTACCAATTGTACAAATTGTGGCCCAAGGTTTTCGATAATCAAAGCACTCCCGTATGACAGAGAAAAAACCACTATGAATGAATTTAAAATGTGCAAGGAATGTGAAAGAGACTATTCAGATCCTACAAACAGACGATTCCATGCACAACCTAATGCCTGTCAAGATTGCGGTCCAGAGCTTTGGGTTGAAGATAATAAAGGCAATAGATTAGAGATAAAGAATCCTATTAGGTTTGTTCAAAACAAGATTGGGGAAGGAAGAATATTTGCTATAAAAGGTTTAGGCGGCTATCACCTGGTCTGTGATGGATGGAATGAAGCGGCTATCCACAAATTGAGGACTAGGAAAAGAAGACCCTTTAAACCTCTTGCTGTAATGATGAAAAATGTCGAAACTATAAAAAAGCATTGCAAAGTAACTAAACTTGAAGAAGAATTACTTACAGGAATCCGCAAGCCTATCGTTATTTTAGATCAAAAGCAAAACTATGATTTAGCAAGAAATATTGCGCCTAATCAGAAAACTCTAGGTGTAATGCTACCATACACCCCGCTTCACAGTTTATTGTTTTCATATGAACTTGAAGCTCTGATTATGACAAGTGCCAATGCGAATGGGCTTCCCATTGAATATACAGACTCCGCTGCTAGAAAGAGTCTGTCTGAGATTGTAGACTATTTTTTAATTCATAATAGGGAAATTTATCAACCAATTGACGACTCGGTCTTAAGGGTGGTGGAGGAAAAACAAACGATCATAAGAAGGGCCAGGGGCTTTGCACCAGAGCCATTTAAGGCATCAAATATGAGGGATATCTTAGCATGTGGTCCAACTATGAAAAATACTTTTTGTATCAGTAAAGACGAGTTTTTGTTTTTGAGCCAGTTTAATGGGGACCTAGAGAATTTAGAGACCTTTGAGCACTATAAAAACAATATTGAGCGTTATAAAGAGTTGTTTTCTTTTTCCCCAAAATTTATCGCTCATGATATGCATCCGGAATATCTGTCAACTAAGTACGCGCTAGACTATAATTTGCCTAAAATAGCTGTGCAGCACCACCATGCTCACATAGTTAGCTGCATGTTCGAAAATAATCTAGAACGAAAGGTTATTGGAGTTTGTTTTGACGGAACGGGCTATGGGACTGACGGCAAGCTTTGGGGTGGGGAATTTATGGTCTGTGATAGAAAAGAATTTACCAGAGTAGGGCACCTTGATTATGTTAAAATGCCTGGAGGAGAAAAGGCCATCAAAGAACCCTGGAGAATGGGGGTTTCTTATCTGTATAAAGCCTTAGGGACTAATAAAGAAGCTTGTGGTGGGTTATTTGAACTATATGGTGAAGCCGCCAAAAATCTTATTACTATGATAGATTCTAATATTAATTGTCCTCAAACCTCAAGTGTGGGGAGACTCTTTGATGCAGTATCAAATATTATTGGAATCACGGATAAAGTGACTTATGAAGGTCAGGCAGCCATTGAACTTGAAGCGGTATCAGACATTGAAATTAAAGAAGCATATTCTTATAACATCATAAAACGGGATATTTATATCATAGAACCTTATGAAATGATCAAAGAAGTTATCCTAGATAAACTTGATGGGGTATCTAGTAAAATCATGGCTTCGAAATTCCAAAATACTATTGTGAATTTAAGTGTAAGTATGTGCACTTACCTTAGAAGAGACACAGGTATCAATGAAGTTGCCTTGAGTGGGGGTGTATTTCAAAATTCCTATTTACTAAAGAAAATCTCTGAAAATCTGAAGAAAGAAGGCTTTGGAGTTTATACTCATACCCACTTACCGTCTAACGACAGTGGTTTAGCCATTGGACAGATAATTATCGCTAATACAATTGTAGGAAATGATTAAAGACCCGCAGCTTGAGCTGGACTTCGCTGTCTGGTGGATACAGCCAGAAAGCTTTCGCCGGAACAAATAGACTGGTCGGGCATGATCTCCAGTTCTATTAGTTCGGATTGAAGTTCTTCGCATATCTCCCTTATCAACTCCTTTAAGCGAACTTCAATTCAGGCGCAGGCGACTGCCATAGTTGCACTTATGCGCCGGCCATGGATGGCCAAGTGCCCCTGTAGCCATGGATGGCGAGAAGGGGTCTTCAGAAAGTATATACATTAAAGTTATAATTCACAATAAATGGGATAGGAACTTTTTGTTTCCTATCCCATTTAACTTTATTAAACTATACTTAAAAAAATGATATTTTATTCTATTCCGGTATGTTTGAGTTTAAACTTACCAACATTCTTATAAGCGCTTCCTTCCGTAAAGGACTTTCGGAGCTGGGTACGGGCCTTGTGTAAGCGCCATTTTACGAGTTCGATAGATATATTCAGAATTTCAGCTACCTCTTTGGTGGAGCAACCATTAACTTCCCTAAGCACATAGACTTCTCGAAGTTGAGTCGGAAGTTCAGAAATTGCTTCGAAGAGTATATCCCGCATTGCGGTTTTTTGACATTTTTGATCTGGGTCTTGACTCATATCACTTTTTTCTGGTAATTCATTTGAAGGGTTTTCTTTACGAACACAGGTTTTACGCTGATAATCAATGGTAGTATTAACTGCAATACGATATAACCAAGTTGAAATCTTTGATTGTCCGTTGAAGGATTGTTTGGATTTAAAAGCTTTCAAAAAGGTTTCCTGTGCTAAGTCTTGAGCAAGATGATAATCTCCTGTCATACCAAAAATTAAGTTGATAATTTTGGACTCGTTTTCTGAGATTAAGTTTTCAAACGAAAATTCACTATTTATTTCATCTGGACCATAAATATTTTCACGGATTTGCATTAATATTCCCCCATATTTTTCATTATCATATTTTTGACGATAAAAATATACAAAAGATAGTTATTTGTGCTATCTAAAATAACATATCCTACGTTTAAAATAGATAATAAATAAAGGACGTGTTATATATGGAGAATACTGTAAGATTTCAAAATTAACTGCTTTTAGAGCTTTTTCAAAAATGAATCGAGCATGTTCCTCCAGGTGTCATTGTTCATCACTCTGCCAATTGTATGTTACAAAAGAAATTCTAAGTCGATCCGCAGAAAGTGGTGAAAAAGTTTCTAAGGAAATCCCGAAGGACATCTTGGATTTGTTTGTAAACTAAACTCGCATTATTTTGTTCATAGTTTAAACTGGTTATTCTTATTTAAGTAAATATTTTCAAGGCCTAAATAAGAGATTAATCAATAAGGGAGCCCATCACTCAGTGTGACAAGCCCCCTTAAATCAAGAGATTTATTTAATTAAATGAGCAAATAATGCTTTATTACTTTCTACACAATTACCGCAACCCGTACCAACTTTCGTAACAGTCTGTACCTCTTCAAATGAACGAGTACCATCTTTAATCGCATTTACTATATCTTGAACCCTAACTTTCATACATCCACAGACTATTTGATTTTCATTAATCTTTTTATTTAATAATACTTCATCGACAAGTTTTTTATTACCTGCAACACAATTACCACAACCCGTTCCGACTTTGGTAGCAACTTGTACCTCTTCAAACGAATTCGCACCCTTATTGATGGCATTCATTATATCTTTTTCCGTAACATTCATACATCCACAGATTACTTTGGGCTGTTCTTTGGCTTTAAAAAGAGATAGTATTGAATTTAACATTTTGACCCCTCACTTATAGTTTATTTGCATTTTCTTCTAATCACAGGTTAATAAAGAGTAATTCTTTGAAGGTTCCCTTTACTTTCGATCAGCTTTTTGTCCGTAAATTAGTCTATCAAACGAAATCGGTCCCGCACCCTCTATAACTAAGAAGAGAGCAATCATAAATAGGGCAAAAATAAATTCTATGCCGTGCTTAGCGCCTTCCACAAAGAAACCATTTACCCAGTGGACTTTAAGCATTGCAACTAGACTTATAATGGCAAGTCCAAATGCCGCAGGACGGGTTAATAATCCCAGAATAACTGCAATACCACCGAGAAACTCGATTGATATTGTAAGACCCGCTAATGATGGGGGAATATTTAATGTTTGAGAAAAGAAACCGATAGTTCCTGCCCAACCATAACCACCAAACCAACCAAGTAGCTTTTGCGCTCCATGGGCAAAAAAGATGATTCCCAAGGCAAGACGTAGGATTAATAGACTATTGGTTTGTGAAACTGAAAACACCTTTTTTATTAGATTGTTCATTTATTTTCTTCCTTTCCGTTTTTAATTAAGTTTGTTGGCGCGCTAACCAAACTACATACATTAAGACGGAAAATCTTTAGTAGGGATAGTAAATAAAATATAGAAATTAAATCCATCTACTTCTTCTTTGACTAATGGCGGTTAACAACGGAAGGTAATAACTTAGAATAGAGATTTAATAAACTTCACATTGCAACTAAAACCTGAAAGTGCAGTTAAACCCGAAAATTAATCAGGTTTAACTGCACTTTGCTATTGAGACAATTTGCAAATTGGGGACTCGACAGTTGATTTCCATAGAAGCCAAGTTTAAATGTATTTTCCGGTTATAGACCTATTACATTCCTTCAACCCCATCAGGTTCCCGCTATAAAGAATCTCGCCACCTCGGTTTCCACCGTCCGGTCCCATGTCGATAATCCAGTCGGCTCTCCTGATTATATCGAGATTATGCTCAATTACAACTACGGTGTTTCCTTTTTTTACAAGCCTGTCAATAATCGATAGAATATTAGTTATGTCTGACATATGAAGCCCTGTTGTGGGTTCGTCCATAATATAGATGTTGCCTTTTTTGTTTAATTCCTTGGCAAGCTTCAATCGTTGGCACTCGCCACCTGAGAGAGTGTTCAGCGGTTGCCCCAAGGTCATATATTGAAGCCCCACATCAATGATACTTTTCAGTTTTTTCATGATCTCCTTATGCTCAAAAAACTCATTTGCTTCTGTTATGCTCATTTCCATAATGTTGACAATGTTCTTGCCCTTGTATTGATAACCTAAAACGTCCTTTTTATAGCGCTTTCCTCCACAATCTTCGCAAACAGTTTTCATGGAATCCATAAATGAGAGGTCAGTTTCAATAAATCCCGTTCCGCCACAATTAGTGCAACCACCCTCGGAGTTATAGCTGAATAGCCCAGCGCTCACCTTATTTTCATCTGCAAATATCTGGCGAATCAAATCCATGATTCCTGTATAGGTGGCTGAATTAGACCGAATGTTAGCACTGACAGCGCTTTGGTCAATCACCACTGCTTCAGTATATTCTTTTATAAAAACCTCATTGACTATGGTACTTTTACCCGAACCGGCGACACCCGTGACTACCGTAAACAAACCTTTAGGTATCTGCAGGCTCACGTTTTTTAGATTGTGGATACTGCTTTTCTTAGTTTCATAAAATTCATGGCTAATCCTTGGATTCTCGTTAAGTTCAAGCCTTTTTCCTAGAAACTTTCCTGTTAATGTATCTGCCTGTTTCAAATCCTCAAAACTGCCCTCGAACACGATATTTCCGCCCTGTGAGCCTGCCTTTGGGCCGACATCCACAATATGGTCGGCTATTCTCATAACATCGGGGTCATGTTCAACAACGATAACGGTATTTCCCTTATCTCTGATTTTGAGCAGCAACTCGTTTAGCCTATGAACATCTCTGGAATGAAGCCCTATGCTTGGTTCATCGAAAATATACATAACGTCCGTTAAACTGCTTGACAAGTGTTTGACCATTTTGACACGCTGCGATTCTCCGCCCGACAAAGTCGATGTTTCCCTAGTCAGGCTCAGATAATCCAGTCCGATATGAATTAAGTTCTCTAGTCGTTCAACGATGCTTTGCACAATTGGAGCAAAGGTTTTATCCTCTATTTTTTTAAGTACCTCAACTAATTCGTCAATTTGCATAGCGGTCATATCATAAATGTTATATCCCTGTATTTTCGAGGATAGAGCTATTTCGTTATACCTTTTTCCATTGCAATCAGAACATTTTTGGATGGAAGTAAAGGCTTCAATCTTTTTCTGATTAGCCTGGGACTTTTCCCGATCTGTTTTGATGTTTTGGCGAGTGAACCTTTCTATAAGTCCCTCATAGGTGGAATTCATTTCCCCATCCATGATGTTTATCAAAACCTTTTCGGGTTTTGCGTAAACTAATTTATCATACTCTTCTTTAGTATAGTCCTTGATCTTCTTGTCATTGTTAAAGAAGCCGTGATTGGCATACATTTTCCATTGCCAAGTGCCTACCCCGAAACCCGGAAGTAAAATTGCGCCATCGTTTAATGATTTTTCTGTATTTAATGCCTTATCTATATCCAAGGTCATGATTTGTCCGAGTCCTTCACAGGTTTGACACATGCCATGTGGGTCATTGAAGGAGAAGTTAAAGGATAGACCAATATTTGGCTCACCCAATCTGGAAAAAAGCAACCTCAATAAGGAGTTAATGTCTGTGATTGTACCCAGTGTAGAGCGTGAATTCCCCCCAAGGCGTTTTTGGTCAACGACAATGGCGGTTGATAAGCTAGAGATCGAATCAACGTCTGGTCGTCCATACTTCGGAAGAAAGGTACGCACAAAATTACTGAATGTCTCATTTAACTCTCTACCTGCTTCTTGTGCTATCGTATCAAATACAATCGATGATTTTCCAGAACCCGAAACTCCAGCAAAAATGGTCAGCTTCCTTTTGGGTATTTTCAAACTGACATTTTTCAGATTGTTTTCTCTAGCACCAAGTATTTCAATAAATTCGGTTTCCATCAGTATTCCTCCATCGTAAAGATATTGCCAATAGCACCAACATCCTTCAGAACGCTGGTGCTCAATTTTCATATTCATTTATAAGCGGTGGACTATACTGTAACTCATTTTTACCCTGACTTCAAGTTTTACAGTGTCAAATGATCAGTAGTATAGCGCCATGAAAAGTCATTCGTTATTATCACGAAAATAGGAGGCGGTTTCAGTGGAAGAAAATACGAAACTGGCCAAGCGAAAAGCTTATCTTTTTCCGATCATCATTATGATCGTGATGGGGCGTCATCATCTTTATGCCAGCTAGTTCTTTTAAAAGGTTTATTTAACAAATATTTTTTCAAAACAAAGTATTGACCTGAAGTTAACTCTATCCTTTAAGATAAGTAATCGGTAGAGATAATCATGATTTTGAATCACTGAGTGATGAGGAGTGATGGCCGTTGCCATTGAAAGACTGGATTGATCAGATAAAACAAGGAGGTAAAGAAGATGAAAAGGTTTTTGGTTTTTTCTATTTCACTTTTATTGGTCCTCTCACTTGTGGCTTGTCAACGCAACGAAACCTCCACAAATGATAGTTTGTCCTCGCACACTGCCGCGGTTAATGAAAATCAAACAATAAAAAGCGAGTCGGTTGGAAGTCAGGTGACAGAAAGTATACCGGATGAAACCAAGCTCCCTACGAACACGATTAAAACGGTAGGCACATCAGAAAATACGGTTTCACAAAACTCAGTTACAGGCAATAAAGCTGATGGCAGCAAGACTGATGCTAACAAGCCCGTGGATAATAATCCGACTCAAGCACCAAGCGGAACAGCACAGGAAGACAAAGCCTCTTCCCCAAGTTCACCTTCCATTTCTCATGAAGAAGAACCTGCAAAAGATGTTCGAATCCGGCTGACTTTTAATAATAGGAAAATTATCGTGAAAATGAATGATAACCCCACAAGTAGGGATTTGGTTAAAAAACTTCCTCTAAAATTGAGTTTTAAGGATTATTCAGGCACGGAAAAAATCAGTTATCTCCCCCAGAAACTTTCTACTGAAGGTTCTCCATCAGGCTACGATCCTTCGGTTGGAGAGCTGGCATATTATGCTCCCTGGGGCAACATATGCTTTTACTACCATGATTTCGGTTATTCAACAGGAGTGGTTCCATTGGGCAGCATTGAGTCCGGTATGGAATCTCTTACAAGCATTGATGGAGATTTCACAGTTGCGATAGAAAAGTATTAGGCAGAGTAATTAGAATCTGTAAAAAATACATTATGATAAGGACTCGCCATTTGGGATGATCGAGCAAAAAATATGCAGCGGACATCGAGAACTGGTTGCGGAGGCTGGAAATTATGATTAGAAACATACTGAATCTTGTGATGACACTAGGCCTCTTGGTTGTCATGGATTATCGCTTTACTGACAATGCTATCCATGAAATACTCGGCTTGTTCATTATACTGCCATTTGTTACCCGGCGCTTCATACGAAACACGAAAAGAATTCCGGGACTTCATGCGATTGACGAAAGAACCATTTGTCAGCAAGACCATCGACGTTCGTGATTGGAACGTTGCCCGCCGATCGGGAAGACGTTGGCGGCACAAACCGACCGTAAACGAAAAACCGCCACGCGTCAAATAGGGCAATCAATCGAACACCGTTGCGGTTTCTTTTTTTGTGGCGTGACAAAGCGCTTGTACGGAACATTTAGCTTGTGTCGTTTGTGGACGACAAAAAGACGGAAGTAAACCAAACTATCAATAAAGGTCATCTTATGTATCAAGATAGCCGCTAATGCCATAACCATAAATACTGCTACCATAGTCCAATACGGAACGTAAAACAATTAATCACCCCTAACTACTATTTTTAACAGAACGATTCTTTGTTTTCTAAATTTAACTTTCTAACACCAAGTGCATGATTTTCCCAAAGTAAGTCTTTAACCATCTCCGCCTGAGTTTCTTTACACTCGATAATTAATACAACTTCCGTCGCCTTTAACTTTTTCTGTCTATCATCATATTTCTTAGTGGTTATAACTTTATTATTAGACCTAAACTAAAACCCGCAAACAAACCGATTAATCCCCATAAAATTGGACCCCATGCTAGTATAAAGCCGTAGATTCCTCCAAAGAGACAAAATAGAGTTGCAAGGATCATAGGTAAATCCAACAAACTTAACCCATCAGAAGAATGCAAAGTATCAAATAGCTTTCTGTCTTCCCCTTTTTTATCCAAAGATACACCAAGAATGTTTTCTTTGGCGATTCCTTTCATTTGAATTGCTGTAATAGCCAACTCTAAATAATTTGAATGGTCAAATGTTGAGACAATATACATACGTTCACCGCTTCCATCCATTTTCCCAACGGGCATTCTAAAGTTTTTATTTTCATAATTCTTCTTTAGAAATTTAGTTTGTTCCCAATCAAACACCTTGTTATTAGATGTAGTATTTTGATAGGCATCATAGATTGCAGAGAGATAGACACTAGGAAGATTTAAGAACCATTGTGGATTAATAATTGATTTAGCGTAGTCAAACTGTCCCATTAAAGTGTAATGGAAAGCTGGAAGGAATTTGGACTGCTGGATAATCACTATAAACCAAATAATCATAAACAAAGCCGCAGGAATCTGATGAATTAAGACCTGTCCAAGTCCTGGCATCAAGGCCGACCACATAGCCGCATTCCATGGTGTTCGCTTATCTAAATAATTAATTTCAATCGCACTGATGTTAAACATTTTAACTTCGGCATCTTCTCTAGTTGCTAAGATATATTGATGATTTAGGTCGATTGTAGTTCGATAGGCATCCCAAACGGCGAAAATATACGTTGGAATATATAGAAGTACCCAATTAATATCAAGAACGTCTTTTGCCATTTGAAATCTGCCTGTAAAGGAATATAGCATCGCCAGATTTATATGTGCATTCGTATTAACGAAAAGTTCCCAAATAAACAAAAGGTATCCCCTTAGATATTTTGATAACAATAAGTGACCTAAGCCGGGAAATGCCAAAGACCACCAAGCGATTACGATAGGGCTTCTTAAATGAAGTTGTGTCGTACCAAGTGTACTGACATATGCTATGTAACGTCGTACAGATGAATTTGATGCGGGACGATCCACTCGAATACCTCCGACATTTTTTTTAGTATGCCCTAATTTTCAAGATAACCATTCTAAATTCAACATGCGACCAACGGCATTTATTCAAAATAAATAGAACCGCATTTCTGCGGCCTATTGGCATGGCGCCCACGATCAAAAGGGGGTTACAACTATGACGAATCAAGACTTGATTATCAATCAACCACACTTCATTCGTTTTGTCCGGGTATTGAAGGAAATCGAAGTCAATGACGCAAGCCGCAGATTGTCGGTAAGTCGCCGAACTTATATAAACCCCTCAGTCGCTGGGCGCAGGTCTTTTCTGACGCCGATTGAGGGGGTTTCTTATGACTGTCATTTCAGTAATTTCAGCTTGTCCTCAATAGGGATAATTACATCTTCATAACGTTTGATCTTTACATTGAGACGGTGAGGGTGTTTTGTATATCGTGCTGGGAGCGGAGCAAGCTGTAAACATACTAATAATTTGTGATATACTATGGGATGTATAAAGCTTAATGGAGGTTAATATGAATCACGAACAGGAACAATTTTTAAGTTTTATTTTAGAAAGAGTAAAAGATGACAAGGTAGAGGAAGCAAAAGAATTACTTGTTGAAAACTTTAAGAAGCTGACAGAAGGCAATTTTACACAGGATGATATTATGCTGTTTTTCCCTAAAATGATTGCTTTGCTAAAGCCAGAAAAGTTGGAGGAAGTACAAACCGTTGTTATGCAGTTTGCTGAAAATTTTAGTCATTTGCTGCCTAACAGCAAACTCGGATAATTACCAAAAGTCAGCTGGTTTATTATGTTTCTAGATAAGCAAAAAAGACTAGCTTCAAACTCAATAGCTTATAATTAAAAGGGGGTGTCGCAAAACTATTAAAAAGTAATTTGCGACACCCCCTGCTTTGATTTTAAAAAATCGTCCTTCGCTATCAGCTTCAAGCGGCATCTTTTTTGTCGTCAAGGCACGGCACGTGGAGACGATTACTGAGCCTCAAATACCCATACTTTCCTGGTCTTGCATTGAAAATCCTTCTCTTTTAACATCACTCATTTTTAATGAATCATCTTTTATTTCAACATTCTTAAGCTTTTTGACTGCCCCATATGCTTCTTTTAAGGAAAGCTTATCTCCTCTCCCAGAAATAACCCATAAGGTTTTATACCCCCTGGGTATTGTCAGAAGCTTTTCTTCACCTTTGCCATCCGTAAAATAGACTAACAAATTAACCTTATGCCTATTAGCATATTCAAAAACCGGGGTAAATTTGGTGCCTCCTCTGATATTACTTCTATCTTTTAGATCCTTTACTGATTTGACGTTATACACACGTCTGATTTCACTGTCACATTCGATAATCGTAATTTCATGATTATAATTTTTAACGATAGCCAGGACTTCTTGGATGGCTTGATTAAATTCCTGATCACTAATGCTGCCACTGATATCCAAGGCAACAACGATTTTGGCTTTATGACTTCTAAGTTGACCTCTTATATCTAATCGCTCGGGTTGCCTACGATTTCTTCTGGATATCGTCTTCTTTTTATTGCTTTCAACCGTTCCCATCAGCCTCTTAAGATATAAATTCCAAGGCAATTCACCCTTGCTGTTTTTAAGGGATGAGATCATGCTTTCTAAATAATTTGGAATGCTGCCTTTTTGAGCATTATCAATAAACTTCTCCGTAAATTCTTGAAGGGTTTTTTCATCGATATCACTGGAGTCTGCCCAAAGGTCATGGGCTTTTTCAGGATTATACTCGGTTTCTATTGTTTCGTCCTGATCAGGATCAGCGGCAGCATCGTTAGCAGCCCCGGCTTTATCGTTGCTATCATCAGCGTCATCTGTATCACTTTCATCGGCTGCATCCTCATCCGCTTCCAGCAAGTCCAGGGCGGTTTGGATCTCTTCCGCATAATATTCAAAGGGTTTAAAGGGCAGGAGGTTTAACGAATAATTTAAATTCACCCATTCTAAGGTAACAGAATAGGGGGGGAGATGATCTAAATAGGTATTGACGACGATATTCATGGCCAGATTGATGGCTAATGTGCTGTAGCCACCCTTAAATTCTTTGGCTCTGATTAAATGCCTAGATAATATATGGAGTATTTCGTGTTTAATGGTACTTTCCATTTGTTTGATATTAAGATTTAAAAAAATGATGGGATTAAAATAGATAATATACTTAGCCCCTTTAAAATTCACAGCAGTAGGACTGCTGATGTCAAATCGTATTTCGCGGGACATTTGCATCAAAAAATAGCCATAGAAATTATCTTTGTCTTCCATAAGACTTAAGTTGACTTTATCTACAAGGCTAAAAAACTCTTCTTTAAACTCTTTGGGTATATTTACCTTGGAATTTTCATCTTTGCGCTTTGCTTTTAAGAAATTATTAATGATAATATCCGCTTTTTCATAGAGCTCTTTAACTTGGTTATCAAAAAAACTATCCATAGATTATCACCTTATTAAACGATAAGATTCAAAATATGATTCGATAAACGCTTCATTTTCTATGGCATGTTTGTATACTTCAGGATAACTGTTTTTAATATCTTTCATGATTCCTATCTTTAAATCTACAGGATGTATTTTTAAAAACTCAATCAGCCTGTCCATATAAAAACTTGAATCATCACTATTGTTTAATAGATTTGATTCTAAGTTTTTGAGAATATTCTTTGCGGATAGATAAAGTCTGGTATGGCTTTCGTTTTTCACTCTTTCTATGATCGATTCAGGAAGAGAATTTCCTAAAAAAACATCTTTATAAGATATGAGCGAACGATAATCTGATTCAACAAAGCTCACAAACTCTTCTGCTATTAATCTCCCGACATTCCCCTTGATAACATTTAAAAACACGGATCTAGGTATGGAATCTTTTTTATCCTTATAAATTTTATAACTGCTGGAAATTCGCTCATAGCTTCTGGGCGTTGCGCTAAGATCATCTTCGTTGATCTTATGCAAATAATCGGGGAAAGTAGAGATAAACTCGACAACCTTTTGCTCAATTCCGGCCTCTATTGCCCAATCGATCCACTGATTATAATCTGGCTCCATAGATAACCAGACAAATCGATTTTCTTGGGCGGCATCCATATCGACAACCTGGTAATCAAAATCTGAACCATATTTACTGGAAGGATTCATAGCGGCTAAGATTTTTACACCTTCAGGTAATTTATAGCCATTGATTTCCCGATTTAAAATTAAATTCATAAGTTCCTGTTGGACTGTATGTTCACAGCGATTAATCTCGTCGATAAATAAAAGAACGGTTTTTCCTTGAGATATTTCTTCATCAATTTCCCTTAGCTTATGATGGACGGCATATACCGTCGCTTTCTTTTCAACTTGATCTTCTTTATCATTAACTCCTGCATAAGACTCTATCGTTGGCAGACCACCGATTTCACCTTCTTTAAGGAGATTTCCATTAATCACAATTAAACTCCAATGATTTTCTTGAGCAATTTCCTTGGCTAAAGCTGTTTTTCCGATTCCGCTTTCCCCAACGATTAAAGGTACTTCTCCAGTCGATAGTACTAAGTCAACACTTTTTAATGTGTCTGTAAAATTCATGATGTCTCACTCCTATAGCATCTTCAGCTTTTCATCGACAGCTATTTTTTTTGCCTTTTTACTTCCATATTTATAAATAAACATGATCTTGTCGGTTGGCATAATGTCGCTATTTTTATCTATATTACTACAATTTAAATAATCTCTCACATATTTTTCTTCAACATCTTCATTTGATAATGATTCCTTTAACGTTTGTTCTAATTCATCTTTAGATATTTCTTTCATAACATATTTAATCACTAAAATATTTACTTTCAAAAATTCTAAAATTTTATTTTTATCTAAATCATTTATAAAGGTAATAGCCCGCTCATTATTCTTGATAGCTATAAGCTCTGCATTATGTGTAGGAGAATTTATATATTTCAAGGCATCATAAGTGATTTTTACAGCCTCTTCTTGTACACGTTCGCAAGGGTCTTTGATAAATTTTATTGAATCGTTATTTTTTCGTACAGCTAATAATTGCAAGTCTTCACTTGGATTCTTCACATATTTAATAGCCCAGCCAGCTTGATTGATCGCTAATTTTATTATCTTCTCGTTGGGATTTTTAAGATACTCTAAGTTAACCCATCCATCATTTATAGCTTTGATCATCATATCTTCAGTAGGGTTATTTATAAATTGAATCGCTCGCCCATTATTGTCTATAGCAAATTCTTGCATCTCTTGAGTTGGATTTTCTATATATTTTAATGTAAGTCCATTGTTTTTAACAGCCAATAACTTTATCTCATCGGTAGGATTAGTTATATAGGCTATGGCATAAGGATTATTCTTGATCATTTCAATCAGCTTTGACTTTTCCATAGTGTTACTTTCCTTCTTTGATTATTTTTAGTATTACTTAGTGTAATAGATACTCTTCAAGTTAATCTAAATAAGATGATTATAACACTGGATAAAAAAAGGGTCTATAAATGCAGGCATTCTGCGGCCAACCTATATGTAACACTTCACTGTTTCAGAAGCAACTAATTTACGCACCGTTGATTTGGAGAAGACTAATCGTCCCATCAAAATTGTTACTAAGGTCACTATCCATTTTCCTAATTTCAAATTGTTATAGCATGTAATCTAAAAAATACTTCTTAATATATTGATATACGCATAAACTATGCGTATAATATAATTGAAAGGAGGAGAACATAGTGACGGTTCGGGAAGTCCTAAAGATTCTGAAGCAGGAAGGTTGGATAGAGAAAGAAACTAAGGGCTCACATATCCAGCTGATACACCCATCAAAATCAGGAAAGGTAACATTACCGACCCACAAGGGCGACATTCCGATAGGTACACTTAACAGCATATGGAAGCAGGCGGAGTTGAAATAAACCCGCACCCTGCTCTTAAATAAATAATCTTTTAGAGGTGATTAGCTTGCGTAAATTAACATATTTTGCTATTTTTGAACCGTCTACCCATGGGGCATTTGGAGTATATTTTCCAGATCTACCGGGCTGTATTTCAATGGGCGATGATTTTCAGCACGCTCAGACTATGGCAAAAGAAGCTTTGGGGCTACATCTTTGGGGTATGGAGAAAGACGGGGACATAATTCCAACTCCTACTCAGCCGCCATTTGAGGACACTCCTGTAGGATCTATAATTGCTCCTATTACCGTGTTTCCAGAAATCGTAAAGAATGAGATGGATAATCGGTCCGTAAAGACAAATATAACGTTACCGGCGTGGCTAAAGGAGCTTGCTGAAAAACAAGGAGTGAACTTTTCACAGATTACCCAGGCAGCCATTAAGGAGTACCTTGGAGTGGATAGACCTTAAAATGCTTGTCAAAAACAACGATCAAAGCAAAAGCCAATAACACTAATGATATTTCCTTTTGCGGTATATTTCCCGCCCTTTAATATTAAAATAGCAACATCAGGATCAGCAGTTGCAATTTGGCAGTACCTGGCGATCGCCACATAAGCTAAAATGATGCTTGATATAAAGAGCATAAGATCATCTATGTCTCCTGTGATCCAGGGACGTTGGCACGGGATCTGGGGATGCTGCAGAGCGGGGGATACCGAGTGGTTGAGGTGTAGCCGGTGGATATATTTCCGTGGACGATGCATGTGGAAGCCGCAGTCCTGTTGCAACGCGTGGAACGCTGACGTTGCAAAACTTAATGGGATTTCGGAAAATATATGCTTTGACGTGAGTGAATTCCCTCACGTCTTTTCTTTTTGGTAGAATATTAATGGGTGTCTCATTTTAAATAGATGTGAAGGAAAATGAAGAATGTAAGGGTTATACCCGCTGCATTAGACAAGAAAAAGCTGAAAACGCTTGTTATAATCCCTACAAGTTCAGTATCCATGCCGAATGACAACCCAAATAATAAAGGTGGAATATCTAAATGGCGTACTTTTAGTGTCAGATGAGTTGATTACACCTATGGAACAAATAATGAAATCATTTAAATTTGGGCAGCTAAGCAAAGGCGAAACAGAAAAATACTTATCAATGCGGAATACTGATTTTGATAAAAACTATGAATGGCCACAGGAAATAATAGAAGTTGAAAAGGTCTTCCCGGATGCTTTAACTGTCGCAAGGCAACAATGGGCAGGGGATATATCGGACGAAAGGTTAGACCGTATATTAAGGAATAGGGAAGTTCTATCAGACCAAGACGCCCTAAATATTGCGGTAGCGTTATATTTTCTAAAGAATCCACGTTTCAAGGAAATGGCATTTTATTTCTGCAGGAACTACTCCTATGCGCCCGTTTGGTATAAGATCTATGGGCTGCTTGCAGAAATAAAAGATGAAGAAGTTGAGAATTTCTTTATAGAATACCTTATTGAGGACGATAAAGAGCATCCAGAGATAAAGAAAATTATAGATAGATACTTTTTAGATTGACAGTCTTGCTTCGATAAATTGTAATGAAAGCATGAATGTCAAAAGTCGCCAAACAACGGTTTTTTTATTTCCCCGTTGGGCGACACAAGCTCCATTTTATAGATGTCTTTTCAAATAAATCATATCCACTAACTGTTGTCCATTTTCATACATAGGGTGGTCGTAATTGTCTACAAAAAAGTTTTTAACAATGTGTGATTTTGCAAATCCGCATTTCTCGTAGAAATGAAGTATCATAGGGCTATCGCCTGTTCCAACATATAACTCGTTACCAGATTTTTTGTAGTAATCAGCAATAAATGAGATTAGATGTTGTCCATATCCTTTCCGTTGATATTCAGGAACGGTAACAATATTCTTAATTTCATAAACGCCGGATTGCTCTTGTGTAACAATGCAAATCGCCTTAACATCATCATCACACAAGGCGAACATATCACCACGATACAAATATTTTTCTATCATGCTTACCTGTTCATCTGCAATAAGTAGCAATTCCATGTACTTTGTTTTATCGCTATCAATAATTTTCACAATTTCCATTCGATATTTCCCCTTTCCTTTCCTCTGTTATCTTTACAAATCCATTATACCGTTTTCCATTTCAAATAGGGGAACACACATCGTTGTAAAAAAATAGATGTGCCACTTTGTAAAGTGGCACATCTACTCATAAAATTTGCATACTCCGTATAATGCGTTGAATGCTTTTGGGGGTTAAAAAGTATTTCTCTGACAGTTCAAAAACAGTCGTGCCGTTTTTGTAACTATTGTATATTTCAAAATTTCTTTCTTTGAAATATGCTTTCGTATCTGTCTTTTCTCCCCACTTACATTTTTTTGATTTTATTTTTGGAATGTATATAACTTGCCCGTCAACATATTCTTGGATTTTTTCAATCAATCCCTCGGGCAGAATTTCCAAAGCGTGAACATAGCCCATTGTGCCCTCCTAAAAATTATTCTTTAGGATAGCAAAGGCTATTGATATTCTGTTTGAGTGATATGCAATAGCCCTTGCTATGCACAATGTTTCCTGCTTTTCCTTATAGTTCATCCCCCCAATCTTTTATATTATAACTTAAACAAATTTTATTTTTAAGTAACTTTTGCAAAGAATTGAACATTGCTCCACGGTATATTGCGTCCATTGAGAATAGTGGACAGCATCCGAGCTTGCAAATCTTTTATGAGCTTGTTACGTTTTTAGATGTGTCAGTAGATCAGTTTTTCTTTGCAGATAGTAACATATACAAGTCTACTCAGCGTAGGCAGCTCGAAAGCCTTGGGGTACTAGCATTTTTGGTTTGAGGCTAGAAGTCCTCATCATTTGATTACAGAGCATAAGGAAGAAGTTATATATAGAAAAAAGAGAGACAAGGCACTTAAACAGGCTAATTTCAGTTCAAGCTACTATGCTAACGTGAAAAGTAAATACAGAGATAACAATCCCAGAGGGGTGCGGCATCTTTTTTGCCCACTCAAGGCATACAGAATCGGTCTGCTTGCTTGAACGTGTATAAAGCGTTTGGGGCATA
The DNA here is from genome assembly GCF_023897015.1 of Desulfosporosinus nitroreducens. Lineage (GTDB taxonomy): Bacteria > Bacillota > Desulfitobacteriia > Desulfitobacteriales > Desulfitobacteriaceae > Desulfosporosinus > Desulfosporosinus nitroreducens. The sequence continues at coordinate 6,879 of NZ_JAMHFY010000025.1, read as the reverse complement.
TTTATAGTAGCTGGGAATTACATGACCCTGGAGAATATAAAAACAGATGACATATCCTCTTATTACAGGGATAGCAACTTGAGAGTTTTTTACGTAAAAGGTTACAGGGGAAAGGTTATTCCCGAATGACTGAACTTGTGATACTCTAATAATTGTTAGTAGGAATGGAGATTAGCACCTCTGGCAAAGATTGAACAGATTAAAAGTTAACCAAGAAGAAATATATTATCAAATTTGGCATTTGTAGTTATAATAATTGCATGATTTGTTGTTATTAATACTGGTTGTGCCTGCCGCAATTCTTAACCGGCCATTATTTAATTCCTCACAGTAAATATGCCATTATTTACATTGGTACGGATAATCTCAATACCTTGTAGTCCAAGTATTATTGTCGTAAAATCAAAGACGTTATTACTATTCGATATACCCTCTTAATTTGTTTTTTATTGGCGTAAAAATTGTGGATGCAGGATGGACACGGAGCAATGTTATGAGGGGTATCCGCATGAGGGGAGAGGGAAGTCAGATGAAAGGGATGAAGAAAACCCTGGGGGTACTGGCTTGCATCTGCTGCACCAGTCTACTGTGGCTGACGGCCTGCGGGGGAAAGACCGACACAAACGGTCTGCAGACGGGAGAAAGCCCGGCCGGCATATCGGCAGGAATGAATGCCGATGCGGGAAGCGGACAAGGGGACAAAGCGGAGGCTGCAGAGGAAGGCTATATATTTAAGGACAGCGATTCAACCCGGCTGACAGAGGAAAATGTCCGTAACCTGGATTACCGCTTGCTATATCTTGCCAGAAATGAAATTTTCGCCAGACATGGCTATATCTTTAAGGATGAGGGATTGCAAAAGTATTTCGGAGCTAAAAGCTGGTATGCGAAAAATGCAGCTTTCAATAATGAAATCTCGGACATTGAAAAAGACAATGTGGACTTGATTGAAAGATATGAAGCAGTACGGAAGGAACCGGCAAAAAGCCAGGGACTGCCCCTGGGGAAATATGCCCGCTTTGACCTGGATGGGGATGGGAAGCCGGAAGAAATCCGGTACAGCCTGTCGGAAGGAAGCGATTTCACCCTGACCATTAACGGTGCCGCCGTCCATGGCAGCGGTACGAATGTGGAAGAGGGTTTTTCCATTGTCGACCTGGACATTATGGACGGCGTAAAGGAAATTGTGGTTCAGGAGTATGGCCCCAGTGAAGATTATAGAACTACCTTTTATGCCTATGGGGGCGGGAAGATCATCGAGATGGGCCAGGTTCAGGGCCTGTGCGGAACTTACAGCCGCTTGCCCGGAGACGGGAAAGTAATGGCCCAGACGCGTTTTCAGATACTTCAAACATGGTTTTATGACGATGAATACCGCATCAATGAGCAGCATGTGCTGGAACACGTGGCAAAACCGCTTTATCTGTCAACCTTCAAGGAACAATACGTAACAGTCAAAAAAGCGCTGACCCTCTACACAGCTCCGAGCAGTCAAGAGGTGGCGGTTCGTGTGGTACCCGGAGATAAATTGCTGCTGGTGGGCAGTGATGACAAGGAATGGTGTTATGCAACTACCGCGAACGGCGTAAAAGGATGGTTTTCTGTCGAAGGATTCCAACAGGTACGGGAACTGGGTATTCCGGCCGGTGAGGTTTTCGACGGGCTATACTTTACAGACTAAGGCCATAATCGAACTAAAATATTTTAAAAAGTCTTCGGTTCATAAATAAAATTAGTGCCAGGCCATGGTAGTGGTATATAAAACAACTTTAAATCATTTTGAAAAACGGTGGATCGCTAATCCACCGTTTTTTGTGTTCAAATATTTGTATAAGGCGGATGAATCCGGTATTGTCTTTCACACGGGTGCATTTAAGGATGTGTACAAACAAGTTGTGAAAAATCCAAAGGTTCAGCTTTGCTTCAATGACTTTAAAAGGAACATCCAGGTTCGTGTCAGAGGAGAGCTTGAGATAGTAAATGATAATGCATTGAAGGAAGAAATATCTGAGCACCCGTCACGTAAATTTCTGAAACCATGGAAGGAAAGCGGCAGCTTGCAGGATTTTTATAATTCTTTTATCGTATTCAGACTAAAAAACGGGAAAGCTTTGACATGGACAATCGAAACCAATTCGGCTCCGAAGACGGATATTCAGCTTTAAGGTAAAAAGGAAATTTTAATGGCGAGAAGGGAATCCTTATAAAAACAGAAATATCCGAGATTATGCAACTTTAAATTAACTGCTGGTTTTAGCGAATATGGAAAGCTATAACGCAATTTTAATCGATCATGGCAAATCTCAACCAGAGAGACTTCAGCTTCCAACAACCGGTATGTTCTGCCAGGAAACAACCCGTGTTGCAAACAACAATATGATGTCTGGGGAACATCACCCAAACATCCAGTAGTGTAAAGACAAATGGATACTTCACCGCAAGGGGCTACCAGCTTCAAGCGGCATCTTTTTTGTATCCTCAAGGCACGTGGAGTGCGTGGTTGTGCTATATCGGGGTTAAGCGAAGGCCTTGGTATGAGCGGGTTTGAGAAGGGGTATAGTCTTTTTATAGTTAGAAGCGTACAGGGAAATATATTGCATTTGTATTGCCAGATCGTAAGGTCTGGCTTTTATTGTTTTTACTTGGATTATTTGATTGACCTGTCTATGGCTTTATAGTTTATAGTTATAAATAAAAAAATTATTAGAAAATCGTCAGGAGGTCAATATGAAGAAAATTAATATCAATAATAATCTTTTCCTTTTATTATGCGGCCAGCTCATTTCGCAGATTGGAGATAAATTCTATTCACTTGCACTTGCCTACTGGGTTCTTCAGACTACGCACTCCCCATCGCTGATGGGCATTGTGTTGTTTTTCTCCATGGCACCCGCGATCATGACCGGCTTTTTTTCCGGGGGTATTATTGACTTTTTTAACAGAAAAACACTCATGGTTAATACGGACATTATCAGGGGACTTGTTGTTTCCGCGGTGGCTGTTTCATATTATGCAGGTGCATTGAATATGCTTATAATCATAGCTGCCCAGGTAATACTTTCCATATGTTCTGCGTTTTTCGATCCTACAGTTCAGGCGATTATTCCGCAGATAGTAGAGAAAGACGAGCTGAGCAAGGCCAATGCGAAAAGCCAGTTTATTGGCGGTATTGCGCTTGTCGCAGGGCCGTTACTGGGCGGTATTTGTGCAGTCTGGTTAGGGTATGGTTTTATCTTTTCATTTAATGCCTTATCTTTTTTTATTGCAGCGCTTCTTGCAACCTTACTTGTTATTAAACCTCTTACGAGAGCGGAGCATTTAAAGAAAAGAATCAGAGAAAATATTTTTGACGGCTATAAATACATTTTCAAAAACAGGAGTATAATCTTGATCGTGTCTGTTATTGCTATTTTACACTTTTTCGTGGGTTCCGTTCAGGTAATCATGCCTGTATTTGCTGTGACTTTGAAGGGAAACGGGGCACAAAACTTGGGATATATTGAATCCTTTTATGGGACAGGTGTTATTTTAACAGGTTTTTTACTGAGCTTGACGAGTATAAACAACAAGGAAAAGGAATTCATGTACGGAGGCATCTGCTTTATCGGTCTGGTCTATGCGTTATTCGGCATTTTAAGCAATTTGGGTATTCGTGATGTATTTCCATATTTCCTCATATTTTTTTCAATGAGCTCCGCAGTTGTTGTCATTAGCACTTGCTATCGTGCCATTCTGCAGAAAAATGTTGAGTATGCAATGGCAGGAAGGGTCTTCGGCATAATAGGCTCAGTAGGTAATTTTACTTACCCCGTTGCGATGCTTATATTTGGTGTATTGTTAGATTGGTTCAAGTATGGACAATTGTTGATGTTCTGTGGAATTATAACTATAACTCTGGGTCTTGTTTTATTCATGCTTAATAGACAGAGTACTGGTGTTTCTGTTTAATTAGATAAACTGGCTGTTGACCTGGAAAAAAGTTATAGAATATACTTAAATAAAGAAATGATGAGGTGTTTATGGTAATATCCGTGAGCAAAATTGCAGCCAGATTTGGGATTTCCAGGAGTGCGTTATTATATTATGACTCAATTAACCTTCTCAAACCTTCCGCTAGGAATGAGGTAGGGTACCGGTTGTATAGTGATGCAGATATGGAACGATTGAAAAAAATAATGCTTTTCAGGGAAGCTGGAGTGCCGTTAGCTGAAATTGCAAATCTTTTAAATGCAGAAGATTTGGAGGTTACTGCACTACTTTTGAAGAGACTCGGAGAACTGAACAAAGAAATAGAAGTGGTAAAAAAACAACAAGATGTAATTATTAAATTATTAGAAAACAGTATTTTATATAAAAATTTAAAGCGTATTGATGAAAGCACATGGCTTACAATATTGAATTCGGCAGGTATAAATAGAGAAACGTCGGACGAATGGCATTCCGAATTTGAAAAGCATTCGCCCTTGCAACATCATTATTTTCTTGAGTTACTCGGATTTGATGAAGAGGAAGTAAACAATCAAATAGAGTATTATGGAAGATTGAACAAAAAATAGGTTTTAAAAAATATAGCTTTTGCATCGTTATAGAGCACCGTGGTCACAGCAAAATGACTATATTTAATATAGCTCTATTGGCGTGACAGGGCACGCTGAGAGTATAGTTCTGATGACGAAATGTGGCTTGAAGGGCAAATAGGGTTGGTTATCCTTTTCATTATCTCAGCTACATATTCGAGAAGCTTCCAAATATAAATTCGAAAGATAAAACCGCATTAGACGATCGACTGCCGTGGTCAAAAACTATTCCTGCGTACTGTAGGTCAAAAAAATTGAGTAAATTATTAATCCTCACCGGAGCAAGGTGGGGATTATTTGGAATACTGCCATTAATGGAGCAGAACAGTAAAATAAAAAAGTAAGATTCGATGCGCTGGTATATGCTGGCGCTTAGTTTGTCTTGCCACAAGTTAGGCGAGAAGTGGCGGCCGCCGTTCTTTTTATTGCTCCACCTAAACTCGCGGCGTAACGGGAGTGGAGGGTGTTTTGTAATTTTAATGATGTTTCTTTTGCTGTTACAATCTAAAAATGATCGCCGAAAAGTAATCAAGAGAACCTTTATGAAGCGGCTATTTATAAGCATTTAGTCAACTGGTAAAATGGATCAATTTAATATTATTTTCCCTGGACTAGGTGCTTTGCGTAAATTTTTAGTGTTTCCATCGTTTCGCAATTTGGGCAGACATTAAATTCTTCTTTAGAATTCGCATTATCATACTCCTGCTCGCATTTCGGGCATATAGGGCATTTCTGATCTTCACTCATTACACATTCCCACTTTCTTATTTCTTTAATAACTGCTCATGTATATCCTGAATCATGTTTTATAATAGGAAGTTCTTTGTACCTCTAAATATAGTATGCATCAATAAATGATTCACCCACAACAATGTAAATCCCTTCCGGTCCCATGTCGATAATCCAGTCGGCTCTCCTGATTATATCGAGATTATGCTCAATTACAACTACGGTGTTTACCCGTTTACGGGTGAGTCAGTAGAAAAGAACAAAAAAAAAATAGCCCCAAAACCCCTTTAGAGGTAGTTCGGGGCGGAGTGCGATTGGCGGAACTTTCAGTAAGCCTTTAGGCTCAGCCTGTACCCCGCTCTTATAGGGCTAGAGCAAACCACCCGCTGAGCGGGTGGAAGTGATTGACTCGGCAATTTCCTCAGCCCTTTACCCACTTTGCCACCACAAACCCAGGATTTCCTTCTCTTTTCTCCTCGAGAGAAAGGGCCTCAGCTGTTGTTTGAACATTTGGAGGGAAGAAAAGACATTCTCCAATTTCGGCAGGTACACCGATTTGCCAGGAACCTATTTCCTCTTTGGTATAAAGAGCAGCGCGGGCAAAGACAGAAGTGGGCTTGTTACGAGCTGTCTCCCCATAGTATTCACTCCAGGCAGTCATACCAGCGATGAGTCCGATCATCATACAGCCTCCGGGCTTTAACCGACTAAAAAGTTTTCTCAAGACGTTTTCCGGTTCAGGTACGAATTCAAAGGCGGTCATGGAAAAAATCCCATCATAGGTTTCAAGTTGATCCAGAATTTCTGTAATATCAGCATGCCACCAGTAAACAGGCTTAGCTTTTGCGGTGTTTACCTCAATCGCCGCTAGTTTCTTTTTGGCCAGAGCCATCATTTCACCGGAAATATCGACAGCAGTGACCTCATATCCCTCTTGCACAAGCCAGCTCGTATATTGTCCAGTACCACATCCGATCTCAAGAACCTTGGGACCCGGTGCCTTAAACATGGACTGGGCCAGGTGGCGTTCAACTTGATCAGAGACTGATCCAAGCTCAGTATCATACCAGGAATCATAATGTGTAGCAACGTGGTCAAAAAGTGCTTCGTTCATTTCATTCACCCTCGTGTTCCTATTTCCAATTTTTTATATGTAACTTTCTACTTTTTGCTTTTTAATTCCTTCTTCACCTTTCCTTGAAGTTCGATAATCTTGGCAAGAATTTGATTAAAGCAGGTTATTAGGTCACAGTTACGCCCTCAAGCAACATTTGTTCAGAAACCGTAGCAAGGATAGAGCGGAAGAGGGCAAAAGCCCTGTTATTCGGGTTCATCATCTGAACTCCCGGGTTGTTGCCAATATTGGTCTTCTGTCGTCATAGGTAGAGAGTGTGGGAGTCTTTGGATCGCTATGCCTTAGGTAAATCTTGCACCAAGGCCAGGTTATCCGTCTCTCTGAGTAGCATTGTGGCCGCTGTAGAGCGCAACTTGTGGAACGGTATTTGTCAAATTAGTTGTCGCTAAACTCCAAAATTATATATAAGTTAAGAGGACTGTTTTTCCTCAATGATTT